>CBINNW010000065.1:0-28895 GCA_966252115.1 uncultured Akkermansia sp.
GGTTTGTTGGACTTGTTCGTTCTTCATTCGAGCCGGTTGGTTGTTCGTCTTCTCCCCGACGGCAACCAGCCGGCTTCATGTCATCTACATCCCAATGGAAGCGGCGAGGAACCTTGCAAGGGTGGCAATGCGCGTGGGATCAGTTGGCTAGTCGAATCCGCTCAGCGCCTGGAGCAGGGCGCGGCCCTTGTGCAGGCATTCCTCGTATTCCGCGGCGGCGTCGCTGTCCCACGTGATGCCGCCGCCGACGTGGTAGGTGGCCCGGCCGCCGGCGCAGGTGATGGTGCGGATGGCGATGGCGAGGTCGGCGTCGCCGTCGTCGCCGAGATAACCGAGGGCGCCGGTGTAGGCGTGGCGCGGCACGGGCTCGAGCTCGGCGATGATCTGCATGGCCCGGATCTTGGGCGCGCCGGTGATGCTGCCGCCCGGGTGCAGGGCGCGGAGGGCGTCGAAGCGGTCGCGGCCCGGCGCGAGCTCGCCGCGCACGGTGGCGACGAGGTGGTGCACGGTGGCGTAGCTTTCGAGGTCGTGGCGCGCGGGCACATGAACGCTGCCGGGCGCGCAGACGCGGCCGAGGTCGTTGCGCGCGAGGTCCACGATCATGAGCAACTCGGCCTGGTCCTTGACGCTGGCGAGCAGGCGGTCGCGGTTGGCGGCGTCGGCGGCGGGATCGTCGGCGACGCGGGCGATGGTGCCCTTGATGGGGCGGGTCTCGGCGACGCGGCCGCGCACGGAGAGCAGGCGCTCGGGCGTGCTGGAGACGATTTGGAAATCGCCGAAGTCGAGGAAAGCGGCGTGGGGCGCGGGGTTGAGCTCGCGCAGTCGCAGGTGGAGCCCGGCGGCGGAGCCGGCGAAGTCGGCGCCGAAACGCTGGGTGAAGTTCACCTGATACACGTCGCCGGCGGCGATGTAGTCGCGGATGCGGGCGATGGCGGCGGCGTAGTCCGCGCGGGGGAGCTCGGGGCGGGCCTCGCGCACGGAGAAGGCGGGCGGGGGCGGAGAGGGCGGCGCGGAGCGGACGAGTTTTTCGAGGGCGTCGAGTCCGGCGGCGTGGTGGGCGACGAGGTGGGTGTCGCCGCTCGCGTGATCGTAAACCAGGGCCGAGTCGTAGAAGGCGAAGGCCAGTTCGGGGAGGTCGGGGGAGTGAGGTGACTGCGATGCCGACGGCGTGGCGGGGGGGCGGGGGGAGGGAACGCGGTCGAGGCGGGCGCCGTATTCATAACTCAGATACCCGATGGCGCCGCCGACGAAGGGCAGGCCGGGCAGGGGCGCGCGGGCGCGGGCGGCGAGCTCGGCGCGCAGGCGGGGGAGGAGCTCGGGGCCGCCACGGAGGATCAGGGAGGGCTCGCAGGCGAGGATGCTGTGACGGGCGGCGGGCGAGGGGCGGGCGGTGTCGAGGAAGGCGCAGCCGGGCCGGGCGGCGAAGGTCGGGAAGAGACGGTCGGGCGGTGGGCAGGCCCCCGGCGGAAGCGTGCGGACGAGGGGCGGCGGCGCCGAGGGGAAGGACGGCGTCGGCGTGGGAGTCGGCGTAGGAGTCGGAGTCGGAATTTTCGACACGGAGGACACGGAGGGATGACACGGAGGGCACGGAGGTCCGGAGGACGGTGGACCGTGCGTGGGGAGGGTGTGAGCTATTCTAGAATCCGAAAACTTTGGTTTTGGGTTCGGAGTTTCGAGCGGGGGACAGGCCTCCGTGCCCTCCGTGTCCGCGCTCCGTGAGCTCCGTGGCTAAATCTTCCGGATCCCGGCGCGGTCGGCGGCGGCGAGGTGTTGCGCGATGCTGCGGCCGGCGACGACGAGGTCGGGCGCGAGGTCGGCGAGCGGGGCGAGGACGAAGGCGCGTTCGTGCAGGCGCGGGTGCGGCAGGGTGAGTCGCGGATGGTGGAGGGTGGTGTCGCCGTGGAGCAGCAGATCGAGGTCGAGGGTGCGGGGGCCCCAGCGTTCGGCTCGGATGCGACCGCGCGATTTCTCAATGGCGAGAAGGGCGTCGAGCAGATCGAGCGGCGGAAGGGTGGTGAGGAGGCGGGCGACGGCGTTGAGATAGTCCTGCTGGCCGGGCGGGCCGACGGGGGCGGTTTCGTAGAGGGCGGAGACGGCGTCGAGGCGGGTGCAGGGCAGCGCGGCGAGGGCGGCGAGGGCGGCTTCGAGGTGCGCGTGACGGTCGCCGAGATTGGAGCCCAGGGCGACGTAGGCGGCGGCCGCCGCCGGCTCGTGGGGGGGAGGGGAGAGGGGGGGCAAGGGGGCGGCGGCGGAATGACCAATGACCAATGACGGGGAACTGATGGCCGGTTTGGGATCAGGAGCGGGCGAGGGTGGTGGTGAGGGCGACGCCTTCGTGGTCGCCGGGGATGGGGACGTGGGGTTTGTGGACGGTGATGGTGGCGGAGCGGACGAGGGGGTGGGCGGAGAGGACGGCGGAGAGGATGCGGTTGGCGAGGGTCTCGATGAGGTCGAAGCGTTCGCCGGTGACGATGTCGCGGACTTGTGAATACACGTCGGCGTAGTTGACGGTGTGGGCGAGGTCGTCGGTGGCGGCGGCGTGGGCGATGTCCACCACGAGGTCGAGGTCGATGATCCAGGGCTGGCCGAGCACGGCCTCCTCGGGCAGCACGCCGTGGCGGCCGTGGAAGCGAAGTTTTTTCAGGTGGATGGTGGCGAGCATAGCGGGAGGCGAAACAGCTGATTGGAAGCAGGAGCCAACGAGGGTAAAAGGGCACAAAAAAAGCACCGGCACGAGGGCCGGTGCGCTGAAGGCGGGGGGGCTTGTCCGCCTCAGAGTTTGTCCACGATTTTATCGGCGAGGCCGTAGGCGATGGTTTCCTCGGCGTTGAGGTAGAAGTCGCGGTCGGTGTCCTTGTTGATGCGCTCGAGCGGCTGGCCGGAGGCGCGGGCGAGGATGCCGTTTAGCTCCAGGCGGATTTTTTCCATCTCCTGGGCCTGGATGTTGATGTCGGTCGCGGGGCCGATGAAACGACCGCTGATGAGCGGCTGGTGGATCATGACCCGGGAGTGGGGGAAGAGCAGACGACGGCCCTTGGGCGCGCCGCTGAGCAGGATCGAGCCCATCGAAGCGGCCATGCCGGTGACGATCACGTTGATGGGCGACGTGATGAGCTGCATGGTGTCATAGACGGCCATGCCGGCGGTGATGGAGCCGCCGGGGGTGTTGATGTAGAAGTTGATCTCTTTTCCGGGGGCCTCGGCCTCGAGGTAGAGCAGCTTCTCGGTGATGTCCTTGGCGGAGGCGTCGGTGACGGGGCCCCAGAGGAAAATTTTTCGCTGCTCGATGAACTTGTTCTGGATGCGGGCGGCGAGGGGCGCGGCGTCTTTCTTCACCGCGGCGTCGGCCTTTTCGTCCTCGTGGTCGTCGTCGTCATCATCGTCGTCGGCGCGTGGGGCGAGGGGCTGTTGGAGACCGGCCTGAAGATTGGAGAAATGCATCATCGTGCGCGGAACGTGGGCGGGGCGGGACGGCTTGGCAAGTCGGCGCAGGCGATGCGCGGAGCCCGCCGGAGACGCGGTTTTTCAGCCCTCCCGCACGAGGCGGCAGGCGTGGGCGGCGAAGCCGGCGCCGAAGGCGGTGAGCCACCAGGCCTCGCCGGGCGGGGGCGGGCCTTCGTGGAGGGCCGCGGCGAGCGCGAAGAGCACCGAGGGACTGCTCAGGTTGCCATGCTCGCGCAGGACCCGGCGGCTGGGCTCGAGCGAATGGCCGGGCTGGGGCGCAGTCTAACCCCGAGTGCACAGGCTAAGAGGGGGATTTTCACGCAACCAGACGGGAGCCGACGCCTTGCCCGGTGTCCTGAACATTCGCCACAGGAAGATTTGGCTGATTCGTGATCAGCAGTTCGTCGGTGCGACGTGCTTCACGCACCGCATATCGCAGCTCTATAGGCACGATTTTTTGATTCTCGAATAAGCGCCGGATGAAAGGAGTGTTGTCGTAGCTCACAAGCCAAGGGTAGTTCGCCGAGTCCAGATGACGTGCCAGCCGCTGGTGAGTTCCGTCCTTGAAGTGATACCGATATAGTCGTCGGCCCTGCCCATGATAGGGCGGGTCGATATAAGCCGGAATACCGTTCTTCTCCAACCTCCGACGCGCCCCTTGGAGATAGCTGATCCCGTCTCCGTGCAGCACTTTGACCTTGGTCATTACCTGTCGAAGCGAGCAGATGCGTTCGATTAACGTCTCTTTGGGGAATCGGCAGTCGATCGCATATGCGGAGCGCTGGCCAAAGCCGCCGATGGGCCGCGCGCCGATGATCCCCGACAAATTGGTGCGATTGAAAAATAGGTCTGCCATCGCTAGATCCAAGAGCGGTTGCTCCTCCGGCGATTTTACCGCGCGCATCGGTTGAAGCCGCCACCACGCATCAAGGTCCACGCGCAACTCACGAATTCGCTCACAGAGCACGCCAGGTTGCTCCTTCACGCAGCACCAAAACACGAATACGAGCGGATCGAGTTCCACGATTGTAGCGCGCTCGACAACTTTCTGGTGAACGAGATTGAGCGCCACGGACGCTCGCCGGCGAAAGGCTCGACGAATTCCCGTCCGTCCAAACGATTGGACACCAAAAATTCGATCACTTGGGGAACAAGTGAATGCTTCCCGCCCGGGTAACGGAGAGGACTTTGCAGCACCTTTGATGTCTCCTTCATGCTGCGCGGTGAAACGATTTTCCCCCGCGAAGGCCAAGCGAAGACCCGAGCCAAAGCTTGGCTCGTTCCACATGGGCGTCTTCCACGCCGTCGAGCAGCCAAGCCAGGCGGCAGCGGTCCACGATCACACCGGCATTTCGTTTCATGCGTTCATTGAGAGTCGGGGGGAGCATCCGCGGGACGAAGTAACAGCGCGCCCATGAGCCGCTCGAGAGCAGCGTTCCCGGCGGGAAATGCTCGCCGATCCAACGCTCGGGGTCCGCTTCGGTATGCTTGCCCGCTTCGGCGAAGTTCATCCCTGCGGCGCAACCCGCAGCCAGCAGAAACTGCCCGCCCTGATCGTCGGGAAACCCGCGCCACGCCAAAAGATCGACGCCTCCATCTCCTTGGACTTTTTTTCGGCCGTGAGGTGGCCGGCGGCAGTTTTTCCCGTCGCGCATCACCATCGCCAAGTGGTCCACCTTCGCGTGAAAAGCGTGGGGCAGACCGCTCGCCGAGGGCTGGCCCATATGGTGGACGAAAGAGATGACCTCCGCTCCCGGATGATCGGGTTTGCCCAACCACCGGCAGAGCCCCCGCCACGCCAGCACTTCGAACATGGCGCCGCCGGAATCCGTGGATCCCTTGGTGGGTGCGGGGTTGAGATAGGAGAGCGCGAGCAAGGCGAGATAGACATCGCCTCCTTGGCTATAGGCCAAAACACGGTCTCCCGCGCTTAAGCCAAAGGGATATCCCTTCCCCCCGTAGCTCTCCTGCCTTTGGGCAAGTTCGGCGACGGCGCTTCCCACGATGCCCTCCAACTCCTCGTCGGTGGGCACCACACTCATACCCGGTGCGCGCCATGGCTCGGCCCTCAGCACCGTCTTCAATCGACTCACGGCCACCTGGCTGTCCTGGCCGGCTAGCGCCTGCATTTCCAGCCAGTCGGCCAAACCCACGATTTCACACTCTTCCCGCGATGCCGCTCTTAACGCATCGGGAGCCAGTTCAAGCCAAGCACACATGGCTAGATGTCGGATTTGGTTTTCGCCGATTCCTGGGCGATCATCGAGCGAACAATTTCTCGGATGTCCATGAATACAGCGGCATGTTTCTCAACCGCGTAGCCGGTGGGAAATCGGGCGCTAGCGAGGCGTAATTGATCACGGGATTCCAAGAGAAATTTCGTCAACAGCTGCTCATCCCCTTTGGCCATGTCCAAAGCGATGAGGGGCTCGTAGCCTTCGCGCAGAGCCTTTACACCCTCTTTTGCCTCCAAAGCTTCCGCCAGATGCCGTGCGTCCGGATTCTGCCTCTTCACCAGCGGTGCGATGCCGAGCCGGCGGCTTCCGTAAATCCAGCGGAGCAACTCCCCTAGCTGCTTTTTCGATTTATTGGGCACCGGTGTTCGGGGATCAGGGCGCACTTCTTGTCCAAGAAATCTTCGGACCGAAGGATAACCCAACAAGGTGTAAAGGTGCGAAAATCGAAGTTCGCCTCCACTTGCTTGATCAGTGCGGTCGAAAACGCCCCACTCCTCCGCTTGGTCGATGACCTTAATGGCGCTATACATCCGCAGCGTGGTTTGATTCCTGTCTCCGATCGCCTGAGCGATTTCCTCGAGGCTTTTTCCAAACTCTTCGTGGACATGCTTGATGTAAGCAGCCTTGGCAACGCTACTCCATGTCTGTGCTCCGTTGACATGTTTAGTGGCGATGAATTGCCACACATGATCCCTTTGGCCGAGCACGACTGGCACCTTCTCACAGCTTGCTTTTATGGCCCCGTCAAGAGCCGGCATTGGTGGGATTCCCAAAGCCTTTGCACGCCCCGGTTCCAGCAATAGCTGCAAAGCCGTCAAGCGACGATTACCTTCCACCACCACCAAACGCCCGTCGCTGCGCGGTTCTGCAAACAGCGGTTCCAGCCCATGGAATCCACTGGTGGAAATGGACTCGACCAACTCCTCCACTCCAAAGCTCCACACCGTTTTCAACAGCTTGTTCTGATCGGAGCTGCCGTAAGCCTCCGTGCCATAAAGTCGGGGATTTCTTGAATCGAGCAACAGCTCCAACGGGTTTGCGACGATCCGTTCGAGCTCTGAGGGCAGCGTAACAGTTTTGGCCGCTCGTGTGGCTTTGGGCATTCTCCCACATGATGCCCGGGACGATTCGAGGCAAGGTCAACGTCGGCAAGCGCATGGCCAATGACGAAAGAGGTGGGACCGGGAATGTGGAAGGCGGGAAAGTAGGAAGGGTGACGACCCATGACCGCCGTCCATTCTTGGGCGCGTTCTCTTTGGGGATGAGAACGGCTTCGGCGAGGACGGGGACAGCGAGGGCGCGCGGAGCCCGCCGGAGACGCGGTTTTTCAGCCCTCCCGCACGAGGCGGCAGGCGTGGGCGGCGAAGCCGGCGCCGAAGGCGGTGAGCCACCAGGCCTCGCCGGGCGCGGGCGGGCCTTCGCGGAGGGCCGCGGCGAGGGCGAAGAGCACCGAGGGACTGCTCAGGTTGCCATGCTCGCGCAGGATCCGGCGGCTGGGCTCAAGCGAATGGCGGGGCAAGGCGAGCTCGAGCGCGTCGAGCACGTCTCGGCCGCCGGGGTGGGCGAGGATGCGGGCGGGGGGCCGGGGATGCGCGGCGAGATCCCGCGCGTGGAGGCGGGCGACGGCTTCGGCGGCGAGGGCGGGAACCTCGGGCGCGAGCAGGTTGCGCAGTTTGCCGTGGCGCTGCTCGAAACGGATTTTGTCGCGCTGCGCGGGGGCGTGATGGGTGTCGAAAGCGGTGGCGCGCAGGGCGGGGCGCGGAGCGGGGGGCGCGTCGGCCCGCCAGATCGTCGCGGCCGCGCCGTCGCCGAAAAGGCAGGCGCTCACCAGCACGCCGGGGTCGTCGTCGAGGTAAAAGGCGGCCGAGCAGAGTTCGACCGCGATGCAGGCGACGGCGGCGGCGGGCCGCGCGCGGAGCAGCCCCTCGGCGGAGCGGAGCATGGGGATGGCGGCGCCGCAGCCGAGGCCGACCAGGTCCTGGAGGTGCGCGTCGGGCCGGAGGTCGAGTTGCTCGGACACGTAGCTGGTAAGCCCGGGACAAAGGTAGCCGGTGCAGGTGCAGATGAGCAGGGCGTCGAGCTCGCGGGCCTGGAGACCGGCCTCGGCGAGGGCGGTGGAGAGGGCGCGGGCGGCGAGGCGGGGGGCGTGGAGACGGAAGGCTTCGTTGAGCTCGTCGGCGTCGGCGGTGAAGATCCGTTCGATGGGGGAGAAGGCAAAGTTGCGGCCGTCGATGCCGCTGTCGCCGCGGAGGATGCTTTGGAGGAGGAGTCGCGAGCGGCGCGAGAGTTGGTCCCGCAGCGGCGAGCGGCTGATGAGCTCCCAGCAGTCGGCCTGGCTGAGGCGGGTTTCGGGCAGGGCGGTGGCGAGAGCGTGGAGATACATCGGCGGAGCGTGGGGGGCGGGCTCGGGGAGCTTTGGGGGCGCTCGTTTTTTTGACACGGAGCTCACGGAGCTCGGACACGGAGGGCACGGAGGTCCGGTGGGCGGCGTGGGGCGGGGGTTGGCGGGGAGCTGTTTTTTCGGGGGAGTTAGTGGAGGGCGTGGTAGAGCGGGGTGAGGGGGAGGAGGCGGGCGCGGGCGGCGGCGGCGAGAAGGGCCTGGGGGCCGGGACGCAGGAGCACCGGATGCAGGAACGCGGCGGTGGCGAGCCGTCGGCGGAAATGCCCCCGCAGTTGATACCGCACGGCGGCGACGGTGGCGGGCCAGTCGGCCTGGTGGCGGGCCCAGGCGAGAAGCGGGTCGAGCGCGAGGGCGGCGGATTGGAAGGCCATGCCCATGCCGTTGCCGGTGAAGGGCGGGATGAGCGCGTGGGCGTCGCCGACGCCGAGTCGGTCCCGGGGCGGAGTTTCGGAATCGCGCGCCGGGCCGAAAGCGAGGCCGGCGACGGCGCAGCGCGAGGCGGGCTCGATCTCGGCGGCGGCGAGGCGCTCGGCGAGGTGGCCGAGGTCGGCGGCTTGCAGGTGGACGAGAAGCGCGGTGTCGCGGTCGAGGGGGAGGCCGGGGCGGCGCCGGAAGAGACCGCAGACATTGGTCCAGCCCAGGGGGGCGTTTTCCACCGGGCAGAGGCCGACGTAGGCGTGGTCGCCGAGGTGGACTTCGAGGTCGGCGGACAGGCGCAGGCCGCGGGCGTGGAGCTTCAGGCCGATCCAGGGCGAGGCGGGCGCGGGGCGGCGGCCGAGGGCGAGGACGTGGCCGGGGGCGCTCGCGTGGGGATCCATCCGCGAGGCGAGGTGGAGCTCTCCGCCGGCGGCGACGAAGGCGTCGGCGAGGCGGGCGTCGAGGGTGTGGCGGCTGATGCCGAGGGCCGGAGCGGGCAGGGCCTGGCGGGCGATGGGGGAGGCGCGGGAGGAGCGGAACCAGACGACGTGGCGGAGCGGCAGGGCGTCGTGGAGCAGCGGGGCGAGGCCGAGTCGGTCGCGGGTGGAGGCGTCGAGGCCGGCGATGAATTCGCCGCAGACGCGGTGGCGCGGGTAGCGGCCGGCCTCGTGGAGCACGACGGGCACCCGCGCGCGGCGGAGGGCGAGCCCGAGGGAGAGGCCGGCGAGGCCGCCGCCGATGATCGTGACCGGGCGGGGGGCGGGGGACGTCATTCGCGACGGGTCGCGACGAGGCGGCAGGCGCCGAGAAGCGTGGCGGAGACGGTCCAGGTCCAGCGGCCGGGATCCAGTTGCAGGGCGCGCGGGAGCTCCTCCGGCAAAAAACCCGCGTCGATGCTGACGCGGGCGTCGTGCCGGGTGACGGCGTGGGCGCGCCAGATCAAGGCGCCGAGCGCGAAAAAGACGCGCGCGCGCGGACAGCGTAGGGGTTCGCTGAATACAAGCGAGCGGGCGTGGCGGTCGAGGGTGGCGCCGAGGGCGGCGAGCTCGCGGTGGTCGAGGTGGTGGAGGATGAGGTTGCCGAGGACGACGGGGTAGGCGGCCCAGCCGTCGAAGGATCGGAGGTCGGCGACGATCCAGCGGGCGTGGGCCGGGGTGGCACGGAGCCAGGACTTGGGCGCGGGGAAGCGGTCGAGGGCGTCGGTTTGCAGGCCGGCGGCGCGGAGGGTGAGGGCGAGCCGCCCGTCGCCGGCGCCGATCTCAAGGGCGCGTTCGCCGGCGCGGGCGAGGGGCGGGGCGGTGGCGGCGAACCAGGCGGGGTTGCCGAGGAGGCGGTTGATGCGGTCGAGGTCTTGGCGGCCGCGGCGGGCGGCGTGGGAATCGGGCGGGAGCGTGTCGAGCAGCTCGGGCTTCAACGTGCGTGTCACGGCTCGCAGTTTGGAGCGGCGGTGGCCGGGACACAAGGGGCGCGGCGGAGGGAGCCGAAGGCGGGAAGACGCAGGGAGGCGGAGGGGGAGATTCGACGGCGGGGCAATAAGAGAAACATCCATCCCACCGGTGGCGGGACGGGCGGAGGCTTGTGGTGGCGATCAGGGTGCGACCGTTGGGCGCGCGGCGAAGGGCGGACGGGTGATGATGAATGAACCACTAAAACGACGACTCAAAGAGCGTCGTTTGAAGCATGCGTTTCGCGAAGCGAAACGGACCGGTGTCGAAGACTCGGCCAATGGCCTCGGCAAGGGACGATACCCACACGCACCTTATGGGAAAAAACTGAAAACAGAGGTTGTTGTCCGTGGCATCGACTCCCTTTGCGGACGCGGTCCGCTCCTTGCCCACAGTGGCGGCCATTGGCTCGCCTCATAATACCAATTACGTGTTGAGTTGGGACTTTCGGGGAAGGTAGGGCGCGACCGCCGGGCGCGCCGGTTTGGGTGACGATCTCCGTCCGTCCTCGGCGGCGGGCCCGGCGGTCCCGCCCTACCCTTGAGAGTCAATCCATCCCGTAACTGGTATAATTCCAATTCGCGCTCAAGGTGAGACCATCTCGGAAGTTGGCCGAGGACGGCCAACGCTACACAAATAGCCCGCTCCTCCCGACGATTTGGCTCTGCTTGAACGCAAATTGGAATAGGCGGTCAATTCCGCCGGCGGCGTATCCACTGGAAGCAGCCAAGAAACACACCTCCGCCACCGGTGGCGGGAGGGCGGTGACGGTGGTCGGCACTCGAACCGGCGCTCCCGGAGGGAGCGGGCAACTTTCCGGAAGGTCCCGACCCGGGGGCGGCGGGCCGGGTGGCTCAGAGCGCGGCGAGGAGCGCGCGCAACTCGTCGGCCGGGTCCTCGTGGTGTTGGTCGAGGGCGAGGGCCAGCGCGTTTTCGAGCAGGGCGCGGGCCTCGGCGCGGGCGGCGGGGGCGCTGTCGCGGAGGAGGAGTTTGCCGAGCAGGATGCGGGGCATCATCCAGTCCGCGCGCGAGGCCACGCAAACACGGTAGTGCTCGGCGGCCTCGGCGAGCCGTCCCTCGGCGTCGAGGGCCTGCGCGAGGCTGAAGCGGAACAGGGGGTTCTCCGGCTGGGATTCGACCAGGGTCCGGAATCGGGTGACGCGATCGGTCATGGGGGCGGCGGCGGGGAGAAACTCAGAGCGCGTCCACGCGCACCAGGACGCCGGTGGCGTTGTCGGAGCCGCCGCGGGCGAGCGAGTCCGCGACCAAGGCGGCGAGGATCCGGGCCGGCGGCTGCCGGGACTCGAGGTGGCGGGCGATGGAGGCGTCGTCGAGCTGCCGGGTGATGCCGTCCGAGCAGACGAGGACGTGGTCGCCGGCTTGTAGGGGGCGGATGGATACATCCACCTCCAGCGGCATGGGCTGGCCGATGCAGCGGGTGAGGGCGTTGCGGTAGCGCTCCTCGAGCTGGACCTTTTCGCCGCGGGCGCGGCGGCGGAGGACCTCGTTTTCCACCGTGTCGTCCTCGGTGAGGAGCTGGAGTTTGCCGTCGCGGAAGAGGTAGCAGCGCGAGTCGCCGACGCTGGCGATATGGACGGAGCCGTCGCGGATGAGGGCGACGCAGAGCGTGGTGCCGAGGCCGCAGTCGGGGGAGATGCGGGCGCCGAGTTCGAGCACGGCCTGGTTGGCGCGGCGAAGGGAGGCGGAGAGGTCGAGGGGGCGTCCGCTCCGATCGGAGGAACGGGCCTCGCGCAGGAGGGTGGTGACGGCGGTCTCGGCCGCCTCGGCGCCGCCGGGGAGTCCGCCTATGCCATCGGCCACGGCGAAGAGCCGGAGCTCGTCGGCGCAGAGCAAGCGGTCTTCGTTTTCGGAGCGAACGAGGCCGATGTCGGTCTGGGCGGCGGAGGTGAGGAGCATGGGCGAATCGGCGACGGTAGCGATGCGTCGGGAGGCATCAAATAAAAGGTTGGAAGACCTCGGCGCGATTTAGGCGGTTGAAACGCGTATGGCGGGTCTGGGGCAGGCAGGCGAGGAACTGGCGGCCGTAGGTTTTTTGCACGATGCGGGAGTCGAGGATGGTGATGACGCCGCGGTCGCGCTGGCTGCGGATGAGGCGGCCCACGCCCTGGCGGAAGGTCATGAGGGCGTCGGGCAGGGTGAGCTCGGCGAAGGGGTTGCCTCCCCGGGCCTGGATGTGCTCGGTGCGGGCTTCGAGCACGGGGTGGGTGGGCACCTGGAAGGGCAGTCGGGTGATGATGACCTGGGAGAGGGCGTCGCCGGGCACGTCGATGCCGGTCCAGAAGGACTCGGTGCCGAAGAGCACGCCGTCGCCGGCGGCGCGGAGCTGGCGGGCGAGCTCGGAGCGGTTGACCCCGGGGCCCTGCATGAAGAAGGGCCGGTGGGCGCCGCGGTAGATGGGCTCCACGATCTCGGCGACGCGTTGCATGTCGGCGTAGCTGGTGAAGAGCACGAGCGAGCCGCCGGCGGTGCGGCGGGTGCAGAAATCGATGTGGTCGGCGAGCACGTCGAGGGCGAGCCGGGCCTCCTCGCGGGTGGGCAGGGGAACGTCGCTGGCGAGGTAAACGCGCATGTGGCGCGCGTAGTCGAAGGGCGAGTGCTGCACCTCGGCGCGGACGCGGGGTCCGCCGATGCGGTCGAGGAAGGGTTTGAGGTCGTCGGCGACGGCGAGGGTGGCGCTGGCGAAGACGACGGAGGTCTGGCGGTCGAGCAGGGCCTCGCGCAGCTGCGGGGCGATGTCGATGGGGGCGGAGCGGAGGGCGACGACGGTCTGGCGGCGGCCGGTGCGTTCGAGCCAGTAAACGTTTTCCTCGGGTTTTTCGAGGGAGAGGAAACGGCGGATGCCGAGCTGGGCGGTGCGGAGTTTGCCGGCCTGCTCGAGCAGTTCCTCGCGTTCGCGTCCCTCGTCGAATTTGTCGGCGCGGGTGCGAACGGCTTTTTGCAGGGCGAGGAGGGGGCCATCGAGCCAGGACTCGGCGCAGTTTTCCTCGCGGATGCGGACGATGGGGCGGTTGAGCAGGTGCTGCTCTTGGAGGGCGCAGAAAAAGTGGTGCGAGGCCTCGAGGGCGTCGGCGACGAGCTGGCGTTCGATCGGGTCGCCGAGTTTCTGGAGCAGGCCGCGTTTGGTCTTGGGGTTGTAGAGGTGACGGAGGAGGCGGTCGAGGCCGTAGCTGGAGAGGCGGAGTCCGAAGTAGTCGGTGGCGACCTCGGGCACGGTGTGGGCCTCGTCGAGCACGACGAGGTCGTCGGGGAAAAGCACGCCCTTGTCGGCGGAGCCGTGGGAGCGGGCGCCGCCGGCGGCGATCAGCGCGAAGAGGAGGGAGTGGTTGACGATGATGACGTGGGCGGAGCGGATGCGGGCGCGGGCGCGCTGGTAGTGGCAGCGCTCGGGGTCGCAGTATTTGCGGCCGCAGGAGGAGGAGTCGGCGTTGACGAGTTCCCAGACGTCGGGGTGGGGCTGCGGGTCGAGTTCGTGGCGCAGGCCGGTGGAGGTGGTCTCGGCCCAGGCGGCGATGCGTTGGAGCTCGGCGTGTTCGGGGGTGGCGAAGAGCTCGTGTTTGTCGCGCAGGGCGGTGGCGAGGCGCGAGGTGCAGAGGTAGTTGCCCTTGCCGACGAGGACGGCGGATTTGAAGTCGGCGTAGCCGGCGGTCTCGGGGTCGGCCTTGAAAACGCGACGGCAGAGGGGGATGTCCTTCTGGTCGAGCTGTTCCTGGAGGGCGATGGTGTGGGTGGAGACGATGAGCTGCCGCTTGTGGTCGAAGGCGTGGATGATGCCGGGCAGGAGGTAGGCGAGGGATTTGCCGACGCCGGTGCCGGCCTCGAAGACGAGGGGCGTGTCGGAGGCGACGGAGTCGGCCACGGCGGCGGCCATGCGGGCCTGTTGCGGGCGGTGTTCGAGCGAGAGGGCGCGGTGGAGGATGCCGCCCTCGCCGAAGAGCTTGGCGGCGAGCTCGGGCGCGCGGACGGGCGGCGGCGCCGGTGCGGCGTCGTCCTGGTCGGGCGGAAGAGCGTCGTTTTCGTCGCGCAGGCCGATCATGGGGGAGCGGCAGCGTTGGCCGCGAGCGGCGGAGCGCAAGCCCCGGGGCCGGCAAACGGTGGATCGGCGCGAAGTGGCGCGAGGTGGGTCGGATTTGCCCGGAATGCCGGCGAGGACGCCGGTGCTCCCGGTGGGGGGGCGGAGGTCGGAGCGCTCGGTGAGGGGCGGAAGTCGGCGCTCCGGGTGGGGGCGGATATGGAGGGGCGGGGCGGAGGGGCGGGGCGTCGTGCCGCCCCGTCCAAAGCGGCGTCGTGCCGCCGCACTCCATGGGGCCTCAGAGGTATTTGTCGGTGACGGCGCCTTCGGAGGCGGTGGCGACGAGGCGGGCGTATTTGGCCAGCACGCCGCGCGTTTCCTTGGGCGGGAGCGGCTTGTAGGCGGCCATGCGCGCGGCGTAGTCGGCGTCGTCGATGAGGAGGTTGATGGTGTTTTTCACCGCATCGATCTCGATCAGGTCGCCGTTGCGCACGATGCCGATGGGGCCGCCGCGGGCCGCCTCGGGCGTGATGTGGCCAACGTCGAAGCCGTGCGAGCCGCCGGAAAAACGGCCGTCGGTGATGAGCGCCACGTCCTTGATGAGGCCGCGTCCGGCGACCGCGGAAGTGGGGGACAACATCTCGCGCATGCCGGGGCCGCCGACCGGGCCCTCGTTGCGGATGACGACCACGTCGCCCTTCACCACGTCGCCGCGGAGGATGCCGTGGAGCGCGTCTTCCTCGCCCTCGTAAACCTTGGCCGTGCCCTTGAAGTAGAGGCCTTCCTTGCCGGTGATTTTGCCGACCGCGCCCTCGGGGGCGAGGTTGCCGTGGAGCACGCGCAGGTGGGTGCTGGCCTTGATGGGGTTGTCGAAGGGGCGGATGATGTCCTGCTCGGTCGGGAAAGCGCCGTAGGGCTGCACGTCCTTGAGCGTCTCGGCGATGGTCTCGCCCGAGACGGTGAGGCAGTCGCCGTGGAGCATGCCGCGGTCGAGGAGCATCTTCATCATCGGGCGGATGCCGCCGATGCGGATGAGGTGGGCCATGCCGTATTTGCCGAAGGGTTTGACGTCGGCGAGGAGCGGAACCTTTTCGCCGATGGTCTTAAAATCCTCGAGGGTGAGGGGGACGCCGGCGGAGTGGGCGATGGCGAGCAGGTGGAGGATGAGGTTGGTCGAGCCGCCGAGGGCGAGGCAGACGACGATGGAGTTTTCAAAGGCCTTTCGCGTGAGGATGTCGCGCGGTTTGATGCCCTTTCTCAGCATGGCCAGGACGGCGGCGCCGGCGCGTTCGCAGTCCTCGCGCTTCTCCTTGCCGATGGCGGTCTGGGCGGAGCTGTTGGGCAGGCTCATGCCGAGCGCCTCGATGGCGGAGGCCATGGTGTTGGCGGTATACATGCCGCCGCAGGAGCCGGGGCCGGGGATGGCGGAGGACTCGATGTCGTGCAGGCCCTTGTCGTCGAGCTCGCCCTTGGCGTGTTTGCCGACGGCCTCGAAGACGGAGACGATGTCGAGCGGCTTTTGTTTGTCGCAGTCGCCGGGGGTGAAGCCGGGCAGGATGGTGCCGCCGTAGATGAAGACCGCCGGACGGTTGAGGCGCGCGATGGCGATCATCATGCCGGGCATGTTTTTGTCGCAGCCGCCGATGGCGACGAGGCCGTCGAAGCCCTCCGCGGCGACGGCGGTCTCGACCGAGTCGGCGATGACGTCGCGCGAGACGAGCGAGTAGCGCATGCCCTGCGTGCCCATGCTGATGCCGTCGGTGACGGTGATGGTGTTGAAATAGACGGCCTTGCCGCCGGCCTCGTTGATGCCCTTCTGCGCGTGCTCGCTGAGGTCGCCGAGGTGGACGTTGCAGGGCGTCATGTTGCTCGCGGCGGAGGCGACGGCGATCTGCGGTTTCTGGAAATCCGAGTCGGTGAAGCCGACGGCGCGGAGCATGGAGCGGGCGGGCGCGCGGTCGTTGCCGTCAACGACGACGGAGGAGTGGGGGCGGGGAACGGAGCTGGTCGGCTGTTGGCACATGGCGGAAAGGGAGGTCGGAGGAATCAGGGAGTAAGGGAGTCAGGGAATGAGGGCGGGCGGAAGAGGTGAGGCAAGCAGGGAGGCGCGCGGAGGGAGGAGGGATGAAGGCGGAAGCGTGAAGGATGAAGGAGGATGGAGGAAGGATGAGGGAGGAAGGGTGAGGGATGAAGCGGGCGGAGGGCTGAGGGCGGGTCAGGGATCGGGGCGGGGGAGGATGATGACGCGGGCGGTGCCGAGCACGATGCGCGAGCGGCCGCCGGGCGCCGGCGGATCGCGGGCGAGGTCGGCGGGATCGATGACGAGACGCGGGGCGCGGGCGCCGAAGCGGGCGCAGGCGGCGCGGAGGGTTCGGAGGCCGTGGAGCGCGCGAAGCGCGAGGCGCGGACGGGACGGCGGACGCGGGATGGGAGGGGCGGTGGGTGGCGTTTGCATGGCCGCCAGTATGGCCGAAACGGATACAGGCCGGCAGAGGCAGGGCGGCGGGCGAGGTGCGAAAGCGGTGCGCCAACTGTTACCTGTTATCCTCGGTTTGGTGTGAAACTGTTACTGTCTCGAGGGGCCGGGAGCTGGTAGGGTGGGCCGCATGAGCAGTCGCACCGACAGCGCGAACCCCGCCGCCTATGCCTACCAGCGGCTGTCCCTGAGTCTGCGGCGCCTGATCGCCAACGGCACGTTGCGCGGCGGGGAGCGGCTGCCCTCGGTGCGGGCGCTGTGTCGGCGCGAGGCGGTGAGCCCGGCGACGGCCTTGCTGGCCTACGCGGAGCTGGAGCGGGCGGGTTTGGTGGAGGTGCGCGAGCGGTCCGGCCACTACGTGCGGAGCGCGCCGCGCGCGGGCGGCGGGGCGGGGGAGCGGGGCGAGGCGCCGCGCTCGTTGCACACGGTGGCGGAGCCGACGCGGGTGGGCGTGTCGGACGAGGTGGCGCGGATTTTCGCGGAGGCGGCGAATCCGCTGCTCGTGCCGCTGGGGGCGGCGATCCCGGCGCCGGAATTGTTGCCCTTGCGCGAGCTGGGGCGCTGCCTGGCGGCGGCGGCGCGGCGCGAGCCGGATTCCATCGGGCGTTATGATTTTGGTCGCGGCCACGAGGGGCTGCGGCGGGCGCTGGCGCGGCGTTTCGCGGAGATCGGCTGCGAGATCGCGCCGGACGAAATCACGATCACGGCCGGCGCGATGGAGGCGCTGAATCTGGCGGTGCGCGCGACCACGCGGCCGGGCGACGTGGTGGTGGTGGAGTCGCCGGGTTATTTCGGCCTGCTGGAGATTTTGGAGAGCCTGGGGCTGAAGGCGCTGCCGGTGTCGGGCGACTGTGAGCGCGGGCTCGATCTGGAGGCGCTGGCGAGCGCGCTGGAGGACCATCCGGTGAAGGCGGTGGTGCTGGTGACGTCCTACTCGAACCCGACCGGCGCGTGTCTGGATGCGGACAAACGTCGGCGGCTGGTGGGGCTCTTGGCCGACTACGGGGTGCCGCTGATCGAGGACGACATTTACGGCGATCTGAATTTCGGCGACGAGCGGCCGAGGCCGGCGCGGGCCTGGGATCGCGGTGGCGAGGTGCTGTATTGCGGCTCGTTTTCCAAGGCCCTCGCGCCCGGTTTGCGGCTGGGCTGGGTGGCGGGCGGGCGTTTCCAGGAACGCGTGCAGCGGCTCAAAACCATCACCTCGGTCGGCACGGCGGGCACGGCGCAGGCGGCCTTGGCGGAGTATCTGGACGGGCCGGGCTACGACCGGCATCTGCGGCGGCTGCGGCGGGCCTTCGCGGCACAGGTGCGGCACACGCGCGAGTTGGTGTTGGCCCATTTCCCGGACGGGACGGTGGTGAGCGATCCGGCGGGCGGGTGTTTCGTGTGGGTGCAGATGCCGGTGGAGATCGACGCGCTGGAGCTGCATCGGCTGGCGGCGGAGCGCGGCGTGGGCATCGCGCCCGGCACGCTGTTTTGCCCGCATGGGCGTTATCGCAACTACGTGCGGCTCGGCTGCGGGCAACCGGTGACGGCGCGGGTGGAGGCGGCGATCCGGACGCTGGGCGAGCTGGTGGCCCGGCTGGGGCGCGAGGCGCTGCGCCCGCGCGGGGCTTAGGCGCGGCGGTCTCGGCGATAGGGGAGGGGAGCGGAGCGGATGAGGGGCCGGAGCGAGTCGGGCGCTTATTCCGCCGCGGCGGAGTGGGCGGAGGGCACTTTTGCGGCCCCGATCAAAACGCCACACGCGTTGACCGTTTCAATAGTCTGAATCGATCCTCCGGGGCGGTTTTCCCGATGCCACAAACCGCGTGTCTGGAGGCGGTTGCCCAAAATGGTGGACCCTACTGGACTCGAACCAGTGACCTCTTCCATGTCAAGGAAACGCTCTAACCAACTGAGCTAAGGGTCCGGGAAAATTGGGAGGCGGAGTAAGGACGCCCGCCCGCGTCTTCGGCAAGAAAAAATCTCAACAAATTTTCGCCCGCCGTGGCGCCGCCCGGCGACCGACTGTTCGAGCCGGTGTGGCCATGCTTCGCCGCCGGTCGCGCCGCTTCCTCCGGCCAATCTCCGCCGCATGGGCTCCACCGGCGCCGTTCGTGCTCCGGGGCGCCGCTCGCGTTATCCAGAAGCCGCTTGCCCCGCCCCGGCCGCGGCGCTCACTCGCTCCTTCCGCTCGCCCATGCTCCAAACCCTGCGCATCCGAAACCTCGCCCTGCTTGAGGAAGTCGCCCTCGAATTCGAGTCCGGTTTCACCGTCGTTACCGGCGAGACCGGCGCCGGCAAAAGCATCCTGCTCGGCGCCCTCGGCCTCCTCGCCGGCGAACGCGCCGACAAGACCATCATCCGCCAGGGCGCCGCCGCCTGCGAGGTCGAGGCCGCGCTCTACTTCGCCGAGCCTCGCCGGATCGACGCGCTTCTCGCTGCGCTGGATCTGCCCGCCACCGAGGACGGTCTGCTCGTGCTCAAGCGCAGCCTCCCGCGCGAAAAGGCCCCGCGCATCAGCGTCAACGGCGGCCTCGCCACCCTCTCCGCCTTGCAACGCCTCGGCGAGGCTTGGATCGATTTTCACGGTCCCAGCGAACCGCGCCGCCTGCTGAAGGAGTCCTGCCAGCTCGAACTGCTCGATCTCTTCGCCCGCGACGAAAAGGAACTCGCCTCCTACCACGCCGCCTATCGCGAATGGCGCGAGCTCGTCGCCGAGCGCGAGAGCCTGGCGAACGAAACCCGTCTCGCCCCCGACCAGCTCGCCTTCGTCGAGGCCCAGCTCGCCAAACTCGACGCGCTCGATCTCACCGAGGAGGCCATCGCCACGCTCGAGCGGGATTTTTCACGGCTCAGCCGCGCGCAGGAACTCACCCAGGTCTGCGGCGCGCTCGAAAACGGCCTCGCCGGCGAAGACGGCGTCGCCACGCGCATCGGCGGGCTCTTGCGCGAGGCGCAGCAGCTCGAACAGCTCGACCCCGCCAGCCGCCCGCTCACCGAGCGTCTTCGCGCCGCGAGCATCGAGCTCGCCGACCTCGCGGAGGAGCTGCGCGCGCTCGGCGGCCAGTTCAGTTTCGATCCCGAGCAGGCCGAGCAGCTCTCGCAAACCATGTCGGCCTGGCTCGACGCGAAACGCCGTCACGGCGGGGACCTCGCCGCCGTGTCCGCCGCCCGCGAGGAACTGCGCCGCCGCATCGAGGTGCAGGGCGACATCGAGGGCGCCCTGGCCAAGCTCGACCAACGCATCGCCGACGCCCATCGCGCCGCCTCCGGCGCTGCGCGCGCGCTGCGCGGCGTGCGCGAAAAGGCCGCCGGCGAGCTCGCCAAGGTCGGCGCGCAGAGCATCGCCCAGCTCGGCTTCAAGAAGGCCGAGTTCAAGGTCCGCCTCGTGCCGCTGACCGAGCTGGGGCCGCAGGGCGACGTCGGCGTGGAGTTTTTGTTTTCGCCCAACGTCGGCGAGGCGCCGCTGCCGCTCTCGCGCATCGCCTCGAGCGGCGAGCTCGCGCGCGTCATGCTCGCGCTCAAGACCGTGTTGGCCGACCTCGACGGCGTGCCGGTGCTGGTCTTCGACGAGGTGGACGCCAACGTCGGGGGCGAGATCGGCCGCGTGGTCGGCGAAAAGATGGCCGGCATCGCCGAGGGGCACCAGGTGCTCTGCATCACCCACCTGCCGCAGGTCGCGGGCCTCGGCGACAACCACCTATTGGTGGAGAAGGACCAGTCGGGCGAACGCGCCGTGGTGCGTATCCAGCCGATCCATACGAAGCGCGAGCACCGCGTGGCCGAGCTCGCCCGCATGCTCGGCGACCGCCACGCCAGGAGCGCCCGCCAGCACGCGGAGGAGTTGTTGAAAGGCTGAGCGGCGCCCCCGGGCCGTCGCGCGGAGCCGTTGCGCGGGGCCGGGGCCTACGCCTTGCGCTGGATCAAGGTCGGACCGTCCACCCACTTGCCCGCGACGCTCAGCACCGCGGCGGTGGACGGGACGCCGAATTCGTTTTGCTGAAGGTTCGCGATGACCGCCTCGGCGGCCCGTCGCCCGATGAGCGAAGGCTGCAGGTCGATGCCCGCGCAGGGCACGTCCGCCATGAGCAGATTGAGGCAAACAAAGCCGTGCGTGCGCGGCACCTCCGCCCCTTCCGCCTGCATCCAGGGAATGACCCGCGACCAGTGACCGAGCACCACGTCCGGCTTGTATTTCCGGAACCAGTCGCGGAATTCCGACTCCTCCACCGCGGTGCCCCGGGCCCGCAGGGGCGCCACGGGTTTGTTGGCGAAATGGTGCTGCTGCCAGACGAGGAAGGCGCCCTCCCAGCGGTGATGCAGCCGCTCGTCCAGATGTTTGGAGAGGATGAGCCCGGGCCGCCGATAACCGGCGGCGCGCACGCGCTCCAGCACCTCGACCATGTTGCGATGGTGGTCGGGGCAGACCGTGTTGAGCGGCGGATGGTGGATCGCGTAGTCGGCGTAGATGCCGGCGTAGCTGGGCCAGTCGAGCTGGGTGTAGTCCGGCTCGCCCCAGCAGGGTAGCAGCACGATGCCGTGGATGTTGCGCGCCTTCAGGATGCCATCGAGCCGCTTCACCGTCACGCCCCGCGGGGCGACCACCAGCCGCTCCGCCTCGAAGCCCAGCTCGCGCGCCCGTTGGCGGGCGGCGATGGCCAGCTTGTCGGGGAACTGGGTCGAATATTCCGGGCGTCCCTCCTCGCGCTGCTCCACCAGGGCGAGCACGCCGCGGAAGGTCGAGCCATTGGAGCGGCGCATCTGCGACATGAGCGCGGCGGCGAGCGGATTGCTGCGATAACCGGCCGCGTCGGCGGCGGCCTTCACGCGGGCGACCGTGGCCGCGCTGACTCGGGGCACTCCGCGGAGGGCTTCCGAGACGGTTGCGCGGGAGAGGCCCAGCTGGGCCGCGAGGGATCGGATGGTCGCCATAATCTCGGACTGTCTGAAATCTGCCCGTTGGCCCCTCGGGTCAACCGCAATCAAGTTTTGCGACGCTGTCTTCTACCCGCCGCCGAATCCCCGTCCTCGGCCGATCCCCGCGTTCATCCCGGTTCCCCGTCCGGAGCCGCTCTTAGTTTGTCGCATCCATTTACCGTCATGCCGCACCCAACCCCCAGCCGCCGCATACAGCGGGGCTTCACGCTCATCGAGCTCCTGACCGTGATCGCCATCATCGGCATCCTCGCCGCGATCATCATCCCCACCGTTTCCAAAGTCCGCCAGACGGCGAAAAACGCCCAGTGCGTGTCCAAACTCCGTGAGTGGGGACGTATCGTGATGCTCTATGCCAATGACAACAAGGGCAACTATCGCGCCAAGGACTGGGCGGCGGTGGACGGCAACGGCCCCTACTACAACTACTTCACCAAATCCAGAGCCCTCTCCATGGAGCTCCGCCTTTGCCCCTGCGATCCGGAATACCCGACCAAGACCGCCCAGCCCTTCAGCGACTCCAACGCGTGGAGGCCGACCTACGGCCTCGTGCAAGGATCGATCAATGGAAACATCACCACGCTCGCGGACCAAACAAAGATTCCCCTGGGGCGGGCACGCAGCCCCTCGCAATACCTGCTGATGATGGACAGCCTGCCCAACGACAACGTCCCCATACACGCCAACGGCTTCGGGGTTCTCAGCACCTACATCCAGCCCCTCACCCGCGAGGACAGCGTCGCGGCAAACCGCGTCCACCGCGAACGTCACGGCGGCAGGATGATCAACGCCGTCTTCGGCGATGGCAGCATGCGGCGTATCACCTACGCGCCTTCCGGTCCCGGTGACCCCACCTCCATTCAGCTCCAGTTCAGAACCTGGTTCCAACTCTACTGATCCGCCCTCGACCCGGTCCTCGCCGGCCCTGTTCCCCCGACACCATCCGCCCCACTTACCCCGCCATGTCTTTCTTGCCTCCCCTCAACCGCCGCTTTTTCGCCCCCGCCGCCACCGCCGCGCTTCTGGCCGCTCTCGCGTCCGTGGCCCACGCCCAAAACAGCTTCTACAAAACAAACAGCGAAGCGGCCACGCTCGTCACCGCCGCCGCCTGGGTGAACGTGGACAACACGCCCATCGATCCGCTTTTCCCCGCCAACGGCGTCAGCGGGACCACCAACTCCGCGACGTCCACCACGGACATCTGGGTGTGGGACAACCGCGTGGACGGCACGGACCTCACCGACGGCGTGCAAAATCTCAGCGTCGGCAACGACACCGGCTTCCGCCTCCTTAGCTTCCGCGATCCCGCCGTGCCCGTCGTCATCGACGGTGGCGGCAATCGCACCATCACGCTCACGTCCGTGGGCACCAGCACGGACCCCCTCTTCCCCGACAGCTCCTATGGCGGCATCGACATGAGCGCAGCCACCCAGGACCTCACCATTCAGAACCTCAACCCCGGTTCCAACGTCGGACTGCGCCTTGGCGGTGGCAGTCAGACCTTCGTTTTCAACGTAGCCGCCGGACGCACCCTCACGATCAACTCCCCCGTCGCCATGCGCAGCGGCGCCAGCAACAGCATCGTCAAGTTCACCGGCGCCGGCCGCACCGTCATCTCGGGCGAGTTCAAGCCCAGCCACGCCATCATCGACGCGGGCGAGGTCGAGTTCAGCCGCCCGGGCGGCAACTCCCGCATCGCCACCGCGTCGCCCAATCCCCCCAGCTACACCCAAATCAACGGCGGCACCCTCATCGCATCCAACACCTCCGGCTCCGCCACCGGCGCCGGTCCCGTCGCCGTAAACGACACCGCCACTCTCGCCGGTTCCGGCATCGTCTCGGGCACGGTCACCGCGGCGAGCGGCTCCACGCTCTCCCCCGGTCGCGGCGGAGTCGGCACTCTTCAGGTTGGCAGCCTCGTCATGGAGGCCGGTAGCAATCTCGTGTGGGAAGCCACCAACGAGGTGGACGCCGACCGGCTCAACGTGAGCGTCACCGACGGCCTGACCATCAACGGCGGCGTCATCCATCTCCACAACCCCGGCACCACCACCCCCTTCACCGGCACCGGCGTCTTCAACCTCATCGGCTATTCGGGCGCCATCGGCGGCGCGGGTTTGAACGCCCTCTCCATCGCCGAGGAAACCAAAATCTCCGGAAAGACCTACACCCTCGGTCTCGGCGCCGGAGTCATCACCCTCGAGATTTCCGACGGCAGCATCACCCCCGTCGATTGGGCGGTGAACGCCAACGGCAACTGGTCCACGGGGTCCAACTGGACCGGAGGAGTGGCCCCCGACGCCGTGAAGGCCCTCGCCCGCATCCCCGGTTCCGGAACCACCTTCACCGCCCCCCGCACCGTTACCCTCGATGCCCCGCGCACGGTGGGCAAACTCCTCCTCGAGTCCACCCAGACCACCACGCTCGCGGGCTCCTCCGCCCTGACCTTCAATCAAGACGGCGCCGCCGCCACCCTCTTCTCCGGCGGCTCCAATCATGTGGTCCAAACCCCGCTGGTGCTCACCGCCGGTGGCCTCACCACCACCGTGGACGGCGCTGGCGAGACGCTCACCCTTTCCAACACCATCTCCGGCGACGGCCACAGCCTCGTGAAGATCGGCGACGGCACCCTGCTCCTCACCGCCGACAACACCTACACCGGCGACACCTCCGTCTCCGCCGGCACCCTCCAAATCGGCTCCGGGGGCGTCACCGGCTCCGTGGCCGGTCCGATCTCGGTCAGCGGCACGCTCCGCTTCGATCGCTCCGGCTCGGTCGCCATCACCCAGCCCATCTCCGGCACGGGAGACGTCGTTTTCGCCGGCACCGGCGACACCACGCTAACGGTTCCCAACACCTACTCCGGCGATACCACGCTCTCCGCCGGCACCCTCGTGCTGGCCGACGGGTTGGCGCTGCAAAACTCCACGTTCACCTACTCCAACGGTGGCGGCGCGCTCATGATCGCCGACCCGGTGGTTTCCGTCACCCTCGGCGCTCTCGCCGGTGACCGCCCCTTCCCGTTGACCAACACCCTGGGCACCCCCGTCTCCCTCACCGTCGGCGGAAACGGCGAGACCACCCTCTACACCGGCATCCCCTCCGGCAGCGGAGCATCCTTCACCAAAGCCGGCTCAGGCACCTTCTCGATCACCGGCACCCACACCTACACCGGCGACACCACCGTCTCCGCCGGCGTGCTCAGCATCGACGCGGGCGCCGTTCTCAACACCGCCGCCACAAAGTCGGGCACGACTTCGAGCGCCAAACTCCTCGTCAACGGCGGCACCCTCAACACCTCCGCCTCGTCCGAAGTGCGCAACGGCACCGGGGGCATCGTGGTGACCGCGGGCGGCGTGGCGAATTTCCCCGGCGGCATCATCAACCCCTACTCCGAATCCGCCAACGCCTTCATCCACGTCAACGGCGGCACCCTGAACGCCGCCAGCATCAGCCTCGGACGCGGCAACGCCAGCAACACCAGCGCGGCCGCCCCCGGCTCCGCGGCCTCCTCCCACGGCCTCTACATCAACAACAACGGCGTGGTAAACATCACCGGTGCCTTTGACATCGGCAACGACCGCGCCAACTCGAGCGTCCACTCCCGCATGGACTCCGGCTCGCTCACCGTGGGCGGTCCGTTGACCATCAGCATCAACAACACCGGACGTTGGTCGATCCTCGACATCTCCGGCGGCACCCTCACCTCCACCGACACCGCCGGCGGCATCTTCCTCGGAGGCCCCCATGGCGCCGGCCGCACCACCCTGATCGTGCGTGACACCGGCGTGGTGAAGGCCGAGCGCATCCAGTTCGGTCAGTCCGACTTCGCCGGCTGGTCTTACCTCCAGTTGACGTCGGGCGCTCTCTACGTCGGCTCGGGCGGGCTCGTCCTGGGCTCCACCGCCCCGAGCGGCACCGCTGCCGGGGAGTTCGACGCGGGGCTGCGCATCGGCAACGGCACCCTCGGGGCCCTCGCCGATTGGAGCACCACCATCCCCGTATCCATCACCGGCGTTCCCACCGTCGTCACGGGTAGCGATGAAAGCGACATCCCGCATGCCATCACTCTGCACGGAACGGTTTCCGGCCCCGGTTTCCTTACCAAGAGCGGATCGGGATCGGTCCGGATGACCAGCCCGGACAATCTCTTCGAGGGCGAGATCATCGTTCAGGGCGGCCATTTGGGCTTGGGCGGAAGCACCCACGCTCAGAATTACTATCCTATCGCCGTCAACGAAGGCGCCTCCTTCGGCCCCGAAGGCACCTTCACCGCCGCCGGCGGGTTCATCATCAACGGCGCCCTCGTCATCGACTACAACTCCGCCGCCGAGACGCCCGTCAGCCGTCTGGAAACGCCCTACGACATCACCCTCGGCGCCAACTCCAGCCTCACCGTCTCCGGCTCCGGCCTCCTCCCCGGCCCCGCCTACGTCATCGCCAAGGCGTCCTTCGGCATCTCCGGCACCTTCGCCAACGTCAGTCTGCCCGACGGCTTCACCCTCGACTACAACTACGACGACGGCTCCGGCACGCCCGCCATCGCCATCGTCGGCGCCAGCGTCGGCTCGCCCTACGACAACTGGGCCGCCTCCTTCTCCCTCGCCGGCCCCGACGCGGAGCAAACCGCCGATCCCGACGGCGACGGCGTGGTCAACCTGCTCGAATACGCCTTCTCCACCTCCCCGGTGGCCGGCGATTCCGCCGATGCCTACGCCCTCGCCCGAAGCGGCAACTTCCTGACCCTCACCTTCGACCACCCGGCCGACAACTCCCTCACCTACACCATCGAGGCCACCAACGACCTCGCCGGCACCTGGAGCACCGTCCACACCTTCCTGCCCTTCACCACCCCGGGCACGGAGACCTATACCGACACGGCCGACCTCACCGTCACCCCGCGCCGCTTCCTCCGCCTGAAGGTCACCGCCACGCCCTGAGCATGGCCGAGGCCACCCGCCGCCCCGCCACCATCGTCACCCGCCGCCCGGCCTCCTCCCCTCGTCGCGCGGCCCCCTGACCGATTCCCCAGCCCCGTCGGCCTCGTCGCCGGCGGGGCTTTTGCGTTCTCGCGCGGATTCGGCGAAACTTTTCCGGCCCGCGGGCTCGCTTTTCGCCTTCGACCGCGTGGATTCGCCAACCCCGCCGTTTTCCCCTTCGACCCGATGCAAAAAGAACTTTCCTGGATGGTCTCCCTCTGCGTGCAGGAGGGCGTGCTCGACGCCCCTCGCGCCGTCGAGATCCTCCGCTCGCTGCAAAGCGCCGCCGACTCGCTCGCCTTTGGCCAGGCCCTTCTCGATCAGGAGATCACCGCCGATGTCGAATTGCTCAACCGCCTCATGGAGGAGTCCGTCTCCCTCGCGGCGTCCGGGGCCGAGGCGCCGACGCTCCCGGGCATGCCCCCGCCGCACACCCCGCCCGATCCGGCCTGGCTCGACGTCGCCCCGGCCACCGTGGCCGCCAGCTCGGGCCGGGTGGACTTCGGCGGCGTCGCCTCCCTGCCCGACGGCGAGATGCGCGCCTTCATGCTCGGTCTCCTGAAAACCGTGCAGGAACTCGGCGCCAGTGACCTCCACCTCTCGGCCGGCGCCCCGCCCTACGTGCGCAACATGCGCGCCCTCTCCTTCCTCGCCTCCGAGCCGCTCTCCGAGACCGACGCCCGCCGTCTCAATCTCTCGCTCCTCGCCGCCGACGAGATCGCCCTTTTCGAGAAAAAACGCGACTACGACTACGCCCTCGCCATGGAGGGCGGACGCCGCATCCGCGTTAACCTCATGCAACACAAGGAAGGCATGAAGGGCACCTACCGCATCGTGCCGGAACACGTGCGCACGCCCGCCGAACTCGGTTTCAAAAACACCACCGTCCTCGACCGCCTCCTCAGCTACCACAACGGCCTCATCCTCGTCACCGGCCCGGTCGGCGCCGGCAAGACCACCACCCTCAACTCCCTCATCGACCAGCTCAACCGCACCCGCGAGGACCACATCATCACCGTCGAGGACCCCATCGAGTTTCTCCACCCCAGCCTCGGCTGCAACGTCACCCAACGCCAGGCCGGCCACCACACCGACACCTTCGCCACCGCCCTCAAGGGCGCCCTCCGCGAGGACCCCGACGTCATCGTCATCGGCGAGCTCCGCGACCTCGAGACCATCGAGATGGCCATCAGCGCCTCCGAGACCGGCCACCTCGTCGTCGGCACCATGCACACGAGCGACGCCACCAGCACCCTTAACCGGCTGCTCGACGTTTTCCCTCCCGGCCAGCAATCCCAGATCCGCGCCATGGTCGCCCAGAGCCTCCGCGGCGTCCTCTGCCAACGCCTTCTCCCCGGCAAAAACGGCGGAGTCGTCCTCGCCGCCGAGATTCTGGTCAACACCCTCGCCGTCTCCTCCATGATCCGCGACGGCAAGACCCAGGGCATCCCCAGCGCCCTCGATACCGGCAAACGCGAGGGCATGATCTCGATGGACAACGCCATCCTCGAACTCTGGCGCGAAGGCAAAATCACCGCCGCGACCGCCCGCGCCAACATCCTCAACAAAGCCGTCCGCAACACCGTGACCGGAGAAGGATGAAGGCGGACGGAGGAAGGCGGAAGGATGAAGGCTGAAAGCTGAAACCTGAAACGCCTCGCCCGCGCGCCGCGCGCCCGTCGGCCCGCCCCCCGCCGTCCTCCTTCATCCTTCATCCCTCATCCCTCCGCCTTCGGCTTTCACCCCTCCGCCTTCCTCCTTCCGCCTTCCTTCCCTCCCTTTCCCCATGCCCGCCGCGATCGATCAACTGCTCCGCTCCATGCGCGCCAAAGACGGCTCCGACCTGCACCTCATGGTCGGCATCCCGCCCCGCGCCCGCGTCTCCGGCTCCCTCGTCAACCTCACGGAGTTCCCCAAGCTCACCCAGGAACGCATGGAGGAGCTCCTGCGCGAGATCTGCGCGCCCCATCGCTGGGAGCACTACCTCCGCCACCACGACCTCGACTTCGCCTACGAAATCCCCGGCCTCGCCCGCTTCCGCGTCAACTACCTGCGCAACGCCTGGGGCATGGCCGCCGTCTTCCGGCAAATCCCGTCCAAGATCCTCTCCTTCGAGGACCTCAAACTGCCCGAGTCCCTGAAAAAACTCTGCCAGCTGCGCGAGGGCCTGGTCCTCGTCACCGGCCCCACCGGCAGCGGCAAATCCACCACGCTGGCCGCGATGATGGACTACATCAACGTCCACAGCACCCGCCACATCGTCACCGTCGAGGACCCCATCGAGTTCGTCCACACCAACAAAAAATCCGTCATCGTGCATCGCGAGGTCCTCGAGCACACGGAGTCCTTCGCCGACGCGCTCAAGGGCGCCATGCGCGCCGATCCCGACATCATCCTCGTGGGCGAGATGCGCCAGCTCGAGACCATCCGCCTCGCCCTCGGCTGCGCCTCCATGGGCATGTTGGTCTTCGCGACCCTGCACACCAACAATGCCCCCAAGACCATCGACCGCATCATCGACGCCTTTCCCGCCGACGAGCAGAACC
>CBINNW010000066.1:0-28596 GCA_966252115.1 uncultured Akkermansia sp.
ATGCCGCCGGCTGGTTTGTCTCGTGCGGCTACAGATTTATTTAAAACGCTCTAGCAGGCTCGCCCGTCTGACATGCCGTATCGAGTTCACTTTCGTTCGGGACCAACCTTCCGTCTCCGGCTGCTCCCCACCCCGCCTTGCGGCGACGCAGTTGCCTTCGACTGCCCGGTGCTTTCTGCCTGCCCCGGGGATATGACTTTCACATTCTGAGTTCATGGTTTCATGGACGCACTAGGGACGGACCGCCGGGCCGTCCGCGCGGGCGAACAGCTGTCGCCCCCCCGGCGCGCCCGGCGGTCGCTCCCTGGTTGTTACCTGAGGAAGTCCAAGGGCGAATGATCGGCGTCCACGCCCATCTCCCCGGTCAACGCCGCGCCGGATCGTAAAGCCGCGCCCAGGGATTGGGCCGCTTGGCGATCAAGTCGGCGATGATCATGCCTCCGATCGTGCCATGGGTGAGCGCGAGCCCGGAGTCGCCCGCGGCCACATACAAGTTGTCAAACTCGCCCGGCACCCGCCCGAGGATCGCCAGTCCGTCCATGGTTTCCAAGCTGCGGCCCGACCACGCGTGAAGCACGGTCCCGGCGGCGGGAAAAAACTCCGCCGCCCACTCCGCCAGACGCGCGTGGCAGGCTTCGGAGTCGATCTCCTCCGCCGCCGGGTGCGACTCGCCGCCGACGATCAGGAGCTCGCGATCCGGCTCCGACGAGGGCGCGACGCGGGCCTGGCGTCGCGGCGTATCCGAATCCCAATACAAGCCCATCGGCACCGCGCCCGCCGGCAGATCCAGAGCGATGGCGTGCGTGCGGCGCGCGGCCATGCGGCGCGGCGGCGTGATCGCGCTGTCCGTCGGCGGCGTGGCCGCCCACACCACGGCGCCGGCCCGCACCCGCGGTCCGTGGGCCGCGATCAGCTCAAGCTCGCGACCGGGCCGGGGCGCCCGCATGCGCGTGAAACCATGCACCCGCCCGCCGAGGCGCAAAAATTCGTCGTGTAAACCTCGCAGATACGGCCAGGGCGAGAGCTGGGCCTGACGGGGGAAACTCAGGCAGCGCGGCCCGTCCCCGCCGGGCCAGGCGCGCAGCTCGGTGTCGAGCAAACCGGCCGCGCGGGCCGCGAACAGCTCGTCGTCGAGCCGGGCGTCCTGCGCGGGGTCGGAGGCGAAGAGGTAGCCGTTGACCCGACGAAAATCACACTGGAGGCCGAGTTGCTCCACGAAGCCCTCCACCCGTCCGATCGCCGCGCGGTGGCTCTGCGCCGCGAGGATGGCGCCCTCGCGGCCGTGCCAGCGGGCGAGGTTGTAGTAACGGTCGTCCACCGCGGTGCAAAGATGGGCGGTGCCGCGCGAGCTCTCGCCCCCGCCCGGCTGACCGGCGTCGAGCAGGATCACGTCGGCGCCCTCGCGGGCGAGCAGGAGCGCGGTGGTGAGGCCGGCCACGCCGGCGCCGACCACACAAACTTCGGCGGAAACATCGGCCTCCAGCGGAGGCGCGTCGGGTAAAAGGTGAAGGGTGGCCCAAACGGGCGATGGCAGGGTTTCGTTGAGGAGCATGGTGAAAGGGAGAACGGACATTCTTGTCCGTTTTTTTGGATACACGGACCGGTCGAACATTCGAACCGACGGACAGGTTTCGAGGCCGCGGGCCGACAGTCCGCCATGTCCGTCCTCCTTGGGCGTCCTGTTTGTCCGCATACCTGTTTGCCGCCGGGGAGGCACGCTAGCCCTGCAACAGGGACTGCGCTCCGTCGATGAACACCTCGGCGCCGGTGATGTGGGCGGAGGCGTCGCTGACGAGAAAGGCCACCAGCTCGGCCACCTGCGCGGAGCTGCCCGGCTCGCCGTCGGTGAGGGGAATCTGGCCCTCGGGGAACTCGACCGGCACGCGGACCTTGTCGAGGTCCTGGCGGCGGGTGTTTTCCCCGATCCTGGTCTCGATCGCGCCGGGACAAACGGTGTTCACCCGCACCCGCGCGGGCGCCAGCTCGAGCGCCATCATGCGCGCGAAGGCCAGTTGCGCCGCCTTCGAGGTCGCGTAGGCGCTGGCGCCGGTGTTGCTGAACATGCGGGTGCCGTTCACCGAGGAGACGATCACCACCGCGCCTCCGTGCGCCTTGAGCGGCTCGAGCGCGGCGCGCACCGTGAGGTAGGTGCCGCGAAGATTGATGTCGAGGGTGCGATCCCACTCCTCGGGCGTGATCTCCTCGAGCGGCGCCCACAGGCCGTTCACGCCCGCGTTGGCGACGACGATGTCCAGTCTGCCCCATTCCTGCAGAACCCGCCCGACGAGCGATTCCATCGCCTCCGCGTCGGACACGTCGGCGGCGCAGGCCATGGCCTCACCGCCGGCGGCGCGGATCTCGTCCCGCACCGCCTCGATCTCGCTCGCGGTGCGGCTGTTCAGCGCCACGCGCGCGCCCGCCCGCGCCAAGCGCAGCGCGGAGGCCTTTCCGATGCCCGACCCCGCGCCGGTGACGAGCGCGACCTTTCCCTTGAGCAGATAGAGTGCGGAGAGATCGGCGGGCCCGGTGTCGGCTGACATGAACCAAATTTCTCACCTCCGGCTCGCCGCGTGAATCCGGAGCCCCGGGGTTCGGCGTGCGGTGATTTCCCCCACGCGCCCCCCGGATCGCCTCCGGCGCGGGCTCGCCGGACGATGCATTCCCGAGATTGGCCGGGGACGGCCAACGCTACACACAATCCGATGTAGAGTTGGCCGTCCCCGGCCAATTCGGCCTGAGGTGTCGGCCGTCCCCGGCCAACTCCAGCCAAATCCGCCGGCGCCTCGGATCAGAGGTGCAACTTCAGCCCTTGGCGGAGGTAGGTGGGCACGTCGAGATCCTGGCCCTCGAACAGGTTTTTGTCGCTCTTCTCAAAAGTGCCACGCGTCTCGTGGTCGCCGAAGGCCAACTCCACCTGATCCGAAAACAGCGACAGTTTGCCGCGTGGCGCGATGACCTGGGTTCCCTTGGCCGAGCCTTCGGCGGCGCCGGCGCCGTCCGTCTCGTTTTCCGCCCCCGGGGGCAGCTCCCCCCCGGCGGCGAGGGGCAACAACTCCGCCTCGGACGCCGCCTTCGCGGCGGCTTTCGCGCCGGCGGCGGGCGACGCCGCCGAACCGGCAGCTGCGGCCGCGGCGGCGGCGCGGGCCCGGGCGCTCGGGTTGCGTCGCGGAGTGAAAACGCGCGAGCCCTGATCGCTCGTGCCGAGCACCATCAACTCGATTCGGCCCTGGCAGGTTTCGTCGATGACCGCGCCCATGATCACGTGGGCGTCGCGACCGAACTGCTCGGTGACGGCGCTCATGATCTCGTTCACCTTGGGCAGGGTGAGGTCGGTGCCGCCGACGAGGTTGACCAGCAGGCGGTCGGCCTTGCGGGCAAACTCGGGCGTGGCGAGCAGCGGACAGATTTTCAGGTTGTCGATCGCGTCGGCCACCGGGTCCTCGCCCGCGCCGATGGCGAGGCCGAAGAGGGTCTTGCCGCCGCGGGTGTGAAAGGCCTGCCGCAGCGTCGCGAAGTCCAGATTGATGACGCCGGTGCGGAACATCATCGACCAGATCGACTTCACGCCGCGCCCGATCCACTCGTCGGCCCGGGCAAAGCTGTCCAACACCGTCTCGCCCTCGGCCGCCTCCTGGAGCAGGAGATCGTTGGGAAGCGGGATCACGGCGTCGCAAACCTTGCGCAGGGCGAGCAATCCCTCGTCGGCCTGTTTGCCGCGACGGCCGCCCTCGAAACTGAAGGGCAAGGTGACGAAGGCGACCACCACCGCGCCCTGCTCCACCGCGATCTCGGCCACGGTGGGCGCGGCGCCCGAGCCGGTGCCGCCGCCCATGCCGGCGACGAGGAACACGAGGTCGCAGTCCTTCACCACCTCCACGATTTTTTCGCGGTCCGCCTCCGCCGCCTGCCGGCCGAGGTCGGGGTCGGCGCCGGCGCCGAGCCCGCGGGTGACGCCAGCGCCGATGAGGATTTTTTCCTGCACCGGGCTGGAGGCGAGCGCCTGCGCGTCGGTGTTGATCACCGCCATTTGCAGGCGATCCAGGTTCTCCATCTTGAGGCGGTCCACCGCGTTGGCGCCGGCGCCGCCGAGACCGACGACTTTGATCGCGATGCGGCGATCGGTGAACATGTCGGCGGACAAAGGCAGCGGAATCTCGGTGGAGGTGTCGGAAAAAGACATGGCGGAAAAAGAAGGCGGAAGGATGAAACTTGAGGGATGAAATGCGGAACGGCGCCGGGTGGTTAACGGGCTGGATTCGGGGCTGGGTGAGGAGGCGGGGCGGATGTCAAAGGTGCGCGGGCTGCGGGTCGTTTTCAGTTTTCAGGTTTCAGCTTTCCGCCTTCAGCCCTCAGCCCTCCTTTAGACCGTCGCGATGCGGTCGAGCGTCTGCTTCATGCGACCGAAGAAACCGGTGCGCGCGCGGGTCTCGGCGGCCATTTCCAGTTGTTGGGTGAGGCCTTGGTGCAGGAGGCCGAGCACGGTGCTGTAGGCGGGATTGTGCAGTTTTTCGTTCACCTCCACCCGCGGCGTGCCGACCCGCGCCGGCACCTCGAAGACCCGCGCCGCCGCCTCCTCGATCCCGGGCAGCGCGGTCACGCCGCCGGTCAAGACCACCCCGGCCAGGGTTTCGCCGGGACTGTAGGCGGTGCCGAGTTTCTTGCGCACCACCTCGAAGGTTTCGCGCATGCGCGCGGCCGCGATCTGCTCGATCGTCATGCGCGGGAACTTGCGGTCGCCGATGCCCATGTCGCCGTTCAGCCAGACCGTGTCGCCACGATCCTTCGCCGACACCGTGGCGCGGGCGTGCAGGGTTTTGATCTTGTCCGCCTGGCTTTCGGTGATGCGCAGACCAAGCGAGAGGTCGTTGGTGAGGTGCGAACCGCCGACCGGCACCACGCCCGCCACGTAAGGGCGCCCGTGACGATAGTAGGCGTAGTCGGTCGTGCCGCCGCCGAGGTCGATCACGAGCACGCCGTGCTGCCGCTCCTCGGATGTGGTGAGGATGTTGCCGGCGGCGAGCGACGACAGGACGAGCTCGGTGACGGGCAGATTAAAATTGCGGATGATATGCACCCCGTCGGCGATGCGGTGCTGGTCGCCGTGCACGTGCCAGACGCCGACCGACAGACGGTCGCCGCGGATGTCCTCGGGCGAGGGATTGATCGCCCCGTCGAGATAGTAGGGGCGGCGCAGGAAATGCACGATGCAGCGCCCGGGCGGGAGAGCCTTGGACTTCGCCAGACCATGCACGGTGTCGATGTCGAGCTGGCTGACGCGCCCATCCAGCCCGCCGACATTCACCACCGCCTCATGGTAAAAACCGTCGATGTGGCTGCCCGTCTGGGCGAGGAACACCTGCTGCAGACGCGCGCCGGCCGTCTTCTCGGCGGCGTCGATCGCGCGGTGGGTGGCTTCGCCGGCCGTCTTGCTGTCCACCACCATGCCCTTGATCACGCCACGCGAGGGGAACTCGCCAAAACCGATGACATGCAGACGTGGACCGGCGATCTCACCGACGAGCACGGTGATTTTGGAGGTGCCGATTTCGACGGCGCCGACGATGCGAGATTTGGAGAAGGCGGACATTGAAGAAAGAAGAGAGATGAAGGCTGAGCGCTGAAGACGTGAGGGCGGAGGCGGGGAAACCGGGACTTGAAAGGGGGTGGAGCGGGCGGTGCTGACTTCAGATTTCAGTTTTCAGATTTCATCCCTCCCGCATCAGAGCCGGAAAAAGGCCTGCGGCTGGGGCGAGGTGGAGGCGGTATCCATCGCCGCCGGCGAAGCGGTGGCGGCGGGCGTGGTGGTGATGGTCCCGCCCGTCGGGCGGGTCGGCGCCATCCGGCCGGCGGAGGCGGGCGCCGTGGCCGGCGCGGGCGGCGACGAGCGGGGAGCCGCGGTGGGCTCGACCCGGGGCGCGGGCGCCACAGTCGGTTCGGACTCGTCCGCCAGGGCGAAAGCCACCGGCACCTGACGACCACCGACGGCGAGATTGATGGAGCGCACCGGCGCCGCGATGCCGTCGCCGCGCGCCCGCAGCTCGTCGAGGATGTAGTCCAGCCGCGCGATCTGGGGGTAGAAACCCTCGCCGAGGCCAAAGGCGATCTCGGCCACCTCCGGCGTGCGCACGAGGATCACCCCGTCGGCCGCGTAGCGCGCCAGCGAGACGATCTGGAACTGTCGCGACAAGGCGGGCGCCGACACCCGCACCGTGCCGAGCAGCTCGGAAACGATCTCCATGCCGTGCACCGGCGTGAATCCCAGCCCCTCGCGATCGCGCGTCAGGCGCACGCCGGCCAGCCAGGGCAGGCTGTCCATCAGAGGTCGATCATACCCTTCTCCGGAAAACACGAACCCGTCGCGCGCCACGAAAAGCAGGTTGTCGCGGCCCTCGTCGTCGCGGGCCCGCAGGCGGAGCACCGGGCTGCGCTCCTCCAGCGTGACCACCAACACGTCGGGCATGCGACGCGTGATCACGGCCTGGCGCACCTGGCCGCCGCGCAGCAGTTTTTCCCGCAGGGCCTCGAGATCGAGGTCCATCAAGCCAGCGCCCACCGGGATGCGCAGCGTGCGCTCCACCCACGCGCGATCAAGCACGCCGTCGCCCCGCACCACGATCTCGCGCAGCGGGGTCGCCGGCACGGGGGCGGCCAGCGCCGCCGGGTTCTCGTTCCACGCCCGCCAGCCCATGTATCCACCCGCCAAGCACGCCACGCCCAGGCCCACGCCGACCCAGTGGCGGAGGGAGTCGAGCACCACGCGCGTGCGACCGGTGCGGCCGCGCGGCCGCGGCGGAGCATCCTGCGGGATGCTCTCGCGCCAGGTGGGTGCGGTCTGCGGAATGATCGGGACGTGGTTCACGGCAAAAGGAAAAAGGCTACGCGGGCGGACGGTCGCGGCGTTCCTGGAAACGGCGCACGGCGGGGGTAACGAGGGCTCGAACCAGCTCGGTAAAATCGAGCCCCTCGACACGCGCGCTCATCGGCAGGAGGCTGGTTTCCTTCATGCCGGGGAGCGTGTTGATTTCGAGCAGATAAAAGTCCTCGGGCGAGATCAGGATAAAATCCACCCGCGCGTAGTCGCGGCATCCGCAGGCCGCGAAGGCGCGCTCGGCCGCGCGCCGCACCGCCGCGGTGGCCTCCTCGGGCAAGGGCGCCGGCGCCAGATACTCCGTCGCGCCCTTGGTGTATTTGCTCGCGAAGTCATAAACACCGGAACGCGGATGAATCTCCACCACGCCGAGCGCCCGCCCCTCCAGCACGCCGACCGAAAGCTCGCGCCCGACCAGACGCGGCTCCGCGATCCACGCGCCGGGCGCCAGGGCCGCCAGCGCCGCCACCAGCGCCTCGCGTCCCTCGGGCAGGGCCAGCCCGACCGAGGAGCCTTGGTCGTTGGGTTTCAAAACCACCCGCTCCGTTCCCAGCGCGGCGATCAACTCGTCGGCGGACGGCCGCCCCTCTCCCGGTCGGCCCGCGCTCGCGGACCCGCTCGCGGACGCGGCCGACACCGTGAAGGTGCGATCCGCCGCCACCCGCACGCCGGCGCCGGCCGCCGCGCGTTTGGTGGCGGCCTTGTCCATGGTCAGGGCCGAGCCGGTCGCGTCGCAGCCGGCGTAGGCGATGCCGGCCGCGTCGAGCAGCCGCTGCATGCCGCCGTCCTCGCCGAAGGTGCCGTGCAGGGTGGAAAAAACGATGTCACGCTCCGGCTCCAAACCGGCGGGCAAAGCCTCGGCGCGCACGTCCACCAGACGCGTCGGCCAGATGCGCGCCAGCGCCGCGGCGGCGGCCGCGCCCGAGCCGAGCGAAACCTCGCGCTCCGAGGAAACGCCGCCGGCAAGAACGGTGATGCGAAATGCGCTCATGGGATCAGGTCGAAGGAGAAGGGGTGGCGGAGAAAAAGACCGCCGGCGGACGCCCCGCCGAAGTCGCACGAAGAAGCACACGTGGGTGGAACGCGTTGTCCCCAATGCGTTCGACGCGGCGAAGCCGCGCCATCGCCCGCGCCAGCGCGGCCACCGCCCGAGCCCGAGCCAGCGCCCGAGCCCGAGCTATCGCCAAGCCCGAGCCAGCGCGTTGGGGACAACGCGCTCCACCCGGTGCCACATGCGCCCGAGCCAGCGCGTTGGGGACAACGCGCTCCACCCGATGAGATGCGGACGTGTTCACAAAACCTCCTTCCAGTCCTTGCCGTAGAGCAGGACCTCGGGTTCGAGCCGCACGCCGTGAACCGCCTCCACCCGGGCGCGCACGCGGCGCACGAGCGTGATCACGTCGGCGGCGCGGGCCTGGTGACGGTTGACGATGAAATTGGCATGCACCGGCGACACCTCCGCGTCGCCCTCGCGCTCGCCCTTCAAACCGGCCGCGTCGATCAGGCGACCCGCCGAATCGTCCGGCGGATTTTTGAAAATGCAGCCCGCCGACGGCTCGCGCGGCTGGGTCTTTTTGCGTTTGTCGCGGTAAACATCGATCTGCCGCGTCACGTCCTCCGACGCCGCGGCCGCGACCGGCCGCAAGACCGCCGCCGTCGCGATGGCCGACTCCAGCTCCGCGCAATGCCGGTAGGCGACGTGCATCTCCGCCTTCGCCAGCGAACGCCGTTCGCCCGCGAGCGTCACGAGCTCCACGCGCTCCACCACGTCGAACATCCAGCCGCCCATCGCGCCCGCGTTCATGCGCAGCGCGCCGCCGACATTGCCCGGGATGCCTTCCAAAAACTCGAAGCCCGAGAGCCCGGCCTTGGCCGCCAGCCCGCAGAGATTTTTCAAACGCAGCCCGGCACCCACCCGCACACGGCCGTCGCCGAGCGGCTCGAAACTTTCCCAAAACGGATGCCGCAGACTCAGCACCAGCGCGTCCACGCCCTCGTCCGGCACCAGCAGGTTGGAGCCGCGTCCGAGCGGGAGCACCCGCAGGCCGAGCGCGTGCGCGGCGCGCACCAGGTTAAACAAATCCGTCTCCTGCGCCGGCTCCGCGTAGAGCCGCGCCGCGCCGCCGACACCGAGCGTGGTCTTGCCCGCGAGCGGAGCCTCGCGCAGCAACTTCGTGTCGATGGAGAGCTCCGGCGCCAGCGCCGCCGCCACCCGATCCCACCAGGCGGCCCGATCCATGCCGGCCAGCCAGGCGCGCGCGGAGACGTCGAGATCACCCGCGCCCACGATGGCCACGAGGTCGCCCGGCCGCAGGTCGGCCGAAACGCGCGCATACACCGCCGCGTGCTCGCCCGGTCGATACACGAGCGGCACCGCCGGCTGCGCCGCGCGAAACGTGTCCGCGAGGTCCGCGCTGGTGCCGCCGGGCAGACTCGTTTCGCCCGCTCCGTAAACATCCAGCAAATACACCGCGTCGGCCGCCGCGAGCGCCGCCGCGAAGGCCGCCCGGAACTGCGCGGTGCGGCTAAACCGATGCGGCTGAAACACCACCCGCAGACGCCCCCCGGCCGGCACCCGCGCGCGCAGACCGGCGAGCAACGCCACGATCTCCGCCGGGTGGTGCGCGTAGTCCTCGATCACCGAAAACCCCGCGCCGCCGGCGAGCAGGGCCTGACGCCGACGCACGCCCGGATAACGCCCCAGCAGATCGGCCTGCAACGTCGCGCCCGCAAGCTGCGCGGCGGCGAGCGCGGCGGTGGCGTTGAGCGCGTTGAAGTCGCCAAAGGCCCGCAGCTGGGCGGCGGGCAGCGAGCAACGTCCGCCCAGCCGAAGCGCCTGCCCGCCGGGGCCGGCCGGTGCGGCGGAGACGAGCGTGAAGTCGCCTCGGCGACCAAAGGTAAACACCTCCGCGCGCCCGGCGGTGGCACGGGCGGAGAGCGCGCAATCGGCGTTGATGAGCACCGGTCCCGAGGTGCGCGCGACCAGCGCGGCGAAGGCGGCCTCGAGCGCGGCTTCGCTGCGGTAGTGGTCGGGGTGGTCCCAATCGAGATTCACGATCACCGTCATGGCCGGCGCGAAGCCGCCGATGGTGCCGTCGCTTTCATCGATCTCGGCCACCAGCCACTCGTCCGAGCCCGCGGCGGCCGGTGCCACGGCGTCGTCGGCGAAGAGACCGCCGCCGACATAACCCGGCGCGAGCCCGGCGGCCCGCAGCGCGGTGTGCAACATGGCCGACGTGGTGGTCTTGCCATGCGAACCGCAGACCGCGATCAGGCGGCGATGCTTGGCCAGCTCGGCGAGCAACTCGCCCCGGCGCACCACCGGCAGGCCGCGTTCGCGCGCGGCGACCATGGCGGGATGCGCGGGCGCGATGGCCGAGGAGACCACCACGAGCTCGGCGTCGTCCGGCAGCTCGCCGGCGGCCGTCACGCGCACGCCGGCGCGGGCCAGCTGCGCGGCCATGGGCTCGGTCGGAGAGTCGTCGCCACCGCTCACGCCGAATCCGAGCGCCGCCGCGTAGATCGCGAGCGGACCCAGGCCCATGCCGCCGACGCCGACGGCGTGCAGCCGGCGGACGGGGCGCCCGAAGAGCGGGGGGAGCGAGGAGCTGTTTGCGGCGGCGTTCATGCGGCTACGGGCACACGCGTCGCGGGCGGCGCCGGGGGACGGCGGGCGACGATGGCGGCGAGGTCGTCGAGGATGAAGTCGAGGGCCGGTTCGGCGGCCAGACGGGCGAGGGCGGCGCGATACCGCGCGAGGCGCGCGTCGTCGAGAATGAGCGAGGTGGCGAGCGGCGTGAGCTGGGCGATCTGGCGCTGGTCGAGCACCGCTCCCCCACCCTGCTGCTCGAAGTAGGCGGCGTTCGCGCGCTGATGATCGTCGGCCGCCTGCGGATAGGGCACGAGCACGGCGGGCGAGCCGATCCGGGCAAACTCGGCCAAACTGCCCGCTCCGGCGCGCGCCACCACGAGATCGGCCGCCGAGAGCAGACCGGCCACGTCGTCGCAAAACGGGATCCAGGCCGAACGCACGGTCAGGCGCGGCGCCGGTCCGGGGTTTTCGGTAAAAGCCGCCTCGCCCTTGCCCATGCCGGTGACGCAGGCGAGCTGCACGCCGAGCATGGCCAGATCGCGGGCGGCGCCGCGCGCCCAATCGTTGAGCGGGGTCGCCCCCTGGCTGCCGCCGAAGACGGCGAGGATTTTTTTGGTCGGATCGAGCCCGAGACGCGCGGCGGCCTCGGCCCGCGAGACGCGGGTGATCTCCGCCCGCACGGGCAGGCCGGCGGGGCGAATCTTGTTTTCCGGCACGCCCGGCAGCGCGACGCCCGGCGGCAACCACACGCGGCGGGCGAAGCGGGCGAGGTGGCGCACGGCTTTTCCGGGCACGCGGTTCGCCTCGTGCAGGGCCACGGGCACGCCGTGCAGCGCGCCGGCCAGGATCACGCTGGCGGTGGTGAAACCGCCGAAGCCCACGATACCCGCCGGCCGCAACGAGCGCACGAGGCGCAGCCCGGCGGCGAAGCCCCTGGACTGCGACACCACGAAGCGCCCGAGCACGGAGGGATGCGCACCGAAGGGCGTGCCCGGGATGGGTTCAAAGCGGAGGGCGGGATACTTCGCGGCGAGGCGCGTATCCACTTTTTTGTGACTGATGAGCAGGACCGCGCGGTGCCCGCGCGCGGCGAGGCCCTCGGCCAACGCGATGCCGGGCGAGAGGTGGCCGCCGGTGCCGCCGCAGGAGAGGAGGAAAGTCGCGGGTCTCAAAGTCTCGGGTCCAAGGTCGCCGGCGGCGCGCCCGGGCGCGCCAAGGGTGTCGGTGGGATGCGAACGGAGCGAGCGGTGATGACCTTCGACCCGCTGACTTTCGACTTTTGACGGCTTGGTCATGCTCGGGCTCATCCCAGAAAATCGCGGTTGCCCGGCACGATGTCGTCCTCGCGCATCCAGGCGCGGCGGGTGTTGACCAGCAGGCCGACGATCATGCCCATGAGCACGAGGTTGGACATGCCGGCGCTGACGAAGGGCAACGACATGCCCTTGGTCGGCAGACGGCCGACGACGACGCCGAGGTTGATGACGGCCTGGAGCGCGACCACCAGCAGCGCGCCGGCCACGAGCAAAAATTGAAACTGGCTGGGCGCGCGGCGCAGATGGATGACGCCGCAGACGAAGAAAATGAAGAACGCCAGCACCGTGGCCAGGGTGACCACGAGGCCCATTTCCTCGCCGACGATGGCGAAGATGAAATCGGTGTGCGCCTCGGGCAGGAAGTAGATCTGTTGGCGCCCCTGCCCGATGCCCGTTCCCCAGACGCCGCCGGCGGCGAAGCCGAGGAAACTTTGGTAAACCTGGTAGGTGCCGCCGAGTTTGTTGCCCTCCACGTCGAGAAAGGCGGTGAGGCGAGTGAGGCGGTTGGGGTTGTTAGCCACGGCCACCGCGAAAAAGGCGGCCATGCCGGCGGCGGACGTGAGGATGTAGCGCCACTTCGCGCCGGCGAGGAAGAGCACGACCACGCCGACCGCGCCGGTCAGCGCGGTGGTGCCGAAGTCGGGCTGGAGCATGATCGGGCCCGCGATGCCGCCGATGATGGCGAGCGGATAAATAAAGCCGCGACGCCAGTCCGCCATCATGGACTGGTTGAGCGCGAGGTAGTGGGCGATGACGACCACGACGCCCAGCTTGGCCAGTTCGGAGACCTGGAAGCGGATCGGGCCGGCGCCCAGCCAGCGGCGCGAGCCGTTGACGCTGATGCCGATGCCGGGAATCGCCACGAGGATCAGGAGCGCGATGATCGCGGCGGCGATCCACCAGACGTAGCGCCGGCAGTATTCGAGATCGAGGCGGCTGACGACGTAGCCCGCGCCCAGCGCCAGGCCGAGCCCGAGCACCTGTTTCCAGAAGAAGGTGGAGGACTTGAAGGCGGTGGCGCTGAAGACCGCGACCAGCCCGAGCGTGCTCAGGAAGGCCACGCACACGAGCATGACCGCGACGGGGTTGAATCCGGCGCGGGACGAGGGCGCGAGGGAATCGGGCAACTCGAGTTCGCGGGGGGCGGCCATGGAGGGCGGTGCGGAGACGCGGTGTGGAGGCGAAGGCGCGAGGCGGAGGGAGCGCGGGGTGCGTTTATCCGTTTACTCGATACGGATGACCGGGACGGCCACCGGATCGACCGGGGCGACGGGCTCGACCGGCTCCACCGGAGTGATGGCGGACGGATCCTGGCTGGTCGCGGGGAAGCTCTCGACCGGGGCCGGCGTCACGACGGCCGGCTCGGGCTGGCGGGGCGGAGCGACGACCGGCGCCGGGGCGGCGGGGCGGGTGGTCGTGGCGGGCGCGACGGAGCGGGCGGGCGCGGCCGGGGTCGAGACGGAAGCGGCGCCGGCGGGGAGCTTGAGCACCTGGCCGACGCGGAGCTTGGCGGGGTCGGTGATGTTGTTGAGAAGGGCGATGTCGCCGACCTTCACGCCGTGGCGGCGGGCGATGGCGCCGAGGGTGTCGCCCGGGACGACGGTGTAGGTGCCGGAGCCGGCGCGGACCGAAGCGCCCGAGCCGGACGAGGTCGAGGCGGGGGCGGGCACGCCGGTGGCGTCGGCGGGAAGCACGAGTTTCTGACCGACGTGCAGCATGTCGCCGGAGAGGTTGTTGGCGGCGCGGAGGGCGGAGACGGTCGTGCCCTGCTTGCGGGCGATGCCGCCGAGGGTGTCGCCCGAGACGACGGTGTAGGTGTTGGCGGCGTCGGAGCTCATGCCGGAGGAGGCGTCGAGGCCGACGGGGGCGGCGGGCACGGTGAGGGTTTGCCCGATGCGGAGCGTGGCGGAGGGGGCGAGCTGGTTGGCGGCGGCGAGTTCGGCGACGGAGATGTCGTGCTTGCGCGCGATGGACCAGAGGCTGTCGCCTGAGACGACGGTGTGGGTGGCGGTGGCGGCGACGGGCGGGGCGACGGGCGCGATCTCGGTGGCGCCGCCGGGGGCGGGCCGCGTGGGGGCGAAGCGCACCGAGCCGGAAGCCTCGGTGGAGGCGACCGGGCTGACGGTGGAGGCCTGCTGGCCCTGGCCGTAGGACGGCGAGTCGTAGCCGGGGGCGGGCGCGTTGATGTCGTCGTAGCCCATGGATTCCACGGGCGCCGGGGCGACGGGATCGACGGGGGTGACGGCGGAGGCGTTGGCGTTGGCGACGTCGGTGTCCTCCGGGCGCGGCTTTTGTTTGCCGGTGGAACGGCAGCCGGGGGTGGACACGACGAAGGTGAGGGCGACGAGGTGGACCGAGACGACAAGTCCGAAGACGTGGGTAAGCTTCATGAGAGTGAGAGGGTGTGGATTGTTTTTGAAGGTGGGAGGACGAACCCGGCGGGCTAGCGCAAGGCGGCGGTCGGCGTGTAGTTTCGCACGAAGTTGACGAACTGGTCGCCGCGATCGGCGTAGCCTTGGAACTGGTCGAGGCTGGCGAAGCCGGGACTCAGGAGCACGTGGTCGCCGGGGACGGCGAGCGCGGCGAGGGTGCGGACGGCCTCGGAGAGGTCGGCGCAAAGGGTGTGGGCGAGGCCGACGGCGGCGCAGGCCTCGGCGAGGGCGTGGCGGGTCTCGCCGATCAGGGCAACGTGGCGCACGCGCGGCGCGATGCGGGCGACGAAGGCGGCGATGTCGCCGCCCTTGGACTTGCCGCCGGCGACAAGCAGAACCGGTTGCTGGAAGCGGGCGAGCGCGGCCTCGGCGGCGTGGAAGTTGGTGGCTTTGGAATCGTTCCACCAAGTGGCGCCGCCGTGGACGCCGATATTTTCCAGGCGATGGCGACCGGGGGCGAAGGTGCGGGCCGAGGCGTAGAGGATGCTCTCGCGGAGACCGGCGGCGCGCCACCAGGCGGAGACGAGCAGGAAGTTTTCGCGCTGCGGGTAGTCGGCGAAAAGGGTGCCTTGGAGGAGGATGTCGCCGGGCTCGTTCTCAGAGGCGACGCAGGCCTCGGCGGGGAGGGACTGGCCGTATTTGCCGGCGTGATACACCACGCTGCTGCCGACGTGGACGCGGCCGCCGATGCAGCGTTCGAGCAGATGCCACTTGGCCAGGAAGTAGCTCTCCATCTCGCCGTGACGCTCGAGGTGGTCCTCGGCGAAGTTGGTCCAGATGACGCTGTCGGCGCGGAAGTGGCGCAGGGTCTCGGCCTGGAAGGAGCTGACCTCGCAGACCGCGATCGACTCGGGTCCGCCGCCGCCGCGGTCGAGCACGAGCTGCGAGAGGGGGAAGCCGATGTTGCCGGCGGCGGTGGCGTCGCGTCCGGCGGCGGTGAGCGCGTGGGTGAGAAACTCGGTGGTGGTGGTCTTGCCGTTGGTGCCGGTGACGGCGACGAGCGAGCCGCGCCAGAAAAGGGCCGCGAAATCGAGTTCGCCCAGGCTGAGGCCGCCGCAGGTGCGCGCGAGGGAAAGCCAGGGATGCGCGGGGGGGAAACCGGGCGAGAAGAGCACGAGCCGGCAGGCCTCGGCGTCGGCGGCCGAGAAGGAGCCCCGGGCACCGGCCCGCTGGGCGGCGGGCGAGGCGTCGAAGACGCGCGCCTCGGCCCCGAGTTTTTCCACCAAGGCCGCCAAGGAGCGTCCGCTCACGCCGCCGCCGAGAATGGCGACGGGCGAGGCGAGCAGCGGGCGGAGGAACTCGGGGGGACGGAGCATGGAAGGAGTGGTGAAGTCGAAGGTCGAAAGGTCCGAGGTCTGAAGGTCGAGTGCGGCGCGGCAAAGGCCACGCGGTGGGAGTGGGTTGGAGTCGTGTGGATGCGAGCGAAGCGAACGGTGATGACGTGTGACTTGGGACCTGTGACTTTGGACGGATCGGGGAGGCGCGGCCTCAGCGCAGTTTCAGGGTGGCGAGGCCGGCGAGGGAGCACATGAGCGAAATGACCCAGAAACGCAGGACGACCTTGGTCTCGGGCCAGCCGAGCTTCTGGAAATGGTGGTGGATGGGGGCCATGCGGAAGAAACGCCGCCCCTCCCCCGTCGGGCTGCGGCGCTTGGTGTATTTGAAAACGGATACCTGGATGATGACCGAGAGCGCCTCGACCACGAAGACGCCGCCGACCAGCGCCAGCGTGAGCGGTTGCTGCACCATGAAGGCGGTGACGCCGATCAGGCCGCCGAGGGCGAGCGAGCCGGTGTCGCCCATAAAAACCTCCGCCGGGTGCGAGTTATACCAGAGGAAGGCCATGCCGGCGCCGACCAGCGCGGAGCAGACGATGGCGAGCTCGCCGGTGCCGGGCACGAAGGAGATGAGCAGGTAGCGCGCGATGATCGCGTTGCCCGCGCAGTAGGCCATGATGCCATAGACCAGCGCGACGGTGATGGTGCAGCCGATGGCGAGACCATCGAGGCCGTCGGTGAGGTTGATCGCGTTGGAGAAGCCCACGATCCAGAAGAACATGAAGAGGAACAAACCGCCCAGCCCGAGCAGGCCGACCAGGGTGTAGCCGAGCGGGATCTCGAAGATCGGCGCCTTCAGGAAGGGCACCCACACCTCGCGGATCTTCTCGGCGCTGTCCGGGTGCAGGCCGAGCACGACGAGCGCGACGAGCGTGACCAGGGTTTGCCAGATCATCTTCTCGCGGGAGCTGATGCCGTCCTTGTTTTTCCGCACCGCCTTCAGGTAGTCGTCGCGGAATCCGACGCCGGTGAGCGCGGCATAGACGAAGAGCGCGGTGACGACCCAGACGTTGGGCTCGGCCCAGAGCACCGAGCTCACGAAGACGGCGAAGAAGATCAGCAGGCCGCCCATGGTGGGCGTGTTTTTCTTGTCGAAACGCGCGGCGAGCTCGCCGGTGCGCGAGTCGTCGTAGTGCTGGCCGAACTTCAGGCGCCGCAGATGCGCGATCAGCCACGGGCCGATGACGAAGCCGATCACGGTCGCGGTCAGCGCCGCGAGCAGGGCGCGGAACGTGAGGAAGCGCAGGAGACGGAGCGGTCCCCAGAGGTGTTCGTAATCGGCGAGGAAGGAGAGCACGGGAAAAACAAGAACGCGCGGGGCGCGGCGGGATCAGAGGGCGGTGCCGGGCGTGTCGGACACGTCCACGTTGGGCAGGAGGAGGGATTCGAGCTGGTAGCGGCGGGAGCCCTTGATGAAGACCGGGCCGGCGTGGGCCTCGAAGCGCACGCGGAGCGCGGACACGTTGTCGGCGGCGGCGACGGAGCGGCGGCGGGCGCCCTCGACCACGGTCTTGGCGATCTCGGCGTCGGCCAGGATGAGCGCGGAGTCCTCGGGGCGAAGGGCCTTTTCGAGCGCCTCGCCCAGACGGCGGTGGTAATCGTGGGACTTGGCGCCGAGCTCCTCCATGCCGCCGATGAGGAAGAGGCGCGGCTGCTCGGCCGGAGCGCTGGCGACGAAGGCGTCGAGCGCGTCGAGCATCGAGGCGGGGTTGGCGTTGTAGCAATCGACGTAGAGCCAGCGGCCGGCGTGGTCATGCACCTGTTCGCCGCGCAGGGCGGCGGGACGCCAGGCCTTGAGGCGCACCTGCGCGTCGGCCGGGCTGACTCCGAGGCGCAGGGCGACGGTGAGGGCGAGCGCGGTGTTGCGCGCCATGCCCTCGGAGAGGCGGCGGCACTTGAACCACATCTCTGCGGGCGGGTTGGTATTGCGCGAGAAGGGGGCGATGCCGACGCGGGTGATGTCGCCTTCGTGGGCGATGGACGGGGCCACCACGCTGCCCGGCTCGGCGAGGGCGCGGAAGGCGTCGTAGTTGAGACAGCCGGCGGTGAACAAACGCAGGCCGCCGGGACGCACCGCGAGGAGCAGCTGAGCCTTTTCGCGGGCGACGTTTTCGAGCGTGCCGAGCGTGGCGAGGTGGGCGGGGCCGACGAGCGTGACGACGGCGTGGTCGGGGCGGATCATCGCCACGAGCGGCGCCATGTCGCCGGGACCGCCGATGCCGGCCTCGATGACGGCGAACTTGTGCTTCGCCGGGTCGATGCGCGTGAGGGTGAGCGGCACGCCGAGGTGGTTGTTGAGGTTGCCCGAGGTCGCGAGCACGTCACCGGGCGCGGCGGAGAGCAGGAGCGCGAGCAGCTCCTTGGTGGAGGTCTTGCCGGCGCTGCCGGTGATGCCGATCACGGGGCCGGTGAAGGCGCGGCGATGCGCGGCGGCGATGGCCTGGAAGGCGGCGAGCGGATCGGCCACCACGAGCTGGGGCAGATCGACGGCGGAATCGGCGGTGGAGACGATGGCGGCGCTCGCCCCGGCCTCGCGCGCGGCGGCGAGGTAGGCGTGGCCGTCGCGGCGGGCAGTCTTGAGGGCGACGAAACACTGGCCGGCGTCGAGATGACGGGTGTCCACGGAAAAGCCGGTGACGGGAGCGTCGGCGGCGGGTTCGCGGGTCCATTGACCGGCGGTGGTGTCGGCGAGAAATTTCGGGGTGAAGACGGGCATGGGGCGAAGGGCTGGGCGAAGTTGAAGAGCTGGCGGCGGAAACGGGGTGGAAACGAAAACGAGGTGGCGAAGGCGGGTGCGGGTGGTCGGATCAGGCGGCGCCCGCGGAGCTCGCAGAGCCCGAGGAGCCGGGGCGGAGGCGTTTGAGGCCGATCAATTCGCGCAACACCTGGCGGTCGTCGAAGGGCGTGATGGTGTCGGCGAATTCCTGGTAGGTTTCGTGGCCCTTGCCGGCGACGAGCAGGCAGTCGCCGGGTCGGCAGAGATCGAGCGCGAGGCTGAGCGCGCGGCGGCGGTCCTCGATCCAGGTGAACTTCGTCGGCTGCGTGACGCCGGCGCGCATGTCGTCGAAGATCGCGGCGACGGTCTCGCCGCGGGGGTTGTCGGCGGTGGCGAGCACGAGGTCGGCACCGTCCTCGGCGGCGCGGGTCATGAGCGGACGTTTGGCGCGGTCGCGGTTGCCGCCGCAGCCGAAGACGCAGATCAGGCGGCCGGCGGTGATCGGGCGCAGCATGCCGAGGGCGTTGCGCAGGGCGTCGTCGGTGTGGGCGTAGTCCACGAAGACGTTAAACGCCTGCCCGGCCTCGATGCGCTCCATGCGGCCGGGCACGCCGGGGAAAACCACGAGGCGGGCGAGGAAGGCGTGCGGGTTGCGCCCCAGGCCGTAGGCGGTGGCGGTGGCGGCGAGCACGTTGGCGACGTTGTAGCGGCCGACCAGGGGCGAGCGCACGCGGGCGCGGCCCTCGGGCCAGATCAGGGTGAAGGTCGTCTCCTTCGGACCGAGCTCCACCTGCTCGGCGCGCACCTGCGCCTCGGGATGCTCGCCATAGCTTACGACCCGCGAGGCGCCGGCGGGGACGAGCCCGACGAGGCGCCGGCCAAAGGCGTCGTCGTAGTTGATGACGCATACGGGCGGCACCGGGCCGGTCTCGCCGGTGAAGAGGCGGGCCTTGACCTGGAAATAGTCCTCGAGCGTGCCGTGGTAATCGAGGTGGTCCTGGGTGAGGTTGGTGAAGACGGCGGCGGCGAACTCGAGCCCGAGCACGCGGCGCTGGTCGATGCCGTGGGAGCTCACCTCCATCACCGCCTCGCGGCAGCCGGCGCCGCGTATCTGCGCGAGCATGCCGAAGATGTCCGGCGCCTCGGGCGTGGTCTTGAAGGACGGCACGGTGCGGGCGCCGAGGTCGTAGTTGATGGTGCCGAGCAGACCGACGCGCGTGCCCTCCTCGAGGAAATGTTTCACGAGGTGCGAGACGGTGGTCTTGCCGTTGGTGCCGGTGACGCCGACGACACGCAGCGCGTGGTCGGGCGCGCCGTGATGGCGACGGGCGGCGCGGGCGAGCGCGGCGCGCGGATCGGCGACCTGGATGAAGGTGACTTTGGCCGGCGCGGCGGCCGGAGTGGCGTTGGAGACGATGGCGACGGCGCCGCGGCTGAGCGCCTCGGCCACGTGGACGGAGCCGTCGGTGCGCAGGCCGGGCAGGGCGAAGAAGACGTTGCCCGGAACCACCCGGCGGCTGTCCATCGAGAGGCCGGAGACGGGCCGGTCGAGGGCGCCGCGATGGGCGAGGATTTCTCCCTCGGCGAAAAGTGCGGACAAGGAAGGTGCCATTTGGAAAACGCGTTCGGAGGGGGTGGACGGGGACGGGCGGGTGGCGCGTGGGTTCCGCCCCGCGGGGGCGCGGCGCTCGCGCGTCGGCGGAGCGGTCGGCGCCAGCTTCGACGCGCACGACGGCGTCGGCGCGGCGCCACCGGCGCCACCGGCGAGGGCGGCTCCGGGGAGCTCGGCGCTCGCCCCGGCCTCCGCCTCGGCGAAGGCCTGGATCAACCGATAGTCCTGGGCGAGGTAGCCGATCATCGCGCGCCTCCTTCCGGACCCTGAGCGAAGAGCGTGGAGGCCTCGAGCGGCGCCACCGGCTTGATGTCGAGGTAGGGAATGAGTTGCTCCGCGATTCGTTTGAAGCTCGGGGCGGCGACGACCGAGCCGTAGGCCGTGCCGCCGCTCGGCGGATGACCGTCGTCCACGATCACGGTCATGAGCACGCGCGGACGGCTGGCGGGGAAAAAGCCGACGAAGGAGCCGACGTGGTTGCGGCTGGAGTAGCGCCCGTCGATGAGCTTCTGCGCGGTGCCGGTCTTGCCCGCGATCTCGTAGCCGGCGATGGCGGCGACGCGCGCCGTGCCCTCGGTGGACGCGACCCGCTGGAGCATGCGCGCCATGTTCTGCGCGGTGCCGGGCGCGAGAACCTTGCGTCGGACGATGGGACGGAGGGTATAAACCACCTCGCCGCCGACGTCGGTGACCTTGCGGATCACCTGCGGCGCCAGCAGATCGCCGCCGCTGGCGATGACGCCCATGCCGTAGTGGATCTGGAGGGGGGTCGCGGCGATGGAGTAGCCGGCGGGGATGCGGGTGATGTCGATGCCGGACCACTTGTCCGGATCGGCCAGCAGGCCGGGCTCCTCGCGACCCAGCGGGAAACCCGAACGCTCGCCGAAGCCGAAGGCGCGCGCGTAGTCGTAGAGCCGGCGCTCGCCGAGCAGCATACCGATCTGGGCGGTGCCGACGTTGGAGGATTTGGCGATGACCTCGGCGACCGTGAGCGGGTGGTCGTAGCGGTGGTCGTCGCTCATGAAGCGGCGCGGTTTCCCGTTAAAAACGATGCTGTCCAGCGTGCAGTCGAACTTGGTCTCGGGCCGCACGATGCCCTCGTTGAGCGCGCCCGCGGTGGCGACGATCTTGAAGGTGGACCCGGGCTCCACGAGGTCGGTCGCGGCGATGTTGCGCTGACGCTCGAGCGGCGTGGTGCCGAATTCGTTGAGGTCGAAGCTCGGGTAGTTGGCCAGCGCGAGCAGGAAGCCGGTCTGCGGGTCGCTGACGATGATGGTGGCCTTCTCGGGTTTGAACTTCTCCACCAGCGCGGCGAGCTCCTGCTCCACGATGTATTGCACCGCGGTGTCGATGGAGAGCGTGACCGCCCAGCCGTCCGCGGCCGGCACCTCGCGCTGGCGATACTGCACGAGCTCGACGCGTTTGCCGTCGCGCTCGATCTCGCGCCAGCCGGTGAGCCCTTTCAAATACGGATCGGCGAAGGCCTCCACGCCGCCGGAGGGCACGTCCTCCTTGTTCACAAAACCGATGACGTGCGCCGCCAGCTCCCGGTGCGGATACACCCGGCGGTGGCGCCGCTCGTGGGTGAGCCCGGCGACATGCAGGGCGGAGATGCGGGCGAACTGCTCCTCGGTGACGCCCTCGCGGAATTTGACAAAACGCACCCGCACGCGGCCGTCCGCGGCCTCGTCGTGGGTGTCGTCCTCCACCGGCACGTCTTTCCACGCGGGGGTGTAGAGCGCCTCGACCTCCTCGGGGGTCATTTCGAGCATGCCGGCCAGCTCCACGCGGCGGGACAACTGCTCCTCCTCGTAGCGCCGCCGGCGCTCGGTGAATTTCTGCGCCTCGATCTTCTCGACCAGCGCCCACGGGTCCACGGCAAGCGTGATGTCGGTCTTGGTGGTGGCGAGCAGGTCGCCGCGTGCGTCGTAGATGTCGCCCCGTCGGGCGGGCTCGGCCACCACCCGATGGCGGGTGTCCTGGATCTGAGCCAGAAAGTGATCCCGATCGAGCACGTGCAGCTCCACCAATCGATGCGCGACCACGCCGAAGCTGCCGACGACGGCGAGCGCGACGATGTAGAGGCGAAGATTGGGAAAGAAGCCGCGACGGATCATCAGGGGCTAGCGCGTGGCTCCTCCGGGGTTGAAGCGAACGGGCAGGAAAACACGGCCGCTCTCGGCGGCGAAAATCTCGGCCTGACGCTTGGCGGCCAGGCGGTCGGTCATCGAGCCAGCGACACGCACGACCTGAGCCTCGGCCGAACGGACGAGGCCGAGCGCGAGCGACTGGTTGCGCGCGGCGAGTTTGTCCGGCGACTGCTCGGCGGCGATGGCCCCGCCGAGCTCGGCGATGCGGCGCTCGGTCTCGACCACGCGCTGCTCGAGCACGCGGGCGTTGTTCGCCGAGACGGAGATGTCGTGGCGCAGGTCCACGATGGCGAAGCCCAGTCCGCCGCCGCTCCCGAGCACGACCAGCGTGACGAAGAGGAGCTGGGTGGCGAAGGCGCGGGTGGCTTGGTTTTTCATGGCTTTAAAAAGGGGGATTTCGGTGACGGACGGGTGACGGACGGGAGCGGAACGACGTTGTCGGTCGGCTGCGGAAAACTTGTGAATAACTCTGTGAGTAAGTTTGTGACGAATACGTGTCGTGAGAGGGTGAATACGCCGTGCGTAACCGGTGAATAACTACAGTTTCCTCACCGCGCGGAGGCGGGCGGAGCGGCTGCGCGGGTTGGCGGCGACCTCGGCGTCGGAGGCGACGAGGGCTTTGCGGGTGAGGAGCTCGGCCACGGCGTGGCGGAGATCGGCGGGGCGATGATCGTCGCGGGATTCGGGCCGGCCGCAGAGGCGGTTGAAGGCCTGCTTCACCGGACGATCCTCCAGCGAATGAAAACTGATGACGGCGAGCACGCCGCCGGGCGCCAGCGCGGCGAAGGCCGCCGGCAGGGCGCGCTCGAGGGCGCCGAGCTCGTCGTTGACCGCGATGCGGATGCCCTGGAAGGCCCGCGTGGCCGGATGGATTTTCGAGGCGAAGCGGTCCTTCGGCGGGATGGCCTTGGAAACGAGGTCGGCGAGCGAGGCGGTGCGGGCGAGCGCGCCGGTGCCGCGGGCGGCGAGGATGGCGCGGACCACCCGGCCGGCGTGACGCTCCTCGCCCCAGGTGCCGATGGCGCGGAAAAGCATGTCCTCGGTGGCGGTCTCGAGCCAGCGCGAGGCCGGCAGGCCATGGCGCGGGTCCATGCGCATGTCGGCGGGCGCGTCGGCGCGGAAGGAAAAGCCGCGCCCGGCGTCATCCAGTTGAAAAGACGAGACGCCGAGGTCGAAGAGCACCCCGTCGAGCCCCTCGAGCCGGAGCGACTCGAGTTGGCCAAAATCCCGGTCGATGAGCGTGAAACGGTCGCCGAATTCCGCCCGCAGCGACTCGGCGCGGGCCGAGGCCTCGGGATCGCGGTCGAGCGCGGTCACGTGGCAACCGGGCGCGGCCTCGAGGATGGCGCGGGTGTGGCCGCCGCCGCCGAAGGTGCAGTCCAGGTAGCGTCCACCCGCACGCGGCGCGAGGAGCGCGAGCGTCTCGGCGAGGAGGACGGAGGTGTGACCTGGCTGCGACATGACGAAGGTGGGCGTGGGCGCGGCGAAACTAGAGGGCTCGGCGATCATCGGCGGCGGGCCTCCGGGCGGCGTGGGCGGGCATCGGGGAGGCGGCGGTGTTCATGGTGTGCGCGCTCTCAGATGCCCATCCGACGCAGGCGGTCGGCGGGCTTTTGCAGGGCGGCGGCGGCTTGCAACCGGTCCCAATGCTCGGGGCTGTAGAGGTTAAATTTGTTCATCGAGCCGGCCAAAACCACGTCTTTGGCGATGCCGGCGTGGAAACAGAGCTCGGGCGTGAGCATGACGCGTCCGGCCTTGTCGAAGCTGAAGGACAGAGTCTTGGAAAAAAAGTCGGCCGCGGCCTCCTGAGCCTCCGAATCGGAGAGCGACTGGGCGGCGACGCGGTCGTAAAGCTTCTGGGCCTCGGCCGGCGGCAAAACGCCCAAGTAGCCGTCTAGCGGGACGATAAGAAAGGTATCGCCTTCCGCGTGCGCAGACCGCCAGGCCGACGGAATCGTGAGTCGATTCTTGTCGTCCAAGGTATGCCGGAACGAGCCGGTATAGAACGGTTTCGCGGGTGAAGACATGGAAAGAGCGTTAAAAGGCGCCCCACAACACCCCATTTGGTCCCATTTCACCCCATTTCCGTCAAGCGCCTACCCGGCAGCGAAAGGTGTAAAAAGTGTAAAGTTATTGGCGAAATGTCCGATTATGCCTGTGGGTCAGCCTTTGCACCACGGTCGCGACGGGGTGTTTTTTTTGGCCGCGCAGGGGGTAAAAGTCGGCCGGAAACGGGCCGAAAGCGGCCTTGATGGCCCCGCTCCGCTTCATTTTCCCGCGAGCCAAGGCGACAACGGCTCCTCGTCCGGCAAATGCCACCGAATTGGGGACGAAACCACCGATCAGCATCAAGTCACCGATCAACAATTACTTGCCGACATACGGCAACATCGCTCGGTTCCGCCGCTTTCCCCGCCCGGCGACAAAAGGGCCGCCGGACCGGGACTCTCGCGACTTTCGGGCCGGTGGGCCGGGGATTCAGGCCCTTTCTCATGGCGGCCGGCCCTCACCGCCATTTCGGCCTTCGGCCTACTTCCGCTCCTTCAACACCGTGTCGATGGCCAGGCCGGCGGCCAACAACAGCGTATTTATCTCCACGTTCGGCGTCCCGTTGATGCTGATCATATAGTTGTCGGCCGTCGTGAACAATTCCTTGCCCAGTCCAGCCCATTGCTTGGTCACGAGGCCGAGCTCGGTGTCGCCGCTCAGGAAACGAAAATTCCAGCCCTTCCAATCACCTTTCACCACCGCGATCTCCGTGCCACCCGCGGTGAACACCCGGAAGGCGCCGCCAAGCGAAAACAACTTCGTCTGGAAATACCCCAACGGCGTTCCCGTCGCGTCGCCAACCTCCACCTTCGGCCGAAAAAGCGCCACGCCGCGCCGGATCGAGAAGAGCCGCCGCCCTCCGGAGGCCGCCTCGCCCTCATACACCCACACCCGCGTCGGCATGAGCTTCTTGTCGATCAGGAGCCGCAGGATCTTGACCAGCCCGCTCACCTCTTCCCGAGCCTCGCCGATCTTGGTTTTGCTGTCAGGATCAAGGATGTCGTAAACATCGGTCAGCTTTAGCAGCCCGACGTGTTCGCGAATGAAGTATCTGGAACGTTGAAGCATGGTGGTGAACGGAATCCGGTCGCGATGCCCCGATCCGCCTGCAACCGCGCAAACGGCGAAGCATCAGACGGAAAACCCCTACGTGAATGCCGGCGGCCTGGGAAGCGCAAAACCGCCCGCAAGCTTTCGTCCGCTGGCCGCCAATACGCCCCTTCCACGACAATCCTCGCCGGGATATCCGCCCCCGCCCAACGCCCGCGTGGAAGCCCGCGCCGCCCGGTTCCGAAGCGAACGGTAAACCATCCGGCGCGATTGCATCCTCCCACCCCGGGCCGCCCCATCCCATGCTCACCGCAATCATGCATCCCCCGCCCCGCCTCCGCCGCCTCTCCCTGTTTCTGCTCGCGCTCGCCGCGCCCGCCTTCGCCGCGGTCGATCCCGTGCCGGCGGACGCCGCGAACGCGTTTCCGCTGGTCGCGCAGGGGCGGGCCGCGGTCCTGGTCGTGTCCCCGGACGCGCCCGAGGTGGTGCGCATCGCCGCGACCGACTTCGCCGCCGACGTCGAGCGCGTGACCGGGGTCCGCCCGGAGATCGCGCCCGTCGCCCCGGCCGATGATCGCCGCCCCCGCGTCGTCGTCGCCGCCGCGGTCCCCCCCGAGCTGGCCGGCCGCTGGGAGGCGTTCCAACTCTCCGCCCGCGCCGCCGCGTCCGGCGCCCCCGCCACGCTCACCGTCGCCGGCTCCGACCGCCGCGCCCTCGCCTACGGCCTCTACGAGCTCTCCCGCCGCATCGGCGTGTCGCCCTGGTATTGGTGGGCCGACGTGCCCGTCACCCGGCGCGACGAGCTCCACCTCTCCGCCGGCGCGGAGCCCATCGACCAACCCGCGGTCAAATACCGCGGCATCTTCCTCAACGACGAGGGCTGGGGCCTGGTGCCCTGGGCCTCCAAAACCCACGAACCCGAAGCGGGCAACCTCGGGCCCAAAACCTACGCGCGCCTCTTCGAGCTCCTGCTCCGCCTGCGTGGCAACGCCCTCTGGCCCGCCATGCATCCGGGCACCACGCCCTTTCACCGGATGCCCGGCAACGCCGCCACCGCCGACCGCTACGCCATCGTGGTCGGCTCCAGCCACGCCGAGCCGATGCTCCGCAACAACGTCGGCGAATGGAGCGCCGACAAGGACCTCTACAACTACCTCACCAACCGCGACGGCGTCCTCGCCTACTGGGAGGAGCGCGTGAAGGAGCGACGCTCCGGCGAGAGCCTTTTCACCCTCGGCATGCGCGGCATTCACGACAGCGCCATCGTCGGCCCAAAAAACCAGGCCGAGCGCGTCGCCACGCTGAAAAAAATCTTCGCCGATCAACGCGAGCTGCTCGCCCGCCACCTCGGCGAGGGCGACCCCGCCCGCGTCGGCCAGATTTTCGTGCCCTACAAGGAGGTGCTCGACGACTACAACGCCGGCCTCGAGGTCCCCGAAGACGCCATCGTCGTCTGGCCCGACGACAATTTCGGCTACATCCGCCGCTTCGGCACCGCCGCCGAGCAAAAACGCGCCGGCGGCCTCGGCGTTTATTACCATCTCTCCTACCTGGGCGCGCCGCTCTCGTGGCTGTGGTTCGACTCGCTGCCGCCCGCCCTCGTCTGGAGCGAGATGACCCGCGCCTTCGAACACGGCGCCCGCGGCCTCTGGATCGGCAACGTCGGCGACATGAAAGCCCACGAACTCTCCACCGAGTTCTTCCTCGACCTCGCCTGGCACGCCGACCGCACCTCGCCCGACGCCCCCGCGCGCCACCTGCGCGCCGTCGCCGCGCGCGACTTCGGCGAATCCCACGCCGACACCGTCGCCGACCTCTGGACGCGCCACCAGGCCCTCGCCTTTGCCCGCAAACCCGAGCACCTCCAGTGGCACCTGCCGCTCACGCCCTACCAGCCGACCACACTCACCGAGCGCGAGATCGTCGCGCGGCTCGACGCCTACGCCGCCCTCGCCCGCGACGCGGAAAACGCCTCCTCCTCCGTTCCCGCCACCGCGCGGGACGCGTTTTTCCAACTCGTCGGCTACCCCATCCTCTCCGCCGCCGCCGCCAACGAACGTTATTTCCGCGCCGAGCTCGCCCGTCTGCAAAAAGCGCGCGGCGACGTCGCCGCCGCGAACGCCACCTTCGACCTCGTCGATCCCTCCGCCCGCCGTATCGAGGAGCTGACCAGCCGCTACAACGACGAGATCGCCGGCGGCAAATGGCGGCACATCGTCACCATCAACGGCGTGTCGCCCCGCGTCTGGACGCGTTACCAGCCGGCCACCGCCATTCCTCCGCTCAACTCGGACGCGCAGGAAGCCGTGCGCCCGCCCGGGCCCGATCCCGAGCCCTCCCCGCTCGTCGCCCCCGAGGGCGCGCGCCCGGGCGACTTCGTCGAGCGCGACCGAGTCGTCTCCATCCACGCCGGACATTTCACCACCTCGGCCGATTTCCCCGCCGCCTCCGACCAGGCCCCGGACCCCGCGGCCACCTCGGCGGGCGGCTGGCGCTCGGTGCCCGGGCTCGGACGCACCGGCTCCGCCGTCACCCTCCTGCCCTCGACCCTGGACATCCCGGCCGACCCGGCCCGCGCGCCCCGCCTGAGCTACCGTTTTCACGTTTCCACCGGCGGACAGGCCACCGCGCGGGTGCGCCTGCTCCCCTCCCACCCGATCGTATCCGGTAACGGACTACGCCTCGCCCTCGCGCTCGACGACGACCCGCCCCTGCCGCTAGCCGTCACCTCCGGTTTCGACCCCCGATCCTCCGGCTGGAAAGAACGCGTGCTGGCCAACGCGACCTACGCCGAGCTCGCCCTCCCCGCGCCGCTCGAACCCGGCTGGCACACGCTGCATCTCGTCGCGGTGGACGCCGGCGTGGTGGTGGACAAGATCGTGCTCGATCTCGGCGGCCTCCGCCCCTCCTACGACGGCCCGGCCGAGACCCGCCTACCCGCCCCGTAATTCTAATTTGCTTTCGGGTTTAGTCTCATTGATCCGAGTCGTTCTCGTTTTATTTCCGCTCTCTGTGTCTCCGTGTCTCTGTGGTTAAATAATTTACAGATTTTCACCACGGAGACACGGAGACACAGAGAGTGACGAATTAGACTAATTTCGACAGCGAATTGGAATAAGACGGCGTCCCATCCTCCCCTCGGCCGGCCCGCCGCCCGCCTCGTCCGCCTTCGCCCGGCCCGGTCTGCTTCGGGGGCTTCGCGACCGCATGCGTTTTTCGCGTTCCGTGCGCCCCTTCCCCGAGCCTCCGCCTCGATTCCATAAGCGCCACCGCGCACTTCGCCGACTCCGCCTTCGCGCTTGCCTCGCCTCGCGCGCGGACGTTTTTCTATTCGTTTTCTCTTCCTTCCGGCCCAAGCCGCGCCACGAAGCCCTCTTTCCCACGCCATGAAATCCTCCGCCTCACCCGCCGCGTTTCCCCAACCCGAGATCGGCCGCGCCATGAACGGCGCCGACACCGTCGTCGAGTGCCTCG
>CBINNW010000067.1:0-28442 GCA_966252115.1 uncultured Akkermansia sp.
TTTACCAGGCCTACCTGAAGAAAAACGCGGTCAACCATCAGCGTCAGGAAACCGGCTACGCGGTGAAGGACGCGGAGGATTCTAAGCATATCTGAAGCCGGTTTGCGCGTCGGGCCTTGAGGCTCGGGGGCGGAACGGGAGCAGGACGGGAGCAGATGCTCCCGCTACTTTTCGGATCCGCCGGCGGCACTTGGAACAAGCGCGAGAAGGGCGGAACGGGAGCAGGATGCTCCCGCTCCGGGCATCGGCGGGGACGACACCATGATGATGGCGCGGGCGGCTGAGATCGTCGGCGAGGGCTGGTCCTTGCACCGGCTGGGCGGCAGCCTGGTGTCGGCGCATCTGTTGGTGGATCGCGAAGGGCTGACCTTGATCGACTGCGGCTTGTGGGGCGTGGCGGGGGAGTTGCGGAGATTGATGGCGCGACTGGGGCGGCGGGCGGAGGAGCTGCGCGACATCGTGCTCACGCACGGGCATCTGGACCATGTGGGCGGGGCGGCGGAAATTCAGGACTGGAGCGGCGCCCGGGTGTGGGTGCATGCGGCGGATCACGAGCATGTGGCGCAGGGCGTGCGGTATGTCGGCGCGGCGCGGGTTTGTGGTTGGCTCGAACGCACGGGGGCGGGCTTGGGACGCTACCGGCCGCCGCGCATCGATGGTGAACTGCGACCGGGCGAGGTGTTGCCCATGTGGGGCGGACTGCGGGTGTGGCATCTGCCGGGACACACGCCGGGGCATTGCGCGCTGGTGGCGGAGCGGGCGGGGGCGCGAGGGCTGGTGTTTTCCGGTGATCTCTTCGCGAGCTACGCGTGGTCGGTGCATCGACCGCCGGGATTTCTCACGCGAGATCGGGCGCGCGCGGAAGCGAGTTTGCGCGAACTGGCGGCGGCGCGACCGACGTGGGTGTTGCCTTCGCACTACGACCGGCCGGACCCGGCGCTTCACGCGCGGAGGTTGCGGGAACTGGCGGGGTGAAGGAGCGACACTTCGGTCCGCCGGGAACCTTGTCCGCCGGTTTTGGTTCCTCTTGTCGTTTCGGTCGCCTCGCCAGGAGCGAGGCTCCGGGTGATCGACGCCCTGATTCGAAAAGAGCCGGCGTCCGGGATGGGCTGGATCGGTAGTCCCGGCGAGCAGGGCCAAACGAGCCCGGAAGCGCGCCCTAAAATTCGCCCTGGCGAGTCGCGAAGCCCCACTGGTAGCCGAGTCGCCAGAGATGCTCGCCGGTCAGGTCGTCCCGGAACATTTGGGAGAGAAGGTCGTTCTTGTCCGACGCCGACATCGCGGAGCCGGAAATCTGGTCCGACCTGCCCCAGCGGGCTCCCGCACGCCAGATGCGGGACTGGCGTTCGTATTCGGTTTCTCGCGACAGCGCGGTCGCCGCGCCCGTGTTCGCGGCACGCGGCGGGGCGCTCGCATCGGGCGCCGTCCACGGGCGGCCGGTGTCTCCGGAAGCTTCCCCCGACTCTTCAGGGATCGGGATCGCGGTGGTCGCCGAATCGCGGGACGAGGGCCCGTTCGCCGCGGCCGGCGCAGGTGCGGCGAGGTCCGATGCGAATTGGGCGCCGGCGGATCCGGCGGCCGCCGGCTCGGCGGGCGGGCGCGAGGGGGACGGGGTCGATGTCGGCGACCGCATGCCCGTCGTTTGCCAGCCAAGCCAGAGGGTCCAGAAAAGGAGCACGAAGAGTCCCAGACTGAGGGACGTCTTCAGCAAGGCGGGAGGCGTGGTGGTCGGGGAATTCACGGTGGCCCCGGCGGGTTCGGACAGTTCCTCCCATTTTGTCGCGGTGGTCGATGGTGAACCACGCGCGGGCCTCGCGTTTCGCGCGGGGATGGATCGTTGACATGTTCGGCTTGGGCGACTTCGGCTGAATGCAACTTTTGAGCAACATGACTGCCTCGCTTCGTTTTGGTCTTTGCGCCGCTTCCCTCGCCATCTCCGCCGCCGACGTGCGTGCTTCTTTTTTGGATACGTTCCCCGGCTCTTCGTTGGATCTCGCCTGGACCCTGAGCTTCGGCGGCGGCGCGCCCGAGACGACCTGGACTCCGGTGGTGGCCGCCGGCGAGCTGCAACTGGGTGGTTTTGGCGACCTGACCCAGGGCGACGGCAACTGGGGGCGCGCCTACCTGACGCGGGCGGTCACGCCGACGGCGGGGGACTTTTATCTGAGCATGGTGTTCAACTGGAACTACGGGTCGGAGCAGGCGATCCAGAACCTGTATGTGGAGCTGCTCGACGCGGATGGGGATGTCGTGGCCCACATGGGAATCCACGATCAGCAGGTGGCCCACAGTCCGGGTTATCTTTTCAGCGGCGGGGACACGCCGGTGTCGGTGGGCACGGGCTACGGGTCCCTGAATGTCGTCTCGGGCGGCAGCCGCACGATGCTGCTGTCGCGGGTGGGCGGGGCTCTGAGCGGGAACTGGGACGGCACGACGATCTACTCCGACTTCGCCTCGGTAAGCTCCGGGGTGGTGAGCTCGGTTCGCATCCACCTGGCCGATTACTGGTATAGCGCGGCGAATACCGAGACGCGGCCGATCGCGATCGAGGCTTTGCAATTTTCAACGACGGCGATTCCCGAGCCGGCGGGCGCGGGTCTGGGGCTTGGCGTCGTCGCGGCGAGTTTGATGGCGCTTCGGCGGCCGCGGCGGCGAGCGTGAGCGTATCGGGCGGGGGTCGGGGTGGGTGCGGGCCCGGGGCTGGTGTGGGATGCGCGATTGTTCCGATGCGGGCGCAAGGTGAGGCCGTCTTCGGAATTGGCCGGGGACGGCCAACGCTACACGGATAGCCGTCCACCGGTTTGGCTCGGCTCGAACGGACGATATCAGGTCGCGGGGGGTGGTGGGGCGGGGGCGTCGGTCGCCGCCGCGCCGCCCTCGATCATGCGGAGGAGGCTGGAGGCGTTTTCGGTGAGGTGGTTCGCCTGGGCGGTGAGCTGCACCGCGGCGCTGGCGGCCTGTTCGGTGCTCGCCGCCGTGCCCTGCATGAAGCCGTCGATCTGCGCGACGGCGGCGTTGATCTGGGCAAAACCCTCCGTCTGCTCGCGCGAGGCGGCGGCGATGGTTTCGACGACCTCGCCGACGCGCGCGGTCTGCGCCTCGATCTCGATCAGGCTGGCGGCGAGGGCGACGGAGAGTTTTTCCCCGCGCTGGCTGGTGGCGAGCGACGACTCGATACGGCCGGCGGTGTCGCGCGCGGCGTCGGCGGCGCGGCGGGCGAGGGCGCGGACCTCGTCGGCCACGACCGAAAAACCCGCTCCGGCCTCGCCGGCGCGGGCGGCCTCGACGGCGGCGTTGAGGGCGAGGAGGTTGGTCTGAAAGGCGATCTCGTCGATGGTCTTGATGATCTTCGCGATGTTGTCGGAGGAGGTCTTGATGGCGCCCATGGCCTCGGCCATCTCGCGCATCTCGTGCGTGCCGCGTTCGGTGGCGGCTCGGGCGCCGCGGGCGAGCTGGCTGGCCTGGGCGGCGCCGTCGGAGTTTTGCCGCGCCATGCGCTCGATCTCGAGGAGGGCGGCGGAGGTTTCCTCGATGGAGGCGGCCTGGCGGCTGGCGTCCCGGGCGACGGACTGGCTGGCGGAGGAGACCTCGCCGGCGGCGGAGGAGACCTCGGCGGCGGAGGCGGAGAGGTTGTCGGCGACGCGGCGGAGGGAGCGGGAGATGCGGCCGGCGAAAAGGATGGCGATGGCGAGGGCGAGGAGGACGGCGGCGGTGGAGAGGCCGACGATCCAGCGGCGGGCTCGCGCGGAGATGGCGGAGACGGTGTCGGCGCCGGCGCGGCCGGCGGCGACGAAGGCGCGGGAGGCCTCCTCCATGCGGCGGGCCTCGGCGACGAGCGCCTCGCGGAGGCGGAGGTCGGAGGCGTCGAGGTCGGCCCGGGCCTCGACGAGCGCGCGGGAGGCGGCGAGGACGGAGTCGTCGCGTTCGAGCAGGCGGGCCTGGATCGCGGCGAGCTCGTCGGCGATCCAGCCGAGGCCGAGCTCGGCGACGACGGGGGCGAGGGCGGCGCGTTCGGCGGCGAGGGCGGCGAGGTGTTGGTCGCGGTGGTCGGCGACGGGGGCGAGGCGGGCGGGGGTGGGGCGGCCGTAAACCTGGCTGAGCGATTGCAGCACGGCGCCGGTGCCGGCGGAGAAGGTGTGGAGGCCGGCGGCGAGTTGTTCGCGGCGCTCCTCGAAGCGGCGGCCGGCGGCCTGGCTGGCGTCGATGCGCTCGCCCATGGTGGTGATGCTTTCGGTGGCGGCGGTGACGACGGTGGTGCGGCCGTTGAAGACCACGTTTTCGGCGAGGGCGGCGAGGTCCTTGAAGAGGGTGGCGTGCTGGGCGGAGAGGGTGGCGGCGGAGGCGGGGGCGGGGATGGCGCGGAGGGCGGCGACGAGGCGTCGCGCGGCGGGATCGGGCTGGTCGGCGAGGCGGGCGGCGAGCTCGGCGCGGAGGGCGGGGGAGGCGGAGGCGTTTTCCTCTTTTTGCAGGCGGAAAAGGCCGGCCTGGGTGTCGAGGACCAGGCTGACGAGCGTCATGGTGGCGTCGAAGTTGACGAAGAGATTGGTGATGGTCTCGCCGCGGACTTCCTCGATCTCGGTGGCGACGGCGGCGCTGCGGGAGGCCTGCTCCTCGGCGAGCCGTTTTTCGGCGGGGAGGAGGCGGGCGCGCAGTTCGAGCTCGGTGGCGCGGAGGGTGTCGAGGCGGCGGCCGAGCTCCTCCTGGTGGGCGAGGAAACTTCGCTGCGCGGCGGCGCGGGCGGCGAGCGCGGCGCGGAGGTCGGGGGCGAGACCGGGGGCGTCGAGCAGGGAGAGCCAGGCGGTGTCGGCGGCGAAGGCGGCCACCTCGGCGGAGGTGGCGAGCTGGTCGAGGGTTTGGAGGAGCTCGACGCGGCGGGCGGCGAGGCGTTCGGCGGCGTCGCGCCGGGCGATGCCTTCGAGGGTGGCCCGGAAGCTGTCGGCGGTGGTGGCGCCGACGCGGCCGAACTGCCAGTTGGCGAAGCCGCCGATGAGGCCGGCGAGCAGGGCGATGGCGAGAAAGCCGAGCAGGAGGCTGGCGCGAAGACTGAGGGCGGGACGGCGCATGGCGCGGCGGAGCGCGGTCCGCTCAGGGAAGCACGGGCAGGGTGACGGGGGCGTCTTGGCTGGAGAGAGTCCGGAGGAAGGCGACGAGGTCGTCGATTTCGCGGTCGTCGAGGCCGAGGGGTTTGATCTCGGAGGAGAGGGTGGGGCGCTGGACGCGGCCGCCGGCGTTGTAGAGTTCGATGACCTGGCGGAGGGTGGCCTCGGAGCCGTTGTGCATGTAGGGCGGGTGGTCGGCGACGTTGCGCAGGGTGGGGGTTTTGAAGGCGTGGTTGAGGGCGTCGAGGCCGAGCACGGGGCCGCGGCCGAGATCGTCGGAGGCGACGCCGATGTCGTGGAAGGAGCTGTCGGTGAAGGTCCATCCGGAGTGGCAGGCGGCGCAGTGGCCCTTGGTGTTGAACAACACGAAGCCGCGGCGGGCGGCGGGCGAGATGGCCTGCTCGTCGCCGGCGACGAAGCGGTCGAAGGGGGCCTCGCCGGAGATGATGGTGCGCTCGAAGCAGGCGATGGCCTTGGTGACGGCGTCGGTGGTGACGGAGGCGGTGCCGTAGTGGAGGGCGAAGAGCTCGACGTAGCGCGGGATGGCGTTGAGGCGGGCGAGGATTTCCTCGGCGGTGATGTTCATCTCGGCGGTGGACATCATGGGGCCGATGGCCTGCTCCTCGAGGGTGGCGAAGCGGCCGTCCCACATCTGCACCTCGTTGAAGGCGGCGTTGAGGATGGTGGGGGTGTGGCGGCCGAGGGGTTTGTGGCTGTCGCCGCGGCCGAGGGGGAGGCGGTCGGTCCAGGCGAAGGAGGGGTTGTGGCAGGTGGCGCAGCTGATGGCGCCGGTGCCGGAGAGGCGGGGGTCGAAGAACAACATTTTGCCCAGTTCGACGCGGCCGGGCGTGGGCGGATTATCCTCGGGATGCGGCACGGTGGCGGGCCGGCGGTAGGCGGGGCGAAAGTCGGTGGCGGTCGGCGAGGCGTCGGCGAGGGCGAGGGGGGCGGCGGCGAGCGCGGCGGACGCGGCGAGGGCGAGGGTGGCGAGGGTTTTCACTGGAGGGCGGGGCGGGGTGGGGTGGAAGCGGGGAAACGGATGGAAACTCAGCGGACGACGAGGGTGCCGCGCATGCCGAGGATGCAGTGGCCGGGGAAGGTGCAGACGAGGGGGTAGTCGCCGGGGCTGCGGGGGGCGACGAGGACGAGCTCGAAGGTGCGGCCGGGGGCGACGAGCGGGGAGTGGGCGAGGACTTCGCCGGAGAAGGTCTCGGGGACGTAGTCGTGGGCGGCGTTCCCGTCGGCGCCGGCGAGGGCGAAGGCTTCGACGTCGGTGCCGGGGCGGAGGAGGACGGCGTTGTGTCTGAGCTCGGGGCCGTCGGGCGCGAGGGTGTTGACCAAGCGCAGGCGCAGCGGCTGGCCGGGGCGGCACTCGAAGCGGTCGGGGCTGAAGCGAAACTCCTCGCCGACGCGGATATCGAAGGCGGCTTCGCCGGGCGCGGACGCGGCGCTCGGCGCGGGTGCGGTGGTCGTGGTGGCGGACGAGGCCCGATCGCAGCCGGGGGCGAGCGTGAGCAGACCGGCGAGGGCGAGGCCGGGCAGGAGCTTGGTGGCGAGCGGGGGCGCCGCGCCGCCGGCTTCGGGACGGAGGGGGAGCGGGGGTCGGCGCCGGCGCGGGTGATGGGCCGATGCGTGCATGGCCGCGGTCCTACTCGGCGACCTTCACGGTCAGCTTCATCTTCGGGTGAATGGCGCAGCGGACCTCGTAGGCGCCGGGCGCGGTGAAAACGAGTTTGGCGCGGGAGCCCGGTTGTTGCGGGCCGGAGTTGAACTTGAAGTCGCCGCTTTGGCAGTAGGCGTTGTGGACGGTGGTGTCGTCGTTGACGATTTCCACGGTCTGGCCGACGCGCACGGAGGCCTCGGCGGGGGCGAAGGTTTTTTCCTTTTGCGAAACGGTGACGGCGGCGGGCGTGTCGCCCTCGGAGAGGCGGACGAGCCTGGCGGGGACGATCTCACCGGTGCCCGCGTGCGAGACCTGGTAGGGCCAGACCGAGGCGGCGGAGCCGGCCTGGCTCGCGCGCGGCAGAAACAGGGAGCCGGCCAGCAGGAGGGCGGCGGTGCAAAAATGGGGGATGACGGGGCGCATGGTCCGGGAATGAAGGGCGGGTGGGCCGGCGTGGCGGCTGCCCCGGGGTGTTCCCCGAATTCATCGGACGAGCGTGGGCGGGCTTTAGGGTTTTTAATGCAGGCGTGAAGCGGACGTGGGGGAAATCGCGCGGATTTTGTCCAGGCGGGCCGCGCGAGGTGGGCGATGCGAGCCGGGGGCGGTTCGGAAAACGCCACCCGGAAAACGCGGGCGCGAGGCGCTACTCGGCGGGCGCGGTGGGTTCGGTGGCGGCGGGGGCGGCGGCGACTTTTTCGTGTTCGGAGTAGGTGGTGACGACCTTTTCCTCGAATTGCTTCACCCAGATGCGGTGGCCCCGGACGTGCATGGTGACTTTTTGCGGGAGCGCCGGGAGCTCGGCGGTGGGCGGGGAGTAGTCGATGGTCGTGCGCGCCTCGTCGATGGAGAGGCTGACGGCGGGCTTGAAGGGACGGACCGAGAACAACTCCACATGCACGATGGCGCCGGTGGGGCGGTCGAGCGTCAGGCGGGCCCGCATGTGCTCGGCGGCGACGTCTTTCTCCGAACCCGGGACGAGGCGGAACTGGTAGGTGGTGGTGCGTTCGTCCTCGGCGGCGAGGGTGGCGGAGCCGCGGTCGAGCTGGGCGGCGAGGTTGGCGGCGGCGTCGAAGAGCGGACGGGTGTCGCGGTAACGGGTCTGCTCCTCCTCGGTGGGGGTTTTGCCGTCATCGGACAAAAGGGTCCAGCGGGCCTGGCCGCGTTGGCGGGGGTCGAAGCGTTCCACGCGGGTGCTTTCGCCCCGTTTGCTGGTTTGGGTGAAGGCCCAGCCTTTCGGGCCTTCGGCGCGGAAATCGTCGAGCGCGGCGACGAGCGCGGGCGGCAGGGGCGAGACGGCCGGATGGGCGTCCACGCTCGCGGCGGCGGGCGGGGTAGGCGAGCAGGCGGGCAGGGTGGCGAGCGCGGCGAGGGCGAGCAGGCCGAGGGCGAAGGGGCGCGCGCGGTGGCGGCGGCGGCGGATTCGGACGTGGGGGGACGAAGGGCGGGTGGAGGCGACGGGCACGGTAAAAGTGGAGGGAGGGTGGCGGAGGAAAACGAGCTCAGCGGAACGACGCAGCCCCAAACCACAAAACGCGTTTCGCTCCGGACGGGAAGAAACAGGGCCGTTTCCCCGGGTGGAGCGTGTTGTCCCCAACACGCTCGGCTTGGGCAGATGGGGGCCTCGCAGCCGAACGCGTTGGGGACAACGCGTTCCACCCCGCTCCGCCTCATATCAGCCGAAAGCTGCAGTCGAGCGGGTTAGCCGAGCAGGGAGCGCAGGGTGCGTTGGTGGGCGGCGAGGCCGATGTCCTCGGTCGTTTCCAGGAGGGTGGTGAGGAGGAGGGCGAAGGCGCCCGAGGTGTCGCCGGCGCGGTGGCGGGCGAGGGCGAGATAGGCGGCGAACTCGGCGTGGTCGGGGAACTGCACGCGGGCGCGCTCAAGGGCGGCGGCGGCATCGGCGGGACGGCGCAGGCGCAGGAGGCAGACCGCGTGGCCGACGAGGGTGTTGGCCTGTTCGGCGGGGGAGGGGAGGCCGAGGGCGAGGGCGCGTTCGTAGGCGGCGAGGGCGTCGGCGTCGTGGCCGGCGGCGGCGAGGGAAAAGGCCAGCTCGGCGGCGATCTCGGGCACGTGCGGGTGGCGGGCGTCGAGGCGGCGGAGCGCGGGCAGCACGGTGTCGATGCGTCCGCCGTGGCGGGCGCCCACGATGGCGTCGAGTTCGGGTTTCCAGTCGGTGGACATGCGCGGGAAATGGCTGTGCGGAAGATGGAGCACCTCAGCTTACGGCCAAGAGACTCGGTCGGATCCAAAAAGGGAGAGCGGACATTCTTGTCCGTTTGGATGGCCCGTATGGTGTTGTCGAACCTTCGAGCCGACGGACAGGAATGTCCGTCCTCCTTTTTTTGGGAGGCGGTCCTTGGCGACCCGGCGGATGGGTCAGGGGACGCGGGCGGCGGTGGGCGTCCAGGTGACGCTCAGCTCGACCCCTCCGGCGGGGATGGGCGCGAGGTGCAGGGTGCCTCCGAGCGCGACGGCGCGGGCGCGGATGTTGACGAGGCCACGTCCGGGATGGCCGGGAAGAAAACGCGGGTCGAAGCCGGAGCCGTCGTCGCGGACGCGCAGGCTCCACTGCCCCGGAGCGGAGGGGCGGGGCTCGGGGCCGAGGCGGATCGAGACGTGGCGCGCCTCGCCGTGGCGGAGGGCGTTGGAGACGGCCTCGCGGGTGATGAGCAGGAGGTCGGCCTTGGTCTGGTGGTCGAGGCGCGCGTCGGTCTCGGGTGCAACATCGAGGTCGAGCTCGCCGCCGCGGCCGAGGCGGAGGGTTTGGAAGAGCACGACGCAGGCGTCGGCGAAGTTGGCGCGGGCGGATGTCTCGGGCTCGGCGCGGGCGATGAAACGACGGAGCGTCTCCATCGTTTCGTTGAGGGTGTGGCGGGTTTCCTCGAGGCGGCGGGAGGCCTCGGCGGGGTCGGTGACGATGAGGCGGCGGCCATGGGCGAGACCCATGCCGGTGGCGTAGAGGTTTTGAATGACCCCGTCGTGGAGGTCGCGACCGAGCCGGACGCGCTCGGCGATCTCGTGTTCGAGGGCGGACTGCTGTCGAAAGGCGCGGCGGATGAGGTCGGCCAGGCGGGCAAACTCGGGCAGGCGGGGCGAGATGGCGTCGAGCGGGCGCGGCGAATGCGCGGCGAGGCTTTCGCCGATCAGGGAAAGCGGGCGGAGCACGTGGCGATGGACGCTCCAGGCGAAGAGCGTGAAGAGCAGGAGGCCGGAGAGGATGAAGACCAGCGATTCGCGGCGGTTGTAGCTTTCGCCGAGCTCGAGCGCCTCGATGCGGAAGGCGGCGTGGAGCTCGGCGACCGGCGAACCGTCGAGGGGCGAGTCGAGCGGGTGGCGGACGACGATCCGGTTTTCGGCGTGGGCGGGAGTCGGCTCGCCGGGGGCGTGCAGGCTCACGTCGGCGCGGAGGCGGCGCGCCACGGCGGAGAGTGTTTCCTTGTCCCAGACGCGGGCGGCGACGAGCCAGGCGACGGGCGTGCTCTTCCGTTGCAGGTCGGCGGTCGGCTGGATGGGCATCGCGCGGACGGCGACGACGCGGTCACCGTCGCGATAGTGCCCGCGGATTTCCTCGTTCCAGTCGCCGAGCTTGGCGAAGCGGGCGAGCATCTCGGTGGACGGAGGGGCGAGGGGCGCGCCGGCGAGGACCTGGTGGAGGAGCTCCCCGTCGCGGCCGCCGAGCCAGACCCCGTCGAGGCGGAAGCGGCCCATGACCTCGGCGATGTTGTAACGCGACCATTCGGGGTCGAGGTTGCCGGCGAAGGCGACCATGTCGTCCCACAGGCTGTAATCCTGAACAAAAATGGAGAGGGTGTCGGTCTGGTCGTCGGTGACGTCGGCGAGTTGTTGGCGGCGCTCCTCGGCGTAGTTGGCGGCGAGCGCGGTGATCTCGTGCCGCTGGCCGATGTGGAGCGCCCAGGTGGCCGCGAGCATGATCGCGAGACAGACGGCCAAGGTGACCAGGAGGTGCTGGCGAACGCTCATGTTTGGATGAGGGTAAACCTGCCTCGCGCGGACGTGATGCCAAGCCTGCGGACGCACCGGGTAAGGAGGCACCGGGGCCGATGCCCGCGTTCGGGCCTGACGCGGGGGGCGGAGCCGGCCCGAGGCGGGGCACCCGGACGATTTCGCGTTGTCCCCGGAGCTTGGCGCTTCGCAAGCTCACCGCGATTCGCCGAACGCACCTCATGCGGGACTATTTTTTCCGACGCTTTCTCCTCATCCCACCGACTCTGCTCGGGGTGACCCTGATCATTTTTTTCATCACCCGGTTGGTGCCGGGCGGGCCGATCGAGCGGGCGCTGGCCGAGGCCCGGCAGGCGGACGTCGGCGGGCGCGGGGCGCGGGTGAGCGCGGGCGCGGGCACCTCGCTTTCGGAGGAGCAGATCCAGCAGCTCAAAAAGTTCTACGGTTTCGACAAACCTTGGTATGCGGCCTACGGCGACTGGAGCACCAAGGTGCTGCGGGGCGATCTGGGCAGCTCCTACATCTACCATCAACCGGTCTGGACGGTGATCGCGTCGAAGCTGCCGGTCTCGATCTATTTCGGCCTGCTCACGACCATCCTCACCTACGCGGTGTGCGTGCCGCTCGGCATCGTGAAGGCGATCTGGCACCGCACGCCGCTGGACAACACCAGCTCGGTGCTGGTCTTCGCCGGCTACGCGGTGCCGGGCTACGTGCTGGGCGCGCTGTTGCTGTTCGTCTTCGCGGCGCGGCTGGAGTGGTTCCCGCTCGGGGGCTTCGTGAGCGACGGCTTCGGGGAGCTGTCGTTTTTCGGCAAGGTGCGCGACCTGCTGCACCACACCACGCTGCCGCTCTGCGCCTACCTGGTGGGCAGCTTCGCCTTCACGACGATGCTGGTGAAGAACCACCTGATGGACACGCTCGCCGCCGACTACCTGCGCACGGCGACGGCCAAGGGCGTGCCCTTCCGCACCGCGGTGTTTCGCCACGCGCTGCGGAACTCGTTGATCCCTCTGGCCACGACTTTCGGCCAAAATCTGGGACTCGTGCTGACGGGCTCCTTCCTCATCGAGGTGGTCTTCGACATCGACGGCATGGGGCTGCTGGGCTTCAAGTCGCTCGTGGATCGGGACTATCCCGTGGTCCTCGGCATCCTGTTGATCTCCTCGGTGCTGCTTCTGGTGGGCAACATCCTTTCGGATCTTTTGGTGGCCGTCCTGGACCCGCGGATACGCTTTAACTGAGAAGGGACATGGCATGGAAAAAGAAAAGGAGTCGGAATTCAGGAGTCGGAATTCAGAAGGGATGCAGCCGCGCGCGCGTGTTCCCCGTTCTCCCAACTACCAACTACCAACTACCAACTCCCGACTCCCGGTTTCCGACTTCTGACTCCTGAATTCTGACTCCCGACTTCTTTTTTCTTCTTCCCCCCTTCCCCCCCGATGGCCTTCCGGCTCAACCCGATCACCCGCAAAAAACTCCGCCGTTTTCGCTCCATCCGGCGCGGCTACTGGTCGTTTCTGTTTTTGATGGGCCTGGTGGTGTTCGCCTGTCTGGCGGAGGTGTTCATCAACAGCCGCGCTCTCGCGGTGAGGCACGACGGCGAGTGGTTTTTCCCCACCTACGGCGCGATCATTCCCGGCGAAACCTTCGGGCTGGGGTATGCGTGGGAGACCGACTACCGCGAGCTGCGCGCGAAGCTCGCGGCCGACACGCCCGAAGCGGAGGCGGCGCGGGCTCGGGGCGACTTCGTGCTGATGCCGCTCGTGCCCTACAACCCGATCGAAAACTGCTACCCGACCGAATACTTCAAGGCCCGCCCGCCCGACCTCGCCCAACACCACTTCCTCGGCACGGACACGCAGAACCGCGACATCCTCGCGCGCCTCGTGTATGGGTTTCGCAACGCCCTGATTTTCTCGTTCTGGTTCGTCGTCGGCGTCTATGGCCTGGGTATCCTGCTCGGTTGCACGATGGGCTACTACGGCGGCGTCTTCGACCTGCTGGTGCAGCGCCTGATCGAGATCTGGTCGAACATCCCCTTCCTCTACATCGTCATCATCCTCGCCGCCCTGGTGAAACCGTCCCTGGGCTGGCTGGTGGTCATCACCGTGGCTTTCGGCTGGATGGGCATGACCTACTACATGCGAACCGGCACCTATAAGGAAAAGGCCCGCGACTACGTGGCGGCGGCCCGCGTGATCGGCGCCGGCGACTCGCGGATCGTGCTGCGCCACATCCTGCCCAACACCGCCGCGACCCTCGTGACCTTCGTGCCCTTCACGGTCGCGAGCGCCATCGGTTCGCTCACCGCGCTTGATTTTCTCGGCTTCGGGCTTCCGGTGCCCACACCGAGCTGGGGCGAGCTGCTCCAGCAAGGCACCCGCAACCTCACGCTCGCGCCCTGGATCGTGCTCTCCGCCTTCACCGCCATGACCCTCGTGCTCACCCTCGTCACCTTCGTCGGCGAAGCGGTGCGCGAGGCCTTCGACCCCAAAAAATTCACCCTCTACCGATGATGTCCACCGCCTCCCCTCACCAGCGTTCGCGGTTTCGCGTCGCACCGTTTTTGTCCCTCGCCCTGACCGCGTTCGCGCTGGCGTTTTTCCCCGCCTGCTCCGGTTCGAAAAACGCGGACGGCGGCGACGCCTCGTCCTCCGCCGACGGCGGAAACTTTCCCGCCCGCGACAACACCGAGGAGGTGAAGGCCTACTACGCGGCGCACCCCGACTTTTTCGTTTTCAAAACCATCGACGATCTGCCCGCCGACCTCGCCTGGGAAAACGGCGGCGAGTTCCCCGAGATCGGCTCGCCCGAGCGCAAGCGCGGCGGCGTGTGGCAGGACCGTATCCAGGACTTTCCCCGCACGCTGCGCATCGTGGGGCCGGACTCGAACAGCGGCTTCCGCAGCTACCTGCTCGACGACAACATGGTCGGCTTCGGCATGATCCACCCCAACATGCCCGGCCCGCACCACTACATCCCGGGCGTCGCGTCCGAGTGGGCGACCGACCTGCCGAGCAAGACGATCTACGTGCGCATCGATCCGCTGGCCCACTGGAGCGACGGCCCGCCCGTCACCAGCGACGACGTCTTCTTCATGTTCTGGCTCTACCAGAGCGCCTACATCCAGACGCCCTGGTATAACAACTGGTATGGCATCGGCGAAAACTACACGCGCGTCACCCGCTACGACGAGCGCACCTTCGCCATCACGCTGAAGGACGTGCGGCCGGATTACCTCAACCTGGTCCTCGGCCTCGCACCCGTCGCGTCGCATTTCTACCGCGAGGTCGGCGAAGACTTCCCGTCCCGCTACAACTGGCGTTTCGCCCCGACCACCGGTCCCTACGTGCTCACCGACGCCGAGCTCAAGCGCACCACCACCAACCGCAGCGGCATCACCTTCAACCGCCTCGCCGACTGGTGGGCCAACGACAAGCCGGGCTTCCGCTATCGCTTCAACCCCGACCAGATCCGCCTGCGCGTCATCCGCGAGACCACCACGGCCTGGGAGGCCTTTCTCGCCGGCGACCTCGACGCCTTCGGCATGAATCTCGCCGAATACAACTACGACCGGCTGCCCGACGACCATGCGCTGGTGAAACGCGGACTCATCCACAAGCACACATTCTACAACGACGTTCCCCGCCCGACCTGGGGACTCTGGATGAACACCTCCCGTCCGCTGCTCGGCGACCGCGAGGTGCGCCTCGGCATCCAATACGCGACCAACTGGCAGCTCGTCATCGACCAGTATTTCCGCGGCGACTACGAACGCCTCAACACCTCCGCCGACGGCTACGGCGACATGACCCACCCCGACATCCGCGCCCGCGCCTTCGACCTCGGCAAGGCCGGCGAACACTTCGCCAAAGCCGGCTTCACCCGCCGCGGCCCCGACGGCATCCTGGTCAACGACTCCGGCCAACGCCTCTCCGTCACCATCACCACCGGCTACGAGGCGATGGCTCCCGTGCTCACCATCCTCCAGCAGGAGGCGCGCAAGGCCGGGCTCGAGTTTCAGGTCGAGGTGCTCGACGCCTCCGCCGCCTGGAAAAAGATTCAGGAGAAGAACCACGACATCGCCTTCTCGGCCTTCAACGTCGGCGTGGAGCTCTACCCGCGCTACTGGGAGACCTACCACTCGGCCAACGCCTACGACCAGCCCTACGCCGCCGACGGCAAGACGCCCAACTCCGCGCGCAAACCGAAGATTCAGACCAACAATCTCCAGAGCGTCGCCATCCCCGAGCTCGACGCGCTGATCGACCGTTACGACCGCTCCGAGAGTCTCGACGAGATGCGCGCCATGGCCCGTCGCATGGAGGAGATCCTGTTTGAGGACGCCTCCTACTCGCCCGGTTTCAAGCTGCCCTTTTTCCGCGTCGCCACCTGGCGCTGGGTGCGCTTCCCGGAGGACTTTAACGTCCGCTTCGCGCGCGACCCGCTCGAATTCAGTCTCCAGTGGATCGACGAGCCGATGAAGACCGAGACGCTCGCCGCCCGTCGCGACGAGACCAAGGCCTTCGCCCCCGTCGTGCGGGTGCATGACCAGTGGAAATCCAAGGAGTAAACTTGTCCGCTTCCGACACCGCTCCCGCCGCCGGCTCCGCTCCATCCACCGTGGCATCCGCTCCCGCTCAATCCTCGCCCCCCACGCCCTCGTCGCAGCTCGCACCGGGCGCCGCCGACGCGCCGCTGATCGATGTGCGCAATCTCGCCGTCGCCTTCGAGACCGACGCCGGGCTGCTGCGCGCGGTGGACGGCGTCAGTTTCTCGGTGGCGCGCGGCCGCACCGTCGGCCTCGTCGGCGAGTCCGGCTGCGGCAAGAGCGTGAGCGCGCTCTCGCTCATCCGACTCCTGCCGCGCCCGGCCGGGCGTATCGTCGGCGGCGAGGTGTGGTTCGAGGGCGCGGACCTCGTGCGGGTCGAGGACGCGGAACTGCTCAAAATTCGCGGCGGCCGCATCGGCATGGTGTTTCAGGAACCCATGACCGCGCTCAACCCCGTGCATCGCATCGGGCGCCAACTCGCGGAGGTGTTTCTCCTTCACCGCACCAAGGACAAACGCGAGGCCGCCCGCCTCGCGGTCGAGATGCTCGCCAAGGTCGGCATCCCCTCGCCGGAGATTCGCGCGATGGAGTATCCGCACCAGCTCTCCGGCGGCATGCGTCAGCGCGTGGTCATCGCCATGGCGCTGGCCTGCAACCCGGCCCTGCTGATCGCCGACGAGCCCACCACCGCGCTCGACGTCACCATCCAGGCGCAGATCCTCGACCTCATGCGCAAGCTCCAGAGCGAGCTGGGCATGGCGATCATCCTCATCACCCACGATCTCGGGGTGGTGGCGGAGACGTGCGACGAGGTGGTCGTCATGTATGCCGGACGCATCGCCGAGCGCGCGCCGGTGGAGGCGATTTTTTCCCGCGCCGCGCACCCCTACACGCGAGGCCTGCTCAACGCCATCCCGCGCCTCGACGCGGAGCGCAAGAGCCGCCTGTCCACCATCTCGGGCCAGGTGCCCACGCTCGCCGAGATGCCGGCGGGTTGTCGTTTCCAGAACCGTTGCCCCTGGCGGATCGACGCCTGCGCCAAGCAGCCTCCGCTTGAAGAAGTCGGCCCCGGCCACACCGTCGCCTGCTGGCGCTGGCGCGAAGTCATCACCGGCGCGCCGCCCACATGAGGGATGCGGGATGTGTAAAGCGGGGACCGAAAACCGATGTGGGATGTGGAAAGCTGGAAAATTGGAAGAAAGGCACCGGAACCAGATCCCTGCGATTTTTTCCTGCTTTCCCGCTTTCCACATGAACCCAAACCCAGAACCGATGCGGGATGTGGAAAGCTGGAAAATTGGAAAGAAAGGCACCGGAACCAGAGGCCTGTGGTTTTTTCCTGATTTTCCAGCTTTCCACATAATCCCGCCGCGACCGCGACCCCCGCTCCTCATTCCTGATTTCCAGCCGTCCACATTCTCATCCCCCTTCCTCCTTCGCCCTTTCCTCATCGCATGTCCGAAACCGCTCCACTCCTTGATGTCCGCGACCTGCGCATGCATTTCCCCGTTCGCGGCGGACTCTGGCTCAAGGCGCGCGCCTGGTGCCGGGCGGTGGACGGCGTGTCGCTCACCCTCCGCCCGGGCGAGACCCTCGGGCTCGTGGGCGAGTCCGGCTGCGGCAAATCCACGCTTGGCAAAACCATCGTGCGGCTGAACCGCCCCAGCTCCGGCCAGATCCTTTTCCAAGGCCGCGATCTCGCCCCGCTCGGCCAACGTGCGCTCAAGCCCCTGCGCCGTGACATCCAGATGGTTTTTCAGGATCCGGCCGAATCGCTCAACGCCCGCCACTCCGTCGGCGAACTGCTGGCCGAGCCCTTCATCATCCACGGCATCGGCACCGCCGCCGACCGTCCGGCGCGGGTGGCCGCCCTGCTGGAGCGGGTGGGCCTGCCGGCGGCGGCGGCCGACCGTTTCCCCTTCGAGTTTTCCGGCGGCCAACGCCAACGCATCGGCATCGCGCGCGCCCTCGCGCTCAATCCCAAGCTCATCATTTGCGACGAGCCCGTCAGCGCCCTGGACGTGTCGATCCAGGGGCAGGTGCTCAACCTCCTGCTCGATCTCCAGCGCGAGCTCCGCCTCTCCTATCTCTTCATCGCCCACGACCTGGCGGTCGTGAAACACGTGTCGGACCGCGTGGCGGTGATGTATCTCGGACACATCGTGGAGGTGGCCGACGCCGACACGATCTACCGTCGGCCCGCGCACCCCTACACGCGGGCCCTGCTCTCGGCGATCCCGGTGCCGGAGCCGCGCCGCAAGTCGAACCGCATCGTGCTCGGCGGCGACGTGCCCTCGCCGATCACGCCGCCGACGGGTTGTCCCTTTCATCCGCGTTGCCCGCACGCGCAGGACCGCTGCCGCGTGGAAAAACCCCTGCTCCGCCACCCCGACGCCAAGGCGCGCCCGGAGCATCAGGTCGCCTGCCACTTCGATCTGTAGTTCGGATCGCTCGCCGCGTCGGACCGCCTGTGGAGTGCGGCGACATGTCGCCGCTTTTGACAGGCAGCCTCGGCTGCCTGCGCGGTGGAGCGGGGCGTCGTGCCGCCCCTTTCAAGGCGGCGTCATGCCGCCGCACTCCATGGGAGTGGGAGGGGCGTTCCCGCCGCCCCGGCCCCGGCCCCCCTTGCGTTTCGCTACTCGAAGCGCAGGGCCTCGATGGGGTCGAGCTGGGCGGCTTTGTGGGCGGGGTAGAAGCCGAAGGCCACGCCGACGAAGGCCGAGAAACCCACCGCCAGCGCCACCGAGGCGGTGGAGACGAGCGTGGGCCAGCCGTTGAAATGCGAAAGCGTCTCCGCCAGCCCGATGCCAAGCATCACGCCCAGCGCCCCGCCGAGCATGCTGAGGATCATCGCCTCGATCAAAAACTGGATGCGGATGTCGCGATCATGCGCGCCGATGGCGAGGCGGATGCCGATCTCGCGGGTGCGCTCCGTCACCGACACGAGCATGATGTTCATGATGCCGATGCCGCCGACGAGCAGCGACACGCCGGCGATGGCGCCGAGCAGAGCGGTCATCGTGCGCGAGGTGGCGGAGGCGGCCTCGGCCAGCTCGATCTGGTTGCGCACGGTGAAGTCGCGATCACGGCCGCCCCGGCGTTGCAGGAGCAGGTCGTCGATTTCCTGCTGCACGCGCGGCATGGCGGCGGGGCTGGAGGCCTCGACGAGGATGGAGTTGACGGTGTTTCTCCAGCGGAAGACGCGGCTCATGAAGCTGGTGTAGGGCATGAGGATGGCGTCGTCCTGGTCGCGGCTGCGCACGTCGAAGCCCTTCGAGGACAGGACCCCGAGGACCTTGAAGGGCACGTCGCGGATGCGCACGATCTCGCCCACCGGATCGACCTCGCCGAAGAGCTGTTTGGCGACGGTGAGGCCGATCACGCAGACCTTGGCGGCGGAGCGCACCTCCACGTCGTTGAACATGCGGCCGCGGGCGATGGGCCAGCTGCGCACGCTGAGGAATTCGGGCGAAACGCCGGAGACGGTGCTGCGCCAGTTCTGGCCGTTGCCCATGACCTGCCAGCCCTGCTGGACCTCGGGGCTCACGGCGACCGCGCCGAAGATCTCGCGACCGATGGCATCCGCGTCCTCCACGGTGAGGCTCGACGAGCTGCCCCAGCCGCCGCGGGCGCCGGAGGTGGTGGCGCTGCCGGGGAAAACGGTGATGACGTTGCGGCCGAGCGAGGCGACCTGCGCCTCGACCTGCGCTTTGGCGCCGTTGCCGATGCTCACCATGGTGATGACCGCGCCGACGCCGATGATGATGCCGAGGGCGGTGAGGAAGGAGCGCAGTTTGTTGCGACGCAGGGCGCGCAGCGAGATGACGGTGGTGGCGATGAGGCGCATGGCGTGGCGGTGCTTTGCTTGTCGGTTGCGTGCCGGCGGTTGCGCGCCGGCTGGCGTGCGGGTTCAGCGCGGATCGGCGACGAGTTTCGCGGCCTGCTCGGCGGTCTTGAGCTTGGCGAGCTCGTCGGCGGCGACGAGGCGGTGGGCGACGGGTTCGTCGCGCACCACGAGTCCGTCGCGCACCACGAGGATGCGTTTGCAGTAGCTGGCGACGTCGAGCTCGTGCGTGACCATGACGATGGTGATGCCCTGCTCGTTGAGGCGTTGGAAAACGCCCATGACCTCGACGGAGGTCTTGCTGTCGAGGTTGCCGGTGGGCTCGTCGGCGAGGAGCAGGCGGGGTTCGTTGACGAGGGCGCGGGCGATGGCGACGCGTTGTTGTTGTCCGCCGGAGAGCTGGGAGGGCAGATGGTCCGCGCGTTCGGCGAGGCCCACGATGCCGAGGGCGGCGAGGGCGCGGCGTTTCATCTCGGCTGTGGGGATGCGGGCCGGCGCGTAGAGCATGGGCAGCTCGACGTTTTCGAGGGCGCTGGTGCGGGCGAGCAGGTTGAAACCCTGGAAGACGAATCCGAGTTTCTGGTTGCGCAGGTCGGCGCGGGCCTCGCGGTCGAGGGAGGCGACATCGACGCCGTCGAGCAGGTAGCTGCCCGAGGTCGGACGGTCGAGGCAGCCGAGGGTGTTCATCAGGGTGCTCTTGCCGGAACCGGAGGCGCCCATGATGGCGACAAATTCGCCGGGGTGAATGTCGAGCGAGATGCCGCGAACGGCGTGGACCTCGAGGTCACCGTTTTTGTAGGTGCGGCGGATATCGCGGAGTTGGACGACGGGTTGGGACACGGGGCGGGCGGGGAGGAATGACTAATGACTAATGACGAATGAGTAATGACGAATGACGAATCCGGAGGCCGGAGGTCGGATGACGAACGGGGCGGGGGGCGGCGGGTGATCGGCGTTCGGCCGCTCATCACTCGTCACTCATCACTTCCTTAAAACCTGCGTCCGCCGCCGCCGGCGCCGCCGAAGGGGTTGTTCATGGGACGTCCGGTGCCGGGGGCGGCGGCGAGTTCATCGGCCTCGATGGTGGAGGTGATGAGGGTGTCGCCTTCGGCCAGGCCGGAGATGAGTTCGGTGTTTTGCCCGTCGGTGATGCCGAAGCGGGCGCTCACGGCCTGCGCTTTGGGCGCTTCGGGAGCGCCGGCGGGTTTATAGACGGTGCGGGTGGTCTCGGTCGGGGCCGTGCCGGCGGCTCCGCCAGCAGCGCCGCCGGCGCCGCGGCCGCGACGCTCGGGCAGGGTGATGCCGCGTGCGGTCGCGAGGGCGCGGACTTTCTCCATCGTCTCGCGGGAGGGGCGGCCTTCGGTGTGGCCGACCTCGGCGAGAAGGGCGCGGAGAGCTTCCTCGGGCGAGGCGGGGGCGGCGGCGGCATCGCCGGCGGGCGCGGCTTCGGCCACGACCGGCAGGACGAGATTCTCCGGCACGCGGGCACGGAGGGCGGCGTTGGGCACGAGGAGCACGTCGGTGCGCTCCTGGATGACGATGGCGACGTCGGCGGTCATGCCGGGCTTGAGGCGCAGGTCCTCGTTGGGCACGTCGATGACGGTGGTGTAGCTGACCACGTTTTGCTCTCGGGTGGGCTGGTTGCGGATCTGGCTGACCTCGCCGCGGAATTGCTGGCCCGGGTAGGCGTCCACGGTGAAGTTCACCGCCTGGCCCTCGCGGATGTTGCTGATGTCGGCCTCGGAGACCGCCGCCTGGATCTGCATCTGGCGCAGGTCGTTGACCAAGACGAACAACACCGGCGCGGAGGTGCTGGCGGAGACGGTCTTGCCGGCGATGGCCTGCCGGTCGAGCACGATGCCCTCGATGGGGGCGGTGATGGTGCAGCGGGAGAGGTCCACCTTGGCGGTCTCCACCGCGGCGGTGCGGATGAGGAGCTGCGCGTCGGCCTGCGCGAGCTGGGCCACCGCCTGGTCGAGCTCCTGCTGGGAGACGAGGTTGCGCTCGTGGAGCGACTTGATGCGCTCGGCGTTGAGCGCGACCAGGCGGTGGTTGGCGGCGGTGTTGGCCAGCTCGGCCTCGGCCTGGCGGAGGCGGCTCTGGTAGGTGGCGGGGTCGATGCGGGCGAGCACGTCGCCGGCTTTGACGCGGGAGTTGTAGTCCACCGGCACATCGGTGAGCAGACCGGAGATTTGCGAGCTCACCTCGACGGTTTCGACCGGTTGCAGGCCGCCCGAGGCGGTGACGCTTTGGATGATGGTGCCGCGCGCGACCGGGACGGTGTTGAAGGAGACCGGGCCGGTCTTCTTGTGCTCGCGCCACCAATAAAACGCGGCGCCGGCGGCGGCGAGGACGAGAAGGGGGACGACGAGGCGACTGGGACGGAAGGACATCGAAAACGGAAAGGAGTGAACGGAAAGAAAATGGCGAAAAGGGTGGGGGACGTGGACCGGTGCGACGCGCCGGATGGGCGCATGGCGAGGGCAAGACGCGTGCCGGGTCGCACGGGTAACACGGCAAAAACGGAAAATACCGGCCCGGCCGGCCGATGGCCCCGACGGTCGAGGCGATCGCATCCCCCCGCCGCGCTTGCGGAAGCGCCGCCCGCGCACCTACACCTCCCGTCATGATCATCCTCGTGGTGGAAGACGAACGCGCCCTCGCGCGACACATCGTCGCCGCGCTTCGTCGCGAGGGGCACGACGTGCGGGTGAGCCACGACGGCGGGGAGGCCCTCCGCACCGCGCTTTCCGAGACCCACGACCTCGTGGTTCTCGACCTGAATCTGCCCACGCTCGACGGCCTCGGCGTGCTCGCCCGCCTGCGCGCCGCGCAGTGTCCCTCCCGCGTGCTCATCCTCACCTCGCGCAACGAACTCGAGGACCGCGTCGCCGGTCTGCGCTCCGGCGCCGACGACTACCTCGCCAAGCCCTTCGCCATCGAGGAGTTGCTCGCCCGCGTCCACGCCCTCGGCCGGCGTTCCGGCGCCCTCTCCACCTCCGACCTCCTCACCGTCGGCGACCTCCACGCCGACATCGCCAACCGCCGCGTCACCCGCGCCGGCGTGCCCGTCTCCCTCACCCCGCGCGAATTCGAACTGCTCCACCTGTTCCTCCGCGAGCCGGGGCGGGTCTTCTCCCGCGGCGAAATCTGCGAACGCATCTGGCAACGCGACCACCGCTACGAGACCCGCACCGTGGAGGTATTTGTCGCCCGGCTTCGCCGGAAACTCGACCCGGATGGCGCCGCTCCCTTGCTGCATACCGTTCGCGCCTTCGGTTACGTGCTCCAAACCCAGCCGCCCGAGGGCTGAAACCCCGCCCCGCCTGCCACCCTCGCTCCGCTCCACGTTTCGCGCCACTGTTTCGCCCCCTGTTTCGTCCTCCCCGGTTTCCACACCTGATGCCCGCCGCTCGTTCACCGTCGCTCCTGGTTCTCGTCCTCGGTCTCCTCGCGGCCATCCCGGCTCGCGCGGAAACCTCTCCGCCGGCGAGCGGCGAAACCTCCACCGCGCCCGCCGCCGCTTCCGTCTCCGCCGCATTCGCTTCCACCTCCGCCGCCGCCGCTCCGGCGCCATCCGCGAGTCCCGCTGTCACCGCCACCGCCCGCATCACGGGCCGCGTCGCGCTGCCGCCCGCTTCCCCCCGGCCCCGACACGGGCAACCCTATGAGCTGTTGGTCGAGTCCGACCTCGTCCGCACCGATCCGCCGCTCGCCATCGTCTATCTCGAAGGCGAGTTTCCGTCTCCGCCCACGCCCGCCCCCACGCCCGCGCCTGCGGCTTCGGCGGACGCCCCCGCCCCCGCCCCCGTCGCCGCTCCCGCTCCCGTGGCCCGCATCGTCCAGCGCGATCTCACCTTCATCCCGGCGCTCCTTCCCGTGCGGACCGGCACCCGGATCGAGTTCCCCAACGAGGACCCCACCTACCACAACGTCTTCTCCTTCTCGCCGACCAAGCGCTTCGATCTCGGGCGCTACCGCGCGGACGAGGAGCCGCCGGCCCAGGTGTTCGACCGCCCCGGCCTCGTGGTCCTGCGCTGCGACATCCACAAACACATGCGCGCCGCCATCCTCGTGCTCGACACGCCCCACTTCGTCGTCACCGACGCCGACGGTCGTTTCGAGCTCCCGGATCTTCCCCCCGGTCGCCACCTGCTGAAGGCCTGGCTCGACAGCCGCACCACGCTGACCCTCCCCGTCGAGCTCGTCCCCGGTCAGGAGCTCCGCGTCGAGCTCCGGTGAAACGGCGCGCCCATCCCGCCCCATGATCCCGGCCGCCGAGCCCGCCGACCCGGGCGCCCCGAGCGCGCGTCACGAAACGCGCCGTTTCGCGCGTCGTCTGCTCGCCGCCATGGGCGTGATCGTCGCCGGCCTCTGCCTCGTCGGCATTTTCCTCGCCCGCCGCCAGCTCCAGGACGCCCAGGCCGGCGAGGCCGCCCGCGGCTTCGCCTCGGAATTCGCCGCCATCCGCGCGCTCCAGAAGCTCCGCATCGAGACCCTCGCCGCCCACGCCGCCGCCCTCGCGGACCAGCCACGTATCCACGCCGCGCTCGAGGACGACGCCCTCGACCTGCTCTACCTCGCCGCCCACGACGAGCTGCTCGACCTGTTCCCTCCGGCATCGGCTTCCCCTGAAATCTCCGACCAGGCGCCGGCCTCGTCTCCCGCCCGGGGCGGCGCCGGCCGCGTCCGTTTTTATCGGTTTCTCGACGCGTCCGGTCGTCTGATTCCGCCCGATCCCCCCGCCGTGGCGGGCGACTCCAGCCCGGCCGAGCTGGCCGCCCTCGCGCCCCCCGGGCTCGGCGACCGGCTGGCCCACGGTTTCGCTCTCTGGAGCACCCCCGACGCCGCCGCGCGGGCCACCGAGCTGCTCGCCCTGCCCATCCATTCCCACGCCGACGGGCGCCGTATCGGTTACCTCGTGCTCGGCTTCGACCCCGCGCCCGAGCTCCTCCCCGCCGCCGGTGCCTCGTCCGGCCCGGCCCTCATGGCGCTCTGGTCCGCAGGCAAACAAGGCCAACAAGGCCAACTCCACGCGCCCGGCCTCTCCGCCCCGGCCCGCGCCGAGCTCGCCCGCGCGCTCGCGTCGCATGCCGACGGCCCCGACGAGGTCCGGCTCGACGGCCGCCCGCACCGCCTCGCCCGTCGCCTGCTCAACCCCGACCAGGCCTATCCGCCCGTGGAGGAGATCCGCCTCTCCCCGCTCGACGACCTCCGCGCGCGGCAACGTTTCGTCACCTGGCAGATCACCGCCGCCGGCGCTTTCATCCTGCTCGCCGGCATCGGCGTGAGCGGCCTGCTCACCGCCGGCTTTTCCGACTGGTTCGGCCGCTTCGCGCGGGACTCCGAGGCGCAGCGCGCCCTGCGCGTGGAGGCCGAGGCGCGGCTCGACCAGACCGCCGCCGAGCTGGATCGCGCGGCCCGCTTCGCCGCCGACGCCTCCCATCAACTAAAAACTCCGGTCGCGGTGCTTCGCGTCGGCCTCCAGGAACTCTCCGCCGTCCCCGGCTCGTCCGCCGCCCAGCGGGGCGAGATCGAGGAACTCGTGCGCCAGACGGACCGTCTCGCCCACATCCTCGAGACCCTGCTCCTCCTCTCCAAACTCGACGCCGGTCTCATGCGTCCGCGATTCGCCACGGTGGATCTCGCCGAACTCGCCGCCGCCGCCCTCGACGACCTAGGCGTGCTGCCGGCGGCGGAAAACCTGGTTTTGGAAAACACCCTCGACGCCCCGCTCCTCGTGCGCGGCGAGGCCCGCCAGCTCGCGCTCGTCCTGCAAAACCTCCTCGAAAACGCCGCCAAATACAACCGGCCCTCCGGCCTGGTGCGCATCTCGGTCGAGACGGACGCGCGCGAGGTCCGTCTGCTCGTCGCCAACACGGCGCCGACGCCGGTGCCGCCCGGGCTGCGCGAGCGGATTTTCGAGCGTTTCCACCGCGGCGCCGCCGCCGGCGACGTGCCCGGCTACGGCCTCGGCCTCAATCTCGCCCGGCACCTCGCCCGCCTGCACGGCGGCGAGCTCCGGGTCCTGCGTTCCGACGAGCGGCTCACCGTTTTTGCGCTCAGCCTGCCCAAGGGGTGATCGCGGGCGGGCGGGCGGGCAGGCTGGCGACGGGAGCACGGGAGCTGGAAGCTCCCGCTACTTTCCTGTCTGAGACCTCCAGCCACCGGGATCCGGGTTGAACGCGTCGGCGCCTTCGCTCACATCGGCCTGCCGTGCGTTTCCCCCATCCGTCCATCCGCCCGCCGCTCCGTCTCCTGGCGGCGTTGCTCTGGGCCGGCTGGGCGCCCGGCTCCGGGGCGTGGAACCGCGCGGCGGCGGCCTCGTGGGACGACTTTGCCGACTCCGCCGCCGACGCCCTCACCCTCGTCTCCGCCGATGGCGACCGCAGCCTCCAGATTTCGGGCCGTTTCGATTTCACCGTTCACCACCTCCCCGAGGCCGTCGCCGATCTGCGCTACACCGACGCGGACGAGGAGGTTTTGTTCGCACCGGTTTTTCGGCTCTTCGGCGACGCCATCCTCGCCCCCCGGCTTCAGGCGCACGCCCAGCTGCGCGCGGACCGCGGCTTCGACCCCGCCGACCAGTCGCTCCGGGTGCGCGCGGAGGAGGCCTACCTGCAAATCACGCCCTGGCCCGGGCGGCGCGCCGCGCTGCGCGTGGGACGTTTCCCCACCCTCTTCGGCAGTTGGGCGAGGCGGAGCCACGCCTGGGACTACCCCTTCGTCACCGCCCCGCTCGCGCAGGAAAATCTCACCGGACTCTGGGACTCCGACCCTCCGCCCGGAGCGGCCACCCTGGAACGCTGGGCGCACGTGAGCCCGGTGGGCGACGCCGCCGCGATCGCCGCCGACGAGCACACGCGCATCCCGGTGATGTGGGGACCGGTCTATGGCACCGGTGCCGGTCTCGCGTTTGGCGGCGCGCGCTGGGACCTCGCCTTCGAGGTGAAAAACACCGGCCTCTCGTCGCGGCCCGAGACCTGGGACGATCTCGACCGCGAGGTCTGGCGCTCCCCCGCGTGGGCCGCCCGGCTGGGCTGGCGTCCGGGCGAGCCCTGGGACCTCGGTCTCTCGCTCGCGAGGGGCGTTCACCTGCGCCCGGAGCCCGCCTCGGTCGCCGACGGGTATTCGCGCGAGGACTACACGCAGACCTCGCTCGGGCACGACTTCGCCTACGCGCGGGGCCATTTCCAGTTTTGGGGCGAGCTGGTGGTCTCGCGTTTCGAGCTGCCCGCGCTGGGCCGCGCCGACACGCTCGCCTACGCCCTGGAGGCGAAATACCGGCTCGGCCCGCGCTGGGCGGTCTTCACGCGCTGGAGCGAGCAGTTCTTCGCCCCGGTCGAGCTGGATGACGGCGGCGAAGCCCGCTGGGGCCGGGACGCGTGGCGCGTCGAGGGCGGCGCGGTGCTCCGCCTCGCCGCCCACGCGCAGGTGAAACTCCAGGCGGGCCTGCTGCACGAGCGCCCGTCCGCGGAGAATCTCGTCCCCTCCGCCGCCGCGCAGCTGAGCCTGCGGTTTTAGCGCGGTGATTCCTTGTGTGGCGTTGGCCGTCCTCGGCCAATTTCGGGAGTGGGCTCGTTTTTGAGAGGACGGGGCGTGGGAGCGACGCCGGGCGGCCGACGGCGGGGCCGCCGTCGGACGGGAGCTGGAAGCTCCCGCTACTTTGGGCGTCACTGTTCGCTTACCCGGAGACGCAGGAAGACGCGCGGGGCGCCCACCGGCACCGCGCCCCGCCACGTCTGCATGCCTCCGGCGGAGGAGACGAGCTGGTGGGTGACGCCGGCGCCGCTCCAGGAGACGAGGTCGCCGGACTGCTCGACCGCGTAGGCGAGGCCCGGGCGCTCGGCCGGACGCACGTAGGTCAAACTCCAGGTCTCCCCGGCGCGCGCGAATGCGAGGGCGCCGGGCGGCACGAGCTCGCGCGGGCCGTGGCCGAGGGCGTAGTGGACGAGATTGGGCAGGCCGTCGGCCGCGAGCGAAACGGCGTCGCCCGAGACGGCCGGATCGGCGAGCTCCGCCGGGGTGAAGTGGCTCTCCTGCCAGAGGCGCAGCCCCGTTTTCACCACCAGCGAAAAGGTCTGGCTGGCGGCGGGGGCGACACCGTTGCTCGCGGTCAGGGTGACGACGCTCGTGCCGACCTGGGCGCCGGTCGGGGTGCCTCCGATGATGCCGGTCGTCGGGTTGAGCGTGGCCCAGGCGGGGAGCCCGGTCGCGGAGAAGGTCGGGGCGGGTTTTCCCGTGCCGACGACGGTGAAGGTTTGCCCGCTCTTCTGGGTCTGAAAAACCGCCGTGGCGGCGCTGGTGATGGCGGGGGGAATATTGACGGTGAGCGTGGCGGTCTGCGACGGCACGCCGGTCGGAGCGGAGGAGTTGGTCGCGACCACATGGTAGTCGCCCTCGTTGGCCGGGCCGACTCCCGGCAGCGTCAGCGTGGCGGATGTCTGGCCGGGCAGCGCGGTGGTGCCCTTGAACCACTGGAGCGTCGGCGCGGGCGTGCCGGTGACGGCGGTGGTGAAGTTGACGTCGGCGCCGGCCGTGACCGTGCGGGAGAGCGGGTGCGTGGTGAAGCTCGGCGGCGAGTTGGCCCCGACGATGTTGATGCGGCAGGTGACTTTTCCCTGATTGGCGCCGGACGGCGCGCCGAGGGTGTCGTAGGCGGTGACGGTGAGCGACTGGCTCGCGGCGGCGGTGGGGGTGCCGGAGAGGGTGACCCGGAGGGCGTTTACCCGAAATCCACCCGTGATGGCGGTGCCGCCGGCGACGGTGATGCCGGGCGGGAAGTTGCCCGTCACGGTCCATGATTTCGCGGTGGCGGGGGCGCCGGTGACGTTGAACGACAGGCTGAAGGCGGCGCCCTCGGCGCCTCCGGCGTCGAAGGTGGTGCCGACTCCGCCGCTCGTGGGCGTGACGGTGGTCGGCGCGACCGGCGTGGCGTTAAACGTGGTGGCGCCGGCCACCGAGTTGACCGTGCCCAGGGCCGCGAGGGCGAAGGCGGATTTCAGCAGTTCGCCGGACTGGAGGGAAAAGCCGGGCGACGTGCCCGCGAAGAGGCGCAGCACGGGTGTGCGTTGCAGCAGAAACAGGAGCACGACGGTCGGCGCGTGCAGCCAGCGGGATCGGTAGAGCAGAGCCTGAAAATACATGGGGATGGATTTCGGAGAGTGGAAAAAAGGAGGCGGGCGGGGGCGGATCCGGGAGGTGGGGCGCGAGCGCCGGGCGCGCCGGGTGGGATACGATCACCGTCCGTGGTTCGCGGCGGGCCCGGCGGTCCCGCCCTACCGGCCGGTTCAGACCAATTCGCGTTTCGTCGTAATAAAA
>CBINNW010000068.1:0-28274 GCA_966252115.1 uncultured Akkermansia sp.
ACACGAAAATCCGTTTCTCTCCTTGACCGAGCTCGCTTCATAGCAGCGGAACGGCGGAGCCGTTTCGTCGCGGTCAAGTTGATCGAGCGAAATCGCTCCGCGCCTCCGCTACATCGGAATACCGCCGGCTATTCCTCAACACGGCACCGACTCACTGGAAACAGCGAGGAACCGTCGGACTCTTCGTGAGTCCATTCATCATCAAAGTGGCGGAAGGGGAGGGATTCGAACCCCCGGGACCTTTCGGTCCGCCAGATTTCAAGGCTGGAGCATTAGACCACTCTGCCACCCTTCCGAAACTGAGACTCGCGAGCGACGCTTCCGCGCCGCTCGTTCGAAACGCGGGCAAGAACACCCGCCGTCACGCGCACGTCAACCCTGTTGAAGCCCGAGTTCTTCCACCCGCTTGCGCAGCGTGGCTCGCGTCATGCCCAGGCGCTCCGAGCTCCTGGCCAAATTGCCATCCAGCTCCTTGAGCGACCGCACGATCATCTCCCGCTCCAGGCGTTCCAGGATGGGCTCGTCCTCCTTGCTCAGCTCGGTGTGCAAAAAATCCAGCGCCTGCACCACCGTGAGCGGGGCCGCCGCCGGTTCGGCGGCCGGCGCCACCGACACCACCGGATTCCCGGCGGCGATGGCCGCCATGTCGGGCACCGGCGTGGCCGGCGTGCTGCCGCCCGACGACACGGCCGATGCCGCCGCGGCCTGCGGCGCCACCGCGGGGGCCGTCGCCGACGATGCGGGCATCGGCACGGACACCGGCGGCGCCCCCGCTCCGGCAGGCGCGGAGGGAGCGGCATTGGCGGCGGTGAACAGCCCGCCCGCGTGCTGCACCTCCGGCGGCAGATCCTTCACGAGGATCGCGTCGCCCTGCGCGATGACCGCGCTGCGATAAACGAGGTTCTCGAGTTCGCGCACGTTGCCCGGCCAATCGTAGCGGCAGAGCAGCGCCATCGCCTCGGGCGCCACCTTGGAGACGCGCGCCTTTTTCTGTTTCACCAGATTCTGGAGGCAGAAATCCACGATCTGCGGGATGTCCTCCCGGCGCTCGCGCAGGGGCGGCATCTTGATGCGCACGACGTTGAGCCGGTAGTAGAGATCCTCGCGGAAGGTCTTGGCCTTCACCATCGCCTCGAGGTCCTTGTTGGTCGCCGCGATGATGCGCACGTCCACCCGGATGGTGTCGGTGCCGCCCACGCGCTGAATCTCCCCCTGCTGGAGCACGCGCAGGATCTTGGTCTGCGTCGCCAGGGCCATGTCGCCGATCTCGTCGAGGAAGATCGTGCCGCGGTCGCAAAGCTCGAACTTGCCGATGCGCTGGTTGGTCGCGCCGGTGAAGGAGCCCTTCTCGTGACCGAACAGCTCGCTCTCGATGAGGTTGTCCGGGATCGCGGCGCAGTTGACCGCGATGAAGTTGCCCTTCGCGCGGTGCGAGTGCTTCCAGATCGAGCGAGCGACGAGCTCCTTACCGGTGCCGCTCTCGCCGGTGATCATCACCGTCACGTCGCTGGCCGTGACCTGGCCGATGACCTTGAAAACGTCCTGCATCACCGGCGAGGCGCCCACGATGCCCTCGCGGTAGTCGTCGGCGTTGATGGTCGGCTTGTAGTCGCCCGCCGAGCGCATGTCGGCGTGGGCCTTGAGCGCGTTTTCCGCCAGCGCGAGCACCTTCGCCGGATCGAAGGGCTTCATGATGTAGTCGAAGGCGCCGTATTTCATCGCCTCGATCGCGGTCTGCGCGGTGCCGAAGGCGGTCATGAGGATGACCAACTGCTTCGGGTTCGCGGCGCGGATGTGCTGCAAGGCCTCGATGCCGCTCATGCCGCCCATGCGCACGTCGAGAAAGATCAGGTCGGGCGCCGGACCCTTTTTCACCGCCGCCACCCCGGCCTCTCCGCTGCCGGCCTCCAGCACCTGGTATTTGCGCGAGGACAAAACTCGTCCGAGCGAGTAACGCACTTCGGCGTCGTCATCGATGACCAGGATGGAGGGCGATTTGGCGTCTGACATGGTCGCGGACGCTGCACGCCGCCGCATCGTCGGTCAACGCCGCCGGCATACGGTGGAGGACGGATGACGGACCGCTTGGACCGCTTGCGGAGCAAGCGGAGCACTTTGGCCCGGAAAGTAGTCAACTCGCTCCGCGAGTTGAACCCTCTGCGGAACGGTGACGGACCGCTTGCGGAGCAAGCGGGGCACTTTGGCTCGGAAAGTAGTCAACTCGCTCCGCGAGTTGAACCCTCCGCCCTCAACCGGCGTGCTCACGGAGCAGGTGCCCGCCGCACCCGCCCCTCCCGCCACGCGATGCCCGCGCTTCGCGTTTCCCCGAATCGCCTCGAAAACCTACTGGCGCCGACGCCGTTTCTCTTCCCACCTTTCCGCCCATGTTCGAGATCAACGGCACCATCAAAAAGCTCTTCCCCGAGCAAACCTTCGGCAGCGGCTTCAACAAGCGCGAGTTCGTGCTCACCATCGAGTCGGGACGCTTCCCGCAGGACATCAAATTCGAGTGCGTGAAGGACAAGATCGCCCTCCTCGCCGACCTCAAGCCGGGCGAAAAAGTGAAGGTCTTCTTCGATCTCCGCGGCCGCGAGTGGAAGGAGAGCTACTTCGTGAACCTCAACGCCTGGAAAATCGAACGCGCCGGCGCCAAGGCCGAGGCCCCCGCTCCGGACGACGACGGCGCGCCGCTGCCCGAGGAGCCCGGCGCCACGGTCGAGGACGAGGACGTGCCGTTCTGATCGCTCCCGAACGGGCGAGCGCGTGCGGGTGGATGTGGGCCAAACCACGGCTCAGGGTAAGGCGCACCTATCAATCAAAGTAACGCGCACGCCACCGCGCCACCTTTGGCCGGCTCAACCCTCGCGCGCGTTTGCCTATCGCCGTATCTCGGCGGGTTCTCCGTAGAGGATGCCGCGACCGCCGGTGCCGAGATAGACGCGGCCGAAACGGCGGGGGTCGCCGGTCATGACGTTGATATGGCCGAAGTTGTGGTCGTCGTCGTTGATCCGTTCCCAGGTGGAGCCGGCGTCGGTGGAGCGCCAGAGGGCGTCGATGCCGTCGATGCGGCCCCAGAGGTAGATCGCGGGGTAGCTCGCGCCCTCGGCGGCGCGACCGAAACCGAGGCGGTAGGCGCGCTGGACGCTCGCGACGGCGGCGAAGGTGGAGCCGGCGTCGGCGGCGCGGAGGAGGCCTTGATTGGCGGCGGCGAGCCAGAGCTCGCCTTCGCGCCCGGGGGCGGGGACGGGGGGCGGGGCGCCGCGGGGGAGACCGGTGGCGGCGGCGGAGAAACTCGCGCCGCCGTCGGTGGAGCGGTGGAGCGTGCCGGCGCGTGCATCGTAAACGTAGAAGCGGAGCGGATCGACCGAGTCGGCGACGGGCGCGTGGGAACCGGCGGGCACGCTGCCGGCGGCGGGAGACCAGGAGGCGCCGGTGTCGGTGGAGCGGTGGGGAACGAGGCCGGGCTGGATCCAGACGAAGCGGGTGCCGTCGGCGTTGATCGCGATGTTGCCGGGGCCGGCCTCGGTCGAGGGCGAGGCGGCGAAGTCCGTCCAGGTGGCGGCGCCGTCGGTGGTGTGAGCCCCGCGCGGGGCGCCGCGCGCGCCGTAGAAGGTGCGGGCCATGACGGCGGGCTTCAGCGCGGCGGCGGCGAGGGAGCGATTGGTGCCGCGGGAGGGTGTGTGGCGCTTGGCCGGCGGGGAGCCGGTGACGTCGTCGTGGCGGAAGCCGTCGAAATCGCCAATCACGCTGACGAGCGCGGGGCCCTCGGCGGGCGAGACGAGGCCGAGGGGCACGGTTTCCTCGAGGCCGTTGTTGTGGAAGGCCCAGACGGGGGCGTCTGCGGTGAAGTCGCGGGTTTGAAAAACACCGTAGCCGGTGACGAAGAGCGCGCGCCCGGCGTCGGCGGGGTCGATCTCGACGTCGCCGATCCAGTGGGGGCTGGGCGAGGCGGCCCAGGGGGCGGAGGAGTGGTCGCGCGTGCCGGAGCGGAGGCGCGAGGACCAGGTGGCGCCGCCGTCGGTGGAGCGGTAGATGTCGTCGCCCTCGCGCCAGCGGTCGAGGGTGCTGACGGCGATCACGGCCGGGTCTTGCGCGGAGACGCTGACGCCGCCGAAGCCGCCGTAAACGGCCGGGGGCGCGGGGGCGGGGGTGACGTCGGCCCAGGTTTCGGAGGAGGTGTCGTAGCGCCAGACCGCGCCGGTGGTGAGGGAGTTGGGCCCGACGTCGTTGCCGTAGGTGATGAAGAGGCGGCCGGAGGCGTCGTAGGCGAAGGCGGCCTGCAGGGGGATGGCGTGGGTGGATCTGTTGGCGCCTTCCCTCGGCGCGGGGACTTCGAGCGGCTGGCCGGGAACGGCGGACCAGGAGGCGCCGGCGTCGGTGGAGCGGAAGACGCTCGGGCCGCCGGGCGCGTTCACCGCGAGGCCGGCGTAGATCGTTTTCGTGGGGGAATCGGCGGTGCCGGAGCGGCGGTCGAAGAGCACCCAGGTGACGTTGCCGTCGGGGAAACCGTCGATGCGCGTGAAGCTGGCGCCGTGGTCGGTGGAGCGCCAGAGGCCGGCCCGGGGCGTGCCGAGCAGGAGGACGGAGCCGTCGTGGGGATCGACGGCGAGGCTCTCGCCGGTGTTTCGGCCGTCGGCGTTGCCGTCGAGTTTGAAGGGGAGCTCGGTGCGCGACCAGGTGGCGCCGCGATCGGTGGAGCGCAGGAGGCTGGCCGGCGGCGCCCATTCCGGGAGGTATTGACCGCAGGCGAGATAGACGCGGTCGGGGGCCCGCGGATCGAGCGCGAGGGAGGCGACCCCCAGCTCCATGGAGTCCTTGTCCACGCCGCCGATCGCGTCGTTGAGCGGTATCCAGCGGCTCCTGGCGGGATCGTAGCGGTAGGCGCCGCCGACGTCGGTGCGGGCGTAGAGCAGGCCTGGCTCGGCGGGGTGGAACTCGAGGCCGGTCACGAAACCGCCGCCGTGGATCGGCACGTTGGCCCAGCGGTAGGAAGCGGCGGAGGCGTGCGCCGGGAAAACGAGCAGGGCTAAGACCGGGGTCAGGACCCACGTAAGCGTGGCGGCGAGAGCGGGGAAAGCCCGGCGGAGAGTCCGACGGGGCGAACGGGACTTGGGGGTGCTGATCATCATGGGACGGGGGGAACGGGACGGCATCATTTACGACTGAGCACGGCGGAGAAGCCGCCGCCGCCCTGGAGCGAGAGACGCAGCGTGCGCGCGGCGGGCAGGGCGACGCTCTGTTCCAGCACCGTCTCGGGCGCGGCGGGGTCGGTGCCGTCGGCGAAGACGCGGGCCGTCCATTCGCCGGGGCCGAGGAAGGAGAGCGGGAGATCGAGCTCGAGGGGCTGTTCGCCGTTCATCGCGGCCAACCACCATTTGTCGCCGGAGCGGCGGGCGAGGACGACGTGGTCGGCCACGGCGGCGGAGACCACGACGCTTTCGTCCCAGACGGTCGGCAGGCCGCGGAAAAACTCCACGCCGGGCTGGCCGCGGTAGTTGGCCGGGCTGTCGCAGAGCACGAGCAGGGGGCTCGGGTAGATCACGCACATGGCGAGCTGCCGGGCGCGGGTGCCGATGACCTGGGCCGGATGCGTGGTCTGGAAGGTTTCGGGCGTGCGGTTGAGGAAGCCTCCGGGGGTGAAGTCCATCGGGCCGAGCAGGCCGCGCGTGAAGGGCAGGGTGACGGTGTGGCGGATGTCGCAGCGCTTGCCGTCCAGCTTGCCGTATTCGTTGCCCAATACGCCTTCCTGGGTGAGGAAGTGGGGGTAGGTGCGGGCGAGTCCGGTGGGCTTGTAGATGCCGTGGAGGTCAACCATGAGCCGGTGGCGCGCGGCGGACTCGAGCAGTTGCACGACCCACCGGACCGTCTCCTGCGAGTCGCTGTCGAAGAAGTCGACCTTGATGCCGACCACGCCCAGGCGGGCGAGCTGTTCGAGCGCGCGTTCGAGGCCGTAGGTCTTGATGTCGAGGGAGTGGGCCCAGATCCAGAGGCCGACGCCGCGTTCGCGCGCGTAGGTGGCGAGGCCCGCCGGGTCGATGTGGGGCTGGATGCGGGAGAAATCGCCGGAGGGGTTGTTGGGCGAGGCGTTCAGTCCCTTGTCCCAGAGGGTCATGTGTTCATACCAGAACCAGTCCATGAGCTGGTAGGGCCAGCCCATCTCGGCGGCGAAGTCGATATACTCGCGGTGGGAGCGGTTGTCGCCGCGGGCATACACGCCGGTGAACTGCGGCATCGAGGAATTTTGGCCCGTCCACCAGGCGTCCCAGGCGCTCACGCCGGGGCGCACCCAGGAGGTGTCGGCGACGCGGTTGGGCGTGGCCAGCCGGGCCACGAAGTCGGACGAGGCGACGAGGTCGGCGGCGGTGCGGGCGACGAGGAGCGTGCGCCAGGGGCTGCGCATGGGCGCGCGGCCGACCACGGCGCCGCGGCCGTCGTGGCGGCCGGCGAGGTTGACGCGCGCGGCCGTTTCGCCCGTGCCTGAGATGAGCATGCCGGCCCAGTCGAGCAGGTCGGACTCGGCGATGGCGACGTAGGCGGAGGGCGTTTCGACGAGCAGCGGCGGCACGCCGTAGGAATACGCTGGCACGGCGCTCAGCTTGGTCTCGGGGTAGGTGGTCTCGGCGGAGGAGGACTGGCCTCCGGACCAGCAGCGGTGGTCGGCGGTGAAACGAAACTCCGTGAGCTCGCGCGCCACGGTGAATTCCCCGGCGCCGAATTCGGCGGGCAGATCGTAGCGGAAGGCCACGCCGTCGTCGTAGGCGCGGGCGACGAGGCCGAAGACGCGAGAGGCGGAGGCGGCGGAGGCGCCGGCGGGCGGGGCTTCGCGCAGGGTCAGGCTCAGCTCGCGCCAGTTGTCGGGAACGCGGCGGCGGGGGCCGTGGGCGTTTTCCCAGACGCCGTCGTGGCTGGCGGCGCGTGTGTCGGCGATGCGGGCGGCGGGGCCGAGCACGAGGCCGTCGGCGAATGCGAGCCCGAGCGCGGAGTCGGCGAGGACGGGACGTCCGTCCAGCTCGACGCGGTAGCGCAGGCCGGCCTCGTCGGAGAGCACGAGCGCGAGGCGTCCGTCGGGCGAGGCGACGCGGTGCTCGGCGGCGAGCGAGGCGAGGGGCATGAGGAGGGCGAGGCCGGCGCCGATGAGGGCGAGCGGGCGAATGGGGCAAATCATAGGGGGAGAGGGGCGTCGCGCGAGGTGGCTTGGGAGCGGCGGGGATGCGCTACTTGACCGGGGCGAGGGCGATGGTGGCTTCCGCCGGGGCGAGGCCGTCGGCGCGGGCGGTGAGGCGCAGGGTTCCGGGCGTCCGGTCGGCCTGGACGATCACCTGGGCGTAGCCGTTGAAGAGGCTGCGTTCTTCGCCCTTGTCGGACTCGGGGCAGCTCGGGTCGCCGTTGCCCACGCCGATGATGCGGCCGCCGCTCACCTCGAATTTCACGAGTTGGCCGGCGGTGGGGACGTGGCGGCCCTGGGCGCCCACCGTGGACACGTCGATCACGACCACGTCGGCCCCGTCGGCCGCGAGCGTGGTGCGATCGGGTGTGAGCACGAGCTTCGCGGGGGCGCCGGTGGTCTCGATGCGCGTGGTCCCGGCGAGCTTGCCGCCACGATAGCCGCGGGCCTCGAGGACGCCGGGCTGATACTTCACGGTCCATTCGAGGTGGCCGTTGCGCGGCATGTCTTTCCGGCCGAGCGACGCGCCGTTGAGGAAGAGCTCCGCGGACTCGTGGTTGCTGTAGCAGCCGACCTTGAGCTCCTGGCCGATCCGCTCAGGCCAGTTCCAATGTGGGTAAACGTGGAGCACGGGCTCGTCGGTCCACCAGGACTTCAGGAAGTAATACTGGTCCTTGGGGAAGCCGCACGTATCCATGATCCCATACTGCGCGCTCACGGCGGGGAACCCGAAGGGGGTGGGTTCGCCGCGGTAGTCGAAGCCGGTCCAGAAGAACACCCCGGCGAGGTAGGGGCGGGCCGCGAAGTGCTGCCAGCCGATCTTCACGTTGCCGCCGGAGTCGCCCTTGAGGAGGGTGGTCATGTGGGCGCGGGCCTTGTCGTCGAAATAGATCCCGCGCGTGCTCTGGTCGGTGGTCTCCTCGGTGCCGACGCTTGGCTGATGGGGGAACTTCGCGTGGTGGTGGTCGGTGTTGCCGTGGGTGAAGTAGTTGTAGCCCATGACATCGGCCGTCGTGGAGGAGCCGACGCCCCAGGCGCCGCTGATCGCGACGGTGGTGCGGCGGGTCGGGTCGAGACGGCGCGCGACGGCCTGCATGGCGGCGCTGATGCGCGCGCCCTTCTCGTTGCCCTCGATGGCCCACTCCTCGTTGCCGACCGACCAGAGGATGACGCTCGGGTGGTTGCGATCGCGGCGGATCATGGCCTCGAGCTGGCCGAGCTGCTCCGGGCTCGTCCCCATGAGGCGGTTTTCGTCGATGACGAGCATGCCGAGACGGTCGCAGGCATCGAGCAGCTCGGGCGCGGGCGGATGGTGGGAGCAGCGATAGGCGTTGTTGCCAAATCCCTGGAGACGCCGGATGCGGAAATCCCAGAGCGCGTCGGGCACGGCCACGCCGACGCCGGCGTGGTCCTGGTGGTTGTTCGTGCCCTTGAGCAGGACGTGTTTCCCGTTCAGGAAAAATCCGTGGTCCGGGTCCCAGCGCAGCGTGCGGATGCCGAAGGGGGTCTCGTAACGATCCACGACCGCCCCGCCGGAGCGGACGACGGTGACGAGCTTGTGCAAGGCCGGGTCTTCCAGCGACCAGAGGCGAGGCCGGTCCACGGGGAGCGTGGCGGAGAACTCCCGCGATTCGCCCGCGGCTACGGCGAGGTCTCGTAGTTCTTTTTTCGCTACGACGTGGCCGTCCGGGCCGTGGATGGTCTGTTCGAGGTCGAAGGTCGCGGGTTCGAAGGAGTCGTTGGCGATGGTGGCGCGCGCGGTGATGTCGGCCGAGGCGAAGTCGTCGCGCACCTCGCTCGAGACGAAGGTGCCCCAGTGGGCGACGTGCAGCGGCGTGGTTTTCGTGAGCCAGACGTGGCGGTAGATGCCGGCGCCCTCGTAATACCAGCCTTCCTCCAGGGTCACGTCCACGCGCACGGCGACGAGGTTGGAGCCGCCGTAGTTGAGGTAGTCGGTGACGTCGTAGCGAAAGCTCGTCGTTCCGCTCGGCTGGCGGCCGAGGTAGAAGCCGTTGACCCAGACCTGCGAGTCGCGATGCACGCCGTCGAACTCGATGCTGACGCGCCGGCCGAGATCGGAGGCGGGGATGTCGAAGGTTTTCCGATACCAGCCGACGCTGCGTTCGGGGAAGGCGCGGCCGACGGCCTTGTAGCCGTGGCTGTGGCTGCCGCGTCCGTCGAAGGGCGCCTCGACGGCCCAGTCGTGCGGGAGGTCGAGCTCGCGCCACGACGAGGCGTCGAACTTGGCGGCGGCCGGGCCGTCGCCGTTGCCGGCCTTGGTCACGTAGGAGAAGTAGCCGGTGGCGTGGCCGTGGTCCTTGGCGGTGTCGTGGGGATGGCCGAAGGCGAAGCGCCAGCCGGCGTCGAAGTTGGCCCGCTCGCGCGGGGCGGTCTCCCCGGCGCGGCCGGCGATAGCGGCGAACGTGACGAGGAGACCGGTGAGGAGGATGCGAAGCAGGGGGGGCATTTCAGGGGCGGGCGCTGGTAAGCGTGGCGGTGGTGGCGGCGAGGCCCTCGGCGCGGGCGGTGACGGTGATCGTGCCGGCTTCGCGGGTGGTTTGCACGATGGCCTGGGCGAGGCCGTTGAAGGCGGAGCGGCCGGCGGCCTTGTCGGGCTCGTGGCAGCTCGGGTCGCCGTTGCCGACGCCGATGAGCTTGGCCGGGCCGGAGAGCGCGAAGGTGATCTTGTTGCCCGCGGTGGGGACGACGCGGCCCTCGGCGTCGATGACCTCGACTTTCAGGACGGAGAGATCGGCGTTGTCGGCCGCGAGCGCGGTGTGGTCGGGCGTGAGCCGGATCGCGGCGGGCGCGCCGGTGGTTTCGACCTTGGTTTCGACGGCGACGCCTTTGCGCGTGGCCTTGGCGACGAGGCGGCCGGGCGCGTAGCGGACTTTCCATTCCAGGTGGCCGAGCGGGGGCATGGTCTGTTTGCCGAGCGAGACGCCGTTGAGGAACAGCTCGACCTCGTCGCAGTTGGCGTAAACCCAGACGGGGATTTCCTCACCCTCCTTGCCGGCCCAGTTCCAGTGCGGGAAGACGTGGAGCACGGGCGTGTCGAGCCAGGCGGCCTTGTAGAAGAAATACACGTCCTTCGGGAAACCGCAGACGTCCATGATGCCGAGGTTGCAGTTGATGACCGGCCATTTGAACGGAGCCGGTTCGCCCTTGTAGTCGAAGCCCGCCCACACGAAGCCGCCGCCGATGAAGTCGCGCTTGGCCACCGGCGACCAGGATTTCACCGCGGGTTGATCGTAGGCCAGGGCGTTGATGCCGTAGGCGGAGAGATGGCCGCGGGCGCGGTCGCCGGTGAAACTGTCCCATTTTTCGGTCGGATAGACGCCGCGGGTGCCGAGTTCGCTGGAGGTCTCGCTGGCGATGATGGGCTTGCCCGGGAACAGGCGATGCACGTCGTCGTAAACCCAGGGGTTGTAGTTGATGCCGATGACGTCGAGCTCGCTCGCGATGCCGTCGGCGTTTTCGAAACCGCCGTTCATCGCGGCGGTGATCGGGCGGGTGGGGTCGAGTTCGCGCACGCGCCGGCTCATGGCGCGGATCATCGCGGCGGCCTCGGGGAATTGTTGGATCCACTGTTCGTTGCACATCGACCACAGGATGATGCTCGGGTGGTTGCGGTCGCGCAGCACGAGCCCGCTGAGATCGCGGTGCTCGACGGCGGGGACGTCCTTCCCGCTCTGGTCCACGTGGGTGTCGCCGAGGTGGCGGTTTTCCGCGACGACGAGGAAGCCGAGGCGGTCGCACTCATCGAGGAGGAAAGGCGTGGCGGGGTTGTGGGCCATGCGAATGGCGTTGCAGCCCATTTCCTTGAGGCGTTCGAGACGCCAGGTGTGGAGGCGGTCGGGCACGGCGACGCCGACGCCGGCGTGGTCCTGGTGGATGTTTACGCCGTGGAGTTTCACGGGCTTGCCGTTGAGGAAGAAGCCGCGCTCGGCGTCGAAGCGGAGGTGGCGCACGCCGAAGTTTGTCACGGTCTCGTCCACCGCCTGGCCGGCGACGCTGACCGTGCTGCGCAGGCGGTAGAGGTGGGGGTGCTCGACCGACCACAGTTTCGCGGCGGCGAGGGGAATGCTCTGCCGGACCTTGAAGCTCTGGCTGACGCCCACTTCGTAGTGGGACATGGCGGACGCGAGCACGCGGCCATCCCCGTCGAGCACTTCGCTCAGGACCTTGGCGTTGACGGAGCGGGAGCTGGTGTTGGAGACGTCGGTGTTGACGGTGACGAGCGCGTCGGCGTTTTCGCCGTCGCCGGGATTCTCCACGCTGGGCATGACGAAGACGCCGTCGGGAGCGATGTGCACCGGGTCCACCGCGACGAGGCGGACGTGCCGGTAGATGCCGCCGCCTTCATACCACCAGCCGTCGTAACGCGGATCGACTTGCACGGTGAGGATGTTTTCGCCGCCGGGATTCGCCGCCGCGGTGATGTCGAAACGCGAGCGGTTGTAGCCGCTGTATTCCTCGCCGACTTCGTGGCCGTTGAGCCAGTAGCGGCTGTTGCTCCATACGCCGTCGAATTCGAGCCAGAGGCGTTTGCCCCGCGCGGTGGCGGGGATGCCGAGGGCCTTGCGATAGACGGCCGGCTGCACCGGCAGCGAGCCCTGCTTGACATACCAGTCGGGCGCGCGGCTCTCGGTGACGCGTAGAAACGGATTCGTCTCCGAGAAGGTGCCTTCGACGACGTAGTCGTGGGGCACGTCCACGCGGCGCCAGGCGCTGTCGTCGAACCCGGGCTCGACCGCGGCGGGCGCTTCGCCGAGGTGAAAACGCCAGTCGTCGTCGAGCGAGCGGGTGAGGCGCGGCGACGGTGCGGCCGAGGCCGGCGGGTTCAGGAGGGAGCTCACGAGCAGGAGGGTGCTTAGGGCGACGGATCTCCGGGAAGACATGAGGTGGCCAAAAAGGGACGGGAGGGGGCGCGGCGGAGGGTTTTTAATCAATCTCCGCGCGGAAGGGGGAGGCGGGCAGGCCGTCGCGGTTGAAGAGGTTGCCCTCGGCGACGTTGGCCCAGCCGTAGCGGACGGCGCGCGGTGAGGGCACGGCGTCGGCGACGAGCTCGACGGTGTCGCCGACGATGGTCCCGCGGGCGGGGTGAAACACGCCGTCGGCGCCCGCGAGGGTGAAGCCCTTCAACTCGCCGTCCTTGGCCACGAGGCCGCCGCCGACATGGCCGAAGCCGAGCACGGCACGCGGACCGCGGACCTGCAGCGACTCGAAGAGGGGGCCGCTGTATTCGATCGACTCGCCGTAGGCGAGGGCGCGAGCGGCGAGGGCGAGTCGTTCGCCGACCGGCCGTTTATCGGCCGGGTGGATGTCCTCGGCGTCGCCGACGTCGATGGTCACGGCCATCGCGGAGTTGCGGATCGTTTTCAACGAGAGGCGCTGGGCCTCGCGGATCTCGGGCGGCATGTCCTTGTAGGGCGCGATCTGCACGTAGAGGAAGGGGAAATCGCCCTGGCCCCAGCCGCGACGCCAGTCGGCCACGAGGTTGGGGAGCAGGCGGCGGTAGAGCTCGGGCTGACCGGAGTTGGCCTCGCCCTGATACCAGATGGCGCCGCGGATGGCGTAGGGCTGGAGCGGCGCGATCATGCCGTTGTGCAGGACGGTCGGGGTGCCCGGGCTGATCGAGGGGTCGAGCGGAGGCGGCGGGGCCTTCCGGGAGAAAACCGAGACTTGGTAACGCCACTCGCCGTGGAGCGGGAGGCTGTCGGCGGGGGCGTCGGGGCGCGCGAGGCGCATCGGCTCGCCGCCCCAGATGCCGCCTCCGCCGCCGGTGTCGAGCACGCGCACGGCGATGACGTTGCGCCCGGGTTTGAGGGTGCCGGCAGGCAGGCGGTAAACGCGAGAGACGTTATACACGTTGTGGCTCCCGACGAGGCGGCCGTTGACCCAGGTGGCGTCGATGTCGTCGATGGCGCCGAGGTGCAGCTCGGCATCCTGGTCGGCCCAGGCCGCCGGCAGGTCCAGCTCGCGGCGAAACCAGACGACGCCGTCGAAATCGGGGAGGCCGGCGTCTTCCACCTTGGTGGGCAGGCGCATGAGGGGCCAGGCGGCGGTGTCGAGGGCGGGGGCGCTCCAGGGCGCGTCGGCGGCGGAGCCGGGGTCGTTGGCCTCAAACCACCGGGAGAGGGTTTGCTCAAACTGGGCCTTGGCGGCGGCGGGGTCCTTGCGAATGCCGTCCAAGCGGGCGGAGACTTCGGAGAACTCCGGGATGTTTTTGATGCCTTCCGGACTGGTCCAGGATTCGGCGGGCGTGCCGCCCCAGGAGCTGTGGATCAGGCCGATCGGTGTGCCGCGCGCGAGGTGCAGGGCGCGGCCGAAGAAGAAGCCGACGGCGGTGAACTGCGGCGCGGTTTCGGGGCTGCAAACGAGCCATTGGCCGCCCGCCTGGGTCTGCGGATCCAGCGCCATGCGCTGATCGACACCGAAGTGCCGGATTTGCGGGAAATGAGCGGAGGCGACCTCGGCCTCCCAGTTTACGATCGGTTTCTGCCACTGCTGGAGGCCGAGATGGCGCTCCATGTTGGACTGTCCGCCGCAGACCCAGACCTCGCCGATCAGAACGTCGGAGAGCTCGATGCGGTTTTTGCCGGCAATGGTGAGCGTGTGCGGGCCGCCGGCGGGAAGCGCGGGGAGCCGCAGGCTCCATTTTCCGTCGCGGGCGACGGTCGAGACGGTCTGCTCGCCGAGCGTCACGGTGACCGTTTCCCCCTCGTCGGCCGTGCCCCAGACGGGGATCGGCATGCCCTGTTGCAACACGGCGTGGTCGCGGAAGAGCGGGGCGGGCAGGACGTCGCCGCGGGCGAGCGAGGCGCCGACGCCGGCGAGGAGGCCGAGGATCAGCGTGCGGAGGCGGGGAGCGGGGGGGGCGGAGGGGAGCATGGAGGTGGCAGGCCTGGCGACGGACGTGGATGCGTCGCTCCGGGCGTTATGGTCGGAATGTTAGCAGGGGTGGCTTGGGGAGATGGAGAGAATACCCCTAGGATAATTTAGCTTCAATGGTCCGGAGCGGCGATATATGGTCGTTTTGTCAGCATGACGACTTCCCCCGAGTTTGAACAATGGCGGCGTGTTTTCGTCGGCCGGCGTCGCGATGGCTTCGCGCATCTGGGGCACCCGGTGATCGACCTCGGCTGCGAGACGCGCACCGTGCCGCGCGAGTATGTGTGGGACGGGATGCGGCGAGGCGAAGACCCGGCGCATCCGCGCATCCTGTTGCAAGTGACGCTGGGCGGCTGGGGTGTTTTTGAGGCGCGCGGCAAGACGTGGAGGGTGGAGGCGGGGCAGGCGTTCTTCGCGATCCTTCCTTCGCCGCACGTCTATCGTCTGCCGACGGAGAGCGAGGGGTGGAGCTTCTTCTGGCTGAACTGCGGGTATCCGTGGGCGGTGGAGCGCGGGCGGCAGCTCGCGGCGCGGCATGCGCCGGTGTTTTCGTTGGCGACGGACGCGAAGCTGATGGCGGTGTGCCGCACGTTTTTCGCGCGGATCTGCCAGGGCCGCTTCGAGGATGTCTGCGCCGAGGAGCTGGCCGTGATCGAGTGGGTGCTCGAGATGCAGCGGCATCTGCATGATCTGGCGCATCCGCGCGGGCAGCGGGAGCGCCTGCTGGAGGAGTTGCGCGAATTCACCCGGGCGAATCTCGGACGCGCGTTCGGGATCGAGGAGTTTGCGCGGACGCAGGGCCTGTCCCGCAGCCATTTCAGCCACCGGTTTCGCGAGGCGACGGGCCTGGCGCCGGCGGCGTTTGTGCTGGAGGCGCGGCTGGCGGAGGCGCGCCGTTTATTGCGCGAGTCCGGCGCGCCGTTGAAGGAGATCGCCGAGCTAACGGGTTTCGCGGACGCGAACCACTTCTGCAAAGCGTTTCGGCGCGTGTTCCACCTGAGCCCGGGAGTATATCGGCGACAGGTGGTTTGAGCCTCGGCGTCACCGTCACATCCCCGCCCGGAAGCCACCCCCAAGGGCTAAACCTGGAAAAAGCAGTGGAAACCACGGATTTCACGGATGGGCACGGATTATCAATTCTTTATGAAGTCACGAGAACTCACCCAGTGGGTGAGCGTATCCCCCGTTCCTAATTTCTGTTTCTTTCTGTATCCGTGTAATCTGTGAAATCCGTGGTTAATCCGAACCGCCGTTTTTAGGCTAAAACGAAGGCGGGTCATGGCGTCATGGCGCGGCCAGACCCGATCCGATCAACGATCCCGTCGGATCAACCGTTTCTTCTGGTTTGTCTGTTTCCGGCTTCGCTGGGTCGGGTTTCGCATGCGGCTGACACGTGGAGGAAGCCGGAGGAATACGTCGCGGCCCGACCGCCGATGCCGACGCGCTCGCCGCGATACTCGCAAAAAAGTTCTCCGCCGCGCGGCGAAAGCTGTCGCGCAAACAGATGGGTTTTCCCCAGGCGCGCGGCCCAGTAGGGGATGAGCGTGCAATGCGCCGAACCGCACACCGGATCTTCGGGCACGCCCGCGCGGGGCGCGAAAAAGCGGGAGACGAAATCGCAGTCTTTGCCAGGCGCGGTTGCGATGATGCCGAGGCAATCGAGGCGCAGGAGCGCCGCCAGGTCGGGCCGGAGGTCGCGCACCATGTCTTCCGACTCGAAGACGGCGAGATAGTCGCGAGCTTTGGCGGTGGTGGCCGGGGTCGCGCCCAGCCCCCGGGCCAAGTCCGGCGGAGCCGCGCAGGCCGCGCCTGGGCGGGCCGGAAAGTCGAGCGTGAGCATGTCACCCGCGCGAGAGACGGCGAGCCGTCCGGAGCGGGTCTCGAAAGTCACGCTCTCGGCGCGCAGTCCGAGATGCCGAAACAACACGTGCGCGGTGGCGAGCGTGGCATGGCCGCACAGGTCGATTTCAACGGCTGGCGTGAACCAGCGCAGCTCGAAGTGTTCGCCGCGTTGAACGACAAAGGCCGTTTCGGAGAGGTTATTCTCGGTGGCGATGGATTGCAGAAGGGCGTCGGGCGGCCAGTCGGCCAGAGGGCAGACGCCGGCCGGGTTGCCGGAGAAGACCCGGTCGGTGAAGGTATCCACCTGATAATACGGGATGTTCATGGGTTCAAGGGGCGGCAAGGGCGCGGACCATCAGCAGGTATATGAGCGCCCAGTCCTGGTCGTTGGCCCACGGATCGTTGCGCTCGCCACGCTGGCCGTTGGTCGTGCGGGCGTTGAGATAGGCGGCGGAGCCGGCGCCCTCGGGCGTGAAGAGGGAGAGGTTGCCCTTCACCACGGTATCGGCGCGCCGGAGCCAGTTTGCGTCCTTGGCGCCGAGGCCGTGGTAGGCGTAGGCGAGGGCGTTGATGGCGCTCCAGTAGTGGGGCATGGTGTCGCCATAGACGCGGATCTTGCCGAACCAATAATCGTCCCAATGGCGGATGGAGATCTCGTGGAGGCGGGAATCTGGTTGGAGGCCGGCGAACGCTTCGAGCAAGGGCATCTGCGCCTTCGCGCCCGCGAGGTAGCGCGGGTCGCCGGTGAGAAGATGCAGCTCGGAGAGCAGCTGCACGGCGGGGCCGACGATGGATTGCTCGTAGTTGACCTCGGAGCGGGGGTAATCGAGGCCGGTCGCCAGCATCTGGTCGGCGTGGGCGCGGAGATTGGCGAGCAACTCGTCGCGGTCGGCGGTGCGGCCGGCTTGTTCGAGGGTTTTGATGCCGTCGCGGGCGGGGATGCCGATGGGGTAGAACTTCAGTCCGCCTTTTGTCGCGTAGTAGGCGCGCATGACACGGACGAAGCGATCCAGTTGCCCGCCGTCCCCGGTGGCGTGATACAGCACGAGGTGAAGGTGGGCGACCCACGGGAAATTGTAGATGCGGTGGCTCGTTTTTCGGCCCAACTCCTCGAAGACCACGCCGTCCTCGTTTTCGAGTTCGCGGGCGATGAAGTCGGAGTAGCGGCGGAGGCTGTGCGCCAGCTCGGCCTTGAAGGCGGCGTCTCGGCAAAGCGGGAGCCAGAGGGCGCCGAGCACGCCCATGGCGACACGCTCGCGGCCGGCGTTGTGGTCGCCGAGTTTCGGGTTGTAAACCTGTTCGCCCGTCTCGTGGTCGTAGGCGAGGTAGGCGCCGTCGAGCGGATCGCCCGGAGCGTGACGCTGCTGGCGGCGCACGATGAATTTCACGCGGGCCTCGATGAGTTCGTCGATGGGCGGGGTGACGTGGGCGCGCAGCACGCTGCGGCGTCCGTCGCGGTCCAGCGTCACAAGCAGGTCGCCGGGGGTGGTGGCGGGGACGGAGGCGACGAGGCGGCCGTTCTCGATGCGCGAGGGGACGGGGCGGCCGTTGGCGAAGACCTTGGCGGAGTCGAGGGGGGCGGCGGATTCGGCGGCGATCTCCAGCGATTGGCCGACGGCGATGACGTAATCCCTGGCCGTAAGGCGGACAAAACCGGGGGCTTTCGCGAGCTTGGCGAAAAAATCGTCCCAACCCTGGTGCCAGAAGAGGCGCCACGCGAAGGTCGCGGTTTCGTTGCGCTTCATTCGCATCGCGCCGGGGTGGAGCAGGAAGACGCCGCGGTCGTTGTAGGTGCCGCCCTGTTGGCTGTAAGCGTCGAGGGAGCCTTGGGTGACAACCAGGCCGAGGTGCGGGGCCTCCCCGCCCATGCGCAAGGCGTTGATCCAGGCGGAGGCGCCGCCGGTCCAGACGTGGGCGTGGCAGCGGCGGGCGAGGCTTTCGCGCGCGTCGGGGTATTGATCGAAGAACGGCGCGGCGATGGAGACCGCGCCGACCGGGAGCGCCAGGTCCACCGCGCCGGTGTTTTTGAAGGAGTAGGTTTCGACGAGGTCGCCGTTGGCATCCAGTTCGCGGCGGGCGGTCACGGTGAGCACCGCGCTCGTGTAAACGGCCTCCCATGCCCGATCGGACAGGCGGGCGATTTTTGCGACGTGGAGCAGTCCGGTGTGCGCGGTGGAGACGAGGCCCCACTGGCCGTCGAGCGTGCGAGCGCCGGGCGATGTATCCGGTATCCAGTTACGGTAGTCCCACCGCCCCGGCGTGCGCAGCCAGTCCATGCGGTGCGGATCGGTTTGGTTCTCGATTTTAACGAGTGCGCCGGTCGCGGGGTCGAGCCGGAGTCGCCAGGTCGAGTCGCCCCACGAAATCGGGGGGGACGGCACGGCGCCGTCGGCGAAGGACGGGGTGGTATGGCCGAAAAAAAGGGCAAGGAGCGCCGTGCAAAGCAGGAAGCGGGATGCGGTCGGGAGCATGTGAGGGGAGGCGGCTATTTGCGGGCGGTCGAAGACGACCGGTAGATCGGTGTCTGTCCGGGAGCGGGGGCGGATGGAGCGGGCGCGGGGGCGCCGACGGCGGCGACCAACACATTGTCGAAGGAGGAGGTGCTGACTTTTTGTTTCCACGCGCCGGCCATCAAGCCGGCCATGCCGCGCGCATAGTGGCTGTCCGTGGCGGTGAAGACGATCTTCCCGTCAACCAAGGCCGTGATGGTGGCGCCTTGCAGGCGGAGGGCCACGTTATGCCATTGATCGGGGCGGATGCCGGGGACCTGGCCGGAGCCGAGCACGCGTTCGCCGCCCGCGCCGTCGTCTTTCCCGGCCTTGATGAGCGCCTGTTGCTCGGCGTCGCCGACGAGTTGTTTTTTGTTTTCCTTCCCCCGCACGACGACCAGCCGCCAGCGCCCGTCGGAGCCGAGTTGGAGAAAGTAGCCCTGCGGAATGGTGCCGTAGCCGGTGCCGACGTGATTGACGCGACCCATGACACCCGCCGAGTCGCCGGCGGGCAGGAAAACATCGGCGCGGACCTCGTAGTCTCCCCATTGGTCGTCGCCGAGGATCGTGTAGGGCTGCCATTCCGGAGCCCAGGAAAGGTTGTGCATGGGGACGGTCTGGCGCAGGCACTTGCCCTTTCCGTCCGGACGCTCGGCGATCTCGAAAACGCCGGCGATGTCGGCGGTGTAGCGCGGCAGCCAGCCCCAGTCCTTGGGCGAGGTGTAGTCGTCGAAGGTTTCGTGGTAGGGGAAGGGAAAGGGCTTCGGCGCGGGGATGTTCGTGAAGCTTCCCTTTTGTTGCCCGGTGGTGGTGGAGAGCGAGTAGATGGAGTCGGGGGCCAGGGTGATGGTGAACGCGCCCTTCTTCGGCTTGATCGCGGCCTGCCGGACGAACTGCTCCTCCGCGTTGCTGCGCCACACGCACAGCTTTTTGGAGGACAGGCCGCCGCCGACGTGGAAACTCACCTGTTGCGCGGCTTTGGCGCCCTTCGTCTCGATGATGACGCTGTAGTCGTTTTTCGGCGATCTCATGGTCACGAAGGTGCCGCCGTCGGCCAGGTTGCCGCAGCCGCCGTCGAGGTATTCCCAGCCGACCTGGGTGAACTGTCCGTAGTGCGCGTAGCCCCACAGCGCCTCGCGGACCTGATAATGCCCGCTCCACGGCGAGCGCGCGAGCACCGCCGCCGGATCCTCGGCGTAGGGCTCGATCGGATACACGCCGGCGATGTCATACCAGTTGACGATCTTGGTGACACCGCTGCGGAGGAAATTCTGGTTGAAGGCCTCGACGATGCCGATGGCGCAGTCGAAGCCCTTTTTGTAAACGTGTTCCTCGGTGTTCCAGATCGGTTTGCCCATTGTGGCGGCCAGTTCCCGAACCTCGGCGGAGGCGGGGCTCTCCGCCAGGGTGTGCGCGCCGATGATGTCGATGGCGTCGCGCAGCTTTTCGTCGCGAGCCATGTCCCTGACGAAATCGAGCTTCTGTTTGGTCCAGTCGTCGAAGGCGTGGATTTTGACTTTGTCGAAGCCGTTGGCGTCGAGGGTGGCGCGGAGCATCTTGGCGAATTCGTAGCTGGAGCCTTTTTCGTTGCGGCAGCCGAGGGCGTCGAACTCTAGGGCATAAACGCCGCGCAATCCCTGAAGCCACTTCACGTAATAATCGGCGGCGTCCTGCGACCAGAAATTCCCGTTGCCGATCCAGCCGGGGGCGCTCCAGGCGGTGCCATCGAGCGTGAGGTCGGGATTGCGGCGCCTGGCCTCGCGCAGGATCCACCACGTGTAGCCGCGAGTGTAGTCGAGGTCGTCGCGCGTGTGCATGTGACTGGGCATCGAGCCCTGGGTCGAGTTGCCGTCGCCGGGGATCTCGACGAGAAGGGCGCTCACCGAGGCGCCAAACTTGGGTTTGTAAACCAGGTCGAGGATCTGGGAGCGCTGGGGCTCGGCGTAGTCCTTGAGGAGCACGGAGGTGGCGCCGCCGCCGTTGACGACGCCGATGCCGTCGAAGCGTTTGCCGCCGGCCGCGCCGTCGAGCGTTATCTGCTGCCGGGGAATCTGGGAAAGAGCGTGGAAGGGGAGGAGGGAAAGCAGCGCGGCGACCGGGAAGCCGAGGCGGATTCGGGAGTGGGGCATGGGGAGGCGGGGGTGTTTTTGAGCCAAGGGCCGCAAGCGCGGCCTCGGCGGTGATGAAAAAACGCAGTATAAGGCTCAACGCAGGTTGCACGCTACTGGCTGAATGCGCAGAAAACGCTCCAGAAATGCGCAGCACCAATTTGAGTCGGATCACGATCCTGTGCCCGGCCCCCTTGCCGACGCTCGCGCGTTTGCTCACGGGGATCCGAAACTATTCCCTCACCCGGCCCGGCTGGCACCTGATCAGCAGCGCGCCGGCGGTTTTTCGCACCCATGGAGCGGCGCTCGATTTGCAATTTGTGCGAGGGTGGAAGGGCGACGGCATCATCACGTCCTCCATCAACCCGGAGGAGTTGCGCCATATCCGAAAGGCGGGGATTCCCGCGGTGAATCTGGCGGGACATCTGCCGAAAAACCTCGGGGTGCCGCGTGTAATGGTAAGCGACTACAAAGTCGGCCGCATGGCCGCCGACCACCTGATCGGCCTGGGCCTGACGCACCTCGTGTTTTTGGGGCAACGCGGGCCTTGGTATGGGCAACAACGCCTCCAGGGTTTCCGTGAGCGGGTGGCGGAAGCCGGGCTGGGTTGTCAGGTCTTTTTGCAGGGGCCGGACACGCGGACGAGACGCAACTGGTTCAAGCGGGTGGACGAGATCGCCACCTGGGCGTCGTCGTTGCCCCGGCCGACCGGGGTTTTTGCGGTGCACGACTACCGCGCCCGGCTGCTTTTGGAGGCCTGCTACCTGGCTGGAATCAAGATCCCGGAGGACATCGCCGTGGTGGGCGTGGACAACGACGAGTCGATATGCCTGCACACCGTGCCGACCATCAGCAGCGTTTCCTGCAATTTGGAAAAAGTCGGCTGGGAGGCCGCGGCTCTTCTGGATCGCATGATGCAGGGGGAGCCGTGGCCGAAGCACGATGGGTTGATCGATCCCGACGGCGTGATTTCACGGCAATCCACGGATCGGCTCTATTGCGACGATCCGACGACTCAGCGAGCGGTGGATTTCATGCGAGAGCACCTTGGGGAGTGCTTCAATATCGAGCAGCTGGCCGGGAAAGTGGGGGTGTCCAAGCGAACCCTGGAAACGCATTTTAGAAACGCGCTGCAGACGTCGCCGCATGAGTTTTTGATCAAGCTGAGAGTGGAACGGGCCAAGGCGTTGATGCGGTCTCCGCAAAAGCGAAGCATGGAGAAGATCGCCGCCGAGTGCGGCTTCGGCAGCGTATCGGCGTTCTACGGGGTTTTTGGCCGCGTCGCCGGTGCCTCGCCGGGCAGCTTTCGCAAAGGCGATGCTGGGGGGGCACCAAGCCAACGCCGAACGCCAAGCTGACGGGTCCGCCAAGCTGACGGGGTCGGGTCGGTTTGTGGTTTGTGCTTTTGACGGATCAGGGAGCGATCCAGATCCAGGCTGGCGATCAAGAAACCGGAGGTGATGTAATTGAATTACCCATAGTGGTTTAAATACACAAATGAAACGTTTTGGCCGAGAGATCTTGGATCAAGCCCTCACCCTGCTCGCGGAGGTCTTGGCTCGCCATAACCAGCCGCCCTACCGCTTTGCCAACATCGCCGACCGACTTTAAGACCGAGGCCCGCGCCGCCACCCTCGATCTGCTTTGGCGCCAGTGGACCCTTGGCGTCTCCGGGCACCTCGGCCCTGCTTCCGGCGATTTCCTCCTCGACCCCGAAGCCCTCCTGCTCGCGTCCACCACGCTCGCCCGCTTCGACGCCCGTCTCTTCGACGAAGTGCTCGACTGGCTCCAAGATCAGGCCGACTGGATAAATCTCCAGCGCCTCGCCCGCCTGCAAAAGGACCATGCTCTCGGCTACGTCACCGTGCTTGCCGCCATCGCGCCCCGCCTCGCCCGACTGCCCGCGCATAAATAAGTGGAGCACCCCTGGTCAATCCACCCGCCACCCCTTGACCTCCCCCGCGCCACCCTTTCCCGGCTGGCGCATCCGCGCGGGCGGCGCGAGCGCCTGCTGGAGGAGCTGGGCGCCTTTACCCGGGCGAATCTGGGGCGCGCCTTCGGGATCGAGGAGGTGGCGCGGCGGCACGGGTTGTCGCGCAGCCACTTCAGCCACCAATTCCGGGCGGCGACGGGGATGGCGCCGGCGACCTTCGTCCTGGAGACGCGGCTGGCGGAGGCGCGGCGTTTGTTGCGCGAATCGGGGGCGCCGTTGAAGGAGGTCGCCGAGCGCACCGGCTTCGCCGACGCCAACCACCTCTGCAAAGCGTTCCGGCGCGTGTTTCACATCAGCCCGGGCGTGTATCGGAGGCAGGTGAGCTGAACGGGGCCGGCGCGGCGTGAAGCCGGCCCGAGGGAGGGCGGCGTCGTTTTTTCTGCGGGCTTGGCCCGGGTGCGGCGCGGCCTAGTGTGGTCGGCCCGAAATGCCTGATCATAATTCAGCAGACTCCGGCCCGGTCCGGGGATTGGTTCCTCGCTGTTTCCAGTGGGTGGACGTGGCGGAATCGCGGAGCCATTTCGTTTCGGTGAAGCCCACCGGACGAAAGCGCTTCCGCGCTTCCCCCACGACCAGCAGTCAAGCGCCGTCGCACAGCCCCAAGACCAGCCCGGTGTCTTGCGACCTAACGGAACGGCAGCACCGTTTCGTCGCGGTCAAGTTGCTCGAGCGAAATCGCTCCGCGCTTCCGCTACATCGGAATACCGCCGGCTGTTCCTCAACACGGCACCGACCCACGGGAAACAGTGAGGAACCGGGGGGAGGGGTTCAGTCACTTGCCGATCACCACACGAGGGTGCGCGCGGTGGCGCGGTTTTGTTTTCTACTGTGGGTTTGTCTCGGTGGTCTGTGTCTGGCTCTGGCGGACCCGATCCCGGCGTGGCCGGAGATTCCCCTGGTCAAGGACCGGCTGGTCCACACCTGGGAAATCGACGACGGGCTGCCGCACAACCGCGTGCTGGGCATCGCGCAGGGCGCGGACGGTTATCTCTGGTTGGCGACGTCCTACGGGCTGGTGCGTTTCGACGGCGCGCGTTTCACCCGGTTCTGGGAAAAAATTTCCACGACGGAGGAGTGGGATCAGGTGGATGCGGTGCTGGCCGCGCGAGACGGGGCGCTCTGGGTGGGGACGGGGCGCGGAGGGGTGGGGCGGTGGCTGGACGATCGCTTCGAGATCATCGTGCCGGAGTCGCCGCAGGGGGAGCCGATCAACGCCTTCGCGGAGGACGGCGAGGGCGCGATCTGGTTTGGCGCGGGCGGGGCGCCGCGGGTGGGGCGCTGGCGCGAAGGGCGGGTTTCCTGGTTTACCCGGGAAGACGGACTCAGCACGGCGCGGCGGGAGGGCACCCGCACGAAGGTGGTCGCGACGCGGGAGGGCCGTCTGTGGTTTGCCAACACGGACGCCTGCGGCTGGTTCGACGGGAACCGTTTCGTGCAGGTCGAGCCGGAGGGCGATCCCTACGTGCATCTGGCGGCGAGCGCGGGCGGCGGCGTGTGGGCGCTTCGCGGGCGGTCCCTGCTGCGCTACCACGCGGACGGCCGCAGGGAGGTGGTCGTGTGGGACGTGGGGACGGTGTCCGTGCACAACCTGTTCGAGGACTCCTCGGGCGTGTTGTGGCTCGGGACGAACAACGCGGGCCTGCTTCGTTACCGGAACGGCGAGTTTGCCAGGGTGCCGGTGGACAGCGCGGTCATCTGCCTTTTCGAGGATGACGAGGGCGCGTTGTGGGCCGGCACGCTGGCCGGCGGGGCGCTTTGTCTGCGCCACCGGAGCCTGCACCTGCGGACGCTCGCGGACGGTCTGCGGGACGCCGACACGTATTCGATCTGCGAGGATGCGGAGGGGCGGCTCTGGCTGGCGGGCCGGAACCGCATGCTGGTGCGCGGCGATGACGCCACGAATCGTTCCTTCTCGCCGATCCCGGGCTGGGACAGCGAGTGGCCCACCATGACGGTGAGCCGCGCGCCGGAGGGCGGGATGTGGCTGGGCACGCTCGGCGGCCTGGTGCGGTGGCGGGACGGCAAGCTCCACCGCCAGGAGTTTCGGACGGCGCTGACCGCCATGCTGACGGACCGCGCGGGCGAGCTGTGGATGGCGACGACCGGCGGCGAGTTGTTTATCCGTCGCGGTGAGGGCGAGTATGCGCCCGTCGCGGTGCCGGAGGGTGGCCCGGGCGCGCGGCCGCGGCTCATCGCGCTCGCGGAGGACGCGGAGGGGCGCATCTGGGCGGGGGGGCTGGACGGGGAGGTGTTTATGCGGAGCGGGGGCCGGTTCGAGCCGGTCGCGCTGCCGGGCGTGCGCCACGGGGATCCGGTCCGTTTCATCATTCCGGACGGTCCGGAGACGGTGTGGATCGGCGTGCACAAACGCGGGCTCTACCGGTGGCGGGCGGGTCGCGTGGCGCGTCTGCCGGAGGGCGCGGGACTGCCGGTCGAGGACGTGCGCACGCTCGCGCCCGGCGATTTCGACGACCTGTGGATCGGCACCGCGGAGGGATTGTTTCAGGTGTCGCGCGCCGCGCTGGACGCGGTGCTGGACGGGCGCGAGTCCACGCTTCCGACGCGCGCCTACGGACGCGCGGACGGGATGCCGAGCGCCGAGTTCGCGCTCGGGTTTCGCGGCGCGACGACGCGCACGCGCGACGGCCATCTGTGGTTCGCGACGACGCGCGGGGCGCTCGAGATCGATCTGCGCTCGCTGGTGGACCGGCCGGTGGAGCGGAGCGTCCGCATCGAGGAGGTCTGGAGCGGAGGCGCCCTGATCGCGCGGGGGGGCGGCTCCGCCGCGGGGCCGCTCGAGCTGCCCCCGCGCGCGGCGCGTTTGAGGATAAACTATTCCCTGCCGCAGGCGGGGACGGCGGAGCGTCTGCGTTTCCGTTACCGCCTGCTGGGCGGCGACGACGAGGGCTGGGTGGAGAACGGCAACCTGCGCGTGGCGGCGTTTCCCGCCCCGTCGGCGGGGGCCTATCGGTTCGAGGTTGTGGCGGGGCTGGACGACGGCATCTGGTTGCCGGCGGGCGCGGGGCTGGATTTCACGGTGCGGGCGGCGTGGTGGGAAACGACCTCAGCCCGCGCCGGCATGATTTTGCTGGGGATCGCCGCGGTGGCCGGCGTGGTGCGAGGGCTGGTGTTGTGGCGGGTGCGGGCGCGCATTCGCCGTCTGACGCAATCGCGGGAGCTCGAGCGCGAGCGGGCGCGAATCGCGCGCGACATGCACGACGAGCTCGGCGCCAACCTCACCCACATCGAGATGATCGGCGAGTTCGCCGACGAGGAGGCGCCCGAGGTGGCGCGCGAGCGTCTGCGGGAGGTGGCCGCCATCGCGCGCCAGACGGTGGATTCGCTCGACGAGATCGTCTGGGCGGTGAATCCGCGCTACGACACCCTGTCGGCGCTGGTGGAGTATCTGGGCATGTTCGCGGCCTCGTTTCTGGCCTCGGTCAAGATCCGGTGCAAAATCGAGCTGCCCGAGGAGCTGCCGTCCCGGCCCTTGTCGGCGGGTGTGCGTTACCACCTTTTCCTGGCCGTGAAGGAGTCGCTCAACAACGCGGCCAAGCACGCCGGCGCGGCGCTGGTCCGCCTGCGGGTGGAGTGGGACGGGGGGCGCCTGCGTGTCGAGGTGGCGGACGACGGGAGCGGTTTCGACGCGGAGGGCGCGTCGAGGGCGGGGTCGAACGGACTGCTCAATCTGCGGGAGCGCATGGCCGAGCTGCGCGGCGAGTGCCGGATCGAGAGCGCCCCGGGCCGGGGCACGCGGGTGGTTTTGGAATTGCCGCTTTCTCCGGAGCGGGCCGGGCTGGACGCCTGATGGGCATGATCCGCATCCGCCTCGTAGAAGACCACCGGCCCACGCGCGAGACCCTGCTGAAGATGCTGCGGACCGCGCCGGACATCGTGTGCATCGGCGCGCACGAGAACGCCGAGGACGCGGAGCGCGAGATCGCCGACGCCCCGCCGGACGTGGTGCTGATGGACATCAATCTGCCCGGCCGCGGCGGCATCGAATCGGTGGCGAGGATCAAGCGCGCCCACCCCAAGGTGGAGTGCGTCATGCTCACGACCTACGAGGACACCGAGCTGATCTTCGAGGCCCTGCGGGCGGGGGCGAGCGGCTATCTGCTGAAGCGCAGCGCGCGGCACGAGCTGATCCCGGCGATCCGCGACGTGCATCGCGGCGGCGCGCCCATGTCGATCAAGATCGCCCGCCGCGTGGTCACCCATTTCCACCAGATCCGGGAGCCGGCGAACGAGATGGAGACGCTCACGAAGCGTGAGAGCGAGATTTTGGAAAACCTGGCCTGCGGCCTGTCCTACAAGGAGATCGGGGAGCAGCTCGGCCTGAGCCGGCACACGGTGAACACCCACCTGCGCCACATCTACGAGAAGCTCCACGTCCAGACGCGGACCGAGGCGGTGGTGCGGTTTCTCAAACGGTGAAGGGGCCGCGGCGGTGACCGCGCGAGGCGCCCGGCGACGCGGTGGACGCGGCGGACGGGGACCCCGCGAGGCCGTGCGGGCGGCATCGCGAATTCACGCGATACCACGATGGCGGCGCTTGTGGTCTAATCAGGTCCCGGCCCGCGCCGCTCCCTACCCCTTTTGGTTTACATGTTAGCCTGGAGTGTCGGACGCGGTCCCCAATCTCCATGGTCCAACCTTCTGAAACCCGAACGGACAAAGACGATGTCCCCGTGTCCCCTGTTGAGAAACGGGTGACCATTCGCGACATCGCCGAACGAACCGGCGTCTCGCACGTCACCGTCTCGTATGCCCTGCGCGGCATGTCGCGGGTGTCCGCGGCCCTGCGGGAGCGGATATGCGAGGAGGCCCGCAAGATGGGCTATTCCCCCGATCCGATGCTGCGGGCGCTCAGCATCTATCGACGCGCCCGCCGGGAGACCCGCATCCAGTCCGCCCTGGCCTGGCTGTGCTGCTGGGACCTGCCGGAGGCCATGCACACCCGGAAGGAGTTTCACGCCTACTGGCTGGGCGCGAAGGAGGTCGCGGAAAACAACGGCTACCGCCTCGAATGCCTCGCGCCGACCGCGGGGCTATCGGTGGGGCGCATCCAGCAGATCATGCGGGCGCGAAACATCCGCGGCGTGTTGATCCCCCCGCCGCAGAGCACCTTTTCCCAAGATCTGAACGCCGCCGACTGGAGCAATTTCGCGGTGGTGAAATTCGGCCACGCCTTCGACCGCCTGCGCGTCAACCTCGTCACCAGCGCGCACACCTACAACGCCGCGCTGGCGGTGCGAAAGATGACCGCGCTCGGGTATCGCCGGGTGGGCTTCGTGAGCAGCGAATACTCGATTCGCCGCACGCTGTTTCTCAGCGGCGTCCTGACCGCGCAGACCGACCTCGCCGAGGGGGACCGCGTGCCCTTTCTCAGCCTCCCGGAGAGCGACGTGAAAACCGGTGATCCGGCGCGGCTGCGCGCGTGGATCGAGCGGGAAAAACCCGACGCGATCCTGAGCAATCTCAGCGAGCTTCCGGCGATGATCCGCGCGGCGGGCTGTGATATCCCGGGCGACCTCGGTTTCGCGGCCCTGAGCGTCCACGACGGCAATTCCGACGCGGGCATCGACCAGAAACCTTTCGAGATCGGCAAGGCGGCCTGCGAACTGGTCGTGTCTCTCATCCTGTATGGCGGCTGGGGTTACCCCGAGGCGCCGCGGGAGGTGTTGATCGAGGGCGCCTGGGTGGATGGCTCCCTGCTGCCCGCGCGCACGGCCGCGAAAGCGAGGTAGGGGAGGGGGGCTTGCCGGGTCGGGCGCCTCCGC
>CBINNW010000069.1:0-28186 GCA_966252115.1 uncultured Akkermansia sp.
GGAGACCCGCCTGTCCGGTTCGGAGGGAGGGGCAGGTTACATCCCTGTCCCTACCGCTATCCTTGAGTCCCAATCCGGCCCGTGACGGGTCTCATGTTCCGAGCCCGCGAGCCGTCCGGAAAGTAGCGCGCTCACTCAGTGAGCGCTGGGAGCGCCGCGTTTGTTCCGGCGCGGCGGCGAACACGGTCCGACGCCTCCGGCCGGACCGCCGGACCGTTGGACCGTGTTCGCGAGCGGGCTCAGGCCTGCTCGAGCAGCTTGTAGAGGCGGGCGACCATCTTGCTCGGGTCCTCGAAGAGGCCGGCGGCGATGAGCGCGTTGTCCAGGATCTGCTCGGCGACGAGGGTGGCGCGCTCGGTATTGGTTTCACGGATACCGGCGAGGCGCTTGATCACGGCGTGGCGCGGGTTGAGCTCGAGCGACACCTTTACGGGCGCGTCGGCCTCGTCCTTCTTCATCGCCTTCATCATGCGGCGCATCTGGGGCGTCATCATGCGGTCGGCGCTGATGGCGAGGGCGGGGGAGTCCACCAGGCGCTCGCTCCGCTTCACCTCGGTGACGCGGTCGCCGAGCGTGTCCTTGAGCCACTTGGCGAGGTTTTCCACCTCGCTGTCGGACAGGTCGCCTTCGTTCGCGGGTGGTTTGGGCGCGTCGGGCAGCTTGGCGTCGGGGCTGTCGGCGGCGACGAGCTTCTTGCCGTCGAATTCGCGGACGTTGTTCATCACGTATTCGTCCACCGCCTCGGTGCAGAAGAGCACCTCGAGGCCGCGGGCCTTCATGCCTTCGAGGTAGGGGCCGGCCTCGATGGCGGCGCGCGAGGGGCCGACGAGGTAGTAGATCTCGGTCTGGCCGTCCTTCAGGCGCGTGACGTAGTCGGCGAGCGAGGTGGTCTTGCCGGCCTCGGTGAAGGTGGATTCGAAGCGCAGCAGCTTGGTGAGCGCGTCCTTGTGGGTCCAGTCGAGGGCGGCGCCCTCCTTCAGGAAGATGCCGAACTCGGCGAAGAACTCGTCGTAACCCTCGGGGCGGGACTTGGCCTCGTCGGCGAGGAACTTGAGGAAACGCGAGGTGACGGTTTTGCCGATCTTCTCCAGCAGGGCTTTGTCCTGCATGGTCTCGCGGGAGATGTTGAGCGGGAGGTCCTCGCTGTCCACGACGCCCTTGAGGAAGCGCAGCCACTCGGGGAGCAGGTCCTTGGGCTGGGCGTCGATCAGGACCTTGCGGCAGTAGAGGGCGACGGAGGGCTCGGCGCGCTGCATGCCGAATTTTTCCGGGTTTTCCTTCGGCACGAAGAGCAGCGAGGCGATCTGGAGCGGGGCGTCGGCGGAGAAGTGCAGGCGCAGGCGCGGCTCGTCGTAGGCGTGGGCCTGGAACTTGTAGAACTCGGTGTATTCCTCGTCCTTGATCTCGGACTTGGAGCGCAGCCAGAGGGCCTGGACCTTGTTGACCTGCTCGCCGTCGAGCTGGATGGGGAAGGTGACGAAGGCGCTGTATTTTTTGAGCACCTCCTCGACGCGCCATTTCTTCGCGAAGTCTTCGGCGTCGTCCTTGAGGTGCAGCACGATTTTGGTGCCGCGGGTTTCGTGTTCCGGCGCGGGGGCGAGGGTGTAGGTGCCGGCGCCCTCGGAGGTCCAGACATGGGCGGGGGCCTCGGGCTGCCAGGACTTGGAGAACACCTCGACCTTGGTGGCGACCATGAAGGCGGCGTAGAAGCCGACGCCGAACTGGCCGATGAGGTTGGTGTTTTTCTGCCCGCCCTCGCTCAGGGCCTTGAGGAAGTTTTTGGAGCCGGAGTGGGCGATGGTGCCGAGAAATTTGACCAACTCCTCGCCGGTCATGCCGATGCCGGCGTCGGTGACGGTGAGGGTCTTGGCCTTCTCGTCGGTGGCGACGGTGATCTCGAGCGCGCGGTCTGCGTCGTGGATGTTTTTCTCCGTGAGCTGAAGGTGCCGAAGCTTTTCGGTGGCGTCGGAGGCGTTGGAGACGAGCTCGCGCAGGAAGATCTCCTTCTCGGTGTAGAGCGAGTGGATGACGATATCCAGGAGCTGCTTGATCTCGGCTTGGAACTCGAACGATTGGGGAGCGCTGGCAGTTTCGGTGGACATGGTTGGAAAAAAGGGGAGGGGAGATGTTAGCGACGGAGCGAAAAAATCAAGCGGCGCGCTCGCGCATGCGGCGCGAGCGGAGAAGGGCGCGCGGCGGGCCGTCGTCCGCCAACCGGCGCCGCCGCGAAAACCTCGCCTTCGGGGAATCAGCCCTTGGGGGCGGCCTTGACCTCGATCACGTCGTGCGGCGCGGCCTCCTTTTGGCCGGCGGGTGACACGCGGATGTAGCGGGCCTTTTGGCGCAGGGCGGGCAGATCGCCGGCACCGAGGTAGCCCATGCCGCTTTGCAGGCCGCCGACGAGGTTGCCCAGCACGTCGTCCACGCCGCCGGAGACCTCCTTGAGGGCCTCGATGCCCTCGGCGGTGAGCTTGCGGGTCTTGTCGGTTTTGTCGTGGCCGTAGCGCGCCGCGCTGCCGGCGGCCATGGCGGCGAGCGAGCCCATGCCGCGATACTGTTTATAGAGTTTGCCGTTGATCTCCATGATCTCGCCCGGCGCCTCGCGGCAGCCGGCGAGCAGGCCGCCGAGGATGACGGCGTCGGCGAGGGTGAGGGCCTTCACGATGTCGCCCGACTTGGTGATGCCGCCGTCGGCGAGGATTTTCACTCCCTTGGCCTGGGCGGCGCGGGAGGCGACGTAGAGCGCGGTGAGCTGCGGTATGCCGACGCCCGCGACGACGCGGGTGGTGCAGATCGAGCCGGGGCCCTGGCCGACCTTGATGACGTTGGCGCCGCAGTCGGCGAGGAAGGAGACGCCGGCGCCGGAGGTGACGTTGCCGGCGACGATGGTGAGGGCGGGGAAGGCGGCGCGGATCATCCGCACCATGTCGCCCACGCCGGCGGTGTGGCCGTGGGCGGTGGAGATGGCGACGGCGTCGATGTGCTCGTCCACGAGGTGGCCGACGTGGGAGATGATCTTCTCGCGATCGAGCTGGCCGTCCGGCAGGCGCACCGGGGCGATAGCGGCGCCGGCGACGAGCCTGAACTCGTTGTCGCGAGCGGGTTTGCGGCGCGATTTCGACTCGGTCATGATACGGTCCACGTCCGAGAAAGTCACCAGGCCGCGCAGGTGGTCGTGGTCGTCCACCACGAGCATTTTGTGAATGCCGACGTGTTCGGTGAAAAAGGCGTCCGCCGCCTTGATCGGGTCGGGCTTGAGCTGGCGGGCGTTGACCGTGAGCAGGTCGGCGCGCGCGGTCATGGCCTGGGCGACGCTGCGGGATTTGTAGCGCTCGCGCACGGCGGAGCCGGGCAGGAGGCCGACGAGTTTGCCGGTGGCGTCGAGCACGGGGAAGGTGCGGAAATCGTATTTCTTGAGCTCCACCAGGGCGAGGATGTCGCCGATGAGCTGGTCGGGCGCGACGGTGATGGGGTCCTGGATGAGGCCGTGGATGTGGCGCTTCACGCGGGCCACTTCCTTCACCTGATCCTTGGCCGGCATGTTGTAGTGGATGAGGCCCAGCCCGCCGTTGAGCGCCATGGCGATGGCCATGCGGGACTCGGTGACGGTGTCCATGTCGGAGGACACGATGGGGATGGACAACTGGAGGGCCTCCGAGAGACGCGTGCCGGTGTCGGCGTCCTTGGGCAGGATGTCCGAGTAGAGGGTGGCCAGCGACACGTCGTCGAAGGTCAGCGCGACCGGCAGGTTCGCGGGGAAGAACTTCTCGGCCGGGAGATAAAAATCGGCGTCGGTGGCGAAGGCGGAGGACGAAGCAACTTCTTTCATGAGTTGCCGGGGAATGAGTAGGCGCCCGTCCGGGGCGCGCAAATGATTTTTGGCCGTGGCGCGCCGCGCGGTGGAACGGGGCGGCGAACGCGGTGGCGCGCCGGACGCGCTTTTTTGACACGGAGGACACGGCGCTCCGACACGGAGCGCACGGAGGCCCGACCGTTCAGCGGCCGGTGCCGACCGTCTCGCCTGGCTCCACGGTGACAAACGCCTCCGGCGGCAGCCCGGCGCCGCGCTCGCGCCGACGGCGAAAATCCCGTTGCGCGAGGAATGCGCGCGCACTTGATCAATACGCATGGTCCCGACTGACGAACAGATCATCGCCGACGCCCGCTCGGCGGGGGTGGATATCGAGGCGCTGGAGCACAACCTGACGCTTACTCCGGAGCAGCGAGCCTATCAGCATGACCAAGCCTTGGCGTTGGTGTTGGAGTTGAAGCGGATCGGCGAGGAAATGCGTGCACACGTTGGCTCAACTGCTTGAGCGGCTCGCCGGCGGCGGGATCGACTTCGTGGTCATCGGGGGCTTTGCCGCCGTGCTGCATGGCTCAAATCAAGTAACGCAGGCCTTGGATATCTGCGCGGTGTCATCCGATGAAAACGTGGGGAAACTGCGGGAGGTGCTTGGCGATCTGGATCCGCGACATCGGAGAACGGCGCAGAAGCTGTCTTTTCTCGATTTGCCTCCTCCCGGTGTTCCGTTGAAGAACCTCTACCTCCGCACGCGGCTCGGGGTGGTGGATGTCATCACCGAGGTGCTCGGCGTGGGAGATTACGAGCGTTTACGCGAAAAGGCCTTGTCGGTGTCGGTGGGTGGAAAACGGGTTCGGGTGATCGCGCTCGAGGACTTGATCACGGCGAAGGAGGCGCTGGCTCGGGGCAAGGATCTGCTCGCGGCGAAAGAGCTGCGGCTGATCGCGCTGCGGCGTCGTGCGGAGAGCTGAGCTTCCCCGGGTGAATCAGCGGCTGGTGCCGGTGCCGACCGTCCTGCCCGGCTCCACGGTGACAAACGCCTCCGGCGGCAACCCGGCCGCGCGGAGGGCGGCGGCGAGGCGGGCGGGCGGTTCCTCGCGGGGTTCGTCGGTGAGGCGAAACACGCCCCAGTGCATGCCGACGCCGCGCCGGGCGCCGAGCGTCAGGTGCAGGCGTAGCGCCTCCTCCGGGTCGCAGTGCTGCTCGCACATGAACCAGCGCGGGGCGTAGGCGCCGATGGGCAAAAGCGCCAGGTCCGGCGCGCCGAGCCGCCGGCGAATCGCGGCGAACATGCTCTCGTCGAAGGCCGTGTCGCCGGCGAAGAGGAGCGAGGCGTCAGCGCCCCGGGCCGCGCCGGCGGAGAGTTTTTCCGCCAAGTGCCAGCCGCACCAGAGCCGGCGGTTGCGCCCGCCGGAGAGCCGGTTGCACCAGTGCCGCGCGGGCGTGGCGGTGAGCACGAGGTCGGACGCTCCCATGCGGTCGCCCTCGGGGCGCCCGCCGTCCGAGGCGGGGAGCGCGACGCTTTCCCACCAGTCGAAAAGCCGCGTGCGTTCCGGGCCGAATCCCGCGCGGCGGGCGAGGGATTCGAAGCCGAGCGGGGCGAGCAGGCGCGCCCGCGGGTGCGCCCGGGCGAGCCGGCGCAGGGTGGGCAGGTCGCAGTGGTCGTAGTGGTCGTGGCTGAGCAGGACGGCGTCGAGCTGTGGTAGTGAATCGATGGATACGCCGGGCGGGACGGCGCGACGGGGGCCGAAACCGGGCACCGGGCCGATGCGTTCGCTCCAGACCGGATCCACCAGCAGGGCGAGTCGCGGGGAGCGGAGCAAAAACGAGGCGTGGCCGATCCAGGTGGCCGCGATGCCGGCCGCCGGCGCGGGCGGACAGGGCGCGGGCGCGTGGACGGGCGGGCGAAGCGGGGCCGGCCAGGGTGCCGGACGCGGGCCGAGAAGTTTCCATCGCATCACCTCCAGCCAGGTGCGGTCGCGGTGGTGGCCGGGATTCCGAAACTCGTTTCCCACCCTGACCGGGCGCGGGAGGGGCGACGCGGTGTCGGCCATGTCGGGATGGGCGGGCGGGCTCATGTCGGGGACGGGAACCAGCCACGCGAACGCTGGCGGGGCAAGGGCTCCGGCGACCGTGGGCGGGCGACTTGCGCGGCCGCTCGACCCCGACGGAGGGCGCCGCTTGGCAAGCGCCAGTTCTGGGGGGAGAGAGGCCTTCGCATTGTGGCGCCGGCCTCGGGCCTCTCTGTTTGGCTCCGCCTATCGCGGGTGCGGCGCCCCCGGACGGTCGAATATCATACCTGTGCGCGATCAGGCGCGGACGCGCGGTCGGCGACGGAGACCGATGCATGCGAGAGCCGCCAGACCGCTGAGGGCCGAGAAAGATCCTGGCTCTGGAATCGCCGTGAAGGTGAGCTGGAAGACGGCGATGGGCGAATCGAGCGAGCCGTTGGCGGCGTTGAATCCGGGCGCGAATCGGGCGAAGACGGTTTTCCCGATGGAGTTGCCGTAGCCGGAAAAACCGGAACCGAATCCATCCACCGTGTAGGCGGAGCCGGAGCCACCCCCGATTGTATTGCCGTCGTGCGTGAGCAAGATGGCCAGCGATTCACCACCGTAAACATAGTTGGTGTTGAAGCTTACGGTATAGCTGAACGGGTTGGGGTTCGAGCCGGACGTGAAGGCGCCGGCGGGGATCGACATGGGCCCGCTCCGCACGACAACGGCGTTGTCCATGTCCATATTGTTGGCGAAGGCGCCCGTGGACAAACTGCCGAAATTCACCGAGCTGTTGAGCGGCGCCAGGGTGAGATTGTAATTGTTGAAGTCGCGTTGGGAGGTGTTCGGGTTGTTGCCGGCGTTGATTCGGTAGCTCATGCCGGTGATTTCGGCGCCCGCCGGGATGGATGCCAGAAGCGAGGCGTCGAGGAGGATCTGGGTGGTGATCGCTCCACTGCTAAAGGGCACGGTGGTGCTCGACGGGGCGACCCCGTTGTCGGCGAGGTCAAACGAGCTCGCGGGGATCGTAACCGCGTCGGCGAACGCGGACTGGACAGATAAGACGCTCAAAAGCGAGGTGAGGGTGGCGAGTTTGGATTTCATCGTATCGATTGCGGTTGATGTGCTAAAAAAGTGTCAAGCTTGGGTGGTCCCGATTGGTAAGATCTTCCGATACGGGTGGCTTCGGGGCGAGAAAGCGGGCGGGGCGGCGAGATGGGCGCGGGGCTTGGCGTCCGTGTCAGTGTGTGGGGCGGGATGGCTCGGACGGCCTGTGTAGGTAGTCACACGGACATTGATGGAGCAAGCATTGATGCGGCCGTCGGCGGGCGCTCGACCCCGCCGATGGGGGCGGATGAACGGCGGGGTGGATGAACGGAAATTCATCCGCGCTTCATTTTGGGTTCACGCGGGCCTGTTAGCTTCGGCGCATGCACTTCACCGGGATTCGTCCAACGTTCACCAGGGGCGCGCTGTCCGCTCTGGTTTTGGCCTTCGCCCCCGGCGCCGTTTCCGCCCTGCGCGCCGCCGACCTGCCGCTCTCCATCGACGCCGCCCACTCGCAGGTCGAGATCGTCGTGAAGGCCACCGTCGATTCCTTCACCGGCTCGCTCTCGACCTACGACGCCAGCGTGAGCGTCGATCCGGCGACCGAGCACGTCACCGCGGCGCGTTTTGCGTTCAAGTTTTCCGATGTCAAAACCGGCAACGACGATCGCGACGAGCAGATGCACGAGTGGCAGGACACCCCCGCGCACCCCGACGGCGTGTTCGAGCTCACGCGCATCGAGCGGGACCCCGCCGGCGCCGCCCATGCGGTGGGCACGCTCACCTTCCACGGCGTCGCCAAGGAGATGAGTTTCCCCGTATCCGTCAGCCACGACGCCGGGCGCTACGCGATCGACGGCGACGCCACGGTGGACACCCGCCGTTTCGGCCTGCCGATCATCCGGAAGTTCATGGTGCTGCGGGTCGATCCCGAGGTGCACGTGCGTTTCCACCTCCAGGGCTCGATCGAGGCCGCCACGGAGGTGCAGCCATGAACGCGACCGGCGGACGTGTCCTGATTTGGGCGTTTGCGACGCGGGTGCTCCACCTCGCCTTTGGCGGCGGGATGGCGGTGGCCCTGTTGCTCGGGCTCCTGGTGGACGACGAGCATCCGCTGTTCGCCTGGCACATGGTGGCGGGGCTCTTCGCCAGCGGCGCCCTCGTGCTGCGTTTGCTGCTTGGGGTGGTGGGGCCGCGGCACACCCGTTTCGCTGACTGGCCCCTGGGCCCCTCGGCGTTGATGCGTCACGCCCGGGCCTTGGCGGGACGCGCCGCCGGGCCCGCTTTCGCCGGGCACAATCCCTTCGCAGCCTGGGTGATGCTCGCGATGTTCGCCACGGCGGCCGGGCTGGCCGTGACCGGATGGATGGGCGGCGAGGATCTGCACGAGTCCCTCGCCTGGGCCATGCTACTGTGGGTCGGTCTGCATCTGGCCGGGCTCGCCGCCCACACCGTGCTTCATCGCGAGAACATCGCCCTCGCGATGCTGGACGGCAAAAAGAAGGCGCCGGCGGAAGCGGCGCTTCCCGGCGGGGGCCTCGTTTCGGGGACGATCGTGGCGGCCTGCATGGCGGCCTGGGCCGTGGTTCTGGTGGGCGGGTTCGACCCCGCCGCCGGAACCCTGCGCCTGCCGGGTATGCAAGCCCCGCTGCGACTGGGCGAAGGCGAACACCATCTCGAAGGCTCCTCCCATCACGGGGGCGAGCGTCACACCCACGAGTCACATGAACAGGAGGAGGACTAAACATGGTAGCAATTAACGAAACCCACCACGATCCGCTGCTCGCCGCGCTGCGGGAATTCGCCCCGGGTTCGCCGCGGGTCGAGGCCCATCTCGATGCCGCCCTTCTTCAGGCGACCGGCGAACCGGGCAAACTCGTCCGCGCCCGGCTCGTGCTCGCGGCCGCTCGGGTCCACGGGATGGGCGAGGAGGCCGCGCTGCAACTGGCCTGCGCGGTGGAGTATTTCCACACCGCCTCGCTCCTGCTCGACGACCTTCCGTGTATGGACGACGCGGATACGCGCCGCGGCCTGCCCTGCGTGCATCGCGTGCACGGCGAGGCCACCGCGATCCTCGCCGCGCTGGCCCTCATCAACCGCGCCTACGCCCTGGCCGGCTTCGCCTTCGCGGACCAGCCGCTCGCGGTGCGATTGCAGGCCCAGGCCTGCGTCGATGGCTGTCTCGGCGCCGACGGTCTGGTCGGCGGCCAGGCCGCCGACCTGCGTTTCGCGGAGGGTCCGCGCGACGCCCGCGAGGTCTCCCGCATCGCGGCGGCCAAGACGGGCGCCCTCTTCTGGATGGCGGTGTTCGTGCCCGCGCTCGCCGCCCGGCCCGACGCCGACGAACGTCGCGATTTGAAGCGCCTCTGCGTGTGCTGGGGCCTCGCGTTCCAGGCCCTCGACGATCTCGGCGACGTGCTGAAGGCGGAGGCGGAGACGGGCAAGTCCACCGGCCGCGACCTCGCCCTCGCCCGGCCCAATCTCGCCCTCGCCCTCGGCGTGCCCGCCACCCGGGCCCGCATCGCGAGGCTGGCCCGCATCGCCGGCGTCGCCGCGGCCAACCTGGAAAAACGTCACGCGCGCTGGAGCTATCTCCGGAGCTTCCACACCGAGCGTTTCGAACCCCTCGGGCGCGCGGTGTCGCAGGCGGCGGACCGGCCCGCGACGCGGGCGACGGCTCGCGGCGCGACCCTGGTCGCCGCCGCCTGAGGATGGAGACTCGATGCTCCAAGGGGGCGCACGAGAGATACTCGGTGTTCGCCACCCAAAGGGGCGCTCCCGGAGGGAGCGCCCTACTTTCCTGAGCTCCCAACCCGCCCTGACCGTCAAAACCCCGATGAGCCCTCGCCTGCGTTATCTCGGCCTCGCCTTCACCAATTTGCGCCGCCATCGCCTGCGCGCCTGCATCGGCGTGGCGGGCATCGCCTTCGGCGTGGCCGCCATGCTCACCATCCTCGCGGTGGTGCATGGCGCCATCGGCATGTTCGAGCGCATCCTCAACGCCGACAGCGACTACCTCGTGTTCGAGCGCAAGGTGTCGGACCTGTTTTTCAGCTCGGTCACGCCGGCGCAGATCGCCGCGACCCGGGCGCGCCCCGAGGTCGTGGAGGCGCACCCCATGCTCTTCGGCCTCGTGTCGGCGGAGGGCCATCCGGTCATCACCTGCTTCGGCATCGAGGCCACCGATCCCCGGCTGCGGCGGGCGAAGTGGACCTCCGGCTCGGCGGCGGATTTCGGCGTGCGTCCGGGCGAGGTTTTCCTCGGCTCGCGCGCGGCCGGGTTTCTCGAGGCGCGGCTCGGCGAGCCGGTCGAGATCGGCCGCGGGACCTTCCGCGTCGGCGGGATTTTTGAAACGGAAAACGGTTTCGAGGACGGCGGTGTGTTCATGCCCCTGCCCGAGGCGCAGGATTTTTTTCATCGCGAGGATACCGCATCCATCGTCGCGGTGAAGCTGCGGCGACGGGAGGACGGACCCGCCTTCAAGGCCGGTCTGGAGGCGGAGCAGGACGGCGTGATGGCGCTGGAGAACCGCGAATTCAGCCAAAGCTACAACAGCTTCCGCATCCTGCACGGCATGGCCTGGGCCGTGGGGCTCTGCGCCTTCGTGCTCGGCGGGTTGGGCGTGGCCAACACGATGTTGCTCTCGGTCTTCGGCCGCATCCGCGAGCTCGCGGTGCTGCGGGTCTGCGGTTTCAGCTCCGGCCAGATCGGCAGCCTGGTGGTGGCGGAGTCGCTCGTGCTGGCGGCGGCCGGGTTGGTGCTCGGGCTCGGACTCGGCGGGGGATTGCTGGCGGTGCTTTCGCATCTGCCCGACCTGCAGGGCTACCTCTCGGCGCGGCTCACCGCGCCCGTCCTGGTCGGCATCGTGGCGACGGCCTTCGTGACCGCCTTGGCCGGCTCGCTCTACCCCGCGTGGTATGCCTCGCGCATTCAGCCGGCGGAGGCCCTTCGTTATGAATAAACCCGATTCCCGACCCTCCATTCCCGCCAAGGGACGCGGCGAAATCATCGCCGAGGCCCGGGACGTGTGGAAAAGCTACGATGGCGGCCGCGTGGACGTGCTGCGCGGCGTCTCGCTCACGGTGCGCGTCGGCGAGCTGGTGGCGCTCTGGGGCGCCTCCGGCTCGGGCAAGAGCACGCTGCTGCATCTGCTCGGCGGGCTCGATCTGCCCGACCGCGGCGAGCTGCGGGTCTGCGGTCTCGATCCGCGCGGGGAACCCGAACGGCTGACGCTGCGGCGCCGCCACCTCGGCTTCGTTTTCCAACTGCACAACCTGATCCCCGACCTGAGCGTGGAGGAAAACATCCGCGTGCCCGCCACCGCGCTCGGTGTCGCCCCGGCCGAGGCCGCCGCCCGGGTGGCCGAGCTGAGCGACCGGGTGGGGCTGGGGCACCGGCTGCGCCATCGGGTGCAGGATCTTTCCGGCGGCGAGCGGCAACGGGTGGCGATCTGCCGCGCGCTGATGAACCGCCCCCGCCTGCTGCTCGCCGACGAGCCCACCGGGTCGCTCGACGAAAGCACCGGCGATACGGTTTTTTCCCTCCTGCGCGAGCTGGTGCGCGCCGAGGGGGTGGCGGTGATCCTCTGCACCCACGAGCGGCGCTTCGCCGAGGCGTGCGACCGGCTGCTGCGCGTGCGTTCGGGGAAGCTGGAGGAAGTGTAGCGTGATGCCCGTGGCGAGAGGGTTTGATGGTTCGGGTAGGGCGGGACCGCCGGGCCCGCCGGAAGCGGCGGACGAGTTTCGCTCCGCGCTGGCGCGGAGCGTGGGCCGGCATTCGCTGGGCTGGCTGCTGGCGGCGAGCGGGGTCGGTCTGTGGCTGGCCGCGCTGCTGGTGTGGCCGGAGGCGGGCGGCGCGGCCGGGGGGCTCGGCTACGGGCGCTGGATGCCGCTGCATCTGAACTGGCAGCTCTACGGCTGGTGTTCCCTTCCGCTGGTCGGGGCCCTGCTCGCGGCCTGTCTCGATCCCCGGCATCCGGGCGCGGTCCGGCACGCGCGGTGGGCGCTCGGCGGCTGGTCGCTGGCGCTCGGGCTCGGGGGCCTGGCCTGGCTGGGCGGGGTGACGAGCGGGAAACTGTTTCTCGACTGGGCGGGGTGGGCGCGCCCGCTGCTCGCGTTGGCGATGTCGCTGCTCTGGACCCTGCTCGCGGCGCACCTGTGGTGGAGTCGCGAACGGGCGGGGACGGCGCGCTGGCGGGTGGCGGCGGGCCTGGTGGGCGCGTTGGGTCCGGTGCCGGCGGTGATGTATTGGTCGGCGGGCCGCGAGGTGTATCCGGCGCTCAATCCCGACAGCGGCGGCGCCACCGGCGCGTCCCTGCTCGGCTCGACGCTGGGGATCGTGGCGATCTACGGCTTGCTGCCGGTTTTGCTCGGGGTGGAGCGGCGACGGCGGCCGGCGGGAGGGGCGTCGCGGGTGGCCTGGTTCTGGTGGGCGTGGGCGGCGTCCATGGCGGTGTTCGGTCGGATCGACCGCGGGCACGCCTCGCACCAAGCGCCGGGCCAGATCCTCGGGCTGGGCGTGCTGCTCGTCTGGGTGCCGTTGTTGTGGTTTTATGGATACGCCTGGGCCTGGCCGACGGCGGCGCGGCGCTGGCTGGTGGCGGCGGGTCTGTGGTGGACGCTTCTGGTCGCGAGCGGTTGGGTGACGTTTTTGCCCGGGGTGTCGGAGGCGTCGAAGTTCACCCACGCGCTGGTGGCGCACGCGCACCTCGCGATGGCCGGGCTGGTGAGCTCGGTGAATTTCGCCGTGCTGGCCTGCCTCGCGCCGGCGGCGGAGACGGAGGCGGCGGCGGGCGCCGGGGCGGGGCGTGGCGACGCGCGGGTGTTTCGCCTCTGGCAGGGCGGCACGGCGGCGCACGTCGCGTCGATGATCGGGCTCGGCGCGGTGGAGGCGGGCCGCGAGGCGACTTTGTTTTACGGGTATGACGGGGTGCTCGGTTTCGATTGGGTGCGGCTGATTTTCGCCGCCCGCCTCCTCGCGGGCGCGTTTATGGTCGCGGCGGCGTGGTTGGCCTGGCGGACGGTGTCGCGCGGCACGGACGGGTTTCTTGGCCGGGGACGGCCAACGCTACAGGGGAACGCTGTCGGCGGGGGCGCGGACGAATCATGAAAACACGATGGAACGACGACACGTTGGTGCGGCGGCTGGCGGCGCTGGCCGGCGCGATGGATCTGGCGACCGGGCTCGGTCTGGTCGGCGCGCCGGCCTGGACCCTGGGCTGGATGGGCGTGACGGCGCCGGGCGCGGAGGCGCTGGTGTTTTTGCGCTGGGTGGGCGCCTTCGTCGGGGCGGTGGGCGCGAGTTATTGGGTGGCGCTCGTCCGGGGCGGCCGGGGGCCCCTGCGCGAGGTTTTGGCGACCACGGCCTTGCTGCGGCTGGCGGCGGGCGGCTACTGCGCGGCGGCGGTTTTTTCCGGCGTGCTCGGGGTGCGTTGGGCGCTGGTGCCGGCGACCGATCTGGCCCTGGCGGCGGCGCAGGTGCTGTGGCTGGTCCGCGGCCGGGCGGAGGGAGGCGGGCGATCATGAACAAGGCCGAGTGGCGCGGCGCGGCCCTGGTCGCGGCGGTCTATTTTTATTTTTTGATCTTCGCGGAGTTCGCCTTCCTCGAACTCGCCTTGCCGGTGGTCGGCGAAGGCGACGCGCTGCGCCGGGTCATGGGCGGGCTCGGACTCGGGGGCGTGCTCGGCAGCGTGACGGCGGCGCGGCGTTTCCGGAGCCGCGCCGGCTCGCGATCGCTGGCGGCTTGCCTGTTGGGCTGCGCGGCCGGGGCGGGCGCGGCGATGCTGGCGGCCGGGGCGGGGGCGCTCGCGCTGGCGGCGGCGGGGCTGGCGGTGGGCTGCTCGCTGGGCGGCGCGACGGTGACGCTCGCGGCCGGCCTGCGGGAGCGCGTGGGAATGACGCGGCTCGGGCGGGTCTGCGGGCTGGGCACGGGGTTGGCCTACGCGGGGTGCAACCTGCCGGCGGTTTTCACCGCGTCGGCGCAGGTGCAAAGCGGGCTCGCGCTGCTCGGCGCGGTGCTTGGCGCCTGGCTGGCGTGGCCCGCTTCGCGCGCGCCGGAGCGTTCGGCCGACAGCGCGCGCGAGGCTCCGGTGGCGAGCGGCGGCGAGGTGGCGGCGTGGGTGGTGATTTTCCTGGCTTTGGTGTGGATGGACTCGGCGGCGTTTTACGTGATCCAGCACACGGAGGGGCTGAAGGCGGCGACTTGGAGCGGAGCATGGGCGCTGTGGGGCAACGCGCTGGTGCATCTGGCGGCGGCCTGGGTGTCCGGGCTTTGGCTGGATCGCGGGCGGGCGGGTCTGGTCGGCGTGTTGGCGGGCGGAGCGTTGGCGCTGGCCTGCGGCGGGCTCACGCGGGCGGGCGCGGGCTTCGCCTACGTGGCCGGGGTTTCCTTGTATTCGGCGGCGCTCGTCTATGTGGCGGCGAGGGTCGGGCGGGCCCGGGCGACGGCGTGGATTTTCGCGGTGTCGGGCTGGCTGGGCTCGGCGCTGGGCATCGGCATGGCGCAGGATCTGCACGGCGTGCCGGGCTGGTTCGGCGCGGCGGCGCTGGTCCTGTTGGCGGCGGGCCTGGGCTGGCGGGCCCGGGTGGCGCGGACGGCGCCGCGTGGTCTGGTGGCGAGCCTCGGACTGGTGGGCGCGCTGGGCCTGGTCGGCGCGCCGGAGGAGGCGCGGGCGGCGGAACCGGCGGCGACGGGCGTGACTGGCGAGGCGGAGGCGGCGATCCTGCGCGGGCGCGAGGTGTATGTCGCGGAGGGCTGCATCCATTGCCATTCGCAGTATGTGCGGCCGGGCACGGCGGACGTGGAGCGCTGGGGGCCGGCGCGGGAGCTGGCGGAGATTTTGAGGGAAAAACCACCGCTGCCCGGCAATCGGCGGCAGGGGCCGGATCTGCTCAACGTGGGCAATCGTCGCGATCGCGAGTGGAACCGTTGGCATCTCATTGATCCGCGGGCGGTGACGCCGGGCTCGCGTATGCCCTCGTATGCGGGGCTCTTCGCGGAGGGCGGGACGCGCGGGGAGGATTTGCTGGCCTATCTCGCCTCGCGCGGGGCGGACACCGGGGACGAGCGGGCGGCGCGGGTGGCGGCCTGGCGGCCGGATGTGGGGGCTTTTCCTCGGGCGGACGCGGCGCTCGGCGCGAGGTGGTTTTCGCGGCTCTGCGCGCAATGCCACGGCGTGAACGGGGCCGGCGACGGCGAGCTGGCGGGGAAATTTTGGCCGCGTCCGGCGGACCTCACGCGGGCGGGCATGGACCGCGACGAGGAGCGGCTGGCGCGATTGATCAAGTTTGGCCGGCCGGGCACGGCCATGGCGGGGCACGAGGTCCTGGACGACGCGACGGTGCTTTCGCTCGCGCGCCATGTGGCCGGCTTGCAGGGTGGGGGAACGGCACGATGAAAATACTGGTGGTCGAGGACGAACGGAAGGTGGCGAGTTTCGTGGCGCAGGCGCTCGGCGAGCAGGCCTACGCGACGCGGGTGGTCGGTAGTTGCGCGGCGGCGCGCACCGCGCTGGCGGAGTCGCCCTTCGACGCGGTGGTGCTCGATCTGGGCCTGCCGGACGGCGACGGGCTCGACCTGCTGGCCGAGTGGCGCGCGGCGGGTTTCAACGAGCCGGTGCTTATCCTGAGCGCGCGCGACGCGGTGGCGGATCGCATCGCGGGGCTGAACCGCGGGGCCGACGACTATCTGCCCAAGCCCTTCAGCGTGGACGAGCTGGTGGCGCGGGTGCGCTCGCTGCTGAGGCGTCAGGCGGGGACGAAGGCGACGGTGCTGACCCATCGTTGGTTGCGGCTCGACCTGCTGGCGCGCGAGCTGCGGGTGGAGGGCGTGGCGGTGGAGTTGACCAGCAAGGAGTTCGCGCTGGCGGAGCTGTTTTTGCAAAATCCGGGGCGGGTGCTGACGCGCACCCTGATCGCGGAGAAGGTCTGGGAGGCGAGCTACGATCTGGAGACCAACCTGATCGACGTCTATGTGCGCCGCCTGCGCGCGAAGCTGGAGCGGCCCGGTCAGCCGCCGCTTTTCAAGACCGTGCGCGGCACGGGTTATCAACTCGTATGATCACGCGCACCCTCACCTGGAAAACGACCGTGCGTTTCGCGGCGCTGGTCACGGTGACAACCGCGCTGGTGCTGGCCGCCGGCGGGTGGTTGTTGCAAAGGCAGATGCGGCGGGGGCTGAGCGTGTTGCACGAGGGGGAGGCGCGCGAGCTGCTGGGCTTTCTGGCCGGCGCGGCGCGCACGCCCGAGGCGGTGCGGGCGCGCGTGCTGCGCGACAGCGAGGGGGACGCGGAGTGGTTTTTCATTCAGATCCACGACGCGGACGGGCGGGTGTTGTTTCGCTCGGCCAATCTCGGCACCGCGATCCTGCCGGACCTCAGCCCGGCGTCGGAACGCCGGGTGGTGAAACTCGCCGGCGTGGGCGAGGTGCAGCTCTCCGAGCTTCGCGAGGACGGCTGGCACATCCAGGTGGGCAGCCCGCTGACGGCGGAGCATCTGCTGGTGACGGACTACGTGCAGGTAAGCGTCGTGCTGCTGGGCGTGGCGGGTTTCGGGGCGCTGGCGCTCGGCTACGGGTTCAGCCGCGTGACGCTGCGTCCCCTGCGCGCCATCGCGGAGACGGCGCGGCGGATCGGCGGGGAAAACCTGCGCGAGCGTATCCCCGTGCCGGATACGAAGGACGAGCTCGCCGAGCTGGGGCGTTTGCTCAACCAGACCTTCGACCGGCTGGAGACCTCCTTCGAGCAGGTGAGGCGCTTCTCGGCCGACGCCTCGCACGAGCTGAAGACCCCGCTGGCCCTCATGCGGCTCAACGCGGAGCGCCTGCGCGGCCGGCTGGCCCGGGGCGAGGCGGACGAGACGGCGGTGGACGACATCGTGGAGTCGGTGGGGCGGATGCAGACGGTGATCGAGCGCCTGCTCTTCATCGCGCGGGCGGACGGCGGGGCCTTGCCGATCGATTTCAAACCGGTGGCGCCGGGGCGTCTGGCGGCGGAGTTGAAGGAGGATGCGGACGCGTTGCTGGAGGAGGCGGGGGCGCGGTTTCGGGTGGGGGTCTGCGCGGATGGCGAGCTGAGGGGCGACGCGGCGTTGTTGCGGCAGCTTCTGCTCAACCTGGTGGCGAACGCGGCGCGGGTGTCGCCGCGGGGGGGAGAGGTGGTGTTCACCGCCACCCGGGCCGGGGTCGGGTGGAGCCTGGTGGTGACGGACGAGGGCCCGGGATTGCCGGAGGAGCAGTTGGAACGGATTTTCGGTCGCTTCGTGCGCTACACGGAGGCCGGGGCGGGGGAGGCGGGGCGCGCGGAGGGCGGCGTGGCGGGGCACGGGCTGGGGCTGGCGATCTGTCGGAGCATCGTGCATCTGCACGGCGGCACGATCCACGCCCGCAACCGCGACGACGGGAAACCGGGGCTGCGGGTGGTGGTGGAGCTGCCGGGGTGAGGTGGGGGAAGCGAAGGATGAACGCGAACGCGCGGCGGCTTGCTTCGGGGCGGGGACTATCGCTGGTGATCGCCAAGTGCCTGGACGAAATTCCTGCACCGAAGGGGCCGGAGATGGTCCGGGAGCGCACCCGTCCCGGGTGCTCCGGCGGGCGTCTCGCCCGCCGTTTCGGAGAGGTGAGAGCGGGACGCTCTCACCAGCACGCGAGACGCGTGCGCTCCCCGGACCGGGTCGGAGCCGGCTGAATTGTGATCACGCATTTCGAGCACACCAGACTGGCGGTGGCTGCGGGCGTCGGCGGGAGATGCCCGGGGGCCTACGGGATGGACGGCCACGCGGCGGCGGGTTTGCTTTTGGCGCCATGTGGAAGATCGAGCATCGTCCCTACCGTCTGCCTTTTCGCCAAACCGTGCGCACGGCGCATGGGCCGTGGGCGGAGCGGGAGGGATTTTTGATCCGGGCGGCCCGCATCGATCCGGCGGGACGGGAAATCGGTCCGGTCGGGTGGGGCGAGGCGGCGCCGATTTCCTGGTTCGGCACGGAGACCGTCGCGGACGCCGGCGCGGCGCTGGCGGGGCTGCGCGGGGAGGCGGAGGGTTTGGCGGATGCGCTCGCGCGGGTGTCGGCGGAGTGCGTGAGCGTGCGCGCCGGTCTCGCGGCGGCGTTGGCACGCACTGAGCCCGCGACGACGGATTCGACCGCCGCCTTGGTCGAGGGAGGCATCTCGTCGCTGCCGATGGCGGCCTTGTTGCCCGCCGGCCGGGCCGCGTTGGCGGCGGTGGGGGCGCGGCTCGAGCTGGGTTTTCGCACGTTCAAATGGAAGGTCGGCGTGGCCGACGTGGCGGACGAGCTGGCCATGCTCGACGACCTGCTCGGCGAGTTGCCCGGCGGGGCTCGGTTGCGGCTCGACGCCAACGGCGCCTGGGATCGGCGTGTCGCGGAGCGTTGGCTGGCGCGGGCGGCGGAGCGGCCGATGATCGATTTCGTCGAGCAGCCGGTCGCGCCCGACGCGCGGGGCGCGGAGGATGTGCTGCGCGGCTTGGCCGAGGATTATCCGGTGAGGCTCGCGCTCGACGAGTCCATCGCCGGGGCGCGCGACGTGGAGCGCTGGCTCGGGGCGGGCTGGTCGGGCGTGTGGGTGATAAAGCCGTCGCTGCTGGGCGAGCCCGGGCCGGTGCTGGCGCGGTTGGCGGCGGCGCGGGCGGATTTGGTTTTCGGTTCGGCGTTGGAGACTGCGGTGGGGGCGAGGGCCGGGCTGCGCTTGGCTTTTTCGTGGGCGGAGGTCCGCGCGGCGGAGCACGCGAAGCGCACGGATGGCGGATCGGCTGAAAAACCAAAACCGCGCGCGCTCGGCTACGGCGTCTGGCCCTTGTTCGCGGACACGGCGGCGGGGGCGAACGCGCCGTGGGTCGGGCCCTTCGTGCGGCGGCAGGATGTTGAGCGGGTGAACCCGGAGGCTTTGTGGAACGCGCTGAGTTGATCCGACGTTTGCGCGGCTTCGCGGGGGCGGCGCTGGTCGAGCGCGACGGCGTTTGTTTTCTGGTGGATCCCGGTTGGGGCGAAGTGGAGCGCGCGCAGTGGGCGGCGCTCGCGGCGCGGCGGCCAAAAAACTGGGATGGCGGGCGCGGCTGGCTGTGTATTCCCACCGGAGGGTCGTCGGGCGCGATGAAGCTGGCGCGGCACGACGAACGCACGCTGGGCGCGGCGGTGCGCGGGTTTTGCGAGCACTTCGGGGTGTCGCGGGTGGATGCGCTCGGCCTGCTGCCGGCCTGGCATGTGAGCGGTTTGATGGCCTGGGCGCGGTGCGTGTGGACCGGAGGCGAGCACCGCGCGGCGAGCTGGAAGGCGGTCGAGCGTGGCGAGGCGCGGCCGGAGGGGCGGGCGGGCTTTCTTTCCTTGGTGCCGACACAGCTCGCCCGGCTGCTCGGGGACCGGGATGCCGAGGCGTGGTTGCGGGGGTTTCGGGCGGTTTTTTTGGGCGGCGGGCCGTCGTGGCCGGATCTGCTCGTGCGGGCGCGGGCGGCGCGGGTGCCGGTGGCGCTCAGCTACGGCATGACCGAGACGGCGGCGATGGTGGCGGCGCAGCGGCCGGAGGAATTTGCGGAGGGGGATGAAAGCTGCGGGCGGGCGCTGCCCCACGCGCGGGTGGCGGTTTCCGCCGAGGGGCGGGTGCTGGTGGGCGGGGTGTCCTTGTTTTGTGGATACTGGCCGGAGGTCGCGGCGCCGGGCGGCGGGTGGTTGACCGACGATCTGGGGGAGATCGACGCGGAGGGTCGGCTGCGCGTCGCGGGCCGGGCGGACGCGCTCGTGATCAGCGGCGGGGAGAAGATAAATCCGGCCGAGGTGGAGGCGGCCCTGCGCGAGGCGGGCGCGGCGTGGCTGGACGACGTGGTGGTGCTGGGGTTGCCGCATCCGGTCTGGGGCCGCGAGGTGGTGGCGGTGTATCCATGCGGCGGAGACGCGGGCGGTGCGGGCGGGGCGGCGGACGGCGGGCGTTTCGCGTCGGCGGGGTGGCGGGCCGAACTGGCGAGGCGTCTGGCGCCGGCGAAGCATCCCAAGCGTTATCTCCCCTGCCCGGCGGCGGAGTGGCCGCGGGATGCGCGCGGGAAAATCAACCGCGCGCGCTTGGCGGAGTGGGCGGCGTCGTCTGTCGCTGCGGCGGGAGGCCCGGGCCGGTCGATGGATCGAGGCGGGGCAGGCGGGGACGCCGGCGCTCCCGGGCGGGCGGGCGCCTGATCAGGCGGCCAGGCCGGCGGCGAGGGCGAGGGCGCTGCGGGCGCGATTGAGGATGTAGAGGTGGTAGCCCGGGGCGCCGTGGGCGAGCAGGTCGCGAATCTGGTCGAGCGTCCAATCCACGCCGACAAACTCGACCACGTCGGCGTCCTCGCTGGCGACGTCGAGCCGGCGCGCGAGCGCGGGGGGCAGCACCGAGCCGGAGAGCGCGGCGATGCGCTGGATCTGTTTCACCGAAAGCACGGGCATGAGGCCGGGCACGATGGGCACGGTGATGCCGCGGGCGCGGCACTTTTCCACGAAGCGGTGATAGATGGAGTTGTCGAAAAAGAGCTGGGTGGTGACGAAGGCGGCGCCGGCGTCCACCTTGCGTTTGAGGGCGTCGAGATCGGCGTCGAGCGAGACGGCCTCGGGGTGTTTTTCGGGGTAGCCGGCGACGCCGAGGCAGAAGTCCGGGTGGCGGGTTCTGAGCAGGGCGACGAGTTCGCCGGCGTAGCGCAGGCCGTCGGGCGCGGGGGTGAAATTGGCCACGCCCTTGGGCGGATCGCCCCGCAGGGTCATGATGTTGCGGTAGCCGTCGGCGTGGAGCCGGTCGGCGATGGCTTCCAGCTCCGCGCGGCTGTGGCCCACGCAGGTGAGGTGCGGCATGACGGTGAAGCCGAGCTCGTCCTTGAGCAGGGCGCCGACCTGCGCGGTGCGGTCGCGGGTGGTGCCTCCGGCGCCGTAGGTGACGGAAACGAAGTCCCAGGGCACGCGCTTCAACACCGTGGCCGCGGCGCGCAGGGCCGCCACGCCGGCGTCGTCCTTGGGCGGGAAAAACTCCAGGGACCGCAGCGGGCGGTTTTCGGCGAACAGGGCGGATATGGGGCGATCGGCGCGCGGAGCGGAAACGGGCATGGTGGAGAATCGAAAAGTGGGAAAAAGGGACGGACCGGGAATGGACGAGAGGGCCGGAACTACAGGCAATCCGAAGCGGCGGAGGCAAGACACATATCAACGAATTCAGATTTGTTGATTCAATTGCCGGCAGGTTTGGGCGGCGGCGCCGGCGTGGGGTTGCGATTTCCGGGTGCGGGGGACTTGATGGTTGCGTGGTGGAGGCGGCGGCTGGTGTGATCGGCCCTTTTCGTCTCCACGATCCTCCCGCAGAACCTTCCCATGGCCAACGATCCCATTTCCTCCTCTCCGGTGTCTCCGAGCTCGCCCGATGCGTGGCCCGTCGCGGCGCGATTGCTCATGCGGTGGCTCGACGAGGACGTGCGCGCCGACGCGCTGCTGGACACGGTGCAGTTGTCGGGCGGGGCGCGGGCGCGGTGCCAGAACCTTTTTTACGGCGCGATCCGGCACTACGGACGGATCGAAAACGTGGTCGCCCGTCTCGTGCGTCTGCGTCCGCGGGCTCGGGTGATGGCGGTTTTGCTTCTGGCCGGCTACGAGCTGATCGAGGGCGGAGGGGAGGGGCACGCCGCCAAGGTGGGGCATCATGCGGTCACGCAGACGAAGGCGCTGGCGAGCGATTCGGAGGCCCGGTTGGTCAACGCGGTCGTGCGCAAACTGGCGGAGGCGCTCGCGGCGCAGACCGCTCCCGGGCGGATCGCGTCGGCCGCCGTTTTGGGCGATTATTTTTCCACGCCGGATTGGCTGGTGGAGCGTTGGCTCGCGCAGTTCGGCGCCGAGGGCACCCGGGCCTTGTTGGAATGGAATCAGAAGCCGGCGCCGGTGCATGCGCGTTGGCGTTTGAAGGAGGGTCCGGGCGCGGCCGAGCTGGAGTGGCTCGAGGCGACGCCCTGGGCGGGGTGGTTCGGCGTGAAGAGCGGCCACTGGAACGAGGTCGCGCGGGCGCTGGCCGAGGGCAAAGTTTATCTCGCCGATCCGGGCACGCGTCTGGCCATCGAGGCGATGGCCCCGAGGTCCGGGGAGCGGGTGATCGACGCCTGCGCGGCGCCGGGCGGCAAGAGCCTCGCCATGGCGGACGTGATGGGCGAGGGCATGCTGGTCGCGATCGACGTGCCGGGCGCCCGGCATGAGCGCCTGGCGGAGAATCTCAAACGCGTGCCGGCGGGTGTGTCGGCCAAGCGGGTGGAGGGCGATCTGCGGCGCATGCAGAGTCTCATGGGGATGATGCCGGGAACCTTCGACGCCGTCCTGGTGGACGCGCCGTGCTCGAACACGGGGGTCATGCGGCATCGGGTGGACGTGAAGTGGCGCCTGCAGCCGGCCGACTTCCCCAAGCATGCGCGGCAGCAGCGCGAGTTGCTGGCCAGCGCGGCGCGTTGGCTCAAGCCGGGCGGGCGGCTGGTTTACAGCACCTGCTCCATCGACGCCGAGGAAAACGACGGCGTCATCGCGGAGTTCCTGCGCGGCCCGGAGGGACGGGCGTTCGAGAAGGTGGGCGGGTCGCTGTCTCTCCCTTGGGAAACGGGCCACGACGGCGCGGGCGTGTGTGTGTTGCGCCGGCTGTAGTGGCCGCCACCGGGCACCGATCATGGCGTCGTGGCGTAGGTTCGGGCCGGGCCGGCGCGCTCACCCGGGCGACGACGGGAGCTGGAAGCTCCCGCCACTTTGGCGGTGGCGCCCGGCGCGCTCGGGCCGATCTCAGGGCCGGGCGACGACGGGAGCTACGGGAGCTGGAAGCTCCCGCTACTTTGGCGACGACGGGAGCTGGAAGCTCCCGCTACTTTGCGGGGAAAATCCGTTGTTTGCCTCGGGGAATAATTCGGGGGCGAGCGGTTACGTCACGGAAACGCGCTCCGGCTCCTCGGGAAACAGCTTGCCTGCATGGCGTCGGCCATGAAGCTGCGACTTCCCGCTCACTTTTCGCGGGTTCGTTTATCCCGCACTTCCCCGCTTCAACACCCCCGCCGGCCCGCAGCCTGCTTTGATTTTCCGCATGGACGAGACCACCTCCCCGCAAACGCCCGATTCCGATTCTGGGCTCAACAAGCTGGATTTGTCCCAACTCCAGGGCTTCAGCTTCGGCACGTCCTGGAGTCAGGACAAGGGGGGCGCCGCCGGCTCTTCCCCAGCTTCCCGCGCGGATCGCCGCGATGATCGTCCCTTTCGCCGGGACTCCGGGGAAGGTGGTGGTCCGGCGCGTCGGGATCGCCGGGATTTCAAGCGGCCCGCGCCCGGTCCGGCCTCCGATGGAGGCGGGGCTGACACGCGTCCGGCCCCGGCCCCGCATGGCGGAGATCGGCCGCCTCGCCGCGACGGCGGAGCGCCGGGCGGTCCGCGAGGAGCGGCCGGTGGCGAGCGTCCGCGCTTCGAGCGCCGCGACGGCCCCGGACAGGGTGGCGGTCCGCGCCGCGAGGGTGGCCCCCGGGGTGATTTCCGCGGCGGCCATGCTCCCCGGGAGCAGGCCGGCCCCTACATCAGCCCCCACTTCGCGGTCACTTTTTATCCCGAGGACGCGAGCTTCAAGATCCTGGCCGACGCCATTCGCAAGTCGTGCCGCACCTTCGAGCTTTTCTACATCGCGAAGTCCGTGGTGGAGAAAAACGAGCGTTTCGTGGCGGTGGTCCAGCGCAACACCCCCGGCTCCAGGCCCGGCGCCGCGTCCGTCGAAGGCGGCTCCACCGCGCCGATTCCCGGCGTGAAGCCCGCGCCCTTCTTCATCTCCGTGCCCGACGGCGTGCCCTTCGAGACCGAGGACGCCGCCATCGCCCACGTTCTGGAAAAACATCTGGGCAACTTTTTCGAGACCGCCGAGGTCGAGGTGGACCCGCCGAAGGGCAACTTCCAGGTGGTCAACCGCTGCACCATCACCGGCGCCCTGCTGGCTCCGCCCAACTACCATCTCTACAACTCGATCGTCGCCCAGCATCACGCCGCCCACGTGCGCATGCCGCTGGAGGCCTATCGTTCGAAGATCGAGACCGTGCGTGATCCCGCCGTGGTGGCGCAGTGGTTGGAGAAGATGAAAAAGACCACCCGCTACACGGTGAAGGCGCCGCCGGCCAAGGCTCCCAAGGCCGAGGCGCCCGCGCCCGCCGCCGAGGAAGGCGCTCCGGAGGCCGTCGCCGCCGAGGCCGCCGAGACGCCTGCGGTGGAGACGCCGCCCGCGCGTTCCTTCGATTCGATCGACGAGGCGCGGCAATACCTGCTCACCGAAGTGCGGAACCGCGTGGTGCGCAGCGTCGAGCAGCTGCGTTTCCCCGGCAAACTGCTGGAGAGCATCCCGCCGACCACCGAGATCCGCCGCGCCGTCGAGGGCGCGCTCGCGGCCCAGCGTCGTTTCCCGCTGGATACGGCCAACGCGCTCCGCGGACGCCTGCGCCGCGAAGGGTTCACCATCTTCAAGAAGGGCTCGAAGGGCATCAGCTACGTGTGCGCCGTGAAGCGCCGTTTCCGCGTGCCCGGCCAGACCTTCTCGGACTCGCTGGCCGCGTTGATCGCCTTCATCGAGGGCAGCCCGATGGTGAAGGAGAGCGAGTTGACCGTTCGTCACCTCGGCATCCCGCCGCGTCCCGCCCCCGCCGAGGGGGAGGCTCCGGAACCGATTCCGGCCGAGGAGCAGGAAAAGTTGACCAAGCTGAAAGGCGATCTGCGCTACCTCGTGAAGGAAGGTTACGTCACGGAGTTTGTGGACGGCTCCCTCTTCTGCCCGCCGCCGATGGTCGAGGCCCGCAAACGGGAAATCGAAGCTTCGGACGTGGATCCGGAGAACTTCCCGGAAGCGCCCGCCCCCAAACCCGAGGCGCCCGCAAGCGCGCCCGCGCCCGTCGCCAAACCCACGTCCGCCGCTCCGGTGGCGGAGGTCGAGGCCGAGGCTTCGGCCGACGAACCCGCCGAGACCGCGCCTGCCGCGGAAGCGGTGGAATCGGTCGAGACGGTGGAAGCGGTGACCGCGGAGGAGCCCGTGCCAGCCGCGCCCGTCGAGTCGTCCGAGACGTCCGAGACTGCGGACGCCTCCGCCGAACCGCCGCCGGCCGAGGAGGAGAAGAAGTAGGTTTTTTCGGCTTCGTCGTTCGCCGACGACCACGCCCGCGACCCTCGCCCGGTCGCGGGCTTTTTGTTGTTGGGGGCTTCGGCCTCCCTCGGTGCTCGATTCTCTCGTTGGGTTTCTCATACCAATTCGCGTTCCGTCGTAGTAAAACCGGTGATCGCAAGCTGTAGGCCTGACCGCTGGTCAGGCTGCCCGACCAGCGGTCGGGCCTATATCGGAGCCGGGGGTTTTTATACGTTTGGATGCAAGCTGGTTTCAGTTGGCTGTCGAAACGCCAGGTGCCCAACCGCTAACTTTCGCCAACTATCGCTAAATCAACCACTGGATCGCACTGGATCACAGGCGCAGGTTTGCCGGATCGGCGTGCCCGGCGGGTGGGTCTGATGCCTGTGTATTACTGGTTGGAGTGGGGTGGCTTGGTGGCGATTTACGGTTCTCAATCCCGGTCTTTGGGGTGAGTTCAGGGGCGGGCCGCTGGTCGTAAAAGCGACTCCTTTGGCGGACGTCGTCCGCTTCTTGCCCCGGTGGCGGCCATCGGCTCGCCACATGTGTCCCTTCGGTGCGTTTTCACCCGAGAACAGTGGGGCGGCCGTCGTATCAAAACGGGCGGGACGGCCGCTCCAAACGTAAAGGGACTCAGTTGCCCGAGTGGGAGTAGGTGCGGAGGAAGAGCTGGATGTCGGTCACGGTGCGCACGAAGCGGTCGAGGCCGTCCTGCTCCTTGTTGAGCAGGGTGTAGGCCGGGATCACCAGTTTCCACTGGCTGTTCCAGACGCTGCGGCCGACGAGGCGGCTGTTGGTAAACTCGCCCGGCAACGTGCTGTAGAAGTAGGCGGCATCGTTGACCGGGCGGAAGGCCTGGTGCTGGCGCGGGATCCAGAGCTGCTCGTTCATCGTGCCCTGCGGGGTGAAGAACTCGGTGGCGGAGTAGGCGTTGTCCCCGAGGTTGAAGGGCAGGGGCATGGCCTGATCCTTCACCGTCCAGGAGCGGACGACGCTGGCGTCGAGGCCGAGCGGCGGGGAGAGCATCGAGTCCACGCCGACCGGGATGAGGTAAACGTAGGGCGTGGCGCTGAGGGCGTTGGGATCGGAGCTGGCGGGGCCGCCGGCGTTGGGCACGCCGATGGTGTAGGGGTCCATGCCGATGTAGCCCTTCAACACGAGGCCGGAGGCGTGGATCTTGGTGGCGAAGTTGGACGCGGTGTAGGCGTGGTCGCCGGCGGCGAGATCGAGGCCGAAGAAATTCAGGCCGTGGCCGATGGTGGTCGAGAAGGGTATGACGATGCCGGGCACGGTGGAGCCGTCGGACTTGCGGATGTTGCGGCAGTAGGTGGCGACGTCGGGGTCGTTGAGGACGTTGCTCTGGATGTGCTGCTGGAGGATCTGGCGCCAGGCGTCGTCGTCGGACGAGGTGGCGGCGTCGGTGCGGATGCGGAAGAGCTCGCCGCGGAGGGAGAACAGGGTGCCGTAGGTATCCGGATTATTGATACCGAGGCGGGGCTCGACCACGGACCAGTCGCTGCGGAGGCGGGAGAGCAGGGCGGCGAGGCCGCCGTCGCCGGTGCCGCCGGTGGTGGCGACGGGCTGGCCGTTTTTGAACTCGCCGAGGGAGCGGGTGGCGATGATGCCGTCGATGAGATCCTGGCCGGAGGCGGTGCCGAGCAGGCCGGTCTCGTAGTCGTAGCTCTGGACGGCGAGGTAGGTGTATTGGGCGGCGAGGTCGTAGAGGGCCTGATACTGGGCGAGCTCCTCGTTGCGGAGCGTGCGGTAGGTCATGTCGCGCGTGCGGTAGCCCTGGATGACGGCGGCGGCGCGCTGGCGGAAGATCTCGCGCTCGGCGAGGATGCGGTCGGACTGGGCGACGAGGCGGGAGACCTCCTCGTTGGCCTTTTGCAGCTCGGCGAGGCGGCGGGAGAGCTCGAAGCCGGTGCCGAGGATGTCGTCGAGCAGGAGCTCGAACTCGACGACGTGTTGTTTGTCCTCGTTGTCCCATTCGTATTGGGCGAAGAAGTCGTCGGCGTCGGAGGAGAGCTGGTCGGCCTCGAGTTCGAGGAAGGCGGCCTTGGTCTCGAGGGCGAGGCCGGCGAGTCCCTGGGCGTAGGAGGCGGTGGCGCCGCCGTAGATGCTGAGGCCGCGGGCGACGGAGGTGGCGTCGATGGAGAAGCCGGCGGCGACGGGGAAGGCCTCGGCGGTGGCGGCGGCGATGTCGGTGATGAAGGTGGCGCTGAGGTCGAGCAGGGCGGCGGAGGCGGAGTAGGCGGTGGCGGCCTTCAGGTTGGCCGAGGCCTGGTCGAGTTTTTCCGAGGCGTCTGCGTTGGCGTCGTCGTAGGCGGTGCGGAACTCGGTGAAGAGCTGGTAGTCGCGGTCGAACTGGCGCATGAGCCCGTCGAGCGTGTCGGCGGCCTCGCGGGCGTTGACCTGGGCGAGGTAAACGTCGAGCAGCGCGCGCTGGAGCGAGCCGGGTTGCGAGCGCGAGCCCATGCTCGAGGTGGCGAACTGCATGAGCTGGTGCGGCAGGATCTTCTGGGTGCGCGTGGTGTATTGGAGCGGGTCCTGGATCTTGTTGTAAACGTTGTCCAGGGACCAGGTGGTGAAGGGGTCCATCTCCAGCGGTTCGCGGAAGGAGACGGTGACCTCGCCGGTGGTGTCCACGAGCGCGGAGGGCTGGTTGATGTAGTAGTAGTGGTAGAGGTCGGGGCCGGCGTAGCCCTGCTCGTAGAGTTTGCCCGGGCCGATGTCGCCGGCGTAGGCGGTGCCGAAGATGTCGATGAGCTGGTATTCGAAGGCGCGTTCCTGGTCGTCCACGGCGGCGTTGTAGTCGTCGAGGGTGGCGTTCTGGTCGCGCAGGAGGCGGTTCACGACGCAGGCCTGGTCGAAGGCTGCCTTGGCGTTGAGGCAGGCGCGGAGGGCGCGTTGGAGGAGTTGTTCGAAGTGCGACTGGCCGGCGCGGAGGTCGGTGGGCGAGATGTCGAAGGCCATGGCGCCCTTGGCGAGGCCGAGGGGGTTGAGGTGGGCGCAGAGGCCGTCGAGGGAGGCCTGGATGTCGAGGGCGCTGGAAACGATCTCGCTGATCTCGGGGACGGTGGTGCGGTCGATGATCTGGATGCCGGTGTGCTGCGGGTTGTCGTCGATGTCGGGCAGCATGGCGTTGGCGCTGATCCAGTGGAAGTAGGCGCCCTGGCCGGCGCGGGCGGCCCACTCGTCGGTGCCCCAGCGGCGGGTG
>CBINNW010000070.1:0-27575 GCA_966252115.1 uncultured Akkermansia sp.
CGGGCCCGCCGCGGTGGAGGGGCGACCGCCGAGAGGCACTGCGGCGCGCCCGGCGGTCGCGCCCTACCTTTGCGGCCACCCGGCGCGCCGATCACGCACGAAGGAAGCCGCGCATCCGGCCGCCCCCCACCATCAAAACCCCTCCGCCGCATACTCCGCCAAGACGAGCGGATCCGTCTCCGCCGGGCGCAGCTCGGCGAGGCGCGCGCCCTGGCCGAGCCGGGCCAGCGCCCACACCGCGTGCGCCCGCACCATGGGCGGAAACACCGCCGTCTCCGTGCCCTGGGGCGCCGCCGGGTCCCCGCGCGGATCGGCCAGTCGCGCGATGCGCGGCGCGCACTCCGCGGCGCCGAGGTTGCCGGCGACGATGCAGGCGTTGCGCAACAGGCCGGCGAGCTTGGCGCGCTTGATCGGCGTCTTGCGAAACACCTCCGCGAAACGCATCGGGGTGAGCGCGAGCACGTCCGCCAAGGTCAGCCGCTCGATCTCCGGACGCGCCGTGATCAGGACCTCGCGGCTGGCCTGCGCGAAGCGGTTCCACGGGCACACCTCCAGGCAGGTATCACAACCGTAGATACGGTGGCCGACGCCGGCGCGCAGCTCGCGGGGGATCACGCCCTTGTTCTCGATCGTCTGGTAGGAGACGCAGCGGCGGGCGTCCACCACGCCGGGGGCGGCGAAGGCGTCGGTCGGGCAGGCGTCGAGGCAGCGCGTGCATTTGCCGCAGAGCTGGCCGGCGTGGCCGCCCTCCGGCGGGCGACCCGGCATAGGGGCGTCGGGCGGCAGCTCCAGTCGGGTGAGGATGCTGGCGAGGAAGAGCCAGTTGCCGAACTCGCGGGAGATCAGCATGGCGTTTTTGCCGGTAAACCCGAGACCGGCCCGCGCCGCCCAGCCCCGTTCCAAAACCGGTCCGGTATCGACGTAGTAGCGATGATCGGCGGGACCGATGCCGCCCTCCTCCTCGAGCACGCGTCCGGCCCCGGCCAGGGCGGTCACGATGGTGTCGTGGTAATCCGAATACCGCGCGTAGCGGGCCCAGGCCGGACGCGTCTCCGCCGCGCCCGCCGCGCGCGGGGCGGGCGCGCCGTGCTCGGTGCCGTAGTTGACGCCGAGCATGATGACGGTGCGCACGCCCGGCAGCACGAGCTCGGGATCGCCGCGCTTGTCGGCGCCGCGCGCGATCCAGTCCATCTCCGCGTGGTGCCCCGCCGCGATCCAGTTTTTCAAGCCCGGCCCGAAGAGCGCCTCCGCGCGGGCGAAGCGCACCGCGTCGAAGCCCAGGGCGCGCAGGCGCTCGCGCACCCGCTCGGCGCCCGCCCGGTCGAGCCGAAGCGTGGAGGTGGGTGTGGGTGTGGGCGGCGTCATGTTTCCCCCGGCCTCCGCCTCGCTCCGCGCCTGCGACCGCTCCGCGTGCACGACGCCTCAGCGGCACGCGTCGGCGCGTTTCCAGAGCCCGCGGGTTTTCAGGAAATCCTCCGCGTCGCGGCGATAGACCCGCATCACATGCTGGACCACCTCGATCTGCGGACGGTTGTCGGTGAGGATGACGCTGCCCGCGCGGCGATAGATGGGCTCGCGCACGGCGTAGAGCTCGCGGATGCGTTTCTCCGGATCCTCGACGTTGAGGAGCGGGCGGACGCGGCTGCCGGCCGTGCGGCGCAGGATCGTCTCCACCGTGGCATGGAGGCAGACCACGACGCCGCGGCGCTGGAGCACCTCCAACATGCCGGGCTGCACGACCAGCCCGCCGCCGCAGGCGACGACGGTGCGTTCGGCGGGGTGGCCCGTCTCGATGAAATCGCGCTCCATCCGGCGAAAGGCGGCCTCGCCGGCGGTGGCGAAAATCTCGGCGATGGGACGGCCCTGGCCGCGCTCGATCTCATGGTCGCTGTCGAGCCAACGGTGCCCGAGGCGGGCGGCCACGATGCGCGACACGGTGGTTTTTCCCGTGCCCATAAAACCCACCAGATAGAGATTAACGTCGTTCGGCTGCATCGCGCGCCGGGAGGCAAAGCCCCGCCCCCTCCCATGGCCAATACTTTTTCCGGCGGAGGCCGGGGCGGGGCGGACGGGAAGTAAGGTCAGCTCGCCTGCCCACCGGGAGCGCCGGCATCCTGCCGGCTGTTTGCCCGGAAAGCCGGCAGGATGCCGGCGCTCCCAGTGGCGGCGCTCCCAGTGGCGACGCTCGGACGCGGCCCGGGCTCAGGACCAGGCGTAGTTGAAGCTGATGCTGATGCGCTCGTCGGGGCAGCGGTTCTGCGCGACCTCGTGGCGCAACCAGCTCTCGAACAGGATCACGTTGCCCGCCTCCGCCGGATAGACGGTGTGGAGCCGGTTCGAATCGCCGACGCCGGGCAGCTTGGGCGGCGCGGCCATGAGCGACGAGAGGCGGGGATCCTCGAACTTCAGCCCGGGGCAGCCGGGCGGCGTCACGACATAGTAGGTGCCGCTGATGAAGCTGTTGGGATGCAGGTGCATCGAGTGCGCGGCGGTCTCGGGCATGATGTTGACCCAGCAGTCGGTCATGTGGATCTCGCGTCCGCGCAGGTCCATCTCCAGCGCCTTGGCGAAGGCGCGGACGTGGCGGGTGATCTTTTTCTCCAGGCCCTCGAAGGTGCTGGAGAACTGGTGCAGCGCGTTCATCGAGGCGTAGCTCGTGTAGCCGCCGGGATAGTTTTTGGCCGACCACTTGCGCCCCTCCTCGTCGTAGTCGCGGAGCTGGCGGCACTCGGCGGCGAGTTCCCCGTTGAAGCGCGCGGCCCCGCCGGTCTGCAACGGGGTGCAATAAATACGCGTGGGAAACCAGGTGCGGATCGGACCGTTGGACGCGGCGGCGCCGGACGCGGACGCGGATGCGGTGCCGGACACGACGGCGGGCGCGGCGGTGCCGGCGGAGGCAGCGGAGGCGGCGCGCTTGGAGGCGGAAGCCGGGGACGAGGATTTTTTGGCCATGCGTCAAAATGGGCGGCCCCGGGAGCCGGCGGCAAGGTCCGCGAAGCGGTCGCCGCAGTCGCAGCGCGGTCCGCGCGGTCCGCTCCTTTCGGAGCTGGCGACCGGGCGCGCGGGGCGAGTAGGCGTGATGGATGGAAAAACTCTTGTGCGTGTATTGCGCGAGCGGGAAGGAGCTGGACCGGAAATACTACGTGGCGGGCACGGAGCTGGGGCGCGGTCTGGCGGAGCGCGGCTGGGGGCTCGTGTTCGGCGGCGGCAAGGCGGGCGTCATGGGCTCGGTGGCGCTCTCGGCCAAGATCGCCGGCGCCAAGGTGGTGGGCGTGATCCCCGACTTTATGGTGGCGCGCGAGCTGGCCTACCTGGAGGCGGACGAGTTGATCGTGGTGAAATCGATGCGCGAGCGACGCCGCATCATGGAGGAGCGCGCGAGCGCCTTCGTCACCCTGCCCGGCGGCATCGGCACGCTGGAGGAGCTCATCGAGATCCTCGTCGGGCGCGCGCTGAACCAGCACGCCAAGCCGCTCGTGTTGGTCAACCAGGACGGCTTTTACGACGAGCTGCTGGCGTTTTTCCAAAAGATGGTGCGGGAGAAATTCAAATCGGCCGGGATCCTCGAACTGCTCTCGGTGGCGCGCACGGTGGAGGATGTCTGGCCGCTGCTGGAGCGCGGCACCAACCCCGAGGCCGTGGACGCGCTCTGGCGTTGAGCCCGGCGCCGCGCGCCCGACGTCAGGCGCGCGATTGGGCGGCGAAGGGCGAGGCGGTGCCGCCCGCCGAGGCGCGAAGCGGCAACTTCGCCATGAGCTCCGCGAGCTCGGGCAGCGCGGAGAGCTCCGCGCAAAACGCCGGAAGGGTGAAGCCGCGCGTCGGCGTGGGCCGGACGAAATCCATGGGCGTGTCGCGATAGCCGGCCTTGGCCCGCAGGCTCGGATCGCCGAAGTCGAGCTCCTCCAGCAAACGCTCCACGAAGCGCGTCAGATACCGGCCGGTCGCCGCCGCGTCCACGGCGTGCAGCCGGCGAAACAGTTGCCCCACGGCGCGGGCGTTTTGCACCGAGTGGCAAATCACACCCAGCAGGGTCTCGTAGGGCATGCCAAACTCCACCGTGACGGAACGCGTTTGCAGGGGGTCGGTGTGCAAACGGGAAAGCTGGATCGTCTCCGCGCGCAGCGGATGAGGGAGGCCGTGGAGGCTGTTCATTGGGGGGGGCGAGGAAACCGGAGGCGCCGACAGTGGGCGCCCCGCCGCCAACCGCAACGGCGCATCGCACGCCGCCCCGCGTGCCCGGCGTTTTTATCGCGTTTTCAGCAACGCCGTCTCAGGACTCCGCCGGCGGCGCGGCCGACTACGAATACTCGCGCCGGCCCTCGAGCGCGCTGCGGAGCGTCACCGCGTCGGCGTAGAGCACGCCGCCGCCGCTGGGCAGGCCGAAGCCGATGCGGGAAACTTTCACCGCCGCCGCCGCCGGCAACTGCCCGGTGATGAAGTGGCAGGTCGCCTCGCCCTCCACGTCGTTGCCCAGCGCGAGTATGAGTTCGGAAACGGAGCCCGAGCCCAGTCGCTCGCGCAGCGCGGGCCAGTTGATGTCGTCCGGTCCCACGCCGTTGATCGGCGAGAGCCGGCCGTGCAACACGTGGTAAACCCCGCGGTAGGCGCCGGACCGCTCCATCGCCACCAGGTCGGGCACATGCTCGACCACGCACACCACCGCGCGATCCCGCCGCTCGTCGGCGCAGACCGCGCACAGCGTCTCCTCCGCCAGGTTGCCGCAGCGCTCGCAGCGCCGCACCGCCCGCGCCGCCTCGCCGAGAGCATCGACCAAGGCCGGCAGCCGTTCGGGTTTCTCCACCAGAAGGTGGAGGGCGATGCGCTCGGCGGAACGGTAGCCCACGCCGGGCAGACGTTTCAGCGCCTGCTGGAGTTTTTCGAAAGCCGGAGTCACCGGAGAGAAGCGGAGTCCAAAATCAGGAATGTGAAATCACACCGGTCGCCGGACGGTTGGCGACCGCCGGATCGGTGGGGCGGGACCGCCGGGCCCGCCGCGAAGGACGAACGTCCGTCGGTCCCCCCCCAAACCGGCGCGCCCGGCGGTCGCGCCCTACCTTTTCGGGGGGGCCGGCGCGGGTCGGGAATGCCGATCCGGCCGTGCTCGGCTTTTGGCTCAGCCGTAGAAATGCAGTCGGAGGCGGAGTAGCGGGGTAAGATGACGAGCAGATTTCGGTGCGGACCGAGCGAAGGAATACTCGGAGAGTATTTCGAGCCGAGGGCCTCATCGAAAGGTGCCGTCAGATTGCCTCGATACGACCCTCCCGACTGCGTTTCTACGGCTCAGAACATGCCCGGCATCTGGAAGGCCGAGGTCACCTTCTGCATTTCCTCCTCGTTGTATTTCTTGGCGGCGGCGGCGGCCTCCTGCACGGCGGCCAGCACTTCGGAGGACACGGTGGCGGCGTCCTCCTTGAGGAATTCGGCGTCGATCTTGAGCGAGAGGAACTGGCCCGCGCCGTTGATCTTCACCTGCACGGCGCCGCCGCCGCGCGAGAAGTCGAGTTCCTTGGCGGCGAGCTGGCCTTGGAGCGACTCGATGGAGCGCTGCATTTTCTGAGCTTGTTTGAGGAGTTTTCCGACGCCGGCCATGGTGGTGGGGATTGAAGGTTTTAGACGGATGAAAAAAGGAAAGGGGCCGAGTGCCACGCAAGCCGCCCGGGCTTTCAACCCGAAAACCTCGCCCGCCCCCGGCCGTTCGTCGCTTTCGCGAGTCCACCTCGGGCTCGCGGAGGGTCGCGGTCCGCCGCAAGCGCGGCTTATCGCCCCCAATCGGCGCCCTAAAAAGTCCGAGGCGACGCTGGCGTGCGCCGGCCGGCGGCACTAGGGTTCTGGCGTTCCCCCAACTCTCACCCCACCCCTGCGGCGCTCCCCTCCCCCCACGGACGCGCCAAAGAAACCGTATTCCCGCCATGAACAAGCCGACCATGCCTCCCGTGTCGGCCGAGCTCGAAACCTCGACCGAAGACCATCAACTCATCGCCCAACGCGCCTGCGAACTCTGGCACGAAGCCGGAGAACCCACGGGCCACGATCTCGAATTTTGGCTCGAGGCCGAAGCGGAGCTCCGCGCCATCCGCGGCGGCGTTTTCCGCCATCCGCACCGGCCCACGATCGATTAAGCAACAGGGACCGCCCCAGCCCCGCCCCCGGTCTTCCCGAATCGGGAGAACCGTGTGGGCGGCCTTGCGCGCCCAAGTGGCATGCTCGCGCGCCTCAGCCGCCGAGCCCACCGGCCAGCGCGGCGAAACGCTCGGCCAGCAGGTCGGCCGTGGCCGTCATGAGCCGGTCGGCGATCTCGTCCACATGGCGCGCGCGCCAGGGCTCCAGCGGCGTTCCCTTCACCCACTGGTTGAACGCGCCCATCGCCGGGCCGCACTGGATCTGAAAGTCCACGCGCCGCGACAAGTCCCCCGCCAGGGCGAGCCGGCTCGACTGGATAAAATACGCCTTGAACACCTGCGCGAGGCGCGCCTTCGGGTCCCGCTCCGCCCGCTCCAGTTCCTCCGGGCGCTCGCGCGCCAGGTAGGCGCGCGTCTCGGCCCAGACCTCGTCCAGGCCGCGATGAAAATACTGCGTTTCCAACTGCCGACGCGTGGCGGGATCGAGCTCATCGAGCGAGGCGTGGCGGCGGTAGAGCTCGTGGAGCTTGTTGGCGCGGGCGGGGAAAAACAGGCCTTTGCGCAGCACCTGCACCTTGGCGCCGAGCTCGAACATGTCGCCGGCGGGGGCGATGGCGGTGTCCTGCACCTCGGCCTGTTGCAACAGGTCCTTGGCCGCGTCGCTCGTGCCGGCCTCGACCGTGCATTGGTTGATCGAGCCGGTCATGACGAACTCCGCGCCGAGCACGAAGGCCGCCGCGAGGGCGTGGGGCGTGCCGAGCCCGCCGGCCGCGCCCACGCGCACCCGCGCGCCCCCCGCCGGGCCACGGGCGCTCGCGGCGGCGGAGGCTTCGTCGCGCAGCCGGAGCATGGCCGGCATGAGCGCGTAGGCGTTTCCCTGATCGGTGTGGCCGCCGGAATCGGCCTCGACGCAGAGGTCGTCGCACAGCGGCAGAGTCGCGGCGAGCGCGGCCTGTTCGGGCGAGATGCGGCCGGCCGCGACGAGCTTGCGCAACAGCGCCTCGGGCGGGGGCGCGAGGAAGAGGCGCGCGATCTCGGGGCGGGAAACCTTGGCGAGGACGAGGTGGCCGACGCGCACCGCGCCGTCCGGGCCGCGCGAAAGACCGAGCGCGCGATAGCGGACGAGCGCGGGCGTCGTTTCGAGAAAGGCGGCGGCCTCCACCCGGCGCACGCCATGGCGGAGCAGCAGGTCCACGACGGCGTCCTCGGCGGCGGGCTGCCCGGGGGCGTGGAGCAGGTTGCAGCCGAAGGGCGCGTCCGGGGGCAGGCGCTCGCGCAGGAAAGCGAGATCGGCGTCGAGCCGCTCGGGCCGCAGGCCGCCCGCCCCGAGGAAGGAGAGCAGCCGCGCCCGGGCCATGCGCAACACGAGCTCCTTCGACGCGATGCCCTTATACATCGCGCCGGCGGCGTAGGCGAGGCGCACGCCGTGGTCGCGGCGAAAGCTCTGCGCGCCCAAGGTTCCGGCCTGGAGGGTGATGACGGAGGAGGACATGCGCGTGGGGCCTAGACGAAGGGCCGCGCGTGGGTCTGGCTGCGGCGGGTGAGCATGCCGACAAACATGTCCGGATCCTCGAGGTGGAAGTAGAGATTCTCCTCGCGCACCCGGGCGAGCGGCAGCGAGGGACCTTTGCCGAAGGCGTGGCCGGCGTGCAGGGTCACGTCGGGCGGCAGGACCGACTTCAGGCGTCGCACGCTGCGATACATCGCGTGGGCGTCGGAGCCGGGCAGATCGCAGCGACCGCAGCCTTCCACGAAGACGGTGTCGCCGGTGAAGCAGTCGCGCTCGAACAGGTAACACAGCCCGCCCGGCGTGTGCCCCGGCGTGAGCAGCGCGCGGAGCGGGGTTTCGCCGACCCGGAGACGGTCCTCGTCGTCGAGCAGATGGAGCCGGGGGCCGGCGACGCGAAAGGCCTCGGCCTCGATCCGACCGAGGCAGAGCGTGGCGGAAAACCGGTCCGCGAGCGACGGCGCCAGGGCGTAGTGGTCCGGGTGGGCGTGGGTGACGAGGATGTGCGTGAGCCGCCCCCCCTCCTCCTCCAAGGCGGCGAGCAGGCGTTCGGGTTGCCAGGCCGGATCGATCAACGCGGCCGCGCGCGTGGCCTGGTCGGTGACGAGGTAGCTGTAGTTGACCAGTCCGTGACCGGCGGTCCTCACGGTGCGAACGCTATACATGCAGGCTCCCGAGGAAGGTTTGCAGCGCCTGCGCGTCGCGCTGGAAGGGGCTCATGATCGCGTGGTGGCGCGAGGCGGAGCCCGGGCGCAGGTTGTATTTCACGAAGGCCGCCAGCGTGCCGGCCGGGCCGAGGTCGGCGTAGTCGAAGGCGCCGTAGTCCTCCATGATCTCGACCGTATCGCGAAACCGGATACAGTCGCGCGCCACGCGCCACAGGTCGTCGGCGGCGGGGGCGCGGACCACGCGGGCGCGGGCGGCGGAGATGATCGGGATGCGCGGCGCGGCCGGCGGGGGGAGCCCCGCGACGAAGGCGCGAAAGGCGGGCGCGGCGGCCTCGATGCCGGCGGAGTGGAAGGCGAAGCGCACGGGCAGGAGCAGGGAGTTCACCTCCCGGTCGCGCAGGACGGCGTGGAGGCGCTCCAGCGCGGGGCGCGGGCCGGAGACGGCGAAGTGGCGGGCGTAGTTGTCCGCCGCCAGCTCCAGACCGGCGAACTCGGCGGGCAGGCGGGAGCGGATCGCGGGCGAGTCCACCACGGCGAGCATGGCGCCGGGCGGCGCGTGCTCCTCCATCAGCCGCGCATGGGCGACGACGGCGGAGAGCGCGGTGTCGAGGGCGAGGCAGCCGGCGACCGTGTAGGCCACGAATTCCCCGAGGCTGTAGCCGAGCACGTAGTCGGGCCTTTGCCCCCGGCTTTCGAGCAGGCGGGCGAGGGCATACTGCACCACGAAGAGGGCGGGATGGGTGTGCAGGGTGCGGTCGAAGGCGGCGAAACGATCAGGGCGGGGCTGGTAAAGCAGGTCGCGCAGCGAGAGGCCGATCAGGGGCTCCAGCCGCCGGCTGCAATCCTCCACGGTTTCCCGAAACACCGGTTCGGCGGCGAGGAGGGGGGCGCCCATCTGGTAGTATTGCGCGCCCTGGCCGGAAAACATCCACACGAGCGGGCGTCTCATGCGGGGGCTCCTTCCGAGGCGCGGATGGCGAGAACGCGGCGGGTGAAGCCGACGAGCGCGGGCAACACGGGCTCGATCCGCGCGTGCTTGGCGCAGACGAGGGCAAACGCGTGGTCGGCGGCGACCCAGGCGGCGAACTGATACTGGCCGAAGTTCACGAAGCCGCCGGCGCACCAGCCGCCGGGGTGAAGGCGGGGACGGTCGAGGGCGAGGATTTCAAAGGGACAGGTGAGGCCGCAGCGGAGGGCCTTGGAAAGCGCCTCCTTGGCCGCCCAGGCGAGGGTGTGGCGCAGGGAGTCCGTTTCGTGGCCGGGCGCGGACGGGGGCAGCTCGGCGGGGCTCACCTGCGAGCGCAGCACCCCGAGGTGCGCGGGGTCGTGGAGCTCCAGGTCGATGCCCACGGGATGGCCGGGATCGTGGGCCAGGGCGAAGGCCGCCGCGCCGCTGTGGGCGAGGGTGACTCCGACCGACCCGGCTTCCGGCAACTCCACGACCGGCTGCTGGAAGGCTCCGGGGCGGACCTCGATCGCGGCGAGCGCGTCGCAATCCCCGGCGCGATGCGCGGGGGCCCCGCGCGCCAGCCGGGCGGCGACGGCGGATTTGGCGGCGTATCGACCCAGCAAATACTCGCGGCGGCGCTTCTCGGCCGGGACGCGGCGGTGGTAGGCCAGTTCCGCCGGGGCGAGCACCGCGCGGGCGAACGTTTCAATATCGGCGGGGACGCCGGCCGCGGTGACGCCGGCGAGGACGAGGAGTTCGTCGCGTTCGTCGTGCGCGAAGGAGACCGCGAGATGGTCGGCGAGCGGCGGGCGAGCCGGGGCGGGGACGGAAAACGACGACACGGGCGCGGGTGACGAGGGCGTGGGCGGCGGGATGCGGTGCGCGGGATCGCAGGAGGCGGGGGACGCGGGTAGCGAGGCGCGGGGCGGGGAGCGAGACGCGGCGAGCGGTGCGGTTCAGGCGGCGGGTTTGAGCGCGGCCTGGGTGCGGCGCAGCAGGCCGGTGAGCACGTTGCCGGGGCCGAGTTCGAGGAAACGCGGGTCGGGCAGGCCGAGGAGAAACTCGAGGGTTTCCTGCCAACGCACGGAGTGGTCGATCTGCCGGACGAGGTTTTCCTCGACCATGTCCTCCTCGTAGGGGCGGGCGGTGGTGTTGGCGACGACGGGGATGCGCGGGTTGGCGAAGGTGAAGTTGTCGAGGAAGAAGGCGAAATCCCGCGCGGAGGGCGCCATGTAGCGGGAGTGGAAGGCGCCGCTGACATTGAGCACGATGAACATCTGGGCGCCGGCTTGCTCGAAGGCGGGCTTGGCGCGCTCGATGTCGGCGCGGGGGCCGGCGATCACGATTTGCCCGGGCGCGTTGTAGTTGGCGATGTCGATGCCGTTCAGATCGGGCGACGCGAGCAGTTCCTGGATGCGGGGCAAGGGGAGGCCGATGACGGCCGCCATGCCGCCGCCGGTGACCTCCTGCATGAGCGCGCCGCGTTCGCGGACGAGTTTCAGGCCGGTGGTGAAATCGAAGACGCCGGCGGCAAAAAGGGCGCAGTATTCGCCGAGGCTGTGACCGGCGAGGTAGTCGGGGGCGGCGCCGGTGTCGCGCTGGTCCTTGAGAAAGGCGAGGCAGTTGACGGTGTAGAGGGCGGGCTGGGTGAAGCGGGTCTGGCCGAGTTTGCCGTCGGGATCGTTCAGGCAGAGTTCGGCGATGTCGTAGCCGAGCACCTCGTTGGCGGCCGCCACCTCGGCGGGAAACAGGGGGAAGAGCTCCTGGCCCATGCCTTTTTTTTGCGAGCCCTGACCGGGGAACAGACAGATTTTCGTCATGGCGGGTAAGCGAATGGCCGGGAGTGGAAACAAGCACCCGGCGCGAGTCGAGACGCCAGTCGCGAGGGGGGCGGGCAGGCGGCGGGTGCAACAGGATGCGCTGTCAGTCCACCGGGAGCGCCGGCATCTTGCCGGCTTTCTTGGCAAACAGCCGGCGGGACGCCGGCGCTCCCGGTGGCTCCCGGTGGCGAAGCCCGGACGTTGACATCGCTTCCCGTCACACCCGGCGCAGAAGCCGGCGGCGCGCGGAGACGCCCATCGTCCGATCTGGTTGGTATTTGATCTCGTCGGCGCGACGTCGGACCGAAATCCGTTTCACATTCACCGCTTCCCAATCCCCGGATTTTTCGCCCGACATCCGCCGATTCGCCCCCACCCTCGCCCCTATATGCCCCGCATCCGCCCCGCCTTGCTGTTGTTGCCCCTGTGCATGCTTTCGCTCCACGCCGAAGTCGCGCCCCAGCCTCCACCGCCCCCCGAGTCACCGCCGCCCCCCGGGTCACCGCCGGCCCCCGCCCCCGCCGCACCGCCCACCGGACGTCGCGATCTGCGGGTGCATGATCCATCCACCTTCGTCCGCGACGACGACGGCACCTGGTGGCTTTTCGCCACCGGCCGCCAGATCGTCTCCGCCCGCTCGCGCGATCTCGTCAAGTGGACCTATCACGAACCGGTCCTCGCCGAGCCGCCGCCCTGGGCCGCCTGGGTGGCGCCGGGCAACAAGCGGCATGACTACTGGGCCCCCGACATCATCCGGGTCGGCGAGCTCTGGCACCTCTACTATTCGGTCTCGGAATTCGGCAAAAACACCTCGGCCATCGCGCTCGCCACCTCGCCGGAACTCGACCCGGCCAAACCCGGCTACGGCTGGACCGACCGCGGCATCGTCATCCGCTCCTCCCCCGGTCTGGACTACAACGCCATCGATCCCGCCCTGTTGCTCGACGAGGGCCGCCTCTGGATGTCCTTCGGCTCGTTTTGGGGCGGCATTTTTATGGTCGAGCTCGACCCCGGGACCGGCCTGCGCCTCGACCCGGGCAAAGCGCCCCTCCGCCTCGCCTGGGCCCCCGAGATCGAGGCGCCCACGCTCCATCGGCGCGGCGACTACTACTACCTCTTCGTCAACCACGGCTTCTGCTGCCGGGGAAAAGACAGCACCTATCGCCTGCTCGTCGGGCGCAGCCGCTCGATCACCGGCCCCTACGTCGATGACCGGGGCAAGGAACTGCTGCATGCCGGCGGCCGCGACCTGCTCGCCACCGAGGGCGACTTTATCGGCCCCGGCCACATCGGCATCGTCACCGACGGCGACACCGAGTGGGCCAGCATGCATTTCTACGACGGCACCAAAAACGGCGCGCCCATGCTCGCCCTCCGCCGTCTCGGTTGGACCGAGGACGGCTGGCCCCGGATCCTGGACTGATCGGAACACCGATTCGGGAGATTGAGCCGGGGTTTCGCGGCCACCGCGAAGGCGCGATCGGCGCCGCATCGGGCTTGCCAAGGCCGGGCGCCGACACCGTTTTTCCCCCATGCTCAAGACCGGGGACCGACGGTATCCGCTTTTCGTAATCGCCCGGTGGGCCGCGCGATCCGCCATGGCCCGGCTCCGGCTCATCTGGCTCTGCCTCCCCGCCGCCGCGTCGATCGCCTGGGGCGCCGCGGATCACCCGGCGGCGAGCTCCGCCGGAAAACTCGAACGGGTCGTGCTCCAGTTGAAATGGAAACACCAGTTCCAGTTTGCCGGCTACTACGCCGCGCTGGAGCGGGGCTACTACCGGGAGGCGGGCCTGGACGTGGAGCTGGTCGAGGCCCAGCCCGGCATCGACCCGGTCGAGGCGGTCCTCGACGGCCACGCGCAGTTCGGGGTGGGCACGTCGGAGCTCGTCCTCCTGCGCGCCCGCGGCGAACCGGTGGTGGTGCTGGCGGTGATTTTCCAACACTCGCCCCTCGTGTTGATCGCCGGCGGATCCGGCGCCGAGACCGATCTTCAGGGGCTGCATGATCGCCCGCTCATGATCGAGCCGCAGTCGGCCGAACTCTTCGCCTACTTCCGCAACGAGGGCGTCGCCCCCGAGCGACTCCGCATCGTGCCCCACACCTTCAGCGTGGACGACCTCGTCGCGGGCCGCGTCGGCGCCATGACCGGCTACAGCACCGACGAGCCCTTCCTGCTGCAAAGCCTGGGCGTGCCGCACACCATCCTCTCGCCGCGCTCCGGCGGCATCGATTTTTACGGCGACAACCTCTTCACGACCGAGGAGCAAATCCGCGCCCATCCCGACCGGGTGCGCGCCTTCCGCACCGCCAGTCTTCGCGGCTGGGAATACGCGCTCGCCCACCCCGAGGAGATCATCGAGCTCATCCTGCGCCGCCATGGCACGCGCAAGAGCCGCGAGCACCTGCGCTTCGAGGCCGCGCGCACCGCCCAGCTCATGCATCCCGAGCTGATCCAGGTCGGCCACATGAACCCGGGCCGCTGGCGCCACATCGCCGACACCTACGCCGACTTCGGCATGGTGCCGAAAGGCTTCCCGGTCGAGGACATGCTCCACGACCCCGACCCGCGCCCGGATCCGCGTCCCTGGTATTGGGCCCTCGGCATCGCCGCCGCGCTGGCCCTCGGCGCGCTGGGCTGGCTCCTGCCCCTGGTGCGACTCAATCGGCGCCTCCGCCGCGGCGAGCGCCAATACCGCCTCCTCGCCGAGCACGCCCCCTTCCCGGTGATCATCAGCGACGCCGAGTCCGGCCGCCTGGTTTTTGCCAACCGGCTCGCCGCCGAGCTCCTCGCGGCCCCGCCGGAGACGCTTTTCGGCCGCCCCGCCGTGGAGTTTTACTTCGACCCCAACGACCGGGCCAGCCTGCTCGCCGGCCTCGACCGCGCCCCCGCCTCGACCGGCGTGCGCGAGATCCGCCTCAAGAACAGCCGGGGCGCCCCCTTCTGGGCCCTGCTCTCGGCCGGCCGCGTCGATTTCGACGGACGCGCCGCCACCGTCGTCGCCTTTCACGACATCACCCGCGCCCACGAGATGCGGGAGGAGCTGTGCCGGGCCAAGGAAAGCGCGGAGGCGGCCAACGTGCTCCGCAGCCGCTACCTAGCCGTCATGTCGCACGAGATCAGCACGCCGGTGAACGGCATCCGCGGCCTCGCCGAGCTGATGCTTCGCGAGGACTCCGGCCTCTCCCCCGCCCAGCGCGAGAACCTGCAGGTCATGCAGACCGCGTCCGAGGGCCTGCTCCGCCTGGTGCACGAACTCCTGGACTGGTCGCGGCTCGAGGTCGGCGCCCTGCCGGTGCAAAACGCGCCCGTCGTGCTCGAGGAGTTCGTGCCGCAACTGCTCGGCCTCTTCCGCCCCTCCACCGAGGCGAAGGGCGTGCAGCTCGCCCACGTCGTCGCGCCCGACGTGCCGCCGGTGATCGTCACCGACCCGCTGCGCCTGCGCCAGATCCTGTCCAACCTCCTCTCGAACGCGGTCAAGTTCACCGACTCCGGCCGCGTCGCCCTCGCCGTCGAGCCGGGCCCGGCCCGCGCCGACGGGGGCCGGTGTATCCGCTTCGTGGTGACGGATACCGGTCCCGGCGTGCCGCGCGAGGCGGCCGAGCTGATCTTCGCGCCCTTCACCCAGGCCGACGCCTCCGTCGCCCGACGCTACGGCGGCTCCGGGCTGGGCCTCTCCATCAGCCGGGGCCTCGCCCGTCTGCTCGGCGGCGATCTCACCCTCTGGAGCGAGACCGGCATCGGCTCGACCTTCACCCTCGAGATCGCGCTCGCCACGCCCGAGCCGGCCTGACCCCGCCCAAGCCCGCTCCCCCGCCCTACCCGGTCCGCACCGTCGCCCCGTCGGTCCACGACGAGCCGATCAGGGTCGCGCGCGGCGCCGCGGGGATGCCGATCTCCTCGTTGTGCAGGAGCGAGATCAACATATCCACCGCCGCCTCGCCGCTCAGGTCGTTGTGCTGGTCCATGCCCGCCCAGTCCTCGCAGCCGCGACGCCGCTCCAGTTGCACCAGCCCCACGTCGCGCGGCGCCTGCACCCCGAGCGCGGCCAGCCACTCCCGCACCACCGTGTGCAGGGTGAAAATCACGTCCGGCCGCCACTCCCGCCACCACGCGGCGAAAAGCCCCGGCTCCGCCCGCGCCGCCTCCACCGCGTGAAACGCCGGCACGCGCTCCGCCGCCGGCAAGGCCTGCTGCCCCACCCAAAAGCCCGACCCGAAGCGCCCGTCCACCAGCCGGTCGATCGACTCCTCCAACACCAGCGCCGGCCGGCGATAACCCAGCACGCGCGCCCGCTCCATCGCCTCCAGCATCAGCGCGTGGTGATCCACCGCCGCGAAGGCCAGCGTCGGCTCCCGCGTGCGCACCCCCGTCACCACCACCGCGTGCCGTTGCCACGTCACCGAAAACCGCGGCGGCAGGCGGTTGTCCTTCATCAACCCCACGATGATCGCGCCCCGGATGCCCCGCGCCCGCAGCACGCGGTTCAGCCGGTCCCCGTAGAGCTCGGGCTCGTGCAACCAAAACTCGTCCAAGCCGTAGCCGTGAAACGCCGCCCGCCGCCGGCAGCCCTCCACGTAGGCCGGCACGGTGGGATGGCGGACAAAGGCCTCCGGATCGAGGTTCGCGTTGAGCAACGCGAAGGTGCGCCGATACCCCGCCGGATGGGCCTTGCGCAGCTCGGTCATCAACTGCGCCACCACCGGATTCTTCGCGTAGCCCAGCTCGCGCGCCACCCGCTCGATCCGCAGGCGCGTCTCGACAGGGATTTGCGGGTCGTGACGCAGCGCGAGCGAGACGGTGTTCTTCGACACCCCCGCCCGCTCGGCGATGGTGGACATGGTGACGCGAGGCATGGCGGCATGACTGTCAAGTGGACGGCGGATTTACCAGCCGCGAAAAGCGTTCATAGGTCCGATTTCCCCCTGTCCGTCCCCTGTCCGCGTTTCCCCCGCATCATTTCTCCCCCGCCCATGTTCACCATCGGTATTGATTACGGCACCAACTCGGTGCGTGCCCTCGTTGTGCGTTGCAAGGACGGTGCCGAGCTCGGCACCGGCGTCGTCAACTATCCCAGCGGCCACCAAGGCGTGCTGCTCGATCCCAAGGACCACCACCTGGCCCGCCAAAACCCGGCCGACTACGTCCTCGGCCTCGAAAAATCCATCAAGCTCGCCCTCGCCCAGGCCAAGAAGACCAAGGGCTTCGACGCCCGTCAGGTCGTCGGCCTCGGCGTGGACTCCACCGGCTCCAGCCCCATCCCGGTGGACTCCACCAACACCCCGCTGGCTATGCAGAAGAAGTGGGTCAAAAACCTCGCCGCCCACTGCTGGCTCTGGAAAGACCACACCAGCCACCGCGAGGCCGCCGAGATCACCGCGCTCGCCGCCAAGATCCGCCCGCAATTCATCGCCAAGTGCGGCAACACCTACTCCTCCGAGTGGTTCTGGTCCAAGATCCTCCACTGCCTGCGCACCTCGCCCGCCGTCTTCAAGGCCGCCCACTCCTGGGTCGAGCTCGCCGACTGGGTGCCCTCGCTCCTCGCCGGCGTGAAGGATCCCCTCGCCGTCAAACGCGGCGTCTGCTGCGCCGGCCACAAGGCCCTCTACGCCGAGGACTGGGGCGGCCTGCCCGACAAGGATTTCCTCGCCCAGCTCGACCCCGCCCTCGCCGACCTGCGCGACCGCCTGTATTCAAAAGCCTACGACGCCACCGAGTCCGCCGGCACCCTCTGCCAGGAATGGGCCAAAAAACTCGGCCTGCCCGCCGGCATCCCCATCGCCATCGGCGAGATGGACGTCCACTACGGCGCCATCGGCAGCGGCGTGACCGAGGGCACCCTGGTCAAGGTCATCGGCACCTCCACCTGCGATTGCGGCGTGGTCTCGGCCGACAAGCAGGTCGCCGACATCCCCGGCATCTGCGGCATCGTGAAGGGCGCCATCCTCCCCGGCTACTACGGCCTCGAGGCCGGCCAGTCCGCCGTCGGCGACATTTTCAAATGGTTCGTCGAGGGCGTGCTCGGCGACGTCTCGCTCCACGCCAAGCTCACCACCGAGGCAGCGAAACTGAAGCCCGGCCAGTCCGGCCTGCTCGCCCTCGATTGGAACAACGGCAACCGCACCATCCTCGTCGATCAGCTCCTCACCGGCCTGATGCTCGGCACCACGCTCTACACCACCAAGGCCGAGATGTATCGCGCGCTCATCGAGGCCACGGCCTTCGGCGCCCGCGCCATCATCGAGCGCTTCAAGGAATACGGCGTGCCCATCAACCGCGTGGTCTGCGCCGGCGGCATCGCCGAGAAGAACCCGATGCTCATGCAGATCTACGCCGACGTCACCGGTTGCACCATGCTCGTGGCCGGCTCCTCGCAGGCCTGCGCGCTGGGCTCGGCCGTCTCCGCCGCCGTCCTCGCCGGCGCCCACCCGGACTTCGCCACCGCGCAGAAGAAGATGACCTCGCTCAAGAAGGTCAGCTACAAGCCCAAGGCCGCCAACGTGAAGGTCTACGACCAGCTCTACGCCTTGTATCGACAGCTCCACGACAGCTTCGGCGGCGTGAACAAGTCCGCCGACCTCGGCGGCGTCATGAAGGACCTGCTCGATCTCAAAGTAGCGAGTAGCGGGTAACGAGTAACGAGCATACCGAGTCGAACAAACCGTCACTGGTCCAAAAGTCGCACGTCCAAAGTCGCCACCGGGCCGCTCACGCGGCCCGCCCCATTCGATGGCCCCGCCCCAGCGGGCCGCACTCGACCTGAGACCTTCAGACCTTCGACCTTCGACTGCCTTCTACCTTCTTCCAACAAACCGTCACTGGTCCAAAAGTCGCACGTCCAAAGTCGCCACCGGGCCGCTCACGCGGCCCGCCCCATTCGATGGCCCCGCCCCAGCGGGCCGCACTCGACCTGAGACCTTCAGACCTTCGACCTTCGACTGCCTTCCCTCCTTCCTCCCCCTACCCTCCCTCCGCCCTACTCGCTACCCGCTACTTTTCTTCCGTCCCTCCCTCCCATGTCCCTCGTCAATCTCACCACCCCCGAAATCTGGTTCGTCTGCGGTTCGCAGCACCTCTACGGCCCCGGCCCGCTCCAGCAGGTCGCCGCCAACGCCCAGGCCGTCGTGGACGGCCTCGCCAAGTCCAAGCACCTGCCGCTTCCCCTGAAGTTCAAGGCGCTCCTCACCACCCCCGACGAGATCGCCAAGGTCTGCATCGAGGCCAACTCCGACGCCAACTGCGCCGGCCTCGTCCTCTGGATGCACACCTTCTCGCCCTCGAAGATGTGGATCCGCGGCCTCACCTCCCTCCGCAAGCCCTTCCTCCACCTACACACCCAGTTCAATCGGGATCTGCCCTGGCAGACCATCGACATGGACTTCATGAACCTCAACCAGGCCGCCCACGGCGACCGCGAGGCCGGGTTCATCCACACCCGCCTCCGCCTCGGCCGCAAGGTCGTGGTCGGCCACTGGTCCGACGACGAGGTCCAGCAGCGCATCGGCGCCTGGATGCGCGCCGCCCACGCCTGGAACGACTGGCAGGGCGCCCGCGTCATCCGCATCGGTGACAACATGCGCCAGGTCGCCGTCACCGAGGGCGACAAGGTCGCCGCCGAGATGAAGTTCGGCTTCTCCACCAACACCCACGGCGTCGGCGACCTCGTCGCCAAGGTGGACGCCGTCTCCGAGAAGGCCGTCACCGCCCTCTGCGCCGACTACGAAAAACTCTACGCCGTCGCCGCCGAGCTCAAGAAAGGCGGCAAACGCCACGACGAGCTCCGCTACAGCGCCCGCCTCGAACTCGGCATGTCCGCCCTCCTCGAGGAGACCGGCGCCAAGGCCTTCACCGACACCTTCGAGGACCTGCACGGCCTCCGCCAGCTCCCCGGCATGGCCACCCAGCGCCTCATGGCCGCGGGCTACGGCTTCGGCGGCGAAGGCGACTGGAAGACCTCCGCCCTCGTCCGCGCCATGAAGGTCATGGCCGGCGGCAAGCTCACCTCCTTCATGGAGGACTACACCTACCACATGTCGCCCAAGGGCCACCAGGTCCTCGGCTCGCACATGCTCGAGATCTGCCCCACCATCGCCGACGGCAAACCCAAGGTGGAGATCCACCCCCTCGGCATCGGCGGCAAGGAAGACCCCGTCCGCTTCGTCTTCGACGCCCCCACCGGCGAGGCCCTCAACGCCTGCCTCGTGGACCTCGGCAACCGTTTCCGCCTCATCGTCAACGAGGTCACCGCCGTCAAGGTGCCCAAGATGCCCAAGCTCCCCGTCGCCCGCGCCGTCTGGGAGTGCAAGCCCGACTTCAAGACCGCCTGCCAGGCCTGGATCCTCGCCGGCGGCGCCCACCACACCGGCTACAGCTACGCCGTCACCTCCGAGATGTTGGAAGACTTCGCCACCATCGCCGGCATCGAGACGGTCCACATCAACGCCGACACCAAGCTCGCCCAGTTCAAGCAGGACCTGCGCAACAACGAGGTCTATTACCACCTCGCCCAGGGCATCCGCGCCTGAGGCGCGCCTCGCGCGCCAAGCGCGCCAAAAGTAGCGAGTAGTGAGTAGCGGGTAGCGAGCATATGGAATCCAGGTTCCATGGCCTCGCCGCCCTACTCACTACTCGCTACCCGCTACTCGCTACTTCACTCCGTTCCCCAACCCATGAGCCCCTTCCGCCTCCTTTCCTCCCTCCTCGCCTGCTCCCTCGTCACCCTCGCCTTCACCGGCTGCGGCAAATCCTCCGACTCCGCCGCCTCCCCCTCCGGCGAGAAGAAAATCAAACTCGGCTTCCTCGTGAAGCAGCCCGAGGAGCCCTGGTTCCAGTATGAGTGGAAAGGAGGCGACAAGGCCGCCGCCCAATACGGTTTCGACCTCATCAAGATCGGCGTGCCCGACGGCGAAAAAACCCTCACCGCCATCGACAGCCTCGCCGCCAACGGCGCCCAGGGCTTCGTCATCTGCACACCCGACGTTCGCCTCGGCCCCGCCATCGTCGCCAAAGCCAAGGCCAACAACCTCAAGGTCGTCACCGTGGACGACCGCTTCGTCAACGCCGACGGCCAGTTCATCACCGAGGTCCCCTACCTCGGCATGTCCGCCAGCCAGATCGGCGAGATGTCCGGCCGCACCCTCGCCGAGGAGATGGCCCGCCGCGGCTGGAAACCCGAGGAGACCGCCGCCTGCATCATCACCTTCGAGGAGCTCGACACCGCCCGCCAACGCACCGACGGCGTCATCTCCGCCCTCCAGGCTTCCGGCTTCCCCGCCGACCGCATTTTCAAGGCCGCCCAAAAGACCACCGACATCCCCGGCAGCTTCGACGCCGCCAACTCCCTGCTCGCCCAGAAGACCGGCATCAAAAACTGGCTCGTCGCCGGCATGAACGACACCGCCGCCCTCGGCGCCGTGCGCGCCACCGAGGGACACGGTTTCGGCGCCGCCAACGTCATCGGCATCGGCATCAACGGCACCGATTGCCTCGACGAACTCCGCAAGCCCGAGCCCACCGGTTTCCACGGCTCCATCTACGTCTCCGCGCCCACCGAGGGTTTCCTCACCGCCGAGATGCTCTACCTCTGGGTCAAAGAGGGCAAAACCCCCGCGCCCGAGACCTGGACCCCCGGCCGCCTCATCACCCGCGAAAACTTCGAGGAAGTCCTGAAATCCGAAGGCGTGCTCTGAAGCATGCCTATCACGGCCCAATCCCGTAGCGGAACGGCGGAGCCGTTTCGTCCCCCTGCCCCACGTAGCGGAACGACGGAGCCGTTTCGTTCCCGCGCAGCACAGGCATGAACGCCCCCTCCTCCGCCCCCTCCCCCGCCCCGCTCCTGCGCTTCGACGCCCTGGCCAAAAGCTTCCCCGGCGTGCGCGCGCTCGACGGCGTCTCCTTCGACGTGCGCGGCGGCGGCGTCCACGCCCTCATGGGGGAAAACGGAGCCGGCAAATCCACCCTGCTCAAAATCCTCAGCGGCGCCTACCAGCCCAGCTCCGGCAGCCTGCGCCTCGACGGCGAGTCGCGCGTCTTCACCTCCACCGCCGAGGCCATCGCCGCCGGCGTCGCGGTCATTTATCAGGAACTGCACCTCGTGCCCGAGATGTCCGTCGCCGAGAACCTTCTGCTCGGCCGCTACCCGCGCCGCGGCCCCTTCCTCGACCGCGCCGCCCTGCGCGCCGAGGCCGCCCGCCTCCTCGCCCTCGTCGGCGAGGACATCTCGCCCGACACCCGCCTCGGTCGCCTCTCCATCGCCCAGCGCCAGATGGTCGAGATCGCCAAGGCCCTCGGTCGCGGCGCCCGGGTCGTCGCCTTCGACGAACCCACCAGCAGCCTCTCCGCCCGCGAGACCGAACGCCTCTTCGCCATCATCCGCGACCTCAAGGCCCGGGGACACGCCATCCTCTACGTCACCCACCGCATGGACGAAGTCTATGCCATCTGCGACGCCGCCACCGTGCTCCGCGACGGCCGCCACGTCGTCACCCACGATTCGCTCGCCACCGTCACCCGCGACCAGCTCGTCAAAAGCATGGTCGGCCGCGAACTCACCAACGTTTACAACTACCGCCCGCGCCTGCACCGCCCCGAGGGACTCGCGGTGCGCGAGCTCTCCGGTCCCGGCCTGCGCGCCCCCGTTTCCTTCTCCGTTGCCCGCGGCGAGGTGCTCGGCTTCTTCGGCTTGGTCGGCGCCGGTCGCAGCGAACTCATGCGCCTGGTCTGCGGCGCCGTCGCCCCCGACTCCGGCGAGGTCCGCGTCCACGGCGAGCGCCTCCACGGCGGCTCCCCCCGCGAGGCCATCCGCGCCGGCCTGGTCTTCTGCCCCGAGGACCGAAAAAAAGAGGGCATCGTCGCCATCCGCTCCGTCGCGGAAAATATCAACCTCAGCGCCCGCCGCTCCCGTTTACACGCCGGTCTCTTCCTCGATTCGACTTGGGAAAAACGAAACGCCCGCGAAAAAATCGCCAGCCTGCGCGTGCGCACCGCCTCGCCCGAGACCCTCATCGGCACGCTCTCCGGCGGTAACCAACAAAAGGCCATCCTCGCCCGCTGGTTGTCCGAAAAAGTGCGCGTCATCGTGCTCGACGAGCCCACCCGCGGCATCGACATCGGCGCCAAGAGCGAGATCTACGCCCTCATCCACGACCTCGCCGAATCCGGCGCCGCCGTCGTCATCGTTTCCAGCGAACTGCCCGAGGTGCTCGGCATCTCCGACCGCGTCTTCGTGATGCGCGAGGGCCTGGTCGCCGCCGAGTTTACCCGCGCCAGCGCCACCCCCGAGGCCGTGCTCCAAGCCGCCCTCCCCACCGGCGGCGCAGCCGCCGCCTAATACCGGTCTCATGTCTGAAGGTCAAAAGTCCAAAGTCGCCACCGGCTCCGCCCAGCGGAGCCCTCTACGCCCGTGGGCCCGCGACGCGGGCCGCTGACGACCTTCGACCTTCCGACCTTCGACCTTAGACGTCTTCTTCTGCCTCTTTCCTTCCCGCCCCCGCATGTCCGCCACCACCCCCACCGCAGCCCCCCCCGCCACCGCGACCAACTCCCGTTTCAGCCTGCTCTGGGAATCGGCCGGCATGCTGCTGGTCTTCGCCGCGCTCTTCCTCGGCTGTTCGCTCTTCATCGAGAACTTTTTCTCCGTCGCCAACCTCCGCGGCCTCGCCCTCTCGGTCAGCACCATCGGCATGATCTCGTGCACGATGATGTTCTGCCTCGCGGCGGGTGATTTCGACCTCTCCGTCGGCTCCGTCGTCGCCTTCGCCGGCGTGCTCGGCGCCACGGTCATGAACGCCAGCGGCAGCGTCGCCCTCGGTGTCGCCGCCGCCCTCGGCTCCGGCGCCCTCATCGGCTTCGTCAACGGCGTCTTCGTCGCGCGCGTCGGCATCAACGCCCTCATCACCACGCTCGCCTCCATGCAGATCGTGCGCGGCCTCGGTTTCATCGCCTCCGACGGACGCGCGGTCGGCATCCGCACCGACGCCTTTTTCTCCCTCGGCAACACCGCCTGGTTCGGCGTTCCCGTGCCGGTCTGGTTGACCCTCGGCGTCTTCGTCATCTTCGGCGTGCTGCTCAATCGCACCATTTTCGGCCGCAACGCCCTCGCCATCGGCGGCAACAAGGAGGCCGCCCACCTCGCCGGTGTGCCCGTGACGCGCATCAAGATCGTCATCTTCACCCTCCAGGGTCTCGTCGCCGCCTTCGCCGGACTCGTGCTCTCCGCCCGCATGACCAGCGGCCAGCCCAACACCTCCCTCGGGCTCGAGCTCGAGGTGATCTCCGCCTGCGTGCTCGGCGGCGTGTCGCTCAGCGGCGGCGTCGCCCGCATCGGCGCGGTGGTGGCCGGCGTGCTCATCATGGGCCTGGTGCAAAACGCCATGAACCTCCTCAACATCCCCCCCTTCTACCAATACGTCGCCCGCGGCCTCATCCTCCTCGGCGCCGTCCTGCTCGACCGATTCAAGACCCGCCGCTGAAGCGGCGGGAAAAGAAGTCAGGATTCAGAAGTCGGTAGTCAGAATCCCAACCCGGCCCGCCCCCCCGCCCCCCTCCTAACTTCCAGCTCCCAACTCCTGGCTTCTTCCGCCTCCGCCTTCCCCTCCTGACTTCTGAATCCTGACTCCTGACTTCTTTTCTCCTCTGACTGCTTTCCCTTCCGCCATGCTCACCGAACTCAAACGCGAAGCCTACGAAGCCAACGTCGCCCTGCCCAAGCACGGTCTCATCAACCTGACCTTTGGCAACGCCTCCGCCATCGACCGCGCCAAAGGCATCTTTGCCATCAAACCCTCCGGCGTCGCCTACGCCGATCTGAAGCCCGAGGACATGGTGCTCATCGACCTCGAGGGCAAACAGGTCGAGGGCTCCCTCCGCCCCTCCTCCGACACCCCGACGCACCGCCGCCTTTTCCTCGCCTTCGCCGAAATCGGCGGCGTGGTCCACACCCACAGCTCGCACGCCACGTCCTTCGCCCAGGCCGGCCGCGAGATCCCGATCTTCGGCACCACCCACGCCGACTATTTTTACGGCAACGTGCCCGTGACCCGCAAAATGACTCCCGCCGAGATCGGCGGCGGCGCCTACGAGTGGGAGACGGGCAACGTCATCGTCGAGCTCTTCACCCAGCGTAAGCTCGACCCGACCGATTACCCGGCGGTGCTGGTCAACCGGCACGCCCCCTTCACCTGGGGCAAAAACGTGGCCAAGGCGGTCGAGGTCGCCGTCGCCACCGAGTGCATCGCGCACATGGCGCTGATGTCGCTCCAGCTCGAGCCCCGCCTGCCCGAGATCGAGACCGAGCTCCTCAACAAACACTTCAAACGCAAGCACGGCCCCGGCGCCTACTACGGTCAGCCCGGCGGCAACTGCTGAAGGCATTTCCGCCTCAGGCTTCCAGCCCAAGGCCTGCGGTGTGCAGCCCAGCTTCAGTCGCGACTTCAGCTCGGCCAGGGTAAGGTCCGGCTGCTCGGCCACCGCCGCTCGCAACGCCTCTCCGTGCTCCTCCCTCAACCGGGGCTTGTTGCCGGAATAGCGGTGACGATCGGCGATGTCGCTGAGGCTCGTCGTTGTTGCAGCAACTTCTTGACCATGCCTTCGGACACCTCGAAACGCCCGGCCACCTGCTGGGGTGTCATCCGGCGAAGTTCATAATTCTGCCTACCCCGACTTCCGCTACTGGTGGCGGAAATCCACTTTTTTCGAAGGTCACCGTCGCGCAAGCCGCTGAACGCCAGCGCTCGTTTTTCAAAAGGGCGTGTAGTCCCGACCTCTCCCCTATCCGGGCGGGCGGCGCTTGGGTAAAGCGGGGGGCGTGTTCCTAAAATGCCGCCAACGTCGCAAGGACGGGAAGACCCACCGGAGTTGGTCGATCATGGAGAGCCGTCGTTACGGCGGGGGCAAGGTGGCGCACCGCCACGTCCTTTACCTCGGCGAGCTCAACGACAGCCAGCGGGAGGCGTGGCAACGCACGCTGGAGGTGGTCGTCGAACGCACGGGCGAGTCGCGCCAGATGGCGCTGTTCCCCGCGGACCGCGCCGCGCCCGCGACGCCCGCGCAAATCGAGGCGCTGCAAGTGCGGCTCGAGCGCCTGCGCCCTCTCGCGCCCGCGGCAGTGGGGCGCGTGCTGGCTGGGCGACCTGCGCTGGCGCCGCCTGCGCCTCGACACCTTCTTCGCCGAGCGTATGGGCCAAAGCCGCGAGGGCACCGACTGGGAAAAAGTCCTGCGCGTGCTCGTGCTTTACCGGCTCATCTCGCCCGGCTCGGAGTGGCGGCTGCATCGCCGCTGGTTCGACTCCACCGCGTTGCCCGATTTGCTCGGGGTGGACGGGAGTATCGCCCAAGATGATACGCTTTATCGCGGGCACGACCGTCCGCTCAAACACAAGGACGCGCTCTTCACCCACCTCGCGAACGCTGGGCCGACCGCTTCAACGCGAGTTACGAGGTGCTCCTCTACGACCTGACGAGCACCTGCTTCGAGCGCGACGCGCCCGAGTCGCCGCAGGATCCCCGCCGCTTCCGGCTCAGCCGGGATCGTCGCCCTGGTCGTCACGCCCGAGGGTCTGCCGCTCGCCCACGAGATGTTGCCCGGCAACACCGCCGACAAGACCACCCTGCGGGAGATGTTGGCACTGGTGCAAAAACGCCACGGCCAGGCTCGTCGCGTCTGGGTCATGGATCGCGGCATCCCCACCGAGGAGGTCCTGGCCGAGATGCGCGCGGCCACGCCGCCGGTGCACTACCTGGTCGGCACCCCGAAGGGGCGGCTGACCAAGCTGGAAACGCGTTTGGCCGAGCGCCCCTGGGTGGAGGTCCGCGGGCGGCTCCCAGTGAAAAGCCTCGACGAGAACGGCGAGACCTACGTCTACACCGAGAGCCCGGCCCGGGTGGACAAGGAGCGCTCGATGCGCCGACGCGCACTCACAAAATATTGGAAACGCCTTGGCGAGATCGCGGAGCTGAAGACGCCGAGGCGCGACGAGGTGTTGATCAAAGTCGGGCAGGCCCGCGAGCAAGCCGGACGGGCGGTGGCCAGGCTGGTCGAAGTGGAGGTGGACGCGAGCGGACGGCTCACGCGTCGGCTCGACCGCGACGGCCTGCGCCAGGCGCGCCGTCGCGAAGGACGGTATCTGCTGCGCACCAACATGACCGACGCCGAGCCCGACACGCTCTGGCGTTACTACATGCAGCTGACGGCGGTGGAGGAGAGCTTCCGCACGCTCAAGGGCGACCTCGGGCTGCGGCCGATTTATCATCAGAAGCCGGAGCGGATCGAGGCGCACCTCTTCGTGGTGTTCCGGGCGTATTGTTTGATCACTACACTGCGACAGCAGCTGCGCGGGCTGGCCGGCGGCCTGATGCCTCGCACGGTGTTGGAGAAGCTCTCGGGTTTGATGATGCTCGACGTAAGCCTGCCCACGTTGGACGGCCGGGAGCTGGTCTCGGCTGGTCGCACCGAGCCGGAGCCCGACGTCCAGATCCCTGCTCGAGCAGTTGGGGCTGGTCCTGCCCGATCAGCCCCCTCCGCGTATCCGGGCAGCAGCGTCCGAAGGCTTGTAGTCCCGACCTCCGGGGGTGCTTCCTTTATCCATCAATGAGTTGCATCCAGATTAGGCGCCAGTAGCGGAAGTCGGGCTAACCTCATGATGAGCCATGCGGTTGCTTGGCGCGAGGTGTGCGCAAGCACAACTTGTGACAAGCGTAGGCGTTAGCTCCACCGCCTTGTTAGGCCACCTTCCCGTTTTTTTGCTTCGCAATCCGAGCTTCATACTGAAAAAGCTCCATTCGCCTCAGATGGCAAAATCAACTCTCGACCAAACGCCTCATCTGCGTGCCCCTCGACTTCCGAGCGCCTGGGTTTTCTTGAAGTCACCAGTCGATCACTTGGGTAACACGCTCCGCTTCCGGACGGCCTTTCACAACGCATACTCGTCAGTTCGTCCATTACGCTTAGTCGGCAAATCTTTCTCCATCAATAGAAAATGAACTCTGCCTAACGTCAAAGGTGAGCTACGCCTACGCTTGGCGCGAGGTGTGAGCAAGCACAACTCGTGACAAGCGTGGGCGTTAGCTCCACCGCTTGGTTAGGCTCCTTTGAATTTCTGATCGAACGACTTCCGGGATTCACCTGCTTCTTGTTCGAGAAAAGCCCCGAGCTCCGTCCGCTCAAGAATGCATCGTTTCCCATTATTATCGAATCACTTGCTGGCCGGATTCTCGCCTCGACATGAAGACGCTTCGTGCTCCGCCTTCTCACTGAACCTTCGCCTCCCGCTCTTGCGATCTCGCCCCAAAAGGACGTGGCCTCGCCTACGCATGCGGACCATAAAACGGCGGCAGTCCTGCGGTGTTTTAATGCGGCGCCTCTCCGCCTCGTCTGAGCAGTTGCATATGCCTCAAGTTCCCTTGAAAGCCCTTCATTCGCCAGGGTTCGAAATCCTAGGTGACGCCTCAGCAACATACGCACCTTCAATGCCTAACGTCGAAGCTGAGCCATGCGGAGGACGATATCCCGAACTTCC
>CBINNW010000071.1:0-27480 GCA_966252115.1 uncultured Akkermansia sp.
TGTCGATCGCGATGGTGGTCTTGCCGGTGCCGCGGTCGCCGATGATGAGCTCGCGTTGGCCGCGGCCGATCGGGATCATGGAATCGATGGCCATGATGCCGGTGAAGAGCGGCTGGGAAACCGACTTACGGGCCATGATGCCGGGGGCGATTTTCTCGACCGGGTAGGTCTCGGTGGCGGCGATGGGACCCTTGCCGTCCACGGCGTTGCCCAGGGCGTCCACGGCGCGGCCCAGCAGGCCCTTGCCGACGGGCACGGAGAGGAGCTTGCCGGTGGTCTGGACCTCGTCGCCCTGCTTGAGCTGGGAAACGTCGCCGAGAACGACGCAGCCGACCTCGTCTTCGGCCAGGTTGAGCGCGATGCCGATGACGCCGCCGGGGAAGGCGACCATCTCGTTATACATCACCTCGGAGAGGCCGGAAACCTTGGCGACACCGTCGGCGACGGTGGTGATGACGCCGGTGTTCTTGCGGACGGCCTTGGCGGAGAGCTTGGCGATCTGCGATTCGATTTGGGCGAGGACGGTGCTCATTTGTGGAAAGTAGCGAGTAGCGGGGGTGAGATGCGAGGAGGGAGGGCCGGATCAGGAGACGGCGGCGAGGGCGGCGAGCTGGCCGGCGGCGGAGGACTCGAAAACGTCGTCGCCGATGCGGACGCGCAGGCCGGCGAGGAGTTTGGGGTTGGGCGTGGCGGTGGCGGTGACGGCGCGGCCGTAGCGTTTGCCGAGGGCGCCGGCGATGGCCGAGAGGGCGGCGGGCGACACCGGACCGGCGTGCTCGACGCGGGCCTCGCTCTTGGCCAGCTCGGCGGCGATCAACTTCCGGTAGGCGGCGAGCACGAGCTGCGGCCGGGCGGGGGGATTTTTTTCCAGATACTCAAGCACGCCGGCGACGCGCTCGGCGGAGACCGCGCCACCATCAAGGCTGAGCTGAACGAGCTGCTTGGCGTAGGCGCGGATTTGGGCGGGGACGGCGGGCATGGTTTTAGAGTCGAAGGTCGAAAGGTCTGAGGTCGAAGGTCGTCAGCGGCGCGCGCCGAGGCGCGCAGGGTGAGGTCGATCAGGTGGCGAGCGGTGGCGACTTGGGACTTTTGACTTGGGACGTGGGACGGTTTTTGGCGCCGCTCAGACGCTGGTCAGCTCGTTGGCGGCGGCCTCGTTGTAGGCGGCGCGGTCGGCGTCGGTGAGCTTCTTGGCGAGGACGCGCTCGGTGGTGGCGACCACGAGGCGGGCGATCTCGGTGCGGGCGTCGGCGAGCATTTTCTTGTGCTCGAGCTCGATGGCCTGCTGGGCCTTGGTGATGAGGGCGTTGGCGCGCTCGGTGGCGGCGGCGGCCTCGCGCTCGGCGAGGTCCTTCGAGGCCTTGCGGGCCTCGTCCACGATCTTGTTGGCCTCGACCTGGGCGGTCTTGAGCTGGGCGGCGGCGGCGGCGTTGGCCTCGGCGAGCTTGGCGGCGGTAGCTTCGGCGTTCTTCAGGCCGGCCTCGATCTGGCGGTTGCGCTCGTCCATCTGGGAGAGCGTGGGCTTGATCGCGAAGCGATAGAGCACGTAGGCCAGAATCGCGAAGCTGAGCAGCTGCATCGCGATGTAGCCCCACTCGAAGCCGAACTTGTGAAGGAGCGCGGCGGGACCTTCAGCCTCGGCGCCGGCGGCGGCTTCAAGGGCGGGAGTGGTGGCGGCCAGAAGAGTCGAGATCATGGCGAGGGTTTCGAGGGCGAACGGACGAAGGCGGGAAACGGGAAACGAACGGGTGGGAAAGGGAGGCGGGCTCCGGGACCGCGCCGGGTAAAGACGGCGCGGGGTGATCGGAGCCCGAAACTAAACGCGAACGGGCCGACCTTATTGCGCGAGGAAGAGGGCGAGGAGGCCGAGACCTTCGGCGAGCGCCATACCGAGGATGGACTGGACGAGGATCTTGCCCGAGGCGGCGGGGTTGCGGCCGACGGCTTCGGCGGCCTTGGTGCCGATGGCGCCCACGGCGGCGGCGGCGGCGATGAGGCCGGCGGCGGAAGCGATGTTACCGGTGATGCCGGTGGCTTCGACGGCGGGAGCGGCTTGAGCGATGATGTCGATCATGGTGGATGTGGTTGGATGTTGTGGTTTTTGCCCGGCGCTCGCGTTTGGTGTGGCTCGTGGGCCCGCGTTTGGCGCTTGGCGAAAGGGATCTTGGCGGGCCGACGCTTAGTGGGCGGCCTTGGCCGGAGCGTGCGACCCGGAGGCGTGACCGTGAGCGTCGTCATGGCCGTGGCCGTGCTCCTCGTCGTGGTGGTCGTCGCCGTGGTTGCAGATCAGGCCGATGTAAACCGCGGTGAGCAGGGTGAACACGAGGCCCTGCACGAGGCCGACGAGCAGCTCGAGGAAGTAGAAGGGCGGGAGGAAATACATCGCGTGGAGGAGGCTCTCGCCGCCGAACACGTTACCAAAAAGACGCATCGAGAGGGTGACGGGGCGGATGAAGATCGAGACGACCTCGATCAGGCCGACCACGAGGAACACCAGCGAGAGGCCCATATACATGACCGGGGCGAGCTCCTTCTTGTCGGCCTTGTTGCCGAAGAGGTCCTTGATGATGAGGCCCGGGCCGGCGTATTTGAGACAGAGAATGATCCAGCCGCCGAAGGAGACGAGGGCAAGGGCGACGGTGCCGTTGATCTCGGAGGTGTGGGGGCGGATCAGCGGAGCCACCATGTGGAAGTGGCCTTCGGCGTCGTTGTGGCCCCAGCCGACGGTGCCGACGAAGGGCAGGAGGCCGGACCAGTTGTGCAGAACGATAAAGATGAAGAGAGTGACGAGCAGGGGGAAGGCGCCGGGCATGGCCTTCTTGCCGACGATGGGCTCGTAGAGGTCGCGCAGGCCGCCGAGGACGGTTTCGAGAACGGCTTGGCCTCGGCCGGGGATGATTTTCGGGGTGCCCACCGCCATACGAACGACGAGAATGATGGCCAAGGTAATGACCCAGCTGGTCAAAATCGTGTTGGTGACAGGGAGGCCGATGAAATCCTTGAGCGAACTGGCGGCCTCGGATCCGGCCGCGTGCGCCGTCGCGGCGAACGCCGCGAAAAGCGGGAACACGGCGAGGGTTTTGAGGACTGATCGGGTTGCGCGAGAGGCCATGGAAAGAGGGGAAAAGGGCAGGAACTAGGTAGCCGCGCTTGGGCGCGTCAATCTTGGAAGTGGGAGATATCTTCCAAAAATCGGGATCATTAGGCCCGGCCGAACCCGCCCGGGCGGGTGCTAATGAGGCGGAAATGCGCCGCGCGAGACGCGTGCGGCGGCGCATTCCGGAGCGGTGTTTTCTCAGGCACGGACGGCGGTGAAGGATTGTGGCGCCCCGGCCAAGGCCCGCTCCTCGAACACCGAGACGTGCTCGAAAGGCCAAGCGGCCGCCGCGTCGGTCGGCGGAAGCGCCAGGCGCCAGACGGAATGGTTTTCGACCACCTCCCGGGCATAGGCGAAATAGTCGGCGTGATCGGTGCGAAAGTGGATGGTCGCTCCGGGCATCGTCAGCGGCGCCAAGGTATCGAGCAAGGCCGGCTGGAGCACGCGGTGTTTCCAGTGGCGGCGCTTGGGCCAAGGATCGGAGAACAGCACGAAAACCCGGCGCAAGCGGAGGGAACTCGTCCCGGCCGCGCCCCCCGCATCGATGTTCGCCACCCGGGGTGCCGGCGCGAAAGCCGCGAGGGCATCCAGGAAGAGCGCGGCCTCGGCCTGGACGAAGAGAAGATTTTGCAGGTCGGCCCGCTTTGCCTTCCGCCGTGCCCGCTCGATCCGATCGGCGAGAAGATCGATGCCGACGCAAAATTCGTGCGGGTGCGCGGCGGCGTAGGCGTTGAGGTAATGGCCGTGCCCGCAACCGATCTCCAGGGTGAGCGGTCGGTCGGCGGGGAGGAGAGGCAGGAACTCGTTTCGCAGCGCGGCGAGTCGTTGTTCACGGATGGTATCGAAGAGCTCTAGCGGCACGGAGGGAAAACGGGGCCCGCATGTCTTGTCGCCGCGAGCGCCGGCATCCAGCCGCCTTTTTGGAAAAAACGGAGGCGGGGGCCGTCCGGGGAGCGGGCGCACTTCCTGTTGCCCCCGGCGCGGGGAGCTCGTTTGCATGCGGATCGCCCGATGCCCACACCCGCTCCCGCAACGCCCTCCCGACCGCACCTCCTCGGCCTCAGCCGGGCGGACCTGACCGCACTCACGGTGGAGTGGGGCTTCGCCAAAATTCATGCCGCCTCGCTCTGGAATGAGATCTACCTGAAAGGGAGACGGGCGGCGGCGGACTTTCAGCCGCACGACCAGATGCCGCCGCGTTATCTCGACCGGGTCTTCGCCGAGGTGGATTTCGACCTGCCCGGCATCAGCCGGGAAACCCATTCGTCGGACGGCTTTACCCGAAAATATCTGCTGGGCCTGCGGGACGGGCACCGCATCGAAACGGTGTTGATGCGCTACAGCGGACGGGTCACGGCCTGCGTGAGCTCCCAGGTCGGCTGCGCGATGGGCTGCGTTTTTTGCGCGACGGGGCAAATGGGCTACACGCGTCACCTCACCGCCGCGGAGATCGTGGCGCAGGCTTTGCACGTGGACCGGGTGTTGCGTGAAACGGCGCCCGACGAGGCCGCGCCGGCGAGCGCGGTGCCCGCCCTGGCGGAGCCCGATCACGCCTCGCCGCATCACCGCCACGAACGGCTGCGCAACATCGTCTTCATGGGCATGGGCGAGCCCCTGCACAACTACGACGAGGTGATGCGCGCCATCGACATCCTGCGCGATCCGGCCGGGCTGGCGCTGGGCGCGCGGAAAATATCCGTCTCCACGGTGGGCGTGGTGCCGGGCATCCGGCGGCTGACCGCCGAGCGCCGGCCCGTCCACCTCGCCGTCTCGCTGCATGGCGCCACCCAGGAGGAACGCGCCGCGCTGGTGCCGGCGGCACGAAAGTGGAAACTCGACGAGCTGATGGACGCCTGCCGCGAATACACCACGACGCTCGGGCGGCGGATCTTTTTCGAGTGGACCCTGATCGAGGGAAAAAACGACGGCGAGGATCACGCCCGGGCGGTGGGCGAGCTGCTGCGCGGCATCCCGGCGCAGGTGAACCTGATCCCGCTGAATCCAACTTTTGGATACGACGGCGCGCCCACCCACCAGGCCGGGGCGCGGCGCTTCCAGGACGTGCTCGCCACCTACGGCATCCCCAGCACGGTGCGGCAACGGCGAGGCATCGACATCGCCGCCGGTTGCGGGCAGCTCGCGATCGCCGGCTAAAGCCTCCCGCCACAAGCGCCGGCGCCCTCGCCCCCTCCCATCCCCCCGGCTCCGCCACCGCGTCCGAGCCACTCCGTCCCCCGCCAGCTTTGTTCTATCAATTCCATCGCTCGCTCCCCTAGGGTGGCCCCGGCCAACCAAATCGCGCATGATTTATCTCCTCGGCGGCACCGGCTACATCGGGCAAGCGTTTGAACGCCACCTCCTACGCCACGGCATCCGGCACCGGACCATCCGCCGTGCCGAGCTCGACTATGCAAATTCGGCCGCCCTGCTCGCCGCGCTGCGCGCGGACAAGGTGACCTTTTTGGTCAACTGCGCCGGCTACACCGGCAAACCCAACGTGGACGCCTGCGAGCTCCACAAAGCCGACTGCCTGCAGGGCAACGCGGTCCTGCCCGGCCGCATCGCCGAGGCCTGCGCCTCGGCCGGCATCCCGTGGGGTCACGTTTCCTCCGGATGCATTTACCAAGGCTCGCGCCCCGACGGGTCCGGCTTCACCGAACTCGATCCGCCGAACTTCTGCTTTCGCTCCGGCGCCTGCTCCTTTTACAGCGGCACCAAGGCGCTGGGCGAGGAGGTGCTCGCGGGGTTTCCCGACGTTTACCAGTGGCGTATCCGCATCCCCTTCGATCACCTCGACAACCCGCGAAACTACCTTACCAAGCTCCTGACCTATCGTCGGCTGCTCGATGCTCGAAACTCGCTTACCCACCTCGGCGAGTTCGTGCCGGCGGCGCTGGCGTTTGGTCGCGTGCGTCCGGAACCGGGAATCTACAACTTCACCAACCCGGGGTCCGTCACCACCCGGGAGGTGGTGGAACTGCTCCGGGCGACCATCGCGCCGCGCCAGACCTTCGAATTTTTCGGTGACGAGGCCGAGTTTATGCGAGAGGCGGCGGCGACCCCGAGGTCCAACTGCGTGCTCGACGCCGCCAAGCTCGCCGCGACCGGCCTCGGCCTCTCGCCGGTCACCGAAGCGCTGAGCGCGGCCCTGAAAAACTGGACGAGCCCGCCGCCGGCGCCCTGGATACGGGATTTGCCCCCACCCTCATCGCCCCCACCATCCTCTTTTGCCCAGATACGCGAAGACGCATGAAGCTCTCGATCGTCATTCCCTGCTTTAACGAAGCCCGAACGATTCGCGTGATCGTCGATTCCGTCCGCTCCGCCCCGCTCTCCGCAGGCGTGACAATGGAGATCATCATCGTAGACGACTGCTCGGGCGACGGCACCCGAGACCTCCTCACCACGGAAATCGCACCGCTGGTGGACAAGATCATCCACCACGAGGTCAACCGAGGCAAAGGCGCCGCCCTGCGCACCGGCTTCGCCGCCGCCACCGGCGATATCGTTCTCATCCAGGACGCCGACCTCGAATACGACCCGCAGGAGTATCCGCAACTCCTCCGCCCCATCCTGGACGGAAAGGCCGACGTGGTCTTCGGCTCGCGGTTTATGGGCGGGGGCCCGCATCGCGTCGTCTATTTCTGGCACATGGTGGGCAACAAGTTTCTCACCCTGCTCTCCAACATGTTCACCAACCTCAACCTCACCGACATGGAGACCTGCTACAAGGTGATGAAGCGCGAGGTGGTGAAACGGATCACCCTCGAGGAAAACCGCTTCGGCTTCGAACCGGAAATCACCGCCAAGATCGCCAAGATCCCCGACATCGTGATCTACGAGGTCGGCATCAGCTACTACGGCCGCACCTACGCGGAGGGCAAAAAGATCGGCTGGCGCGACGGCATCAGAGCGCTGTATTCGATCATCAAATACAACGTCTTTCGATGAGGCGCCGCCTTCACCAGGGATCGAACCGCTCGCTCACCTGCAGGCCGTCATGACGCAAGCCCCTCGACTCCTCGCCTTCGCCCTGCCGGTTTTCAACGAGCAGCAGATCATCCCCGATCTCGTCGCGCGGCTGGTCACCGTGAGGGAGCGGCTCGCCCCGCGCGCTTGCCTCGTGTTCATCGCGGATGATGGCAGTTCCGACTCCACGCCCGAGCTGTTATGCGAGGCGGCCCGGCGCCACGACTGGATTCGCCCGGTCCTGCTGTCGCGCAATTTCGGCCATCAAGCCGCCCTCACCGCCGCGGTGGACGCGGCCCGTGCCTGCTCTCCGGACGCGGTTATCACACTCGACGGAGATCTGCAGGATCCGCCCGAACTGGCGCTGGAGCTGGTCGCCGCGTGGGAAGCCGGATACTCCGTCGTAATCGCCCGCCGTCGCTCTCGCCAGGATACCGGACCTCGCCGGCTGGGCATGGACGCGTTTCACCGGCTCTTCGGACTCATCTCCGATTTCCCGCTGGCCCCGGATTCGGGCACTTTCGGACTGATGGACAGGGAGGCCTTGGACGCTCTGGCCCATCTGCCCGAGCGCCACCGCTTCTTCCCCGGCCTGCGAGCTTGGGTGGGATTTTCCCGGCGGGAAGTCCTTTATGATCGCGCGGCCCGGGGCGCAGGTCAGCCAAAACAGACCTTCCTTCGTTTGATGCGCTACGCGGCGGACGCGATTTTCGGATTTTCCTACATGCCCCTGCGCATGTTGACTTGGCTCGGTCTCGCCGCCTGCGCGGCGGGGTTCGCGACTGCGGCTTATTTCATCGTCAAGCGCCTGCTCGGACACGAATCGGCGTTTACCGGCTTCACCACCTTGGTGTCCTTGATGCTGTTTCTCGGCGGCACACAGCTCGCGGCCTTGGGCGTGGTGGGCGAATATATCGCGCGCATTTACGACGAAGTAAAACGTCGCCCGCTCTACATCGTCCGATCCACGCCGAAGGCAGACCACCGTCAGCAGCAAAGCGCACAATGCGGCACCTCCGCTCGCTAGATCCCGCAAGCAGTCTCGGCTACCTATGCCCCCCACCGCCACCCCTCCAGCCAGTCAACTTTCGCCAAGTGCCATAGTGAGAAGAACTTGGCTTCCGGCCGTGGCACTGGCCGCTGCGGCGTTGATGGCGGTGCAGGAACAGAGCGCCAGCCGCATGCTCATCTGGCCGTGGCAGCTCCTCTATTGGGGCGGCGCGTTCGCCGCCGGACTTGGGCTGATCCATTCGCTTTTGGCGCCACCACATCAAATCACGGCGCTTGAGCGGCCTTGGGCGTGGGCGCTCGGCGCCGCCGCGCTTGCGTTGGTTCTCTCGACCACCGCCAGTCCGTTTCGCGATCAGATCCTTCCATGGGTCGCTTGGCCGCTCGCCACGCTCGCCGTCGTGGCCGCGGCCGCGCGGGCATTTGGTGCTGCAGAATCGGGACTCCCGCTGCGGCGGGTCTGCCTCGTGGCATTGGGTGTCATTGGCGTGGCGCTGTCGTTCACATCGCTGACGATGCTGGCCAGCGATCTGGCCGCCTCGCTTTCTCTGCGCGAGGGCACGCCCTTCGCCGGCGGCAGCCTCTGGGCGGGCTATCTCGGCTCAAGGAACACCCAACCCCTCGGGCATGCCAATTATACCGCCGGCTCCGCCCTGCTTTTCCTACCCATCCTGATCGGCCTGGCTTGGTCCTCACGCGGTTGGATGCGTCTGGCTTGGTCCATCGGCACAACGGCGTGTCTGGCGATGTTTTTTTCCGGAGGCAGCCGCGGGGCCCTTATCGGGCTCGCCGCGATGATAGGATTGGGCGTCGTGCTGATTTGGCGAAGCGGGCGCGTGAAAAAACTTCCCATTCTTCTCGCGGCGGCCCTTTTGCTCGGAGCCGGCTGGCTGCACCCCTCAATCCGAGGTCGTTTGCTGCCCCCTCCGCCGGACGCACCGGTCAACGTCAGCAACGAGCAGCGCAAAACGTGGGTTTACGGCGGGCTGATGGCGACGGCGGACCGACCCTTGCTGGGGTGGGGTCACGGCGCTTCGCCATGGTTTTTCCCGAAATACCGAGGACATTTCGACTACGGCCCCTACACGATGCTCCAGCTGCATAGCTTGCCGATCGAGGTCTTGGCGTCGGGTGGCCTGGCCTCCGGGCTGGCCGTCGCGGCGTTGGCGAGTTTGGGCCTGCGAAGCATAGGGCGCCGGGCTAGAAACTTTGGCGCCCGCACGCGCCTCAGGGAAGACGACGCCACCTTCTGGCCGGCCGCATTTTCGCTGCTTGGTTATGGGGTGTTCGCAACCACCGACTACCAGTTGGATCTGCCTCTGATCGGGGTCGTGGTCGCGCTACTGCTCGCCATTCTGGCCGCACCGGAGAGTCCGCCCCGTGCCCAAACGGCTGTTGCCGATATCGACCATACCAGCACAGGCGCCAAGATGCCACGACGACTGGCGGTCGGAGCGGTGGGCCTCGCTCTTTGTGGACTGATCGTTGTTGGTCGCCAGCAACTGATGCTCCGCGAGGCGATGGAGCGAGATGATTGGCCGGCGGCGGCACGGATAGCGCCAAACGATGCCGCCCTGCGGCACTACGTCGCGGACCGCCTGCTACGCGCGGAAGCCGCTTCTCCGGCCGAACAAGCCGGCTTCATCGGGGAGGCGCTTCGACTATTGGGGCTAAACGCCAGCCAAGGCTTCTTTCCCGATCTCACCCACACCCGGCTGGGCTGGCTACACCTCGGGCCGGATCCGCGCCGGGCGCATGACCACTTTTCGGCCGCGCTTAAACATGCTCCCAATCTACTGTCGGCCCTGCTCGGTGCCGGCCTCGCCTCCGCCAAGGCCGGCGATACCGATCAGGCCATCCTCGAACTGTCGGCCGCCTGCCTCGCGCATCCGAGATTTATCTCATCAGGCTGGTGGTGCACACCGGCGTTAAGTGCGCTGCGCCCGGAGGTCATTCGGCAACTGGACGCACAATTGGCATTCATCGCCGCTTCGGCGCGAGCACGTTCGAATGAACGAGCACACGCGGAATACCTCGGCAACCTCATCGCATGGATCGAAGGCGACAGCTCCGCATTGCAACGGCTCGCTCACTCCGCGAGCTCACGCCACCAGAGCTTCTGGATAGCACTGCTCCACCCGGAAGACGCGACACCGGAGGGCCTCCCGGATGGACTGGAAGCCGCCCTACTGGCCAGCCAGGGCACCGCCCACCAAACTCCGCGATGGATCAGCGTTCTCGAACTGCAACGCGGACAACCCATCTGGGGTGGATTTAAGTCCGAGCGTGAGCTCGCCCGAAAAACTCCGCCGGCCGAGCTGGTCCGCAGCGTCCTCCACCCGGTCAAAGACTCTCCTTGGCCCCTCTACCGAAAGAGCTTGGTAAGGGTCGGATTCCCGATCAACCACCGCCACCCACGACTACAGGGTATCGTCGATGGCATGGACCGAATCGAAAACGTGTGGAACGGAGAACTGCTGGGAGATCTGTGGCCGGATGAAAACTGGATTCCGCACTATTTCCTCACCGCTTCGGCTTCTGCCGAGACCTCTCGGTGAAGGCCATCGGCGGAGGAGACCATTCCTGCCGCACCGGCCGAGGTGGCCGACTCTTCCACGAACGTGGCGGAGGATGAAACAGACGCTTCGGGTGGGGGGAGAGCCACCCCGGACTCCACCGGCCCCAGAATCTCATAAATCACGCTCCAGCCGCCTTCTCGCAACCACTGCCTCGCAACCTCCCGCTTTCTCACCCGATCAATCCAGTCGGGGACTCGGAGCCGAAATTCTCCCGCCTTCGCCTCTTCAGTCCCTTCAATCACGTGCAGCCAAATGCGAGACACGCGCATATTCCGCTGCTTCTCCCACAAAAACTCCAGCCCCTCGCCACGAAGACCGAAGCCCTCGGAATAGACCCGGCAGGCCACCCAGGCGCCGGTCCAGCTGGACAAGACCATCGTGCCGTATCGCCGCTCGCCCAATTCATCAACCGTCCGCTGGATAAAAGCAAATTCCCGCGCTGGGAAGTAGCTCTTGAACCAGTAATCGCGATTTACCATGGGCAGGTAACAGGCCACCAGCTGAAAGCCGGCAAGCCCGACCAGAAGCCACCGCTCCGCATGCCGTGCCGTCCGCTTCACCAACCAAACCACCCCGACCACCGCCACGGCGAACACCGGAAGACTGATGCGCTGAGTGATAAACTCGGCATAAGCACCATAATTGAAGAACAGAAAGATCAGCACATTTGCCATCGTGGCCAAGGCAAACCCCAACCCAACCCACCACGCTCGTTTATCGGCGGGGCGCACCCCGCGGGCTTCTGGACGCAGAAAAAGCGCCCACCCGCAAAGCCCGAGAAGAAACATCAGCGGAGCCCCCAGCGCGAGGGGGTGCGGCAGCACAAAAAACTCCACGGCGGATCGAAAATTGTCAGGGAAGAATCGAATCGAAAAGGTTCCCGCCTCCTTTTTCGCCGCCCATTGAAAATAGGTATCTTCCCGGCTAAAAGATATTTGAATGAGCAACAGAGCAGGCAGAAACAACCAGGGAACGCCCGCCAACCACGGAGAAAGGCGCCCTCCCGCCCGGGTGATGCGACCCGCCGCCGCCATAAGCACAACGGCGACCGGAACAGCATAGAGGATCGATTCGTAACGGCCCATGGCGAGCGCCGCCGCCGAAACCGCCGCCAACGCCATCCGGCGGTTGTTGGGCTTATCCCATGCCCGTAAACCGAAAACCCAGGTCCAGATGATCAGGGTTAGGTTATAGAGCTCAAAGCCGCCGCTGGTAACGACGTGGGCCAAGATCGGAAGCAAGCACAGCGCCATGACCGCCACCGCACCGCCGAGCCGCTTGTCCAAACGCCGCCCCAAAAGCCAGAAACCCGCGATCAACAGCGGCGTCAACAGGCCGTTTAAGATCAACGCGTTGGCCGGCCTATATCCAGTGGCATCATGGATGATTGAAACCAGAAACGAAAAAAAGTAGGGACGTTTGTCCAGATGACCGGCTTCGGCGATGACCACGCCGTCCCGCATCGCCATCCGACTAGGCGAATAGACGTAACGGTGCTCATGCATCGCCTGCGATATGTTCAGCAGGTTCACCTCATCCGCCATTACCTTGAACTGATGCGGCTGATGGAGATGCAGCCATACGGAGGCAGCCAAGACACCAAGGGCCAAATACCAACAAGAGATGCGGCGATGCCCGCCCATCCGGAAGAACGCCTTGGCCCAACGCAGCGAGCTAGGGCCGGCCAGGCCCCAAAAAAGGATAGTGACCAGCCACGCATGCCAATACCCGCCTCGCTCTATCGCCACCCTCGCCACATCAGCATTCAGGCCGCGCAGGCCCATCCACGCGCAAAAGAGGGTGGAGACCCCCCCCGTCACGAAAATTATCAGAGTGGAATGGCTGCGACGGAAAAGGATACCCATGCTAGAAAAGGCGCTCTTCTAGGAGCGCCCCACCCGGAAAGCAACCAACACCGGCAGTCGAGTAGCCCGCAGGTGCTTGCAAGGCCAAAAGGATGCGCCGACACCGGGAACGCCGGCGTCGGCTACGACTCGCCGCCTTCGGGGCAATGCCTGCATGAGATTGGCCGAGGACGGCCAACCCTACAGAACTTCAGGGACTGCAAATGTAGAGTTGGCCGTCCCCGGCCAATCCCAGCCAAACAAGAGCCCATTCCGAATTGAAGCCCTGCCCTACCGATACAAACTACCGTCCGCATTAAAAACGACCTCGGCGCCCAAGCTCCTCTCGGCGTCCCCGCCACCGCGCACATGCGGATGGGCCAAGGTAAATGTCTCGCCGGCGCGAATCAGCGCCGAGTGAGAATATCCCTTGCCGGTGGTCCGCACATATTCACCGAGAGGCCCCGACACGCTACCCATCGCAGTGTCCATCTGCAATGGCACCTCCACCTCGGCGTGCTCGAGCATATACTGCTGCGCAGCCCCGCCCAACTGCCGTGCGTCATTGATTAGCCCCGTGCGCCGAGTGCCTTCCCGGATTTTCACATACATAGGCAAGGCGATCGCAACGAGGATGCCCAAGAGGGCAATCACGATCATGATCTCGATCAGAGTGAAACCCGAGCCACGAGCCCCACCCTGCTGTTTGCATTTTTTTGACACATGCATTTACGCCACCCGAAGTAATTTTAAGCGAACTCAAATAACTCCAAATCTCGCCGGAAGGCTGCGGCACGCTCTAGCATCCATAGCGCGCCGCACACCTCGTTTGGTGGGGCGAAATTTTCCCGCAAAGGTCGCTATAATCGGCGCAGAGAAAACGCCCCTCCCGCAGGGAAAGTAGAGCAGGCCAAAGTGTAGAATAACTAAAAACAAAAAGCCGCTCCAAGAGCGGCTTTGAGAAAAAAACATCACACACCCAATTACGAACCAGCTCCGGTGTTGTTGTAAAGCTGACCCTCGGAGTTGAAGAAAACCGGCTGGGCCAAGGTGGCGGCTGCTCCATTGCCGTCACCACCTTTCACCTGAGCGTGGGTCAGGTTGAAGCTACCGTCCATTTCGACGGTCGCATCAGTGGATCCAGTGCCTTTACCAACCGTCTTCACATACTCAGCCAAGGCACCACCGACAGCACCCGTATTGGAAGTAATCGTGAAAGTCACCGAAGTCACCGACTGTTCAAGCATGTATTGCTGAGCAGCAGCGCCAAGCTGACGGGCGTCATTGATGAGCGCGCCGCGGCGGGAGTTCTGACGCACCTTCTGGAAGGCGGGAATCGCCATCGCGGCCAAGAGGCCGATGATGACGACAACGATCATGATTTCGACGAGGGTGAAGCCTTGAGTCTTACGAGTTTTCATGTTGATGTGGACTATGTTAGCTAACGAATTATATTGCTTCGGCCGCCAACCAAAGAGCTGGGGCTAGGGAGTGAAACAACCGCGAACAGACCGCAAAGACAAGGCGATTTTGCGCATCCGGGTAAATCACCTCAGAATGGGCGACGGGATGCCGCCAACAGACAGGAGGCGACCACTCGTCGCGACCTGACTTCGCACGAGCAACTTGACGGCGGCGAAACGGCGCCGCCGTTCCGCTGGGTAAGACTTCGGGCTGGCCCTGGGCCTGCTCGGCTGCGTTTGGCTGGTGATCGCGGCGGAAGCGCGGAAACGAAATGGCTCCGCCGGCCCACCACTTCCACCCACCGGAAACAGCGAGGAGCCACAGCGCTCCAGCCAACACACTGCTTGGCAGCATTTCATGCCGGCTCACCCACGCCCCCCCCCCCCTCTCGGCAGGCGGGCGTGTTCCTGCGCACACTTAAGGGCAACAAATCGTGGAAGAAGGGCCCCCACCCGCCACCCTTGACATCACCTCCTGCTCCACCCGCGAGCACCCCACTCGGCCAACGTTGCACTTGATTTTGCAGCCCGCGAAGGAACTGGCAAAAGAGGAACCGGCCCGAAGCAAGCCTACCGCCCCCTCGCCCCCCCCCAAAAAAAGAGCCGCCCATGGAGCGGCCCTCAAAGAGAATCCTAAACTACCCAACGATCAGGAACTGGCACCAGTGTTATTATAAAGCTGACCCTCGGAGTTAAAATAGACGGGCTCGCCAACATCTTCGGTGCCATTCCCCCCCTTCACCTGTGGGTGCGCAAGATCAAAGCCCCCGTCCATCTCAATGGTGTTGTCACCAACGAGGGTGCCTTTTCCAACGGTCTTCACATACTCAGCCAAGGGGCCATTCACCGCTCCCGTCGTGGTCGTGAACGTAAAAGTCACTTGGGTTACCGACTGCTCCAACATATACTGCTGGGCGGCGGAACCAAGCTGGCGGGCGTCATTGATGAGCGCGCCTCGGCGGGAGTTCTGACGGACCTTCTGGAAGGCCGGAATCGCCATCGCGGCCAAAAGGCCGATGATGACGACGACTATCATGATTTCGACAAGGGTGAAACCTTGCGTCTTACGAGTTTTCATGTTATTATGGAACTAGTTATACAATGGATTTTATTTTATGGAAACAGTCCGCCTTTCCACAGGCAGACGACCTGCAAATAAATCGTGAATCGGCTGAGGAAACAAGGTGATTCTTATTGCCCCGATAAGTCGCCCCCAAGTGGCAAGGGGGAAAATCTACCCACACCCCTCGGCCCATGTCACCGCAGCGCTTTTCGCCATCTCTCGCTGGGCCCAAAACAACGCCTCGCGCGCCTCACGCCTTGCCTTCCGGTTCTCCAGTTTCCGCGACGCCGCCCACCTCCCGCCCGCCTCGCGGGGCCCTGCGCCTGCTTCTAAGAGGAACCGGCCCGAAGCAAGCATACCGTCTCCCCCAAAAAAAGAGCCGCCCGTGGGGCGGCTCTCAAAAAGAATCCTAGACTACCCAGTGATCAGGAACTGGCACCAGTGTTATTATAAAGCTGACCCTCGGAGTTAAAATAGACGGCCTCGCCAACATCTTCGGTGCCATCCCCCCCCTTAACCTGTAGGTGAGAGAGAGCAAAGCTCCCGTCCATCTCAATGAAGCCGTCATCAACGCGGGTGCCTTTCCCCACCGTCTTCACATACTCCAACAAGGGCCCGGAAAGAGCCCCCGTAGGAGAATGAATGCCAAATTCGACCACAATCACCGAGTGCTCCAACATATACTGCTGGGCGGCGGAACCGAGCTGGCGGGCGTCATTGATGAGCGCGCCTCGGCGGGAGTTCTGACGGACCTTCTGGAAGGCCGGAATCGCCATCGCGGCCAAAAGGCCGATGATGACGACGACTATCATGATTTCGACAAGGGTGAAACCTTGCGTCTTACGAGTTTTCATGTTATTATGGAACTAGTTATACAATGGATTTTATTTTATGGAAACAGTCCGCCTTTCCACAGGCAGACGACCTGCAAATAAATCGTGAATCGGCTGAGGAAACAAGGTGATTCTTATTGCCCCGATAAGTCGCCCCCAAGTGGCAAAGGGGGAAAATCCACCCACACCCCTCGGCCCATATCACCGCAGCGCTTTTCGCCATCTCTCGCCGGGCCCAAAACAACGCCTCGCACGCCTCCTCGCTCGCTCTCGCGCCGCCGCGCGCTTTTGTGGCGGTGACTTCCGCCACGCACGCCTCACGCCTTGCCTTCCGGTTCTCCAGTTTCCGCGACGCCGCCCACCTCCCGCCCGCTTCGCGGCGCCCTGCGCCTGCTCCTGCAAGCCGCCCTCGGTGCCGTATTGATTTTTCAATTACAGATCCTGTTTCGCGGCGGTCTGCGCCTGCCGGAATTCGCCCTCACGGCGCTGGCCGGCCGGGCGGAACGGGCGGGATTCACCCTCAAGGCCGACGCGGTCTGGCTCGACCCGCGCGGGCACCTGCGGATTGTCGCGCCCCGGATCGGCCTGGCCGGCGACGACTCGCCATTCGCCACCGCTCGCGGCGTGAGCCTGCGCATCAGCCGCCGCGCCTTGCTGAAGGGTGAAGTGGCGGTGCTGCGCGCCGAGGTCGCCGGCCTCGGCCTCACCCTTCCGGCCCGTCACTCACCGACGGGAATGGACCAGCCCCTGCTGGAGGCGGGCGAATTCCGCCTCGCCCGCCCGAACGCGGGGTCGGCCTGGCTGGTCGAGCAGGCAAGCGCGCGGGTGCTGTCGATCCCGACCGGCTTTGCCGGCGTGCTGCCGAGCCCGCCCTCCGGAGAGGCGGCCGAGCCCTCCGCCAAACTCGGCCCCAGCGCCCGAGTGCGCTCCGGCTTGGCACGAGCAAGCGTCTTGTATCGGCGTTTGTCGGGCCTGCCGCTGGACTCGATCCGTCACCTCGACATCGCGCTCGCCAACGACGGCCTCGCGGTCGCGGCGAGAGTTCCCGCCCTGCTCGTTCCGGAGCACCCGGCGCTCCCCAGCGGACTGGCCGGATCGACGCTGCGGGGCGCACGCGTGGTCCTCACGGCGCCTTTCGCCGACGCCGAGGGCGTGAGCTTGAACATAGAGGCCGAAGCGCTCGCATCCCCGGCGGCCTTCGGACTGAACACCGGACCGCTGGCCCTGCGCCTGCAAACCGCCGGCGAAGGCGGGCTGCACCTCGATCTTGCCGTCTCCCGGTGGGAAAAAACCGACATCCCCTTGCCGGCCCCGCCATTGGTCGCGGCCATCACTTACCATCCGGACAGCAAACGATTGGAGGGCTTCTTCGGCACCCGCGCGGCGGACGCTCCGTGGTCATTGACGGTGGATGGCGAACCCGCGCTCCGCGTCGGACGCGTCACGGCGGAGGGCGAGCTCACGCCGGCCCTGCTCGAGTTTGCCCGCCCCTTCCTGCCGGAAAAGGCGCGCCCCATCCTCGAGCTGACGGACCCGGTGCGAATAGCGGTGTCGGCGGATTTTGACGGTCGTCCGGGAGCGACGCCGGCGCGAGTGGTGGCACGCGCGGCGTCGGGACGCGCGGTGGCGAAAGACGTGCGCTTCGACCGCGCGGCGGCGGTGTTGGTTTACGAGCCGGGGGAAAAACGGTTCCGCGCGGACGAGCTTTTGTTGGTGCAGGACGACTCTCGCGCGGAAGGCGACTACGCGATGGCGACGGACACCCTGGCCTTTCGTTTCCGTCTGGGCGGACGTCTGCGGCCCATGGGCATCGAGGGGTGGTTTTCGGGCTGGTGGGACAATTTTTGGAACAACTTCCACTTCGGCCCCACCGCGCCGGAAGCGGAGGTGGACATCCGGGGGCGCTGGCGGCACCCGCACGAAACGACGGTGTTCGTCGGCGCCGCGTCCGGGCCGATGCGCCTGCGCGAACAGGAGCTCGATGCCTTGGCGATGCGGATTCAGGTCAACGCGGGCGGATCCGTGGATCTGCTCGGTTTTCGCGGCACGCACGGGGAAAACACCGCCGAGGGCGCCTTCGACCGCGTTCTGGCCACGCCCGGAGGGGACTGGGCGAGCATGCATTTCGACATACGGTCGGATTTTCCGATCTCGGCCCTCCCCGCGCTTTTCCCGAAGGACGGCGACGCCATCGCGCAACCCTTCGAACTTCGGGCGCCGCCTCGCATCCATCTGCGGGGCGTCTCTTTCGGGCCCGGCTCCACCACTCCGGGACGGCAAAGCTATCAACTCGCGGTGGCGACGGACGCGCCCCTGCGTTACCACGGATTCCCGTTGGAGCACCTCTCGCTCGACCTGAACCGACAGGGGGACGATCTGCGGCTGGAAAACATCCGGGCCGGCTTCGCGGGCGGCCTGGCCACGGGGCGGGCCGTGGTTTCCGGACCGGAGCGGGAGCGTTGGCTGGCCTTTGATCTGCGGCTGGCCGACGCACGGCTCGAGCTCGCCCTGACCCGCTGGCGGGAATTTCAGGCCGCCCGCACGCGGTCGGACGCCGGCATCGCGGAACCGGCGTCCGGCGGGCCCCCGGCCGAGGTCGCGCCCCCCCCCGCATCCATGCCCACCCCCGCATCCGCGTCCGGAGCCGCGCCTCATCCGGAGGGGCGGCTCCAGCTCACGCTCGCCGCCACCGGCCCGCTGGACGACCCCTTGGGCTTCGGCGGGCGCGGCGAGGCCCACATCGCCGACGCGGACCTCGCGCGTATCCGGCTGCTGGGCGGTTTTTCGACTCTGCTGTCCGAACTCGGCATCGGCTTCACGACGGTGAAACTCACCGGGGCCGACGCCCGCTTCGACGTCTCCGGTCGGCGCGTCCATTTCGACTCCCTGGAACTCTCCGGCCCCTCCTCGCTGGTGCAGGCGAAGGGCGACTATCTCCTGCCGGACGGCCGGCTGGAGTTTACCGCGAAGGTGCGGCCCTTTGAACGTCGCGAGGGCCTCCTCTCCTCCACCGCGGGCTGGGTGCTCTCTCCGCTGACGCACGCGCTGGAGGTGCGACTGGGCGGCACCTTGGACGAGCCCGACTGGTTTTTCAGCTACGGCCCGACCAGTCTTATTCGGCGAATCACCGGCAACGGCCCCAAGAGTCCCGCCTCAGAAGCCCCCGCCTCGCCGCCGCCCTGAACCCACCTAGGGATTTCCCCTCGCCTCGCCGGCCGCTTTGCCGATGTTACTACCGCTCGCCGATCAAGATGACTCACACGCCGACCCCGCTTTTCGCAGGCCCGTCCCGGGCGTGGCGGCTCGCCTCCTGCCTGAGCCTTGCGTTGGCCGGCGCGGGAGCGGTGGTGTTGCTCGGTTGGTTTTTTGAAATCGACTGGCTGGTCCAGCTCCGCCCGCACTTGGAGCCGGTCAAGCCGAACACCGCCATCAGCCTGCTCTGCCTTGGCTTGGCTCTGGCCCTCGATTTCCGAGGCCATCCGAGGGGCGCCTGGCTCGCTCTCGTGGCCTCCGCCCTGGGCGGCATGACGCTGCTCCAGCACGCGTTGGGCGCGGACTTCCGCATCGACGAGATCATCCCCAACCACATCTCCAGCCCGTCCGACCCGCATCCGGGACGCATGAACCCGATCACGTCCGGGTGCCTGGTCCTCGCCGGCCTGGTGGCCAGCCCGCTCCTGAAGCTCTCCAGCCGGCGCCGGGCGCTCGCTCTCGCCCTCGTCGGCTCCCTCTACGCGGCGGTCGGCGGCGCCGCCGTGCTCGGGCACCTGCTCAACCTGCCCACCGGCCTCGGCTGGGCCACCGGCGGCACCTTGTCCCCCTACTCCGGCGCCCTCGCCCTGCTGGGGGGCGTCGCCCTGCTCGCCGCCGCCTGGCGCATCCACGAGGCCGCCACCGACTCGCCCCCCGCCTGGTTGCCCCTGCCGGTGATCCTGGCCTCCGCCGCCCTGACCCTGATCCTCTTCAACGGCCTGCGGGAGCGCGAACGCTACTACGCGGGCGTGACCACCCAAAAGGAGATCGAGAGCCTCGCGGTCGGCATCAAACAGGAGTTCGAAAAACAGTCGTTCGACATCGAACGCATCGCCCGCGACTGGAGCCGGCTCGACGGCAACGACGACAAGGTCCGCGAGGTGGACGCGAAAAGCCACCTGAGCAAATCCAACGGCGCCCGCTCCCTGTCATGGCTGGCCGCCGACGGCCGCACCCGCTGGTATTACCCGGTCGAGGGCAACGAGGCGCTCGCCGGCTTCGACCATTCGCAGGCGCGGGAAAAAGTCCGCGAGGAGGCCATGCTCAGCTCCCGCAGCCTGCGCCTGCCCGTCGTCTCCGGCACCCTGCCCACGGCCGGCCAGGGCCCGGGCTTCGCCATCTACTCCCCGATCATCACCACCGACCCGGCCAATCCCGCCGGCTACGTCGCCGCCGACTACTCGTATCGGGACCTGCTCGCCAATCTCGACGAACGCCTGGGGCGCTCCCGCGACTACTCCTACTCCGTCCAGATCGACGGCATCCCGATCTTCGACACCCGTGATCGGCTGAGCCGCGACCACGAGCTCGTCGGCGCCATCGAGCGCGTGCTCGACATCCAGGACCGCCGCGTGCGCATCGCCATGGCGCCCATCCCGGAAGCGGCCACCGACGCCGTCTCCCCCCTGCGCCTCCCCGAGGTCTCCCTCGCCACCGGTCTCGGCATCACCTTCCTGCTCGGCCTCTCCGTCCACCTCGCCCGCGTCGCCCGCGCCGGACAACGCCTCACCGAACAGGCCAACACCAAACTGCGCGCCGAGATCGAGGAGCGCCGCCAGGCCGAGGCCGCCCTCCGCGCCTCCCAGCTCGCCGAACGCAAACTCGGCCTCGTCGCCGCCCGCACCGACAACATCGTCGTCATCGCCCGCCCCGACGGCGCCATCGACTGGGTCAACGACGCCTTCACCCGACTCCTCGGCCACCCGCTGGCCGAGGTCGCCGGCCGCCCCGCCCTCGCCCTGCTCTCCGCCCACGACCCCTCGGCCGCCCTGCGCCTCCGGCAGGCCTTCGACGCCGGCGATTCCCTCGCCACCGACGTCTCCTGCCGATCCCGCTCCGGACGCCACTACGACCTCTCCCTCGACCTCCAGCCGATCTACGATTCCGAGGGCCACCTGGAAAACTACATCCTGCTCGCCGCCGACATCACCCAGCGCGTCGAGACCGAACGCGAACTGCGCCGCGCCAAGATCGAGGCCGACGCCGCCTCCCGCGCCAAGAGCGACTTCCTCGCCTCCATGTCGCACGAGATTCGCACCCCGATGAACGGCGTCATCGGCATGACCAGCCTCCTCCTCCACACCCCGCTCACCCCCGACCAACGCGATTCGGTCAACACCATCCGCCAGTCCGGCGAGACCCTGCTGACCATCATCAACGACATCCTCGACTTCTCCAAAATCGAGTCCGGCCGCCTCGAGCTGGAGTTCATCCCCTTCGACCTCGTCTCCCTCGTCGAGGAGACGCTCGACCTCTTCGCCCCCCTCGCCACCTCGCGCGGCCTCGACCTCGCCTACCGCATCGACCCATCCCTCCCCACCTGGATCGAGGCCGACCCAACCCGCCTCCGCCAAATCCTCGCCAACCTCATCAACAACGCCGTCAAGTTCACCCCCTCCGGCTCCGTCTCCGTCGAGATCGTCCCGGTCGGCGGCCGATCGCTCCAGTTTCGCGTGCGCGACACCGGCATCGGCATCCCGCCCGATCGCGTGGACCGCCTCTTCAAGGCCTTTTCGCAGGTGGACTCCTCCACCACCCGCAAATACGGCGGCACCGGCCTCGGCCTCGTCATCTGCCAACGCCTCACCGAGCTCATGGGCGGCTGCATCGAGGTGGACAGCGCCGTCGGCCGCGGCTCGACCTTCCACTTCACCCTCCCGCTCCGCGCCTGCCCCACCCCGTCCGAGTCGATCCCGCCCTTCCCCCCCGCCCAGCGCCCCACCCTTCTCCTGCTCGAACACCACCCGCTCAACCGCCAACGCCTGGCCGAACAGTTGTCCGCCCAGGTCGGCCCCGTCGTCGCCCCCGCCGATCCCGCGGAACTCGAAACGCTGCTCCGCGCCGAGCTGCGCCCCATGCCCACCCTCCTCGTCGCGGAGCCGTCCTTCCTCGCCGAGCACCCGCACCTCGCCGCGCGCCTGCGTCCCCTTCGCCTGCCCGTTCTCTGGCTCCACCCACAGGGCGCGCCACCCGCCGCGCCCGACGACCTCGGCCCCTGCCACGCCAAACTGCCCCGCCCCGCCCGCACCGCCTACGTCGTCTCCGCCCTCCGTCGCCACCTCGGCCTCGAGACCACCCGCGCCGCCACCCGCGCCGCCGCCGAAATCGAACAACTCGCCGAGGCCATCCCCCTCTCCATCCTCCTCGTCGAGGACAACCTGGTTAACCAAAAAGTCGCCCTCCGCTTCCTCGACCGCCTCGGCTACCGCGCCGACGCCGTGGCCAACGGCCTCGAATCCCTCCGCGCCCTCGAAGCCCGCCCCTACGACCTCGTGCTCATGGACCTCCAGATGCCCGAGATGGACGGCTTCGAGGCGGCCCGCGAGATTCGCGCCAACTTCCCGCCCGACCGCCAACCGCGCATCATCGCACTCACCGCCAACGCCCTCCAGGGCGACCGCGACGCCTGCCTCGCCGCCGGCATGGACGACTACATCACCAAGCCGGTGAAACTCGCGGACATCGCCGCCAGCATCCAGCGCCAGTTCGCCCCGCCCGCGAAGTAAGCGAGGCCGGCCGGCCAGACTCCCCGCCGGGATACCTCACGGTTCCCGTCCTCCCTCCGGTGTAGAGCGTTGGCCGTCCGGTGCAGCGTGGGTCCTCCGGTGCAACGTCGGCCGTCCGGTGTAGCGTTGGCCGTCCCCGGCCAATGCCTTGGCGGACGGCGGCGAAAACCCAGCCGGAGGCCGGTCTCCATCTTGGCCTGGGACGGCCAACCCTACACCCCGGCCGCCCTCGCTCCCGCCCTCCGCCCCGCCCCGAGGACAGCCCTTTGCCAAGTCACTCGCGGCCAAGCGGCTAGCGGCTCTCGGCGCTCGGCTCGGAACGCCTCCGGGACCGCCTTCAGCCCGCCTCCTGCGCCAGAGCCCGATAAACCCGCGTGCGATGCACGCCCAGCAGCCGCGCCGCCTCCGCGATGTTGCCGCCCGCCTGGTTCACCGCCCGCCGGATCAAGGTCCGCTCCGCCGCGTCCAAGTTTAGCGGCAATGCATCCGCCTCCGCCGCCTTCGCCGCAGCCTTCTCCTTCGACTCCTCCGCTTCCGTCCCAGCCTTCGCCACCGGTTTCCCGCTCCGTTCCGCGTCCGCCGCGAACGCGTTTTCCATCCCGCCCGCCGCTGCGCCCGCGGCCCCGACCGCCGGTGATCGCCCCACCGTGAGCAGGCGCAGATGGGCCGCGCCCACCGCGCCGCCGCCGCTCGCGATCAAGGCGCTCTCGATCACGTTGCGCAGCTCGCGCACGTTGCCGGGCCAGGTATGCGCGGCCAGCGCCGCCAGGGCCTCCGCGTCGATCCCCGGCGCCCCGGGCAGCCCCATCTCGCCCGCGAAGTGCTCCAGAAAATGCGCCGCCAACAGCGGTATGTCCTCCGGCCGCTCCCGCAGCGGCGGCACCCGCACCACGCTGCGCGCCAGGCGGAAAAACAGGTCCCGCCGAAACGCGCCCGCCGCGATGCGCGCCTCCAGATCCGCGTTCGTCGCCGCCACCACCCGCACATCCACCCGCCGCTCCACCGCGCCGCCCACCGGCGTCACGCGCCCGTCCTCCAGCACCCGCAATAACTTCGCCTGAAGCGCGGCCGGCATGTCCCCGATCTCGTCCAGAAAAAGCGTCCCGCCGTCGGCCAGCTCGAAGTAGCCCTTCCGCTCCGTGTGCGCCCCGGTGAAGGCGCCCTTCACGTGCCCGAAGAACATCGACTCCATCAACTCCCCCGGCACCGCCACGCAGTTCACCGGAATAAACGGCCCCTTCGCCCGCGCCCCGCCAAAGTGCAGCGCGCGCGCCACCAGCTCCTTGCCCGTGCCGCTCTCGCCCGCGAGCAACACCCCCGTGCGCCCGAAGCCCTGCAAACGCTCCACCTCGCGCAACAAGCCCGCCAGCGCCCGGCTCCGCCCCACCAGACCGGCCACGTTCCACTTGCGCGCCTCGCGCGCCGACAACACCGAGAGCCGCTGGTCCGCCTCGCGCCGCGCCGTCTCCGCCGCCTCGCGCCGCGCGACCTCCGCCCGCAGCTCGGCGAGTTTTTCCGCCAGCTCGCGCCGCGCCCGGGCGAGCTCCAGATGTGTGCGCACGCGCGCCAGCACCTCGGCGGCCTCGAAGGGCTTCACGATGTAGTCCACCCCGCCGGCCGCGAAGCCCTCCACCCGCGCCGCGAGCTCCGCGCGGCCGGTGATAAACACCACCGGTATCTCCGCCAGCTCCGGCTCCGCCTTCAGCCGCCGGCAGACCTCCAGCCCGTCGGTGCCGGGCATCACCACGTCGAGCAGGATCAGATGCGGCCGCGCCTTCCGCGCGATGCGCCACGCGTCCTCCGCGTTGGTCGCGGAGAGCAGCTGGTGCCCCGCCGGCTCCAACAGATCGCCCAGCACCGCGAGGTTCGCCGGCTGGTCGTCCACCACGAGCACGAGCGGCGGCGACGAGGCGGCCGAGGCCGACGGCGGAGCGTGCGGCCGGGCCCGGGACGGCGCGGACGAATCGGTTTTCATAGGGGATGGGGATGGACCGCGCCGGCACCGACGCCGACCACCGCAAGCGCCCCGGCCGCCGCCGGCGTCGCCACCGGCGCCACCTCCGCGTCGGCCGACAACGCCTTCGCCACCACCGGCTCGGGCCGGGGAGGCGAGTCCGCCTCGGCGACGACCGGCAGGTCTGCGAGTATCCGAGAAATCGATACGAGGTCGTAGCCCCGCAGCAGATGGCGCAGGTGGTCGGCCAGCGGCACCGCCGGACCGCCCAGCTGCCGGAGCTCGTCGAGGCAGGCCTTCAACACCGTCGTGCTGTGCAGCTCGGCCGCGACCGCGAGCCGATGCGCGAGCTCCGTCGGCAGCCGCACCCCCGCCGGATCGGGCGCGCACGCCGCGACGGCCTCGGGCGCGTCCTCGAAGCGCACGCCCGGCACGCCCTGGAGACATGCGCAGAGATCCTCCGCCCGGAAGGGCTTGGACAACAGCTCCGCGCCCGTGGCGCGCAGCGCCTCGCGCTCGGCCGCGTCCAGCAGCGTGGCCGTGTGATACACCACCGGCGTCGCCGGCGCCAACCGCCCCCCGGCGCGCAGGCCCGCGACCAGCTCGTGCCCGCGCCGCCCCTCCTCGAGCCGCAGATCGACGAACAAAATATCCGGCGCCTCCTCGCCCACGATGGCGGCGGCCTCGGCGGTGGTCCCCGCCGTCGCGACCTGACAACCGATGTCGGCGAGCAGCCGCGCGAGGATCGCGCGATTGTCGCGATTGTCGTCCACCACCAGCGCCCGCACCCGCGCCTCGCCCGCCAGGCGCGGCAAGGTTTCCCGCGCCGCCGCCACCGGCACGGGCGAGGCCGGCAGGCGCAGGGTGAAGCGGAAACGCGTGCCCGTCTCCGGCTCCGAATTCACCTCGATCACCCCGCCCATCAGCTCGACGTGACGCCGCGCCAGGGCGAGCCCCAGGCCGGTGCCGCCCTGACGTCGCCCGGCGGCCGTCTGGTGAAACGGTGTGAACAGCCCCGCCAGCTCATCGGGCGCGAGGCCGATGCCGGTGTCGATGACCTCGAAACGCCAATGCTCCCCGTCGGCCGCATCCCCGGCCGAGAGCGCCACCACGACCTCGCCGCGCGGGGTGAATTTCACCGCGTTGCCGATGAGGTTGATCAACACCTGCCGAAGCTTGCCCTCGTCGCCGATCACCGCGCCCGGCAGCTCCTCGGGCACGAGCACACGCAGGCGAATGTGTTTCTCCGCGCAGCGCGGCTTGAACATGTCCGCCAGTTCCCCGACCAGCGCGCGGGGATCAAAAACGTCGCGATGCGTCTCCATGCGCCCGGCCTCGATTTTCGAGAGGTCGAGGATGCTGTTGAGCAGGCCGAGCAGGTGTCGCCCGCTGGCCGCGAGCGCGGAGACCGAGTCGCGGTGGCGACGGGAAAGATCGGGGTCGCGCTCGAGGATCTGGGCGTAGCCGAGGATGGAGTTGAGCGGCGTGCGGATCTCGTGGCTGAGGCCGGCGAGAAAATCCGACTTCGCCTGGTTCGCCGCGGCGGCGGCCTCCTCGGCGCGTTTGCGTTCCACGACCTCGACCTGAAGTTCGGCGTTGGCCCGGGCGGCTTCGCGTCGGGCGCGCAATCCGGCGCGCAGATGGGCGACGAGCAGGGCGGTGAGGCCCAGTCCGGCCGCGAGCACCGTCCACGACTGCCAGCGGCCGCGACCGGTCTTGAAACTCGTCGTGGGGGAAAACTCCACCCGCCACTCGCGCCCCGCGTAGGCCAGCGAGAGCGACACCGGCGCGAGGTGGCGCGCGGGCGGCGCGGCGTCGGCCCGCGGCGGATCGTAGGCGATGGCCGTGTCGGACGTCGCGTCGCGCAGGGCGACCCGCAGGCCCGGCAGGCGCGCCAGCGCGGGATCGACCAGGGTCGAGACGCGAAACACCGCCGCCGCGAAGCCGGTGAGGCCCGCGCGTCGCGCCGCGACATCGGGCGGCGCCGTGTCGGTCGAGTAGAGCGGCAGATACACGATGAAGCCGGGCAGGTTCTCCGGCTCCTGCACGAGCAGGATGGGCGGGGTGGAGACGGCCCGGCCGGCGTCGCGCGCCGCCTCGAGAGTGGGCAGACGCGGCGTCAGGTCGAAGCCGAGCGCGTTGAGATTCGACGCCGCCGGCTCGATAAAAAACACCGGGTAATGCACCGCCCGCTCCGCCGCCGGGACGATCCGCCCCGAGGCCGGTTCGATGTCGGTGAAACGAAAACCCGCCAGCCCCTCGGCGCGGGCGCGCGCCTCGTAGGCCGGTCGCTCGGCGGCGCTCACCACGGGCGTCCACGACAGGGCGTGCAGTTCCGGGCGACGCGCGAGGATGTCGTTAACGAAGCGGGCGAAGCGCTCCCGCTCCGGGCGCGGCTCGACATGCAGGAAGGCGCCCAGCGCGTGCAGTCCCTCGAGCGAGTTGCCCAAGGTCTCCTGCAGCAGCTCCATGCGCTGCGCGGCCGCCGCGTGGACCGCCGCCTGCGCGGCCCGGTGCTCCCAACTGCGGAGCGTGAAAAACAACGCCAACGAACACGCCAGTCCGCCCAGCAGCGCCGCGAGCATCGGCAAACGTTCCCGCCACACGCCAAGACCGCCACCATCGCGATGAGGAAGGGCGGCGGGCGATGAGCAGGAAACGGCGGACGGGCTGGACACGGTGCGGAGGTGGGGGCGACGTCGCCGGAAGAAAGACCGACGGCGTCGCCCGCCCACGAAGCACACCACGTGCCTCGGCGCGCGGCGCGGGCGGAAACGGAGCGCCGGTGTAGCGTTGGCCGTCCTCGGCCAAAATCCGTCGGCCCCCGCAGCCCACTCGGGCTGATTGGGATTCTTGGGGATAGAGGTAGGGACGGGGGTTAAACCCGCCCCTCCCTCAGAACCGGACTGGCG
>CBINNW010000072.1:0-26803 GCA_966252115.1 uncultured Akkermansia sp.
CCCACGCCGTGACATCGTTTCCTGCTACACCCGCCGGCCGGCCTTCGAGTTGCGGTCTTGCGCGCCCCGGGGCGGGGCGGGCAAGGTCGCCGGTTTACTTTTCCCGCACCGTTTTCCCATGAGCCAAGTTCGCGTCCGTTTCGCCCCCAGCCCGACCGGGTTTTTCCACATCGGCAGCGCCCGCACGGCGTTGTTCAACTGGCTCTACGCCCGGCACACCGGCGGCACCTTCATCCTCCGTATCGAAGACACGGATACGGCTCGCAACTCCGAGGCCTTCCTCGGCGTCATCTACGACTCGCTCAAGTGGCTCGGTCTCGGCTGGGACGAGGGTCCCGGCGCGGGCGGCGATTTCGGCCCCTACCGGCAGAGCGAGCGCGCCCACATCTACCGCGAGTATCTGGAGAAACTCACCGCCGCCGGCCGCACCTACGAGAAGGACGGCGCGATCTGGTTCAAGCTGCTCGGCGACCGCTACACCGTCTTCGACGACCACCGCAAAAAGGAGGTCGAGAAGGTGAAGACCGCCCCGATGGTGATCGACGACGCGATCCGCGGGCGGGTGGAGCGGGTCGAGGACGAGGACTTCGTGATCTTCCGCTCCGACGGCAATCCGGTCTTCCACTTCGTGAACGTGGTGGACGACATCGCCATGCGCATCACGCACGTCATCCGCGGCGAGGACCACCTGTCCAACACCAGCAAACACGTCGCGCTCTTCGAGGCCTTCGGGGTGAAGCCGCCGGTCTTCGCCCACATCCCGCTCATCCTGAAACAGAACGGTCCGGGCAAGATGTCCAAACGCGACCAGGGCGCCCTGATCGAGGAGTATCAACGCCGCGGATACCTGCCCGAGGCGGTGGTCAACTTCATCACCCTGCTCGGTTGGAATCCGGGCGATGATCGCGAGAAGATGCCGATCGGGGAGATCGTGCGCCTCTTCGACCTGCCCGCGGTCAACCAGAGCAACGCGCGTTTCGACGACAAGAAGATGGCGCACATGAACATGCTCTACCTGCTGGCCTTGCCGGCGGAGGAGTTTGTCGCCCGCGCCCGTGCCTACTTCGCCTCGCTGCCGTCCGAAACCGGAGCGGCTGCGCTCGCGGCCGACGCGGCCTATTTCGCCGCCGTCATGGGCCTGGCCCAGCCCAAGATCAAGGGGCTGGAGGAGCTGCCGGCCTACACCGCCTATTTCTGGAGCGACAGCTACCCGACCGACGAGAAGGCGAAGGCCAAGGCCCTCGCCAAGGGCGATCCCAAGGCTCGCCTCGCCGAGCTTATCGAGGCGCTCGGCGCTCCGGCGGCCGACTACACGTCGGACGCGGCGCTCGAGGCCACGATCAAGGGCTTGGCCGAGGCGCGCGGCTTGGGCTTTGGCGATTACCAAAGCGTGACGCGCATCGCGCTGACCGGCCTGAGCGCCGGCCCGAGCATCACCGGCATCCTGCGCCTGCTCGGCCGCGAGCGCGCGCTGGCGCGCCTGGAGCGCTTCCGCGCCACGCTCGGCTGAGCCTGCGAGGTCGGGGCGGCCGGCCGACCCGACGGCCGCGCGCCCGGGCCGCCCGAACAGTTTGCTCAGGCCCGGGTATGATCCCGGGCGCGACCCAGCGCCGCCGCGAGGCGGGCGGCGTCGCGGTTGGCGCGCAGGTCGTGCACGCGGTGGAGTTGCACGCCCTGGCGCACGGCGAGGGCGGTGATGGCGAGCGTGCCGGCGAGCCGCTCCGCCGGCGGGATGCCGTCGAGCACGTGGGCGATCACGCTCTTGCGCGACACGCCGAGCAGGAGCGGGTGACCGAGGGCGTGGAGTTCGTCCAAACGCGCGAGCAGGGTCAGATTTTGCGGCTGGGTTTTGCCGAAGCCGATGCCCGGATCGAGCACGACGCGGTCGCTCGGAAGGCCGGACGCGTGGGCGATCTCCAGGCTGCGACGCAGCCAGTCGAGCATGCTCGGCAGCGGGTCGGTCCCGGGGGGGAGCGAGCGCAGCGCGGGGTCGTTGTGCATGATGACCACCGCCGCTCCGTGCTCGGCGGCGAGGCGGGCGAGCGCGGCGCCGCCGGGGCCTTGCAGGCCGTGGACGTCGTTCAGCAGGTGCGCGCCGGCGGCGAGCGCCACCGCGGCGACCTCGGGATGGTAGGTGTCGATCGAAAGCGGGATGTGCGGAAACTCGGCGGCGAGGGCGCGGAGCACCGCTTCGGTGCGCGCGATCTCGGAGGCGGGGCCGACCTCGACGTAGCCGGGACGGGTGGACTGGCCGCCGATGTCGAGCAGGTCCGCGCCCTCGGCGACGAGCCGGCGGGCGTGGGCGAGCGCGAGCTCGGGCGAGGGGTGTTGGCCGCCGTCGAAGAAGGAATCGTCGGTGACGTTGACGATGCCCATGAGACGCGGCGCCGTCAGGTCGAGAGCAAGGCCGCGACAGGGCAGGGACGAGCGGGGAGGGTTCACCACGGCGGAGGGGGAGGGCGCGGAAGGCACGGGCGCGGGGCCGGTTGGATCGGGCCGGGCGGCTTTACTCGGACGCGGGCAGATAATCGGTGCTCATGACGTCGGAGACTTTGAGCGCGCCGGCGGGCATGAGTTTGAGGTCTTCCACGATCTTGAGCTGCGTGGCGTAGCGGGCGGGATCGAGTCGGCCGATGCGGGCGCTGTCGGTGGCGTCGCGGCCGACCACGAGTTTTTCCTTCACGATCATGTCGCGGGAAAAGGCGAGAAAGGCGTCGGTGTTTTTCTCGTTGGCGGCCTTCATGGCCTCGTGGGCGGGCGTGGGATCGCCCTCGACGTAGTCACGCCAGCCGCGGATGTAGGCGGCGAGGAAGGCGCGGAGGGCGGCGGGGTTTTTGGCCGCCCAGTCTTTGTTGGCGATGAGCACGCCGTAGGAGTCGTAGCCGGCGTCCCAGGCGTAGAGGTATCTGGGCGCGGGCGCTCCGCCTTGGGTGATGAAGAAGGGCTCGGCGATGTAGTAGCCCTGCTGGATGAAGGTCGGATCGGCGATGAAGTTGGAGACGGAAAAGTTGAAGGGGATGATGGTGAAATCGATGGCGTATTTCCGGCGCAGGTAGTCGAGGAAGAGCCAGCCGGGGCGGGCCATGATCTTGCGCCCGTTTAGGTCGGCGAAGTCTTTCACCGGGTTCTCGGCGTGGAGGAGGAAGACCGAGGGGTCGTTCTGAAAAACGGCGGCGACCTGGAGGAGCGGCAGGCCTTTGTGAACGTCGAGCAGGGTGGTGACGCTTTCGCCCTGGCCGAGGTCGGCCTGGCCGGTGGCGATGCGCTGGTTGACGAGGGCGTTGGGACCGCCGGGGACGAGGGTGACGTCGAGGCCGGCGTCGCGGAACCAGCCGCGGGCCTGGGCTTGGTAGAGGCCGCCGTGCTCGGGCTCGGGGAACCAGTCGAGCTGCACCGTGACCTTGGTGGACGCGGGGGTGCCGGCGCCCGCCGCGCCGGAGTCGGACGCGGATGCGGTGGTTTCCTTTTTCCCGCAGGCCGAGAGGAGGAGCGCGCCGGCTATGGAGAGCGTGGCGGCGAGGAGGGCGCGGGCGGTGCGGGTGGAGTTCATGAGTCGGAAGGGGAATAGGCGTCGTGCCAGCGGTGCAAGGTCAGCCAGGAGAGGAAGGAGACGAGCGAGACGAGGGCGAAGCCCAGCGCGCAGCCCAGGATGGCGGTGGCGTAGAGGCCGGGGATTTCGTTTCGCGTGCTAAAAATGAGCGCGGTGATGCCGAGCCCGGAGCGGCCGCCGCTGGTGCTGCCGACGAGGTAGTCGGCGGTGAGGGCGCCGATGGGGGCGAGGATGGCGGAGATGCGCAGGCCGGTGAAAAAATAGGGCAGGGCGGCGGGGGCGCGGAGCAGGAGGAGCTCCTGCCACCGGGCGGCGCGGCCCATGCGAAAGAGGTCGAGGTGGGCGGCGTCCACCGAAAGCAGGCCCTGGGTGGTGTTTACCACCAAGGGGAAAAACGAGATCAGGAACGTGACGATGAGCACGCTCGGCGTTCCGGGGCCCACCCAGAGGATCAGGATGGGAGCGACGATGATGATCGGCACCATCTGGAGCGCCATCAGGTAGGGGTAAAGCGTCGCGCGGACCAGCGCGGAGCTGGCGAGGAGCAGGGAGAGCGCGGCCGAGATCACCGCCGCGAGGGCGAAGCCCCCGAGGGCGGCCAGGCCGGTGTAGCGGGTGGCGGCGAGGAGCGCGGGGCCGTGTTCGCGAAAGGCCTCGGCGAGGCGGGGGAGGTCGGGAAACAGGAAGCGGCGCGAGGCCGGCAGCATGTGGTGCAGGACTTGCCAGCCGACGAGCAGGAGCGCGGCGAAAATCAGGGGCGGGAGCCGGCGGGCGAGGCGGGAGGGGGGCGGTGGGCGGCTCATGGCGCGGGGGCGGGGCGGGTGGCGCCGGCGAGGGACGCGCGGTCGTGGGCGGCGGCGGGGAGCGGGGAGGCGTCCTCGACGGCGCGCAGGCGGCCGGAGACCTCGGCCACGAGGCGCAGGTAATCGGGGGAGCGACGCGTGTCGTGGTTTCTTGGATACGGAAGCCCGACGCGCAGGTCGTGGACGACGCGTCCCGGACGGGCGGCGAGGGTGAGCACGCGATCGGAGAGAAAAACGGCCTCGGCCACGGAGTGGGTGACGAAGACGGCGGTCCAGCCCTGGCGCGCCCGGATGGCGAGCAGTTCCTCGCCGAGGCGGTCGCGCGTCATCTCGTCGAGCGCGCCGAAGGGTTCGTCGAGGAGAAGCACGTCGGGCTCGAGCGCGAGGGAGCGGGCGAGGGAGACGCGCATGCGCTGGCCGCCGGAGAGCTGGCTGGGGTAGGCGTCGGCCCGGTCGGCCAGGCCCACGAGCGCGAGGGCGGCGTCGCGGCGGCGGGCGCGTTCGGCGGCGGGCACGCGGCGCAGGCGCAGGAGCGTCTCGACGTTGGCGCCGACGCGCAGCCAGGGCAGGAGGGTGGCGTCCTGGAAGACGTAGGCCAGTTCGTCGCAGCGAGCGGGAGGGGTTTCTCCGATCCGGATGACGCCTTCGGCCGGTTCGGCGAGGCCGGAAAGCAATCGGAGCAGGGTGGACTTGCCGCAGCCGGAGGGGCCGAGGACGGAAAGAAACTGGCCCGGCGGAATCTCCAGATCGACGGGCCCCAAAACGGGCTGCGTGGCGGAGCCGAAGCGTTGGGTGACGCCTTGCAGGTGGAGCGGCGGCGGCGGCATGGCGGGCGAGGGGGCGAGGAAGGCGAGGGCGGTGGCTGGCGGAGGCCTGGGCGGGGAGGCGAAACCGGGCGAGGCGGGATGCCGGGCGGCTGTGGGCGGAGGCGGATTCTGTTACGGTTACGGGGCCGGAACCAGACGGCGGGGGCGGGGGTTGGCGAGCCGCCGGGCGCAAAAAAACCCGCGGCCGTGGGGGGCGCGCGGGTTGGGGAAAAGGGCGAGGCGGCTCAGACGACCTTCTCGACGAGGCCGGCCTTGATGGCCTTGACCGAGACGAGCATGCGCTTGACGGAGCCGTTGGCCAGCTTCACGCGGATGCGCTGGAGGTTCGGCTTAAAGGTGCGGGAGGTCTTCTTGGTCACGTGGGTGCCGATGCCGCCGCTCTTCTTGGACTGACCCTTGCGGTGAATGATGGAACCCTTGGTGGGGCGTTTGCCGGTGATAGCGCAGATGCGAGCCATGGTGGTGCGTGGGTTGAGTTAAAAGGGTCAGAGAAAGGTGGGTGGGGTGCGGGTGTGCAAGGGAAAAGCTGGAGGGAATGCGGCCGGCGGCGAGGCGCGGTAAATTGGGCGAAGTCGAAAATCGCCCTTGCGCTTTGCCGTCGGGGTTTTTCTCTCGACCGCCCTGACCCGGAGAGATGGCTGAGTGGTCGAAAGCAGCGCTTTGCTAAAGCGTCGTAGGTGTAACAGCCTACCGGGGGTTCGAATCCCCCTCTCTCCGCCAGTTTTAGGCGACGCCGCAACGGATCGCGCGCGCCGTTTGGCGAGCGGTCGTCGGGGCGCGTGTATGGGGTGAGATGCTTGGCGAATACCGAGTTGGGCCGCCGCGTCCTTCTTCAATGCCGACTGGCGATGGCGGGGTGGGGGAGTTTGAGTGGGGCGTTTGTTTCCCCCTGTTTTCCCCGCCTTCATTTTACCATGCGCGCCATTCAACTTACCGCCGTCAATCAACTGGAACTTCGCGAAGTCGCCGACCCGGTGCCGGCGGCCGGGGAGGTGGTGGTGAGGATCACCGCCGCCGCGCTCAACCATCGCGATCTCTGGATCAAGCTCGGGCAATACGCCGGCCTCAAATTTCCCTGCATCCCCGGCTCGGACGGGGTGGGGGAGGTGGTCGCCTTCGGGCCCACTGCGGAGGAGGGACCGGGGGCGGGCGTGGCGCCGGCGAGTTGGCTGGGCAAACGCGTGATCATCAACCCCTCCTTTGCCTGGGGGGCCGCGCAGGGGGCTCAGGGGCCGGATTTTTCGATTCTGGGACTGCCGCGGGACGGAACTTTGGCGGAGAAAATCGCCGTGCCGGCGGCGCAGCTCGCGGAGGCGCCGGCGCACCTGGGCGACGAGGAGGCGGCCGCGCTTCCGTTGGCCGGGCTGACCGCGTGGCGGGCGCTCATGGCGCGGGCGGCGCTGCGGTCGGGGGAGCGGGTGCTGCTCAGCGGGGTGGGAGGCGGCGTGGCGCTGTTCGCGTTGCAGTTTGCCGTCGCGGCGGGCGCGGAGGTCTGGGTGACGTCGAGCAGTCCGGACAAAATCGCCCGGGCGGTGGCCCTGGGCGCCAAGGGCGGCTTCGACTACACCCGGCCCGGGTGGGCGGCGGAGGCGGCGCGGGAGGCGGGCGGCCTGTTCGACGTCATCATCGACAGCGCGGGCGGTCGGGGATTTGAGGCGCTGATCGATCTGGCGGCGCCGGGCGGCCGAGTCGCGTTCTTCGGGGCCACGCGCGGGAATCCGGACTCGCTCCCGATGCGGAAAATTTTTTGGCGTCAGCTCAGCCTGCTCGGCACGACGATGGGTTCGCCGGAGGATTGGCGGGCGATGCTGGAGGCGGTTTCCCGGCAGGGACTTCGTCCGGTGGTGAGCCAGGTTTTCCCCTTCGCCGAGGCCGCGCGGGCCTTCGATTTGATGGAGGCGGGCGGGCAGTTTGGCAAAATCGTGCTGAAACCCTGAGTGGGTGGTGACCGCACGAAACTTCGACCGTCCCGGCGCGTCCCATCGCAAAGGTTGCCAACTGGTTTGCAGCCTGCCTGCCTCCACCCTTCCCGTCCCGTGAAAGCTTTTCGTTTATCCCTACTCGCCACCTACTTCGCGTCCGCCCTCGGGCTCGGCGCCATCGACCTGCAAAACCTGATCGATCGTTCGCCCTTCTCTCCGCCGCAGTCGGCCAACACCAACGCCGCTCCCCCGCCCGAGGCGGCCACCTTGGAATTCCGCGGCGTGGTCACCGACGAGACCGGTGTTTCCTACAGTGTGTTCGACGCCACCGCGAACCGCGGTTTCTGGGTGCGCGAGGGCGATCCCAAGAGCCAGTTCACGGTCAAATCCTACAACGCCCAGGACAACCTGCTGGAGATTGAGCAGAACGGAAAACCGATCAAGCTGTCGCTCAAACGCGCCACCACCCAGAGCGGCTCTCCCGTGGTCGCCGCCGTGCCGCGTCCCGGCATGCCGATGCCCGGCGGGGCGCCGGCGGTGAACCCCAGCTCGGCCGCCGACACGAGCCGGCTCGAAGCCGTGGCCGCCGAGGTCCGTCGCCGTCGCGCCCTGCGCAACGCCGCCGCCAACGGCGCTCAGCAGCAACCCCCGCCCAAGCCCGCCCAGTGATGCCGGGGTCGGCGGCTTCGCTCGCTCACCGCCTGTCGTGTCGCTCCGCCCGCCCGCATCCATGGCGAGAATCCGGCCCTCGGGCCGAGGCGCTCGCTTCCTCGAGCGGACGCGGCCGCCACCGAGACCCGTTTCGCCGCCCGTTTCGCCGTTTTCGTTTCTCCCGTCTCTCCCTGTTACCGAGTCCTGTTTTTCCTTTCTAAAATCCATGTTCACCCAAGCCCGTTCCCAAAGTCCCCGCGCCGACCGGCGTCGCGGTTTCACCCTGCTCGAAATCCTCGTCGTTCTCGCGATCATCGGCCTGCTGGTCGGACTCGCGGTGAAGAACGTGGACAAGATTTTCGGCGACAGCCAGGGCTCCATCGCGAAGATCTTCGTCAACGACACCATCAAGGCCTCCCTCGTGCAGTATCGCATCCACATGGGCGGTTATCCCTCCACCGCCGAGGGCTTGGATGCGCTGGTCACCGCGCCCGCCAGCAAGGCCGAGCAGTGGAAGGGGCCCTACATCGAGGCCAAAGGCGGCAAGCTGCCGCTGGATCCCTGGCAAGAGCCCTACGGCTACCGTTTCCCCGGCACCAAAAACAAGAACAGCTACGATGTGTTCTCGAAGGGCCCCGACAAGGTGGCCGAGACCGAGGACGACATCGGCAACTGGTAATCACCCGCCTACCCGCGTCGCAGCCCGGCTCCGCCGGGCTCGTTCCGGAGCGTGACTTCCGATTTTTCCAGTTCCCTGCCCGGCTTGCCCGCCGCCGCCCTCGGCGGCGTCACGCGCGCCGCTCGGCGCCGTGCGCGCGGCTTCACCCTGCTCGAGATCCTGCTCGTGCTCATGCTCATCGCCTTGATGGGCTCGGTGATGATCGGCGGAGCCGCCTCCCTGCTCGACGTGAACAAGGAGACCGATCCCGAGGGCGCCCTGCTTTCGCTCATGCAGAAGATGCGTGGCCAGGCGGTGGAGAGCGGCCGGGTGGTCGAGCTCGTCCAACTGCCCGAGCACAAGGGCTTCCTCTGGGGCGAGGAGGGGCTCGAGACCTTGCCCTACCGCGAAGGCGGCTCGCGCGTGACCCTGCTCAAGCCCGAGTTTGGCCGCGCCTCCCTCATCGGCGGGCAGCTCATGGAGGAGCCGATCGAGCGCATCCGTTTTTATCCGGACGGATCCTGCGATCCGGTGCGGGTGGAGGTGCGAAAAGGCGACACGCGTCGCGTCTTCGCCCTCGATCCCTGGACGGCCGCGCCGCTGCCCTCGGGAGGAACCGCGTCGTGAAAAAACGGATACGCCTGTCGCTCCGTCGTCGCGCCGGCCGGGCCTTCACCCTGATCGAGGTGTTGGTGGCGCTGGCGATCTTCGCCATCGCGGCGGTCGTGCTCGGCACGACCTACGTCAACCTCCTCATGTGCCATGCCGCGCTGCGCGAGCTCGACAGCTCCGGCGGCGACATGCAGTGGGCGCGCGACGCCCTGCTCACCGTCGCGGACCGGCAGGAGGCGGAGCGCGGCGGCGACGTGGTGCTGCCCGACGGTCGCACCGCCAACTGGCGCGCCACCATCACGGAGACCGGGGTGAGCGATCTTTTCGACGTGGTGCTCGAGCTCGACGCCCCGCCCGTCGGCGGCGGGGGCGACCTCGTGCGCAGCCGCAGTCAGCTGCGTCTGCTGCGACCGACTTGGTCCACCGAGGCGGAGCGCGAGCAACTGCGCAACCGCGCCCGCGAGCGCCTGCAACGCCAACGGGAGGCCATGCGATGATCTCCGATCACTCGAAAAAAATGTCCGTCCCGCCCGGCCCGCCCGTCTCACCCGGCCCGCCCGACCTGTCGGGTCGGCGTTTCCCCGACGGCGTCGCCGCGCGCGGCGCGACGCGGGGTTTCCGCGCGCGCGTCCGGCGCGCCTTCACCCTCATCGAGGTGCTGCTCGCCATCACCCTGCTCGGCTCGCTGCTGGTGGCGCTGAACGTGTTTATCTTCTCCATGGCCGAGGTCTGGGGTGAAGGGCGCGACGAGCGGCTTTTCGCCCAGCACGCCCGGGCGGTGTCGCTCCATGTGGAGGAGCTCCTGCGCTCGGCCGCGCTCGGGCCGGGCGGCAGCGGTCTTTCCGTCGCCGAAGTGAAACAGGAAAACGGCGGGGAGGAGCTCGAGCTGGCGTTTACGTTGCCCGCGGGCAGCCGTCTGCTTTCCTGGCCCGGCGCGCCCGCGCCGGATGTCGAGATGTCGATCGCGGTGGATCGTCGCGAGAAGCAGGGCTTGATCCTGCATTGGCAGTCCTTGCTGGAGCTGCGCCGCGACACCGAGGCGCCCCGCACCACGGTGATTTCGCCCTTCGTCGTCTCGCTCGGCTGGGACTACTACGACGAGGCTTTTCGACGCTGGGAAACACTGGAGGAGCCGAAGCGCGAGGCGGACGGCACCTACGTGCTCCCCAAGCGGCTGCGCCTGCGTTTCGAGCACGGGAAACTAAAGTCCGAACGGGTGCTGCGCGTGCCCGTGCGGGGTGAGGGCGCCACCGATTACTGAACCGCACCCGCCGCGTCCCGAACCGCCCATGCCCTTTTCCATCCCTCCGACCTTTTCCCCGGCCGCCCCGTTCGCGGGCGGCGGGCGCGCCCGCCCGCGCCGTCGCGGTTCGGTGATCGTGGTCGTGCTGGTGATGATCACCCTCACCTCGCTCATGCTGGTGAAGTTCATGGAGAACAGCGCCGTCGAGCTCACTCTCGCCACGCGCCAGGCCGATCAAAACCGGCTCCGCGCCGACGCCTATTCCGCGCTCGAGACGCTCCTGGCCGTCATGTCCGAGATCAAGGCCATCGACGAGGACCGGCTCAACGCGCCCGAGCAGGGCTGGGGCGACCCCTACGGCTACGCCGGCGAGTCGCCCCGCGAAGGCGTGAGCGTCAGCTACACTTTCCACGACGAGAGCGGCAAACTGTCGCTGCCGCAGATGAGTTTCGACGACATGGTGGAGCTCGCCCAGGTGCTTGGCCTGACCGAGACGGATGCGCGCCGCTTCTCCGACGGACTTTTCGCCTGGATGCGGGAGGACCATGTGGCGCAGGACATCGACGCCGAGCCCTCGCGCTACGAGATGGAGGATCCGCCCATCGTGACGCCGAAACGTTCCCTGCGCTCCTGGGAGGAGCTGCGTTCCGTGCGCGTGGCGCGGGAATACGTTTACGATCCCGAGACCGGCGCGCTCACGCCCTTCGGCTCCGCCCTGCGCGAGAATGTCTCCCTCTACGAGTTCGAAGGCACCAACGTGAACGCCCTCGCCCCCGCGCTCGGCAGCGCCCGCGGCTGGGACGCGACGCAGCTCGAGCAGATCGCCGGTTACCGCGCCGGCCTGTCCAGCCGTCCCGTCGGCGCGCCGCCCTGGTTCCGGGACGCGAGCGACCTGACCTCCATCCTCGGGGCCAACGCTGACATCGAGGGCCTGGACGCCAACATCAAGGTGCTGCGGGTGGAGATCCTGGTGCGCGAAGGGCTGGCTTCGATGGTGCTCTCCTCGTTTATCGCCCTCGACGAGTCGGTGGCCCTGCCCGAGGCCGCCGCACCGGCCGACGGCGAGGCGGCCGCTCCCGCCGGCCAGCAGGCCGGGGAAAATCAGGCCGGCGCCAACCAGAACCAAAACCAGAGTGGCGGGCGGGAAAACCGGGCCGGCAACCGCGGCCAAAACACCGGCGGCGGCCAGACCCAGGCCGGCGGCGGGCAAACGCAAACGACCGAGGAAGAGTTGAATTACCCCTTCACGATTCTTGAAGTGTTTGAAACCAGCGCTCCCCCGCCTGTCGTCTCCCCCGAAGAATCCGAAGAAGACCCGACCCTTTGATGTCCGCGCTTTCCCAATACCTGCCCTCCGCCCCTCCCGCTCCGCCGGTGCTGCTCGCTCGCGGCGACGTGTTTTTCACCCGCCGGGTGGCCCTCGCGGCCGACGCGCCGGTCGCGGATCAAATCACGCTGGCGTTGGAGGGCATGGCGCCCTTCCCGCCCGAGCAGCTTTACCACGGCCACCTGCCTTCGGCCGACGGTGCTTCCGCGCTGGTTTTCGCCGCCTTTCGCCGGCGTTTCTCCGCCGACGAGACGGAGGCCTGGGATGGCGCCGCGCTGGTGACGGCGGAGTTTGTCCCCCTGCTCCTGAGTCGTCCGGGCGGCGAGGGTGTGACGCTGCACGTGGGCGAAGGTCGTGTGACCGCGCTCGCGTGGAAAGCCGGCGAGGATCTGCCCGTGGCCGTGATCGTGCGCGGCGGCGGAGCCGAGCTGGGGCCGGCCATCGCGGCCGACGCCCGCTCCCGCGGCGGGCTCCACCCCGGTGCGGAGACGCTCACCGTGGAGGGCGTGCCGGCGCTGCGCTCGGCGGGCGAAGCCGGCTACGAGGCTTGGCTGGGCGAGACCAAGACCGGCGAACTGCCCGCCGCCTGGGTGGCCGGCGCCGATGTGCGCGATCCCGATTTCCTGGCCGAGCGCAGGCGCGCCGGGGTGCGCGACCTCTGGCTCTGGCGCGGTTTGCTCGGCGCCGCCGCCGTGCTGCTGCTCTCCGCCGTGCTGCACCTGAGCTCCGGCGTGATGGGATTCCTCACCTCCAGCCGCGTGAAACAGGTCGCGGCCCAGCAACCCGAGGTCGAGCAGATCGAGGCCGCCCAATCCCTCGCCAACGAAATCGGCAAGCTTAGCCAAAATCGCCTGATGCCCTTCGAGATGCTGGCGATGATCAACCCCTCCCGCCCCGACTCCATCGTGTTTCAATCCTTTGTCCTCACCAACGACACCGAGCTGACGATCCAGGGTCAGGCGGGCGACGCCTCCGACGTGGGCACCTATTCGCAGGCGCTCAAGGGCCTGCCCGGTCTGGCCAACGTCGCCACGCGCGACGTGCGCTCGCGTGACGGCGTGACGAGCTTCGTGCTCGCGCTCCAGTTCAAGCCCGAGGCGCTGCGGAACGGAGGTGCGATGTGAACCCCGTCAAAGCCTGGTTTCTGGGCCGTTTGCTGCGCGAGAAGGTGCTCGTGCTGGCCTTTGTGCTGCTCGGCGCGCTGATCTGGCTCTCCTCCGCCACCGACTCTCTTTCCGCCAATCTCCGCACCGCGCGGGCGGCGCAGGCCGAGCTCGACACGCAGGCGCTGTGGTTGTCCAACCGCGAGAGCATCGAGCAGATGGCGTCCGAGGCGGCCCGGCATCTGGAACCATCCAAGACCTACGACGCCACCGCCCTCGTCTCCGCCGTCCAAAACATGGCGCGCAACGCCGGCCTGCCGGTGAACATCGACGCGCCCCGCACCGGACGCTCGGCCCAGTTTGCCATCCACACCGTCAAGGCCACCACGCGCCGCGCCGAGCTGGCCGCCGTGCTCCGGTTCTACCAGGAACTTTCGAGCCGCGCCCCCTACCTCGGGTTGAAGGAGATCAGCGTGCAGGGCGACCGCAGCGCTCCCGGCATGGTCAACGTGTCCTTCGACATCTCCTCGGTGGAACTGCAGGGCGAGGCCGCCGCGGCCGCCACCTCGTCGGCGTCGGCTCCCAAAGTCCGCGCCACCCCGGTCGCGCCGGTCGCTCCGCCGGCCGCCCCGGCGGCGCAGGACGCGTCTCCGGCCGGGGCGCCCGCCCCCGCCGCCGTGCCGCCTCCGGTCGAGGCCGCGGCGCCGGCCGCTCCCGAACAACCGTGAAGACGGTCGTCATCGCATCCTTCGTAAACCCGGACGAGGCCCAGCTCCTCGCCTCGCGTCTGCGCAGCGCCGGCATCGCCACGGAGCTGCGCGACGAAAACACCGCCGGCCTCAACGCCGGCTACGCCTTGGCGATGGGCGGGGTGAAAGTGGCGGTGGACGAGGCCGACCTGGCCGACGCCCTGGCCATCCTCCGCGACGCGCCGGGTGCCCCGGCGGAGTAGGCGACGGCGGACTTCGCCACCGGGAGCGCCGGCATCCTGCCGGCTGTCTGCCTGGCAAGCCGGCAAGATGCCGGCGCTCCCGGTGGACTGACATCGCCTCCTGTCGCCCCCTCGCCGCGTGTTCGTCTGTCAGCGTGCTTTACACCGGCCGGAGCGGCTCGGCATAAGACGCGCTTTCGCCTTTCCCCATTTTCCCCGTGCCCGCTTCTTCCTACGTCCAGTTCGCCCTCGCCATCCTTCTGCTTTGTTTCCCCCGCAACTGGTTGCGCCACGGCCTGCGCGTCACACCCAAACCGGCCCGCAAATACAACCAGGCCAAGGTCGAACGCGATCCCTACGACCGGACGGTCAAGCCGACGGTGGAGGCGCTGAAGCCGCGCAACTGGGTGGATTTTTTCCGCGCCATGGTCGGCGGTGGCGTGCTTTTCCATGTGGTCGAGGAGCGATTTGGCGTGCTCGCGGAGTCGTCGATGCTGTTCGGCATCACGTGCGCCGGCCTGGCGGTGGCGGTGTTTGCCCAGATGGTGCGCCTGGAGGGACGCCTCAGCCTCTTCGCCCCGATTTTTTATCTGCAAGGCTTGGGTATAGGCGTCTGCGGTCCGGTGGTGGGGCTGTTCTCCATGCTCGGCGCCTGGGGCCTGTCGCCGGTTTTGCCCACGGCGGGCGCGTTGTTGTTTGTGCAGGGCACCGGGACGCTGTGCCTGGGCTTTTTGCTGAAGGACGAGGATCCGGCGTTGGCGACTCTGATCGCCTGCGTGACGCTGCTGCCCTCGGTCGTGAGCGTGTTGCTGCGCAAGCGGCTGACCGCCTCGTTTGACAAGAAGATGAAAATCATCCCCCGCGATGCTCGCGCCGAGTGAGATCGGCGGGGCGGTCGCGCCGCGTCCCTCGGCTTGGGCGATCTGGTTCGAGGCCACCCGGCCCCGGACCCTCCCGGCCGCCGTGGCGCCGGTGCTGGTGGGAACGGCGCTCGCCCTGCGCGCCGGATCGGTGAAATGGCCCGCGGCCGCCGTGTGTCTGGGCTTTGCGCTGCTGGTGCAGATCGGCACGAACTTCGCCAACGACTACTACGACGCGCGCAAGGGCGCGGACACCGCCGAGCGGGTGGGGCCGCGACGCGCGGTGGCGAGCGGGCTGGTGAGTCCCGAGACGATGCGCGCCGCGATGGTGGGCGTCTTCGCGAGCGCCTTCGCGCTTGGGCTGACGCTGCTCGTTTACGGGGGCTGGCCGCTTCTGCTCGTCGGCGTGCTCAGCATCGCCTGCGGCGTGGCCTACACCGGCGGCCCCTATCCCCTGGCCTACCACGGGCTGGGGGATGTTTTTGTGTTCATCTTCTTCGGTTTGGTGGCGGTCGGAGCGACGGCCTTCGTGCAAACGGGCACGCTGGACGCCGCGTCCTGGCTGGCGGGGGCCGGGGTGGGGGCGCTGGCGACCAATATCCTGGTGGCCAATAATTACCGCGACGTGGAGACGGACGCCAAAGCGGGCAAACGCACGCTGCTGGTGAAGTGGGGCCGTGCTTACGGGCGGTTTCAGTTTTTGTGCGCCCATGGGGTGGCGGTGCTTTGCCCGCTGGGATTGGCCGCGTGGGGCGCGGCGCATCGGCCCGCGGCGGGAGCGGTGGCGCTCGCCGCCGCATGGGTTGGCTGGGTGCAATGCCGTCGTCTGCGCGAGGTGCGGGAGCCGCGCGAGTGCATCGCCCTGCTGGGCGCGACGGGACGCTGGCTCGCGCTCTACGGAATCGCGCTGGCGGCCGCCATCGTCTGGGGCACGTAGTCCCGACCCTACCCATCGCATTCCGATTCGGGATCGTCCGGAAAGTAGAGCGCTCGCTCCGCGAGCGCCGGTTTGGGAGGCCAGGGAATTTGTTTGGAGCCCGGAAAGACCGAGGCGAACGATCCTGGGGCCGGCGTCGGGGCGCCGCGGCCTTGACCCTCTCGCGCGCCCCGGGCGAGGTGTGACGGGCAAATGAAGAAACCGTCGCTGCCGCAGGAGATCGGCCCGTTTCAGTTCATCATCCTGACCCTTTCCCTCTTTGTGCTCGGCCTGCTCGTGGCCGAGCTCGTTTTCGATCTGCCGGAGGAGACGGTGCGGGTGCTGGGCTGGATCGACAACGTGGTGTGCGTTTTGTTTTTCGCGGATTTCGTCATCCGTTTTCGCCGCGCCGAATCGAAGCTCGCCTTCATGAAGTGGGGCTGGATCGACCTGCTGGCCAGCATCCCGGAGATCGAGTCCATGCGCTGGGGCCGCCTGTTCCGCGTGTTCCGGATCCTGCGTCTCTTGCGGGCGGTGAAGTCGGTTCGCCTGATCGTCGCGATGTTTTTTCAAAACCGCACCCAGGGCGGGGTCGCGTCGGTTTTCACCATCACCTTTCTGGTGCTCTCGCTGTCCACGGCCGGCGTTCTGATGGTGGAGCGCACCCCCGACGCCAACATCCACTCGGCGGAGGACGCGGTGTGGTGGAGCGTGACCACGATCACCACCGTCGGCTACGGCGACCGTTACCCGGTGACGCTCGGGGGGCGCTTGATCGCGGTGGCGCTGATGTTCACCGGCGTGGGGCTCTTCGGCACCCTGAGCGGCGTCATCGCGAGTTTTTTCCTCGGGGACAAAAAAACGCCCGACGGCGAGGTGCCCCTGTCGCCGGGGGAGGCGCGTTTGCTCGCGAAGCTCGACGCGGTGGAGAGCGAGCTGGAGACGCTGCGCCGCGAGCGCGGCGGGAGAGACGCGGGCGACGGGGGCGGAGGCTGAGCGGCGGAGGCTGAGCGGCGGCGGCGGGCGCCGAGGGGCGACGAGGGGCGCGACGCCTCGTCGGCGCAAAAACGGGTCCGGCGCGGGGCGGGCAAAACCCGCGCGCTTTTGGCCAAGGGCGGCGGAGCGGCGACGCGGAGTTTCGGGCAGAGTGGGCGCCGTCCAACACCCATGCGATTCCTGAAACTCCTCCCCCTCGCCCTGCTTCCCCTGGCCGCCCAAGCCCAGTCGAGCTCGGCGGTCCCCGTCTCGGACTCCTCGGCCAAAACCCCCTGGTCGGTGACGCTCCGATCCACCTACCTCGTCACGACCGACGGCTCGACCGCCGGCGGCCCGCTCAACCTGCCGAAGGACGCCATCTCGATCGAGGACAAGCTGATCCCCGAGTTCGACATCGGTTACCAGATCAACGACCACTGGGCCTTCGAGCTCGTGCTGACCATTCCCCAGGAGCACGACGTGAAGCTCAACGGCGGCGAGATCGGCGACTTCAAGCACCTGCCTCCGACCCTGATGGTGAAGTATATGCCCGGCGAATGGGCCGGATTCACGCCCTACGTCGGCGCCGGGGTGAACTTCACCCTGATTTTTGACGAGAACCTGCCCTCGGGTCTGAAGCTGGACACCTACAGCATCGGGCCGGCCGTGCAGGTGGGCGTGGACTACGCCCTCAGCGACACATGGTCGCTCAATTTTGATGTGAAGCGCGTCATGCTTCGCACGGATGTCAGCACCGGTGGCGGCACCGAGCTGAGCCGACTGGATCTCGACCCGTGGCTGTTCGCCATCGGCGTTCGCCGCGCGTTCTGAGAAATCGCAAGTTGGGTTGGGTAAAACGAAACCGCCGGGCGCCCTTCATTGGACGCCCGGCGCATCGTTTTTATGAGGCGGGAGCGGGCTGGGAAAGGTGTGTGTCGGCCGACGCGCGCGCTCAGCGGGTGACCACGAAACGGACCAGGCTGAAGCTGAGGGCGAAGAGCCAGCCGTGCCCGAAGCGTTCGAGCGCGCTGCGCGGGCGGTCGCGTTTTTCCAGGAAGGAGCCGATCCGGACCATCAGCCAGCCGACGAAGATCGGTCCGACCACGAGGTGGACGATGGCGAGGGTGCGGGATTCGATCAGGGGCTCGGAAACGAACAGGGTGGAGACGAAGCCCAGGGCGGCGCCGAAGAGCAGGACACAAAACGTCTTGAACGCCGCCCGCGCCGGCTCCGGCAGGCGCCGCCAGACCACGTCTCCCAGGACTTCGAAGACGAACTGGAAGAGGACCTCGAAGATGAGCTGCGGGATTTCCTCCATGGAGTGTCGCCGGTGTATCGGGCCGCGGCGGGCCGAAGCGAGATCGATCGGGGACGGGCCGGCGCCTACACGGCCGGCAGGCGCACCGCGAAGGTGGCGCCGCCGCCGGGTGTATCGGAGAGCTCGATACGGCCGCCGTGCGCGGCCACCAGGCTCCGGGTGATGGAGAGGCCGAGACCGAGGCCGAAGTTTTCCCGTCCGGTCTTGGACGTGTAGTTGAGATCGAATACGCGCTCGCGCAGCCCGGCCGGGATGCCCGGGCCGCGGTCGATGACGCGCACCACCGCCTCGGCCCCCTCGCGGCGCGCCTCCACCCGCAGGGGCTTGCCGGGGCCGGCCGCCTCGCAGGCGTTGCGGATGAGATTGGTCCAGACCTGGTTCAGGTCGCCGGCGCGGCCGGCCACGGTCAGCGCCGGGTCGAGGTCGGTCTCCAGCGGCGTGTGCTTGAGCAGGTGGGCGAGGATGACGAGCACCTGGCCGACGCTCTCCGCGAGCTTCACCGGCGCGGCCTCGCCGCCGGCGGGACGGGCGTAGTTTTTGAGCCCGGCCACGAGGTGGCTGATCTGGGCGGCGGCGACCTGCTGGGCCTGGAGCAGGGCGGCGGCCTCGAAGATGGCGAGGCGACGGGCGGCGGCCGCGGACAGCGCGGTGGCGTCGCGGGCCGGGAGCAGCCGCGGCCGGAGATCGGCGGGCACGGCGGCGAGGCGGCGGAACAGGGCGCGGGGCAGCTCCGGGTGGGTGTTTTCCAGTCGCGCGGCTTGTTCGCGGGATTCGCGCGAACCGACCGGCACGGCCCGGGCGGCCGCCCGCCAGAAGGCGAGGTCGTCGGCGGCGTGGGCGGAGCCGGCCGCGGCGGCGGACTCCGGGCCGGAGGCGCCCGACGCGTCGGCGCCGAGCCAGGCGAGCAGCACGGATTCGAGGTGCTCGCGCTGGCGGAGGAGGGCGGCGGCGGGGTTGTTGAGCTCGTGGGCGAGGCCGGCGACGAGCTGGCCGAGCACGGCCATTTTTTCCTGATGGATGAGCTGGTTGCGGGTCTCGGTGAGCTCCTGGTTGGCGCGGGCGAGGCGGAGCTGGAGCTGCACGGAGCCGCGGTAGCGGTCGGCGAGATTGGCGGCGATGAGGCGGCGGAGGAGCTGGTCGAACTCGGGGTGGGTGGCGGGCAGGGCGCCGAGCGTGGTGGAGTCGAGGCGCAGGCAACGCAGCGGCGTCCGCGCGAGCACGGTGGAGAAGGACGGCAGACCGGTGGCGATGGAGTTGACGCCGATCAGATCGCCGGGGCCCTGCACCGAGAGCGCGAGCGGTTCGGAGCCGTCGGCCGGGGTTTTGAGGAGGGTGACCTCGCCCTCGATGAGCACGAAGAGCAGGTCGTTGGGCGCGGCCTCGGTGACGAGCACCTCGCCGGGCGCGTAGGTGGCGAGGTGGGCGCCGAGGGCGGGATCGGTTTCCGCAAAATGGCGGAGGCGTTCGGCCAGAGTCGGGGCGGGCGCGGGGGAGTCGGACATCGCGCGCCGAATGAAGCTCGCGCGGCCCCGCTTGGCGATCCCGCGCCGAGGGGCGCCGGGTGGTTTCGGGGCGGTGGTTTCCGGCGGCCGCGGGCGGAGGCGTTTGGCGCCGACCTCGCGGCTCGCGGTTCAGCCGCGGTTGGCGAGATGGATGAGCACGGCGAGCGACCAGACGCGCGACCAGGCGCGGTCTTCGCGGCCGTCGCGATAGGCGCGCCAGAGACGACCGGGATAATAGGGGTCGAAGAGGCCGGTCCTGCCGGCGGAGGCGCTGCCGAGCGTCTCCTCCATGAAGGGGCGCAGGGGGCCGCGAAGCCAGCGGGCGAAGGGCAGGGTGAAGCCGCGTTTTTTGCGCTGGAGCAGGGCGGGGGGCAGGAGGTCGGCGCAGGCGGCGGCGAGGTGGGCCTTGGGCGCGGCGCCGGCGGGGTGCAGCAGCGCGGGGGACTGGGCCCAGGCCCACTCGACGAGCGGCAGGTCCACGAAGGGCACGCGCAGCTCGAGCGAGTGCCGCATGCTGAACTCGTCCGAATCGCGCAGCAGCAGCTCCGCCATGTAGCCGCGCGTCTCGGCCAGGCTGGCGAGGAGGGTGTAGGGCGGGGGCGCGTCGGAGGAGCGGGCGGCGAGGGCCTCGCGCCAGGCCTCGGTGAGCTCGGTCTCGGCGGGGTGCGGGGCGAGGCGGGCGCCGGCCTCGCGGGAGGGCGCGAGGAGCCGGGCGATGTCGGGCTCGGAAAACACGTCCCGCTGGGCGAGGGCGAGGGCGGCGGGGGAGGCGCCTGCGCGCAGCGAGCCGGCGAGCTTGCGGGCGGAGGTGCCGCCGCGTTGCAGGGCGGCGAGCAGCGCCGCGCGCAGGGGGCGGGGCAACCATTTCCAGCGCGGGGCCCAGCGCGCGAGGCGGGGCAGGCGGCGGAAGGACGGGTAGCCGCCGAAGAGCTCGTCGGCACCGAGGCCGGAGAGCGCGACGGTGACGCCGCCTTCGCGCGCGAGCTCGGCGGCGTAGTAGGTGTTGAGGCCGTCGCCGGTGGGCGCGTCGAGACCGGCGAGGATGTTTTCCAGATCGTTGGCCACCTCGGCGCCGGTGAGGACGCGGGACTGGTGGCCGACGCCGAGGTGGCGGGCGGTGGCGGCGGCCTCGTCGAGCTCGGAAAAGCCCGGCTCCTCGAAGCCGATCGAGAAGGTCCGCAGAGAGGGGCCGGCGTGGCGGGCCATGAGCGCGGTGACGACCGCCGAGTCGAGTCCGCCGGAGAGGAAGGCGCCGACCGGCACGTCGGCGGCGAGGTGGGCCTGGATCGAGTCGTCCAGACGCGCGCGGAGCTCGGCGCGCAGGGCCGCGACGGTCGGGGCCGGGGGCGGCAGGCCGGGGCGGGGACGGGCGGAGGCGACGGCGAGGGCGGGTATCCACCAGGTCGATACGTCGGAGCGGCCGTCGCGCCAGCGGAGGCGCTCGCCGGGGCGGAGGGCGCGGACGGCGGAGTGCAGGGTGCGGGGCGGAGGGATGGCCTGGCGGCGGAGAAAGTCCTCCGCGGCCAGCGGGTCGAGGTCGGCCGGCACCTGGCGCGAGGCGAGCAGGGCGCGCGATTCGGAGGCGAAGAGGAGGGGGCCGGCCGGGTCGGCGTGGTAGAGGAGGGGCTTGATGCCGAGCGGGTCGCGGACGAGGAGGAGCGTCTGCTCGAGGGCGTCCCACCAGGCGAAGGCGAACATGCCGCGCAGGGCGGGCAGGGCCTCGGCGCCGTCGAGGGCGAGGGCGGCGAGCAGGACCTCGGTGTCGCACTCGGTGGCGAAGGCCCAGCCGCGGCGGGCGTAGGCGGGGCGGAGCTCGCGGAAGTTGTAGATCGCGCCGTTAAAGACCAGGTGGTGCCGGCCGTCGGGCGAGACCATGGGCTGGCGGCCGTTGGCGGGGTCGAAGATCGCGAGCCGGCGCATGCCGAGCGTCGCGGGGCCGCGGGTCACGCAGCCGCCGTCGTCGGGGCCGCGGTGATGCTGGGCGGCGAGCATCCGGGCGAGGGCGGATTCGCGCGCGGAGGGCGAATGACGAAGCGAGACGAAACCGGCGATGCCGCACATGGACGCGTGGACCTGAGGGAGGGCGGGGCGGACGCGGCCTCAGACGCAGATGGAGGCGGCGATCTCGGCGGATTTTTCCGGCGACACGAGGGCCGAGACGAGCTCCAGGCCGAACTCGACCGCCGTGCCGGCGCCGCGCGAGGTGATGAGGCGGCGGTCGCGCACCACCCGTTTGTCGTCGAGGCAGGCGGGCAGTTCCTTGCTCACGCTGGGATGGGCGGTGAATCGGCGGCCGACCAGCAGGCCGACGTCGTCGAGGACGAGGGGCGCGGCGCAGATGGCGGCGAGCCAGGCGCCGGCGTCGGCGTGGTGTTTGAGAAGTTCGCGGAGGGTGCGCGAGGCGCGCATGTGTTTCACCCCCGGTCCGCCGGGCAGGAGGATGCAGTTCACGGGCGGCGCGTCCACGGGGCGTTGTTCCAGCAGGAGGTCCGCCTCGACGACGATCTGGTTGCGACCGACGACGCGGCGGGTGGGGCCGACGGCGGCGAGGGTGACGGCGCAGCCCGCGCGTCGGAGCAGGTCGATGGGCGCGATCGCTTCGAGCTCTTCAAATCCCTCTGGCAAGATGGCTAGGACCGTGGGCATGGTGGCGAAAAAAGATGACGACGAACGAGGATCGGTCGGGCAAATCGACCCAAGCCGCAACGCGGGACTCCCGTGACGTGGAAATTACGGAGCGCGCGGGGCGTGGTGCGCTGGCGATTTTCGGCGCCGGTTACGTGGGCGGTGCTCTGGCGAGGCGGGCGCTCGCCGCCGGCCGGCGGGTGGTGGCGTTGACGCGCAATCCGGAGACGGCGGCCGGCCTGCGCGCGCTCGGCTGCGCGGTGATCGAGGGTGAGCTGGCGAGCGAGGCCTGGTGGTCGGCGCCGGAGCTGGAGGGCGAGGTGGCGCGGGTGGCGGTGACGGTGGCGGGCGGCGGTCGCGGGCCGGATGGCTATCGCCGGAGCTACGTCGAGGGGCTGCGCGGCGTGTTGGGCTGGGGGCGGCGGAGGCTCGCGGGCGGCGCTCCGATCGGGCACCTGATCTACACCGGCAGCACGACGGTTTATCCGCAGGATGGCGGGGTGCGGGTGACGGAGGCCGACGCGACGGGCGGGGAGGGCGAGATGACGCGCGCCCTGCTGGAGGCGGAGGCGCTGGCGGGGGAGTGGCCGGGGCGCGCGACGATCCTGCGGCTGGCGGGCATCTACGGGCCGACGCGCACGCATTTGGTGGAGCAGGTGCGGTCCGGCGAAGTGGCGGGACACGCGGAGGCGCACCTGAATCTCGTGCATCGGGACGACATCGTGGCGGCCATGGAGGCGGCGTGGGATCGGGGCGGGGCGGGCGGCGGCGCGGAGGTGTTTAATCTGGCCGACGCGGGTGAGGCGACCAAGGGCGAGGTGGTGGCGTGGCTAGCGGCCCGGCTGGGCGTGCCGGAGCCGGTGTTCACGGGGCGTCCGGCGGGGGGGCGGCGCGCGGTGACGCCGGATCGGATAATCGACGCCTCGCGGGCGCGGGCGGAGCTGGGTTGGCGACCGGTGTTTCCCACGTTTCGCGAAGGCTATTCGCAGGTGCTGGCCGTGGCGGATGCGGGGGGCGGTCGGGGGCGCGCGGGATAGTCGGTCTGGTCGCGACCGTCGGGAATGGTCGCGGAACGCGGGATAAAAAGGCGCCTCGGCGTCTGCGATGGGCGATGGCGGATGAACCACTTATACCAATTCGCGTTCAAGGTGAGACTATCTCGGAAGTTGGCCGGGGACGGCCAACGCTACACAAATAGCCCGATCCGATGGCCTCGGCGAGTGGGCGGTCTATTCCTCCGTCGGCGCATATCCCTGAAAAACGGCGAGGCGCGGAAAGATTTCGGGGGATTCTCGCCTTGGCGCGTAACAGGGGGAGCTTCCTGCATCTCGCCTCTCTCTTTTTGTCCCTGTTTTTTTCACCCATGAAACCGTTCAACACCCTCCTCGCTCTCTCGTTAGCCTCGATCGTCGCGGTCGCCACCGCGTTCGCCGATCCCGCGCCCGCGGCGCCCGCCGCCGACGCCGCCGCCAAAGCCGCCTGCGGCTGTGCCGTGGGGGCCGACAAAAAGGTCTGCGGCACCGACAAGGATTGCTGCTGCACCGGCGAGAAAGCCAAGAAGCCGGCCGACAAGGCCGCCTGCACCGAGGACAAGAATGCCGCCTGCACCGGCGAGAAGAAGGCTGCTTGCACCGAGGGCGAAAAAGCAGCCTGCCATGGCGAGAAGAAGGCCGCCTGCCCCTCCGAAAAGAAGGCGGCCTGCACCGACGCCAAGTGCGTCGAGGCGAAATGCGCCGACAAGCCGGCGGGCCAGAAGGACTGCACGTGCGAGTCGTGCTGAGCTGAGGCGGTGCGGTTGGATCCGGAATTCAGAATCCAGAATTCAGAATTCAGCATAAAAACCGACCAAGCCCGGCAGGCGGAAAGACTCCGCGCTCTTTCGGGCCGGCGGGGTGTCGAGCTTTTACAAAAGCTTGGCATCCCGCCGGCCTTTTTCGTTAGTCACTGCCCGTATGCTCCTTCCCTATCGCATCGACACGCTTTTCAAGCACCTGCCCGTTGCCAACTGGGTGATCATGGGGCTGACGGTGCTGTGGTTTTTCCTGCTGGCGGGCGGAGCGCTGTCGGAGGACTTGGTCGATGCGATGGTGCTGGAGGGCTGGGGGCCGGCGGGTTTGGCGGGGCACCTGTTCCTTCACGGGGGGCTCTCGCACCTCGCGGGAAACATGCTGTTTTTGTGGGTCTTCGGGAACGCCATTTGCGCCAACACCAGCAACCGCGCCTACCCGGTCCTCTACCTGGGTTTTGGTTTGGCGGCGGCCGTCACGCATCTGGTGCTCGACGGCGAACCGGCGGTCGGGGCGAGCGGCGCGATCAACGGCGTGGTGGGCATGGCGGTGGCGATGTATCCGCTGAATCGGGTGAGCCTGTTCTGGTTTTTCCTGTTTCGCTTCGGGACCTTTCAGATGCCGCTGTGGGGGCTGGCCTTGATGTGGTGCCTGTTTGACATGTGGGGAGCGCTCAGGGGCGGCGGAAACGTGGCCTACTGGGCGCATCTCGGGGGATTTTTCGCGGGTCTGGGCGCGGGTTGTCTGTGTCTGCGGAGGGGCTGGGTGGAGCTGACCCGCTACGACAACCAGTCGCTGGAGGAGATGTTGTCGGGCAAGACGGTGGAGGAGCGTCGCGAGCGGCTGCTGGCCGAGGAGGCGGAGGAGGACCGCGAGGAGTCGATGTCGGATCCCCGGGTGCTGACGGTGACGTCGGCGGCGGTGGCGAAGTGGTCCGAGCTGGCGGGGGCGCAGGTCGTTTCCGAGGCGGACGCGGAGGTGATCCGGGCCGGCGGCGCGGCGGGGGAGCGCAGGAATTTCGAGCTGCTCTATGGGCGGGCGTTCGTGGCGCTGGGCTACTCGTTTCACCACTCGCTGGCGGACTACTACACGAAGGTCGCCGAGGGGCGCCTGTGGCCGCACGAGACGGCGGCGCTCGCCCGTCTGCTGCGGATGGTGGAGGAGGATTTTCCGGCGATGGAGGCCTGCGGCTTCATCGACGCGGAGCTCGCGGGCAGGCGCGACGCGACGAAGCTGGCGGCGTTTTTCCGCGCCACGCAGCCGGCGCGCTGAGCCGAGGGCGCCGGGCGCCGGAGCGGGTAAAAATCAACGCGTTCCGGTGTCGGGATCGGAACGGCGGGGCGCGTCCTTGCCAGCGTCGGGAGTTCGGAGGAGAAGTCCGCGCCATGCTCATCGGCGTGCCCAAGGAGACGAAGATCGGAGAGACGCGCGTGGCCCTGACGCCCGCGCTTTGTCGTCGCTGCACGGCGGCGGGGGCGCGCGTGGCGGTGCAAAGCGGGGCCGGTGTCCTGGCCGGATTTGCCGACGCGGATTTCCGCGCCGCGGGCGCCGAGGTGGCGGAGACGGCGGCGGAGGTGTGGGGAGCGGCGGACCTGATCCTGAAGGTGAAGGAGCCCTTGGCGGCCGAGTTTGCGCTGCTGCGGGATGAGCAGGTGTTGTTCACCTATCTGCACCTCGCGGCCGCGCCGGCCCTGGCGAAGGTGTTGGTTGAAAAACGGGTCCTGGCCGTCGCCTACGAGTCGGTGGTCGGGCGCGACGGGTCCTTCCCCCTGCTCAAGCCGATGTCGCAGATCGCGGGGCGGCTGGCGATCCAGGTGGGGGCGTATTTTTTGCAAAGCCAGCACGGCGGCTCGGGCGTGCTGCTGGGCGGCATCCCGGGGACGATGCCCGGGCACGTGGTGGTGGTGGGCGCGGGCAACTCGGGCGCGCACGCGGTGCAGATGGCGGTCGGCATGGGCGCGCGGGTGACGGTGCTCGACCTGGATCCGCGGAGGCTGGAGACGATCGACGCCGAATACCACGGACGCGTGGTCACCCTGATGTCGAACCCGGCGAATCTCGAACAGGAGATCGCGGACGCGGACCTGCTGGTCGGGGCGGTGTTGATCCCCGGGGCGCGAGCTCCGCTGGTCGTGCGTCGCGCCATGCTGGCGCGGATGCGCCCGGGGAGCGCGGTGGTGGACATCGCGATCGATCAGGGCGGCTGCGTGGAGGGTATCCGCGCCACCTCGCACGCGGACCCGATGTATCTGGAGGACGGGATCGTCCGCTACGCGGTGCCGAACATGCCGGCGCTGGTCGGTCGCAGCGCGACCATCGCGCTCACGCAGGCGACGGAACCCTTCGTCGCGCTCCTGGCGGAGCGCGGCGTGGCGGAGGCCTTGGCGTCGAATCCCGCCCTGGCCGCCGGGGTCAACACCCGCGCGGGCGCGGTGGTGAACGCCACGGTCGCCGCCGCCCTGGGTTGAGCCTGGGTTGGGCGCGGGCGGCCGGGCGGAGGCGAGCGGTGCGTGGCGGCGCCGGCGCGGCGCTTGCGGGGCTTTGCAAAAGCGTTTGCGCGGCGCGGCGCGGTGGTCCTCTTTGGCGGCGGTCGGGCGCGTGGTTCGCGCGGCCGATCTTCCCCATGCGAGACGCCGATCCAGAAACCATCCGTGAATCCCTGGCCGGTTCGGTCCTGCTGGCGCATCCGGCGCTGCGCGACCGGACCTTTCGCAGGACCGCGATCCTGATGTCGGCCCACGACGGGGAGGGCGCGATGGGCGTGGTGTTGAACCGTCCGCTGAAGCGGAAACTCGCGGACTTCGGCGCCGATTTCGCGCTCGGCCCGCTCGCGCACGTGCCGGTTTTTGACGGTGGCCCGGTGCAGAAAACGCAGATCATCCTCTGCGCCTGGAAGCCGCATCACGACGAGGAGTCGGAGAGCCTGCAGTTGCTCTTCGGGCTGGACCGCGAGCGCGCGACCGAGCTCGCGCAGCAGGAGGGCGTGCAGTTGCGGGCGTTTTTGGGTTACGCCGGCTGGAGCGGCGGGCAGCTGGAGGGGGAGCTGGCGCGGGACACCTGGGTGGTCGCGCAACTGGAGCCGAGCATCGTCAGCCACGAGCCGGACGAGACGCTGTGGCGCAGCGTGCTGGGCGGCATAAATCCGCGCTGGCGCCTGCTGGCCGGGGAGCCGGACGAGCCGGAGCGAAACTAA
>CBINNW010000073.1:0-26618 GCA_966252115.1 uncultured Akkermansia sp.
TCCAAATCTCGGCGACGCAAAACACCGATCCGCCCCCTTAACTAAGCGCCATTCGCGTCAGACTGCGGGTGAGCGCGGCGACGGGGGACGGCGAGGCGGGCGGCTCGGCGCGAGCGGAGTCGGGATCAGCCACGCGAGTGAGGGAGCGGGCGGGGATCAAACGGAGGGCGGCGGGACAGGGTGCGGAGGGGGCGGCGAAGTCGGCCCGGGGCTGGCGAGGCGCGCCCCTCAGGGCGAAGCGGGGGCGGCGGGGGCGGGTGGCTTGGCGGCGCCGACGGGCGGCGTGGGTGTTGGCGCGGGCGCGCGGGACGCGGGGCCGACGGGCTGGGTGATGTTGTCCCCCAGGGTTTTTAGCACGTCGCGTATGGTGACGAGTTGTTCAGGGGGGCCGACGGCGATGAGCAGCTGGGTTTCCTCGTGGAACTTGAGCGCGGGAGTTTCCGTGTCGCCGCGCATCTCCCAAGCGGTGCGGATGGCGGTGGTGATGTCGTCCACGGTGAGGCCGCTTTGCAGGTAGGGTTTCAGCGAAAAGAAGCGGGTGATGCGCTCCACCTGGCGGATGCCGTAAACTTGGAAAAACCAGATGGAGGACTCGGTCGGCGGTCGGTCCTTGGTCTGAAAAACCGTATGAGTCTCGCTCCCGCTGGTGTCGAAGTTGGCGCTCATCCGAAATTCCTGCCGCTTCATGGCTTCGAACAGGGCCTCGAAGAGCTTGGGCACATTCACCTGGTGAAGTCGGAGCGCGGGAAGACGGGTCCGGGCGTGGTCCTCGGGGATGATGACGTTGAGCGGCCGACCGGAGGCTTTTTCGATCGCGGCGACGAGTTCGGCGGGTGTGCCGCCGGGGAAATCGAGATCGAACCGGTGGTCGGGTTCCTCGTTTTGCGGGGATGTGGAGGCTTGCGCTCCGAAGCGTTCCTGCCGGTGGCGGCGGATTTCGTCGGCCTGCTCCGATAGGCGAAGATCCCGGGCGGGATCGGTGGCTTGAGCGGGGAGCGGAGCGGGCAGGGTGGAGAGGAGCGCGAGGCCGAGGGGAGCGAGGCGAAGCAAGGGTTTCATCGAAGGAATGGGGAATGCGGGCGCGGGAAATGTCGGGGAGGAAGAAAACCGCGCCGCCGGGTCGTGTGACGGCGCGTTTATCCGATACACGCCGACGGGCGTCGAATCCTTCGCGAAATCACTCGCGCGGTTCGGCCCGGCTTGCGTGCGACGAGCGCTCCGGCGGGTTCGGGCGCCCTTGCGCCCGTCCTCCCTCCCTCCTCCGGCCTCAGTTGGCGATGCGCGTCCAGATATCGCCGTGGGCGAGCACGTCTTCCTGGCGGATGCGGTCCACGTGGCCGTCGGCGAAGACCATGTTGGCGGCGCCGGAGTGGCGCATCTTGTCCGGCTGGGTAAGCAGCGGCGTCACGTAGGTGGCGAGGCCGCCGGGGCCGATGATGGTGTAGCCGTTGGCGGCGGAAGGCTGGGTGTCGATGTCGGAGAACAACATGAACCGGCTCGGCGTGCGCACCTTGTGCAGCGGCACCTTGTCGAGCGGGGCCACCGAGCCGTTCGGCATGATCGGACGGTTGATGTAGTAGCTCAGACCGACGTTGCCGTCGCTGCGGAGCGGGCAGTGCCGCAGTTCGCCGATGACGCTCGAGCCCGGCAGGTAGCGACCGTAGAGCATGCGCGGGATGTTGTTGGACACCGCGGCCCAGGTCTGGCCGGTGGTGCCGTCGTCGGCGGTGCCGCGGATGATGTAGTTTCCCTTGTGGTCGGCCGCGTAAAGGTTGACCGCCTGGCCCCACTGGCGGAGGTGCGAGACGCAGTCGGCGTTGCGCGCGGTCTGGCGGACCTTGGAAACGGTGGGGATGAGGATGGCCGCGAGGATGCCGATGATGGCGATCACCGTCAGCAGCTCGATCAGGGTGAAGCCGCGACGGGTTTTGCCGCGGTCGATCGGGAGGGGGCGTGGATGCTTCATGATTTGTGGTGGGGTTTGACCACAAAAACCGCCTGATGCGCCGGATTCACAAGGGACGGGGGCCTTTCTCTGATTTGACGCAATCGCTCCCGTTGCTTCCGAGGAACCTAGGGTTGTTCGTTACAATAAAACCTGTCCTCTGTATCGCAGAATTTCCCCGGTGGAAGGCCTGTTACCGGAGGCACTGTAACTTGATGAAATCGATCAAACCCATGCCCCCTGTCGCGGGCGTCACCCGTGTCCCGGCCTCGTTTCCGGCCAAGGCAAAAAGCCCTAAAGAAAACGTGGGGGTCACCGATGAAGAAGAAGGCGCCGCTCCGCGCGTTTTTTTACCCTGTGCACTCCGTCATCGACATCTCCATGCCGCCGCCCGCCGCCCGACGTTACACGGACCAAGACATCATGCGGCGCATCGACGCCTGTCCGAAGCTAGCCTCGCTCGAGAGCATCAACAGCGCCCTCGCCGGTCTCGTGCGCTCCGAGCAGAGCATCACCGGTCAGATCGCGGAGATCATCCGCCGCGACCCCTCGCTCACCGCGCGTCTGCTGCGCATGGTCAACAGCGTCTATTTCGGCCTCAGCGCCAAGGTGAACAACATCGAGGAGGCCGTCTTCTATCTCGGGCTGCGCCAGATCCGGGAGCTCTCCATGGCCACCCCGGTCATCGAGGACTTGGAGAAAATAAACCGCTCCTCGCTGCGCCTGCCCTGGCGCGAGTTGTGGAAACACTCCATCGGCGCGGCCATGATGACGCGCGAGATCCTCGCGACCACCCATCTCCACATCGACGACGACACCGACTACATCGTCGGCCTCCTGCACAACGTCGGCAAAGTCATCCTCGCCTCCGCCTTTCCGCAGGAGTTTGCCCGCGTGGTCGAGGAACGTTTTCCCGACGCCGCCGCGGTCTGCGAACGCGAGCGCGAGCTCATCGGCTGGGACCACGCGCGCATCGGCGGCCACTACCTCACCCGCCACCAGCTCGCGCCGGAGATCGTAGAGGCCGTCACCCACCACAATTCGCCCGCCTCGGCCGGGGAACACGCCAGCCTCGCCGCCGCCGTGCAACTCGCCGACCAGCTCGTGCGCAGCGCCGGCATCCCCGGAGGTTTTGAAAAAACCCCGCCGCTCACGCCCGAGGCCTGGAGCGCCCTGCCGGGCTGGAAAATCCTCTACGGCGACAACGACCGCGAGATCCGCCTCGCCCAGGCCGCCCTGCTCAACCGCATGCAGCGCCTGCCCGCCATCCTCAGCGGCCTGATCTGAAACGCCGCCGTCCCGAGCGTATCCGAAAAATCATGACAGCGCCCGTCATCACCGAAAGCGAGGAGGCCCTGCTCGTGCTCGACGCCGCCCAGCGCGTGCGCTCCGCCACGTCCCGCGCCGCCGCCCTGCTCGGCGCCGATCCCGCCGACCTCATCGGCCGTCGCTGGACCGAGATTCCCCGTCCCGACGACGTCGCCGCCACCCTGCGCGTCCACACCCTGCGCTCCGCCGTCGGCCGCAGCCAGCTGCGCATCGTCACGCTCGACGCCTCGGCCTCCGCCACGGACGCCGCCGCGGTCCACGAGCGCTGGCTCGCCCCCTGGGCCGACAGCGCCGAGCTCGCCCTCCTGCGCGGCCCCGACGGGCGCGTGCTCGCCGTCAACTCCGCCTTCGCCCGCAAATTTGGCGCCGCCGCCGAGGGCTGGGTCGGGCGCGATCCGCTCGAGCTTCTCCATCCCGACGACCGCGAGGACTGGACCCTCGCCGTCGAGCGTCTGCGCCACCCGCCGCACCAGGCCGTGCACGAGCACCGCTGGATGACCGCCCAGGGCTGGCGTTGGCTCGCCTGGGTGGAGCAGGGCGTGCGCGGCGCCTCCGGCTCCATGGTCGCCACCCGCGCCATCGGCCGCGACGTCACCCGGCGCCGTCTCGCCGAGGAGCATTTCCAGAAGCTCGCCACCATCGTCGAGCAGACCCAGCTCTCCGTCGTGCTCACCATGCCCGACGGCCGGGTGGAATACGTGAACCCGCGTTTCACCCAGGTGACCGGCCTCACGCTCGAGGAGATTTTTGAACAAGGCACCGAGGTGCTGCGCGGCGGCTTCGCCAACGACGCCGACTACGCCGCCTTCCTCCGCACCGCCGGGGAGGGAAAGACCTGGCGCGGCGAGTTCCAGACCCGCACCCGCCGCGGCGAGACGCGTTGGGAATCGGCCCAGGTCTCCGCCATCCGCGACCACCGCGACCGCATCACGCACCTGCTGTGTCTGCGCGAGGACATCACCGAGCGCAAACAGCTCGAGGCGCAACTCCTCCAGGCCCAGAAAATGGAGGTGCTCGGCGCGCTCGCCGGAGGCATTTCCCACGACTTCAACAACCTGCTCGCGATCATCAGCGGCTTCGGCGAGATGGCCCTCGCCCAGGCGGCGGACGACGAAAAACTCTCCCGCTACCTGCGCGAGATCGGCGAGGCCACGGGCCGCGCCTCCGCCCTCGTGCGCCAGATCCTCTCCTTCAGCCGCAAACACGAGGACGGCGTGCGGCCGCTCAACCTCAACCAGCTCGTCGAGGACCTCGTGCGCATGCTGCGTGAGACCTTCCCGCGCGACATCGAGTTTGTCGTGGAGCCCGGCGCCAAGCTCCCCGCCGTCTGCGCCGACGCGAACCAGCTCCAGCAGGTGGTCATGAACCTCTGCGTCAACGCCCGCGACGCCATGCCCGGCGGTGGCCGCCTGCTCCTGCGCACCGGCCTGCAATCCGGCGCCGAGCTCGGACGCCTCGGCGCCGACGTGCACGGCAAATACGTCTCGCTCGAGGTCACCGACACCGGCTCCGGCATGACGCCCGAGGTCATGGCCCGCATCTTCGAGCCCTTCTACACCACCAAGGACAAGAACCGCGGCACCGGTCTCGGCCTGGCCGTCGTGGTGGGCATCATTTCCAAACACGGCGGCCTGATCGACGTGCGCAGCGAGCCCGGGCGCGGCACGACCTTCCTCGTGCATCTGCCGGTCATCAACCGCGCCGGCGCCGCCGCCGGCGTGATCGAGCCGACCAGCAGCAGCGGACTGCCCCCCGGCGAGGAGACGATCCTCGTGGTCGAGGACGAGCCCAGCGTGCGCAACCTCCTCTCGGCGGCGCTCGAAACGGGTGGCTACCGGGTTTTCAGCGCCTCGGACGGCGCGGAGGCGCTGGAGTTCATGCTCAGCCGACGCGAACGGGTGGATGTCGTGATCCTCGATCTCAACCTGCCGCGTCTGAGCGGCCTGCAAGTGCGCGAGCACCTGCGCCGCGCCTGTCCGGAGGTGCGCATGATCATCGCCAGCGGCCACGTGCCCCCGGAGCTGAGGCAGGACATCGAGAAGGCCGGCGACGCGCTGATCGTGAACAAGCCCTTCAGCCTGGCGACGCTCGGCCAGGCGCTGCGCCGCGTGATCGAAGCCGGCCCCCAGGCGGCCGTGCCGGCATAGGGCCGCCGGACGCCGGCTGCCGTGTGGAGGATTGTCCAGGCGCTGACGAAGCGCCCGATGAAGGGCATGCTGCCCGGGCTCGTGACGATCTTGAAGTGGAGCGCAGTGCTCGACGGCCGGCCCCGGGGCGGAGACGGCACGTCGGATCGGGCTGGCGCCGCGCGACGAGATATTCGACCTGGAGGCGGCGGGGCTGGCGGTGATCCAGATCGACGAGCCGCTCATCGGCGATGCGCGGCCTCCGCGCGTGGCGGACTGACGTGGCCACCTGCGGTGGGCAGTGGAACGCGTTCGCCTGTGCGTGGCGGTGGCGCCGGACGAGCCTGCGGCCGATGCCGGGCTGTCCCGCGCAAAAGCGGGGTTGATGCGGAGGGGGACGCGCGGCAGCTTTGCGCCCTTCCATGGCTTCGGCCCGTTCCAGGTTTAATTTCAAGCGGCGATTTACCAGCCGCGAGCATACGCCGGATTCGCTCAGGCAACTGGCGGCCGCGTTGCGCTATGGCGGCAATCCCGAGCATAAACGGCATCCCGGCGACTTCCGGCTGACGCCTCCCTCTTTGCCGCGCGACCACAAGTCGCTTTGCGATGAGATCCACGTGTTTAGCCGCGCGGAGGCCTTGCGGTTGCTTCGACGCGGTGCCGAGCGAGGCATGATCAGCGAGTGGGATGGGACCGGTTTTCCACGGAATATTTGGTCCATGACCGAGCAGGGTGTGCCCTTGGAGGCGCAATTGGAAAATCCCGGTAACGGGACCTACCATGGTTATCCTTTGGAGCAGAATGATGATTTTCGGGAGTGTGTTATTGTCCGTTGGAATAAACTCCATGAGCGCGACGAGTGATGCATTGAAGATCGAGTGTGAATGGTGGGGGCCGTCGAATGCGGAGCAGGACGCTTCTCTGGCTTGCCGCGGGGCGATCGGTATCCACGTGGGCGACGAGTGTCTGACCCGCCTCGCGGACGAATGGGGCAACACGGTGAGGAATCGGCTGCACGCATCGGCCTACAGTCTGGCCGGGTGGCTGGCGGGAAATTGGTGGCGCTTGCGCTGGGAGCCGGAGACCGCGGCATCGCGTGACGATGTGGACTGGCGGATGTCGCATTCGATGGCGTCGGCCGGGGATGGATACTGTTGGCCGAACATTGTGTTCGCGAGCGATGGAGACGGTGTCACCGTGGTCGCGCGAGCGACCCGGGGGCGTGTGTTCGGACCGGTCCGGTATTTGAACGAGGTCCACACGCGTTTGAGCGCGCGCGCGTTTGAGCGCGGGGTGGATGCCTTTTTAACTTTGGTGCTGTCCCGGCTCCACGAGGAGGGGCGGCGGAACAGCGAACTGGCCAAGCTCTGGGAGGAGGTGCGTAAGGAACGGGGAGACCCCGAGCTGGCGAGTTGGCGGCGGCTTGAGGCGATTTGCGGTTTCGATCCGGGCGAGGCACCCGATGCGATCATTGATCGGCTGCTGGCCGACTCGGCTGCTCTGGGTAGGACCGCGCTTGATGAGCTGGCGGCGGTGGCCCGGGGCGCGACGGCGGAGGTATTGAATCGAGTCGAGGCTCTGGCCGCGCGCGGAGATACCCCGGCGGCGGGCGGGTTTCGCGGCGTGTTGCCGACCCTGACCCGGAGGCAGGGTGAGCTGGAGGGGGAACGCCCTTGGCAGCATGCGACCAGGCTGGCCAGGCAGGCGAGGGAAGAGTGGGGGCTTGGCGATGCGCCCGTTACCGATGGACAGCTGGCGGAGTTGATGGGGAACCGGGCGGCGATTTTTGGCGCCGCGGAAAAGGACGAGGCTCCGATGCCGCTTTTTCTCGGAGATGCGGACGGTGGCAGAGTGAGTTTTTATCTGAATCGGGCGCATCCCACCGGGCGTCGGTTTGCGGCGGCCAGGTTGATCGGCGATTCTTTGTTGCATCGCGACGAGGGGCGCCTTTTCCCCGCGACCGAGGCGAGGACCGAGCGGCAGCAGTTCCAGCGGGCGTTTGCCCAGGAGTTTCTTTGTCCGTATTCGGCTTTGCGGGAGATGATTCCGGAAGCAGTCGCCGATGAGGAGGAAATCGAAAATGCGGCGGCGCGGTTCAACGTGTCCACCCGGGTGATTGAAACCATGCTGGTGAACAGGGGAGAACTGGATCGTGAGTCGCTCCGTTGGCTCGTTGCCTGACACTCTTTTGGGCCGGAGAGGCGGTGGCTGTGCGCGGTGCGACGGGCTCTCGCCTGACCCAGGGTAAGCCGTAAGGGGCGGGGCGCTTTTTGTTGGGTCCGAGCCGGAGTGCTCCGGGCGACATCGGGGGCCTCCGCAGGCCCATGCGGCGCGGCTCGGCGCTTGCCGTTGTGGGCGAGGGCGTAGTGGACTGCGCGGCGTGATCCACCCCGAGTGCCCCGGAGCGAGCTGCGGCGTCGCCGAGACGTATTGGCGCGATGGTTACGTTTACCTGCCGTCGGTTATCGGCGCGGCGGCTTTGCGCTGGGTGAACCGGGCGGTGGCGGCGTGCATCGAACGCGCCTTGCTCGCCGGGGATCCTCCCTCCGGCGTCGCGGTGGCGGGGGAGGGCGCGGGGCGGCGGGTGCTGGGCCTCGTCGAGACCCAGCGGCATCTGGGCGCGGCCGCCCTCTACCTCCTGGGCGCGCCCGCCCTGGCGGAGGCGGTCCGGGTCGTATGCGGGCCGGACCCCGTGCCCACCCAGGATTGGCTGGTGGTCAAAAATCCCGGCGACGGGCGGGCCATCGGCTGGCATCAGGACATGGTGCATGATCGACGGCACCCGATCATCACCGTGGGCCTGCATCTCGACGACTGCGTGGCCGACGCGCTGCGCGTGGTGCCGGGCTCCCAGCGGGAGGCGCGGGAGATTTGCTCCTTCACCGCCGGTCTGGACTACGACTCCGAGCGCGTGCGCGTGCTGGAGGTGGCGGCGGGCGGCGCGCTCCTGCACGACGCGATGCTGGTGCATGGCTCGCCCGCCCTGCCGGCGGGTCGGGCGTCACGGAAAACCCACTACATCGAGTTTCGTCCGGCGGCCGCCTTGGCGGATGCGCCGGGCTGGACGCCGGCCCTCATCGACCTGCGACGCGAGCTCTGGACGCGTGCCGCCGGGCTGCACCGTCGCCTGGGCGCGGAACCCGACGGTGATGCGCCGGGGCTGTTGACCGGCGAGGAGGTCGCGTTTGTGGAGCGTTTGCTCGCGGCCCGGGTGCGCTTGGAGGCCGCCAACTACTGCGTGCCGGCGGCCTCGGGGCTGGCGCCGGCACGGTAGAGCGACGCGCGGATTCGCGGTTATCCGCTTGGGCGCCGGCTCAGGCGCCGGTCCAGACGCCGTCCACCAAGCGCGGCAGGCGGAGCGGATTCGCCTCGCGGAGCTCCTCGGGGAGCGCGGCGTCGGGGAAGTTTTGGTAACACACCGGCCGCTGGAAACGGCCGATCGCGCTCGTGCCGACCGAGCTGGAACGGCCGTCGGAGGTCGCCGGCCAGGGGCCGCCGTGCACCATCGCGTGCGCCACCTCGACGCCGGTGGGAAAACCGTCGTGGATCACGCGCCCGGCGCGCGTGGCGAGCAGCTCCACCAGCTCGTTTTGTTCGGCGAGCTCGGCCGGACGGGCGTGAACGCTGGCGGTGAGTTGGCCGTCGAGCGCGGCGGCGGCGGCGAGCATCTCGTCCACCGAGGCGCAGCGCACGACCAACGCGGTGGGGCCGAAGACCTCGTGCCAGAGATCCTGCCGGGTGAGGAAGGTCGGGGCGTTGGTGATGAAGAGCGACGCATGCACGGTGCAGCGGCCGCCGCGCGGGGCGCCGAGGCTGTCCACGCCGGCCGCGACCTGGAGGCGTTGCACGCCGTGGATGTAGGCTTCGCGGATGCCGGCGTGGAGCATGACGCCCGCCGGCGTGGCGGCCACGAGCTCGGAAAGTTTGGTGAGAAAGGCGGGCAGGGCGGGGGTCTCCTCGACGAAGACGATGCCGGGTTTGGTGCAGAACTGGCCGACGCCGCCGGTGATGGAGGCGTGCAGGCCGGCGGCGATTTGTTCGGCGCGATCCTCGATGGCTCCGCGCAGGAGGAACATGGGGTTGACGCTGCCCATCTCGGCGAAGACCGGGATCGGGTCGGGGCGGGCGGCGGCGATGTCCATGAGCGCGCGTCCGCCGGCGATCGAGCCGGTGAAGCCGACCGCGCGGATGCACGGGTGCGTCACCAGCGCGGCGCCGATTTCGTGGCCGGCGTCGAAGAGCAGGGAGAAGACGCCTTCGGGCGCGCCGACCTCGGCGACGGCTTCGACGATCAGGCGGCCGACCATCTCGGAGGTGCCGGGGTGGCCCGGGTGGGCCTTGACCACGACGGGGCAGCCGGCGGCGAGGGCGGAGGCGGTGTCGCCACCGGCGACGGAGAAGGCCAGCGGGAAGTTGCTCGCGCCGAAGACGGCCACCGGGCCAATCGGTCGGAGGAGGCTGCGCAGGTCGGGCTTGGGGAGAGGCTTGCGCGCGTGGTCACCGTGGTCGATGCGGGCGCCGAGGGCGAGGCCGCTCTCGGCGGCGCCGCCGTAGAGGCGGAGCTGGGAACAGGTGCGACCGAGTTCGCCTTGGAGGCGGGCCTCGGGCAGGGCGGTTTCGAGTGCGGCACGCGCGACGATGGCGGCGGCGTTGGCCTCGAGGTGGGCGGCGATGGCGCGGAGCAGGCCGGCTCGGCGGGCGGCGGGCCAGCGGCCGTAGGTGGCGAAGGCTTCGGCGGCGAGACGCGCGGCGGTGTTCACGTCGTCGTGGGAGGCGGAGTGAAAGTCGCCGGGGAGCGGCGAGCCGTCGGCGGCTTTGACGCCGTTGAAAATTTTTCCGCCGGTGACGCCGGTGCCGGCGCCGAGAAGGGAGAGGCCTGCGAGTTCCATCAGGATAAAAAGTGGGGTCGGGGAGGGTGGATGGCGAGAGGAGCCTGTTGCCGAGGCGCGGGGCGCGGGGCGCGTTTTATTTTTTCGACACGGAGGACACGGAGCGCGGACACGGAGGGCACGGAGGTCCGTCCGGCGTCGGGAGGCGTTTTTTGGGGGAGGCTGCGATTCGGAAGAAGGAGGGAGCGATGGTAGGGCGGGACCGCCGGGCCCGCCGCGAAGGGGGGACGGGGATCGGCACGCGAAGCGGCGCGCCCGGCGGTCGCGCCCTACCGCCCGGCCCACGGAGGCGGCGGGGCCTCCGTGACCTCCGTGTCCGCGCTCCGTGACCTCCGTGCTCCAAAAAATCCGAGCGCTCAGAGCGCCGGACGGCTCCCGAGGGCGGTGCGCAGGGTGGCGAGGGCGGTTTCGCGCTCGGCGCCGGTGAGCACCTGACGCGGGCCGCGCACGCGCTCGTGGCCCATGCCGACCTCCTGTTGCACCAGTTTGATGAGCTGCACGAACTTCGGCACGGTATCCATGCGCAGGAGGGGCAGGAACCACTTGTAGAGCGCGTCCACCTTCTGCGTTTCGCCCTTCAGGGCGTAGTTGAAGAGGTCCACCGACTCGCGCGGGAAGGCGTTGACCAGGCCGGCGACCCAGCCGGTGGCGCCGGCGCGGATGCCCTCGACGATCACGTCGTCCACGCCGACGCAGAGCGTGAGGCGGTCGCCGAGGAGGGCCTTGATGGCGGTGACGCGGCGGGCGTCGGTGCTGGATTCCTTGACCGCGTGCAGGTTGGGGAGGGCGGCGGCGAGCTCGGCGACCTGCTCGGGCAGGAAGTCGGTTTTGTAGGCCACCGGGTTGTTGTAGAGCATGCAGGAGAGGTCGGTCGCCCGGATGATGGCGGTGACGTGCGCGCGCATCTCGGCCCAGTCGCTGGTATAGACGTAGGGCGGCAGGACCATGAGGCCGGAGCAGCCGACCTCCCGGGCCGCGCGGGCGAGCTCGACCGCCTCGGCGGTGCTGAGCGAGGCGATGCCGGCGACGATGGGCACGCGGGCGCCGACGGCCTGCACGAGGGTGCGGAGCACATCGACTTTTTCGGCGAAGCGCAGCGTGGCGCTTTCGCCGAGGGAGCCGAGGGCGACGATGCCGGTGCAGCCGTTGTCCACCAACCAGGTGGCGTGGCGGGCGACGAAGGCGTGATCGACGGATTCGTCGGCGTTGAAGGCGGTCGTCATCGCGGGGAGGACGCCGGTCCAGGACATGGGTTTACCGTTCATGAGCAGCGGGTGCGTAGGGGGGATGGGTGTTGGGAAAAATCGGGTGGGGGTTCCGCGTCGGTCAGTAGCGGTCCGGGGAGAGCTGCGTGTGCGCGGCGGGCAAGGGCTGGCCGGCGACGATATCGGCGACGAGTTTGCCGGAGATCGGGCCGAGGCTGAGGCCCATCATGGCGTGGCCGGTGGACACGACGAGATTGGCGAGGCGGCGGGTGCGGCCGAGGTAGGGCAGGCCGTCGGGCGAGCAGGGGCGCAGGCCGGCCCAGGGCTTCACGTCGGCGAAGTCGTCCGCGACGTAGTCGGGGAAGTAGCGGCAGAAGGAGTCCACGATGCCGCGCACGCGCACCGGGTTGATGTCGAGGCCGCGGCCGGCGATCTCCATGGTGCCGCCGACGCGCAGGGTGTCGCCCATGGGGGTGACGGCCACGCGCGCCTCGGTGAGGATGGCGGGAGTGGCGAGCTGGCGCTTGGGGTTGGCGAGGGTGAGGCTGTAGCCCTTGCCGGCCTGCATCGGCAGGTTGAGCCCGAGCCCGGCGCCGAGCTCGGTCGACCAGGCGCCGCCGCAGAGGACAAACTCGTCCGCCGCCAGCTCCGCGCCGCTTTTCGCCACGAGCGCGAGCAGGCGGTCGCCCGAGCGGCGAAAGCCGGTGGCCTCGAAATCCCAGTGAAACGCGACGCCGAGGCCCTCGAGTTCGCGCTGGAGCGCCTCCATCAGGCGGGCGGGGGAGAGGTGGCAGTCGAGCGGGAAGTAGATCGATCCGGCGATGTCCATGCGCGCGCCGGGCTGGAGCCGCGCGGTCTGCTCGACGTCGAGCACCTCGGCGGGCACGCCCAGGCCGCGCGCGAGTTCGGCGGTGCGGGCCTCCTCGTCGAGCGCGTGTTTGCTCTGGCAGAGCATGACGAGGCCGCGCTTCTCGAAGCCGCCCTTGCCCTCGAGGCCCGGCAGCGTGGCGAGTTCCTCGAAACATTCACGGCTGTCGAGCGAGAGGCGGGCGATGAGCGGGGCGGCCCGGCGAACGTGGTCGGTTGTCGCGGCGCGCCAGAATTTCCAGGCCCAGCCCAGCAGGGCCGGGTCGAGGCGGGGCTTGATGTAGAAGGGCGAGGCGGGATTCCACATCCACTTCAGGCCCAGCGCGACCATGCCGGGCGCGGCGAGCGGGATGACGTGGCTCGGCACGATCATGCCGGCGTTGCCGTAGGAGGCGCCGTCACGGCGGAGCGGGCCTCGCTCGGCCACGGTGACCTCGAAACCGCGACGGACGCAGTAGTAGGCGGCGCAGAGTCCGGCGATGCCGGCGCCGACGATGACGACACGTTTTTTCATGTGATCCCCCAACAAAACGGATCGCGCTCATCGAGCAGCAGCGTGGCCTCGGCGTTGACGTGGGCGGTGCCGGTGATGAGCGGCGCGATGGTGCCGGCGGCGCGGTCGATCCACCGGTAGCTTCCGGTGAAGGCGCTGCCGATGATGCTCTCCTGCACCCACTCGGCGCCCTCGGCGAGTTTCCCCTCGGCGGCGAGGCAGGCGAGCTTGGCGCTGGTGCCGGTGCCGCAGGGCGAGCGGTCGTAGGCGCCGCCCGGGCAGAGCACGAAGTTGCGCGAATGCGCCGCCTCCGTCGGCGCGGGGCCGGAGAGCTCGACGTGGTCCACCTCGGGGAAGCCGGAGGCGTTGACGGCGTGACGCAGCTCCCGGGAAAGCGCGGTGAGCGCGGGGATGTTCGCGAGACGCAGGTCGAGCGCGGGATCGTCCACCAGGTAAAACCAGTTGCCGCCCCAGGCGATGTCGCCGACCACGCGGCGTCCGCCGGGCAGCTCGACCGCCACGCCGTGATGCACGCGGCGGCTCGGGACATTGGCCACCGACACGCGGCCGTCGGCGTGCAGCGTCGCGGTGACCACGCCCACCGGCGTCTCGATGCGGTGGTCGCCCGGGCCGATGCGGCCGAGGTGCGCCAGCGTGACGACCAGCCCGATGGTGCCGTGGCCGCACATGCCGAGATAACCGACGTTGTTGAAAAAAATCACGCCCGCCGCGCAGTTCGGATCGGTGGGCTCGGTCAGGAGCGCCCCCACCACCACGTCGGAGCCGCGAGGCTCGTTGACCACCGCCGAGCGGAAACGGTCGAACTCGGTGCGGAAACGTTCCCGTCGCTCCGCCAGCGAGCCGCCGCCCAGCGCGGGGCCCCCCTCGATGACGATCCGGGTGGGTTCGCCACCGGTGTGGGAGTCGATGATCTTTACTTTCTGCATAATGGGCGGAGGGAGGGACGTGCTCCCATCATGCCAGCATGGCGGGCAAAAATCTTGTCCGTTGGCAAAGCGGCGACTTGGATTTCGGCACAATGTCGCGCGCCGCCCCCGTTTCGCCCCCGTTGCCGCCCGCGTCCGCGCCCGCGTTCACCTCGTCGTCCGTGTCCGGGTCCACGCCCGACTCGGGCGCCGCCGCGCGCGCGGAGTTCTTCGCCCGGCTCGCCGAGCCTTTCACCGGGGAGGAGCTCTATGATCGTCTGGGCGATCTGGCGTTTTTCGTGAAAAACGAACGCGGCGAATACCTCCTCGTTAACCAGACCCTAGTCGAGCGCTGCGGGCGGCGGAGCAAGGCCGAGCTGCTCGGGCGGCGGGCGGACGAGATTTTCCCCGCGCCGCTCGGCTCGAGTTACCGGGCGCAGGACGAGAGCGTGCTGCGCGGCGGCGCCACCATCCTGGACCGGCTGGAGCTGCACCTGTATCCGACGGGGCGGCGCGGCTGGTGCCTGACCAGCAAGCTGCCCCTGCGCGACCGACGCGGCGCGGTCGTGGGCCTGATGGGCATCTCGAAGGACCTGCAGGCGCCCGACGAGGGCGGCGAGGATTTCGCGGCGGTGGCGGAGGCGGTGCGGTATTTGCAGGACAACTACGGCGAGGCCCTGCGCGTGGAGGCGCTGGCGAGGCTGGCGGGTTTGTCGGAATACCAGTTCGAGCGACGGCTGCGGTCCATCTTTCGGCTGACCGCGGGGCAGTTGATCCAGAAGACGCGCATGGACGCGGCGCTGCGGCGCCTGCGCGAGAGCGACGCGCCCGTCGCGCGGGTGGCGCAGGATTGCGGTTATTCCGACCAGAGCGCCTTCACCCGCACCTTCCACCGCATCGTGGGCGTGTCGCCCTCCGCGTATCGCGCCGGCGCCGGTTTGGCGGCGGTGAGGTGACGGCGAGACGCCGTTGGCGGCTCTCGGCTCGTATAGCGAAGGTCAATAGGCCCGATCGGGCCTCTTTGGGCTCGCGTCCCGACCGTGTAGAATAAAAGCACCCCGTATCGTTTCCCGGCAGGGCGACGAACCCCACCCCATACCCCATCCCGCTCATGGAGCACACCCGTCGCTTCGGCGCCCGGCGGAGGCTTTTTTTGCCGCCCGCACGGGGGCCCCCGTTTCCCGCGTCCATCCGGCGTCCGGCCGAGTTTCGGCGCGGACAGTTTTTCTTTCCCTTCGTTCCGGCCCGAGCGGCCGCCCGATTCCAAACCCCAACCCCATGAAAAAGTTACTCCCCCTCTGTTTCCTGCGCCTCGTCGCGGGACTCTTCCTCTTCACCAGCGCCGCGTGGGCCTACACCAACGAGGTCTATTACTCCGGCGGCAGCTACCGTTGGAAAATCAACAACGTCGAGGTCGGCTCCACCGGCGATCTGGCGACGGCGATCAACAACTGCATCGCGCAGACCTCCGGCGTTCGCGACATCCACCTCCTGACCGGCGGCACCCTGTCCGCCACCATCGGGATGAATCCCGGCCTGCGCCTCCACGGCCACGGCAACAACTTCGCCCGCTCGCACACCGGCAAAGGCTTTCACCACGAGGGCGCCGGCGACATCCAGCTCTACGACATCAACATCACCAGCGGCGGCGGCTGGGGCATCCACACCAGCCGCGCGAGCAATCTGGTTTTCTCCGGAATCAACATCACCTCGGGCGGCATCGGCATCCGCGTGGACAGCCACCCGAGCCGCCCCTACGAGGCCGGCCGCTGGGTCTATAACCTCACCGTCAGCAACTGCCGTTTCGAGAACCTCGGCTCCCACGGGCTCGAGACCTACGGCATCGACGGGTTCGCCGTGAGCAACATCGTCGCCCGCAACAACGGCGAGTGCGGCGTGCTCATCAACAAGGGCTACAACGGCACCATCACCAACATCGACGCCTACCGTTGCTCCAACGGCGGCGGCTACGCCGGTCTGCGCTACGCCAACGATTGCGACAACATCACCGCCAACGGCCTCGTGGCCACCGAGTGCGGACGCGGTTTCTTCACCGTGAGCACGGTCAAAAACTGCACGATCAGCAACGTCACCATCCGCAACTCCACCAGCCACGCCATCCTTCTGCAGAACAGCGACAACGTCGTCGTGGCCAGCGGCACCTTCAACGGCACCGGCCTCAACCACTACACGAGCGTCAACTGCCAGATCAACGCGGTGCCCATCGGTCTGCGAAAAGTCGTCAACAACGGCAGCGGCCGCGTGCTCGACGTGAACGGCAACGCCGACGGTTCGCCCCTCATCATCTGGGACTACACCGGCGGCGCGAACCAGAAGTGGGACATCGCCGAGCTCGGCGGCGCCCGTTTCAGCATCCGCACCAGCCAGTCCGGCGGTCGCGGCGTGGATTCCTCGTGGAGCCCCGTCAACGGCACCGCCACCTACATCTGGAATTTCTGGAACGGTGATCCGCAGAAGTGGCAGATCCAAAGCGTCGGCAACAGCCGCTTCCGCCTGAACTCCCACCTCAGCCTCGGCCAGTGTCTCGATTCCTACGGCACCGCCAACGGTTCCACCGTCGGCATGTGGTCCTACTGGGGCGGCAGCAACCAGCAGTGGTTGATCGAGAATCCCTGAGCGCGGGGGGGGCCGCTCTCCCCGGGTGGAGCGTGTTGTCCTCGCACGCTCGGCCTTGGCGGCGGGTGGAGCGTGTTGTCCCCAACACGCTTGCCTTGGGTCCGCACCGGCGCGGCCATGGCCGCGTCAACGCGTTGGGGACAACGCGTTCCACCTGCGCGAGTGGCAACCCGCCCCGATGCGTCTCGCGCGCCGTGCCGCCCGGGCGGGATGGCGCTCTGTCCGCCGCCCACTCCTTCGCCGCCGGCTCCGCATCTTGTTTTTGAAAACCTTCGGTCGCGCCCCGGGTGGAGCGTGTTGTCCCCAACACGCTTGCCTTGGGCCCGACCCGGGACGCCCCGGCGCGGCCGCGGCCGCGTCAACGCGTTGGGGACAACGCGTTCCACCTGCGCGAGTGGCAACCTGCCCCGATGCGTCTCGCGCGCCATCCCGCCCGGGCAGGATGGCGCTCTGTCCGCCGCCGGCTCCTTCGCCGCCGGCTCCGTATCTTGTTTTTGAAAACCTTGTCTCACGCTGCGGGTGGAGCGTGTTGTCCTCAACACGCTTGCCTTGGGTCCACCCCGGTCCGCCCCGGCGCGGCCGCGGCCGCGTCAACGCGTTGGGGACAACGCGTTCCACCTGCGTGAGTGGCAACCGCCCCGATGCGTTTCGCGCGCCGTCCCGCCCGGGCGAGAGGGCGCTCTGTCCGCCGCCGGCTCCTTCGTCCCCGTCCCACAACTTGCTTTGAAAACATGAATCGCTCCGTCGCCATTTCATCCGCCTTCGCCGCCGCTCTGTTGGTCGGCCTGATCGGGCTCCGTCGCGCCGCTCCCGATTCCGCGCCCGACCCAGCCGCCTTCTCATCGGCGCCCGCGGCGCCGTCCGCCGCGACGCCGTCCGCCGTCGCCGCCGCTGGTCCGCGCCCCGGCGAATCGCGCTCCGCCGATCGGCCTTTCGCGTCCGCCGCTTCGTCCACGCCCGGCGCCTCCGACGCCGCGCACGCTTCGCTTTCCACGCCGCTTGGCATACCCGCCGAGCACCTGGCCGAGGCCCGACGCCAAGCGGCCGAGCTGGCGGGCAACATCGACGGCTTTCGCGCCACGCTCGAGGATGCCCGTTACCACAACCAATCTCTCAACTCGGGCCAGCCCGCCAAAAAACTCGCGCTCCGTCTCGGCCTCGACACCGAGGCCGGCGCGGCGGTGGAGGCGGTCTTCGCCGCCGCGCTCTCCGAACAAATCGAGCGACGCATAGGCGCCGAACGCGAACGCCTCGATCGCGAGGCCCGCCTCTTGGCCGAGGATCGCGACGGCTACGTGAGTTACCTCGCGCTCCAAGCCATGCTCGCGCGCGGCGCCGCGCTCAGCCCCGAGCAGACCGCCTTTCATCAAACCTTCGGCGCCGCGCTCTCGCCCTCCGACGCGGGCTCCGGCGCGTCCCCCGCTTCGGCCGCCGGCGTCGGCTCCGCGGAGACGGCCCCCTGGTATGAAGATCCGGTCTTGCTCGCCGAGCTCGGCGCACGTTTGTCGCCGGAGCAAAACGCCGCCCTCGCGGTCTATGTGGAGGAGCAAAAAGGCCGCGACCAGGAGACGCGGACCCTGCATGCGCGGATGCGCGCGAACCGGATCGCCGAGCAGCTCGGCCTCAGCGCCGCCGACCAGAATGTCTTGCTCGACTACCTCACGGAAAGCCCCGGCGCCACCAGCGGCGAGATCGCCGCGCTTCTGCCCGCCGAGCTGCGCGAACTCCTGCCCGCCGGCATGTGATGAAAACCCGCCTCTCGTTTCTCGTCCTCGTCGGTTTCCTGACGGCCTGCGTGCCATGCCGGGCGCTGCCGCCGCAGTCGCCGTCGGCCTCGCGGGAGGCGCACGGCGATTTCGGCGCGGCCCTGGCGCTCGCCCGCGAGCACCACAAACAGGCGCTGGTGATTTTCACCGGGCTCGAATGGGAGGAGTGGAGCCGGCGGCTCGACGCGGAGGTGTTGTCCCGGCCCGAGTTCCGGTCGGCGGCTGCGGACGAGTTTGTGATCACTCGTGTGGACCTGCCCCGCGCGCCGCGTCCGGCGGCCGAGCTGAGCGAGCGGGAGGCGCGCGACTACGCGCTGGCCGGCGAATTCCGGCTGGGGGTGTTCCCCTCGATCTACCTCTGCACCGCCGAGGGGCGACCCTACGCGCTGGTTGGTTATCGCGAGGGCGGCCCGGAGGCGCTGCTGGCGGAGATTCGCGCCAAACGCGACGCGCACGCCCGGCGCATGGCCGCGATCGACGCGCTGCACGGACCGGAAAAAGCCCGCGCGCTCGACGCCTGGCTGGAAACCCTGCCCGAGCCCCTGCGCACGCTGCACGCCGACCGGATCGACGCGCTCATCGCGGCCGATCCCGACGACCTCACCGGCCTGCGCGCCAAATACCGCATCTCGCTCACCCTGCCCGAGGCGCGCCGCCTGCGCTACGCCGGCGAACTCGAGGGCGCCGAAAAACTCTACCGCGGGCTCATCGCCGAGCTGGGCGCGACCGGCGAGCGATTGCAGGATCTGCACTACGAACTGGCCGACGTGTATTTCCAGCGAAAGGACTACGACGCCCTGCTCGACACCCTGGATCGGGCCATCGCCGCCGCGCCGGAAAGCCGGCGCAGGGTCGTGCTCGACGAGATGATGGACGTCTTCACCCGCCAGTGGATTTGGACGCGTCACGACCGCGACGCGATGGCGGCCGCCGGCCACGATCACAAACGCATGCGCCTCGCGCCCGATGACGTCGCGCGTTTCGCCAAGCTCATCGTCGCGGCCAAAACCGTCGCCCCCTCCAGTTCCCGCCAGCGTGTGCTCGACCAGATGCTCGCGGAGACGAAGGCGCGGAGCGAGAGCGCTACGGAAAGACAGAGCTACGGAACGACGGCGGATGGAGCCACGGAGCAGGCGGTGCGGAGCGAGGGCGCTCCGGACCGGGTCGGAGCCGGCCGATAGGAATCGCGGGCACACGTTGCGAGCACACCCAAGCGGCCCGCGGATCGGCGGCGGGGGCGGCGGAGGAGCGCGCCGGCGAGCGCCGACAGCGCGCCGAGCACCGCGACGGTGGCGGGTTCGGGGATGGCGGTGATCGTCAGATCGCCGGTCTCGTTTTTGAAGTCGAGCAGGTGTCCGTCCGCCTGCGTCGTCCATCCGACGCCCGGCACGAAGACCACCGGCGCGGGGGACGAGAAACTCCCGCCGATGCTCACCTGGGCGAAGTCGCCCGCCACCGCCACGGCCGGCTCGCGGTCGAAGATGTGGTAGGTGCCGGCCGTCACCGGAGCGGTGAAAAACAGCGACAGGGTGCCGCCGTAGGTCAGCGTGCCGGAGCTCGTGAGGTCGATGCCGTCGTGGTCCACGCCGCGCAGCGGCCCGGCGATTTCGATCTCGGTCGTGCTGTCGCCCGCGAGCGTGAGCCCGCCGGTGAAGGTGAGGATGCCGGGCGAGTTGCCCGGGCCGAGCGTGCCGGCGATGTGCGCCGGGCCGGTGATGGTGCCGGTGCCGCCCAGGCGGCCGCCCGGGCCGAGCACCGAGTCTGCCGCGAAGTGGACCACCGATCCGGCGGAGGCGGTGACGGAGCCGGTCACCTCGCCGGAAAACTCGGCCCGCCCTCCATCGGACACGGCGACCGCGCCGCTCGCCCCGGCCTGGAAGACGACGGCGGCGCCGGTCTGTATCGTAACTGCGGATACGGAGGTCGCGGAAAAACTGGCGACGGTGCCGGCGCCGACGGTGAGCGGGGTCTCGGGAGCGATGGCGCCGGCCACGCGGAGCGTCCAGCCGGCGAGGCGGGCCGCGTCGCCTCCCGAGGCGTCGGCCACGAGCAGGGACCAGCGATCGCTCGGCAGCCAGGTGCCGGCGAGCGCCGAGAGGGTTTGGGCGCCGGGCGCGAAGGCGACGGCGGCGCCGAAGGGGGCGATGTCGGCGCGACCGTCGGGGCGGTAGGCGCCGGTGGACGAGGCGGCGAAAAAGGCGTTGGTCGAGGCGTCGTCGGCGAAGGTGGCGGAGAGCGAGCCGAGGCCGCTGCCGAAGACGTTGCCGGGCTCGCGGCCGGGGCGGTTGAGCAGAATCGCGACGCGTTCGTCCTCGGAGGCGACGCCGTGGGTGAGGCTGACGAAGAGATCGCCCAGCCACATGCTTTCGCCGGGGGCGGCGTCCAGCTCGAGATCGACCGAGACGCTGGAGATCGTGGTGAAGCCCGGGTTGGCGACGACGCGGCTGTCCACCGTCTGGCCTAGGTCGGGCACGAGCGCGGCGGGAGAAAACGTGTAGGCAAACTCGACCTGCGCGCGCGCGACGATGGTGGTCGCGGCCAAGGCGAGACCCGCGCCGAGGGCGAAGGGCGGGAAAAAACGCGCGGGGACGGGTTTGGAAAAACTCATGGCGTGCGGACGGCGCGGAAGAAGATGCGCGCGTTCCAGAGGTCGGCGTGGTCGCCGGGGGCGGAGACGAGCGCGGTGAAGGAGCCGGTCGGTCCGGTGGAGACCGGCGCGAGCGTGGTCCAGGAGCCGGCGAGGTCGGAGGTGTATTGCAGGGTGTAGAGTTGGTTGGGCACGCCGATGAAGCCGTAGGAGGCGGAGGTGTTTTCCCCGTCGAAGGCGGCCGTGCCCACGGTGACGAGCTGGAGCGTGAAGGGCGCGGGCGCGGCGGTGGCGACGGTGACGAGGCCGGTGACGCTGCCGGTGCCGTCGCTGAGCGTGTAGGTGAAGGTCTCGCTGGCGGCGGCGGGATTGCCGATGAAGAAGACGCGTCCGCCGGAGAGCGTGGCGCTGTTGCCGGCGCCGGAGGCGACCGCGACGAGGGCGAGTCCGTCGGTGGCGAGCTCGCCGGCGGCGGTGACGCGGTGGTCGTTGGCGAGAAGGGCGGAGACGGGGATTTTGAGTTCGGCGCCGTTGCTCGCCTTGGTCACCGAGTCGGCGACGGCCACCGGTCCGGTGAGGAGGGCGGAGACGGAGAACGCCGGGGCGGGCGAGGCGCCGCCGGTGAAGGTGATGGCGCCGCCGATGGCGCCGGCGATGGCGCTCGGGGAAATCCGGAGATAGACGGTCGTGCCCGGCGGGGTGACCGAGCCGGCGGGCAGGAGGAGCGTGGGGGCGAAGTCGGAGTCGGGCGCGAGCGAGAGCTCGTAGCCGGCGGGCGCGGCGAGGGAGAGCGTGCCCTGGTTGCCGTAGAGGCGGAGGTCGAGCGCGACGGCGGGTGCGGAGACCCCGACGGGCTGGGCGGGAAGAGCCAACTCGTCGCCACCGTCGGGCGCCCGAAGGTGGAGCTCCGGTATCGCGGTCTGGGCGCCGAAGCCGGCGGCGAGCGCGTAGTCGGCGGAGGCGGACGGCGTGATGGCGCCGCCGAGCTGGGCCGGCCCGAGAGCGTAGGAGGCGGAGCCGGCCGCCGAGGTGGCGCCACCCGTGCGCGAGGCGGGCAGCGCGTGGTCGGCGGCGGCGCGGCCGGCGGACGCGAGGGCGACGGTGAACGCGACGCGGACGAGCGCGGCGGTGCGGCGGGAGCCTGGATCAGCGGGCCGCATCCGGGGCGCCGGCGGCGGCGGTTTCGAGGCGCTCGAGGCGGGCGCGGAGCTCGGCGTTTTGTTCGCTCAGTTCACGGATGGCGGCGAGCGCGGTGATGAGCGCCGGGTAGGTGTCCACCTGGAGCACGGGCGAGCCGTCGGGCAGGCGCTCGCCGCTTTCGGTGACGGCCTCGGGGAAGACCCGCGCGAACTCCTGCGCGATGACATTGTAGTAACGGGTGTCGGGCAGCTCGGGGTGGCGCGCGAGGTAGTCGGGCGTGTAGCGGAAGGTGACGGGGCGGAGCTCGGCGAGGGTGGCGAGGGCGCCGGTGACGGGGGCGACCTCCTCCTTGATGCGGCCGTCGGAGTTGGCGAGCCAGCCGCCGGCGGCGGATTTGGAGGCGTTGCCCGCCACCTCGAGGGCGTTGGCGGCGGGACTGCGGAGGACGCCGACGCGGCCCTGGAAGGTGTTGTCCTCGTCGCGACGCGCGACCGGCACGACGATCTGCGCGGCGCGGAGGGCGAGCGTCTGCTGACCCTGGGAGGAAACGGCGACGACGTCGGTGAGGGTGGCGGGCACGGAGAGCTGGCCCGCCGAGGAGTCGCCCCAGGCGACGACGGTGCCGCCGGAGGTGACGGCGACGGAGTGCAGGTAGCCGGCGGCGATGGCCGTGGCGTTGGCCAGGGCGGGCGGCACGGTGGCCTGCCCGGCGTTGTCCCAGCCCCAGGCGACGACGGAGCCGTCGGCGCGAAGCGCGAGGTTGTGGTGGGCGCCGGCGGCGATGGCGACGACCTCGGCGAGGCCGGCGGGAATGGAGAGTTGGCCGATGTCGTCGCGCCCCCAGGCGACGAGGGTGCCGTCGTTTTTGAGAGCGAGGCAGTGGTCGCGGCCGGCGGCGATGGCGACGACGTCGGCGAGGTCGGCGGGCACGGTGCTCTGCCCGAAGGAGTCGTCGCCCCAGGCGACGACGGTGCCGTCGGTGCGGAGCGCGAGGCTGTGGCGTTCGCCGGCGGCGACGCGGGCGACCTGCGAGAGGTCGGCGGGCACGGTGCATTGGCCGGCGTCGTTGCGGCCCCAGGCGACGACGGTGCCGCCGGCGGTGACGGCGAGGCTGTGTTGCAGGCCGGCGGCGATGGCGAGGGTGGGGGAGACGCCGACGGGGAGGCTGGCCTGACCCTCGGTGTCGCGACCCCAGGCGACGACGGTGGCGTCGGCGAGCAGGGCGAGTCCGTGGCCGGCGCCGGCGGCGATCTGCCGGACGGGGAGGGGGAAGCCCGGCAGGGTGAGCGTGCCGCCGGAGTCGAGGCCCCAGGCGGACACGGGCTGGCTGGGCGGGGCGGCGAGCTGGGCGGCCTGGAACGCGTAGGGGGTGGCGGAGAAAGTCTGGTCGGGCGCGAGTTGTTGAAAACCGCGCACGCCGTCGTCGAACCAGATGCGGAGGCGCAGATCGGCGGGCAGGAAGTCGGTCGGCGCGAGCGCCGCCATGCCGGGGATGGAGGTGTCGCCGAGGGCGAGGGAGAACAGCCCCTGGGAGACGGGCAGGGCGATGGCGGTGGCGGGTTCGGAGCCGGCGGTGGAGCTGCCGTCGTGGCTCCAGTGGGTGCGGGAGCCGTCGGCGTTGACCAGGGCGAACTTGAAATGGCCGGTGCCCTCGAAGGGCAGGCCGAGCACGGTGATGCGGCCCTGGTGGCCGACGACGGAGGGCACGGCGGCGGGGAGCGGCGCGGTGGTGGCGAGCGCGAGCGTGAGCAGGGCGAGCGCGTGGCGGGCGGGACGGAGGCGGCGCATGGGCGGAGGAGGACCGATCAGTTGCCGGAGTGGGAGTAGGTGCGGAGGAAAAGCTCGATGTCCTTCACGCTGGCGACGAAGCGGTTGAGGCCGTCCTGCTCGTTGGCGAGGAGGGTGTAGGCGGGGATGACGAGCTTCCACCGGCCGTTCCAGGCGCTGCGACCGACGAGGCGGGAGTTGGTAAACTCCTGCGGCAGGCTGCTGTAGAAGTAGGCGGGATCGTCCACCGGGCGGAAGGCGGGATGCTTGCGCAGGATCCAGGGCTGCTCGTTGAGGGTGCCGTTGGCGTTGAAGAACTGGGTCTCGGAGAAGGCGGTGGCGCCGAGATTGAAGGGCAGCGGGAGGGCCTGGTCGCGGACCTGCCAGGCGCGCACGCCGCCGGTGTCGCCGAAGGCGGGGGCGAGCTGGTAGTCGGTGCCGACGGGGATCAGGTAAACGTAGGGCGTGGCGCCGAGGGCGTTGGTCGCGGTGCCGTTGGGCGTGCCGGCGTTGGGCGTGCCGAAGGCGTAGGGGTCCATGCCGACGTAGCCGCGGAGCACGAGGCCGGAGGCGTAGATCTTGGTCGAGTAGTTGGAGGGCGAATACGCGTGGTCGCCGCCGGCGAGCGGGAGGCCGAAGAAGTTGAGGCCGTGCTCGATGGTGGTGCGGAAGGGGATGACGAAGCCCGGGACGGCGCCGCCGGCGGGTTTGCGGAGGTTGTTGCAGAAGGCGGCGGCGTCGGGGTCGGCGAGGAGATCGGGCACGATGTGTTGCTCGAGGACCTGCTGCCAGGCGGCGTCGTCGTCGGCGCGTTCGGGATCGTCGAGCAGGCGGAAGAGCTCGCGGCGGAGGGAGAAGAGGGTGCCGTTTTGGTCGGGGTTGTTGATGCCGAGGCGGCCTTCGGCGACGGCCCAGTCGGCCTGGAGGCGGGCCATGGTGCCGGCGAGGCCGGCGTCGCCGAGGGTGCTGACGGTGGCCTGGGGCTGGCCGCCGGTGAGGTCGCCGAGGGCGCGGGAGGCGACGATGGCCTTGAGCACGCCGGCGCCCGACTCGGAGCCGAGCAGGCCGGTCTCGTAGTCGTAGCTCTGGGCGGCGAGGTAGGTGTAGCGGCTGGCGAGATCGAAGAGGGAGCGATACTGCTCGAGGGCCTCGTTGCGGAAGGTGCGGAAGGTGAGATCCTTCGTCCGGTAGCCCTGAATGATGGCGGCGGCGCGCTGGCGGAAGGTCTCGCGGTCGTCGAGGAGTTTCTCGCCGGCGGCGAGGGTGGTGCGGACGGCCTCGGCGGAGCGCTGGAGGGCGAGGGAGAGGCCGGCGATCTCGTGGCGGGCGGCGAGGAGCTCGCGGTAGGCCTGTTCGAGCTCGAAGGCGGCCTGGCGGTTTTCGAGGTTGAAGCCGAGCTCCTCTAGGGCGCCGGCGAGGCGCTGTTCCTCCTCGAGGATGTTAACTTCTTTGGCGTCGGCGGCCATGAGCTGGGCGTTGCCGGCGATGTTCAGAACTTCGGCGGCCAGGATCATCGCGGTAGCCACAGTGCCGCGCGCGCCGCTGGTGCCGTCGTTGGAGAGGCCGACGACCTTGGGGAAATAATCCACGGCGGCGCCGGAGAGGTTGCGGATGGTGTCGCCTGCGAGGACGAGGGTGGTGCCGGCGATGGTGAGATCGCGTTGGACCTTGGCCAGGCGGAGGAACTCGGCGTCTGATTGGCCGCCCTCCGCGGAGATCTTGGTCTGGGTGTCGATGGCGGCCAGGAGGAGGCTGTTGAGTCGGAGGAAGGTTTGCTCGGTGTCGGCGTAGGCGTCGGCGCCGGCGCGGAAGTCGAGCTGGGCCTGGTAGAGATCGAGCAGGGTTTGCTGAAGGGCGCCGGTGACGCGGCGCGAGCCGAGGGCGGCGACGCCGCCGGTCCAGGTGTCGGAGAACTGGAGGAACTGGTCGGGCTGGATCTTCACCGTCACGAGCTGGGTCTTCGAGTCGTAGGCGCTCTTGATCGAGGTCGAGGTGAAGCCGGTGAAGGCGGGGATCTCGAGCGGCTGGCGGACGCTGATCTGCACGGCCTTGGTGGTGTCCACGAAGGTGGTGGGGCGATCCACGATGAACCAGTGGACGAAGTCGGCCTCCTCGTAGCCTTGGGCGTAGGTTTTGCCCGGGCCGATGTCGCCGACGTAGGGCGTGCCGAAGATCTCGATGAGCTGGTCGGTGAAGCCGCCCTCCTGGTCGTCGATGGTGTATTGGAGGGTGTCGAGGTCGGTCTCCTGGTTGCGGAGGGAACGCGTCATCTTGGCGGCCTGGTCGAAGGCGCCCTTGGCGTTGAGCACGGCGCGGAGGGCGCGGTCGTAGATCTGTTCGTAGTGGGATCGGCCGGCCTTGAGGTCGGCGGGGGAGATGTCGAAGGCGATGGCGCCGGGACTGAGGCCGAGGGGGTTGAGGCGGGAGTTGGCTCCGTCGATCACGGTCTGGAACTGGGTGCCGGCGGAGGCGAGTTCGACGAGGTCGGGCACGGTGCCGCGGTCGATGACCTGGATGCCGGTGTGGGCGGGGTTGTCGTCCACGTCGGGCAGGAGGGCGTTGCCCACGACCCAGTTGTAGTAGGCGCCCTGGGTGGAGCGGGAGGTCCATTCGTCGAGGCCCCAGTGGCGGGCGACGCCGGTGCGCGAGTTGACGGCGCCGTCGCGCAGGTGGGCCCAGCCGGCGGAGGGATCGTCCACGTAGTCGCGGCGGCGGGTGAGGGCGAGGATCTGGGTGGCGGTGCGGGCGACGTTGGCGGCGGCGGCGGCGAATTTGCGCTCGTCGGCGTAGTCGATCTGCACGGCCTGGCCGAGGACGGTGACGGCCTCGCTGCGGGGCACCCAGGTGAAGTGGGGGCTCTGGAGCAGCTGGTAATAGCCGGTGAGGGCGGTGAGGTAGTGGCCGTAGGCGTCGCCGTGGCCCTGGGGGAACATGCGCTGGG
>CBINNW010000074.1:0-26001 GCA_966252115.1 uncultured Akkermansia sp.
GGCAGTCGGCGACGAAGGCCGGGGTGAAGACGACGAGGCGTTTTTTGCCCTCCTTGGGCAGGCGTTCGAACTCGTGGTCGGTGTAGGGCGAGAGCCAGGGTTCGCCGGCGAGGCGCGACTGGAAGGAGATCGACCATTTGCCGTCGGGGATGCGGGCGCGTTTCACGAAGGCCCGCGTGGTCTTCACGCACTGGGCCTTGTAGCACATGGCGTGGGCGGCCGAGCAGGTGTCGCAGCAGTCGGCGACGAGGGTGCAGTGGCCTTTGGAGGCGTCGCCCTTTCGCAAGTGGCGCTCGGGGATGCCGTGGTAGGAAAACAGGATGTGGTCGTAGGGTGCGGCGTCGAGGTGGGGGCGCGAGACCTCGTGCATCGCCTCGATGTAGTCGGCGTCCTCGTAGAAGGGCTGGGCGCAGTCGATTTTGACGCCGGGCGCGTGGACCTTCGCGTCCTCGTAAACCTTTACCACCACGGTCTCCCAGGAGGACATGGCGTAGTGCGGATACTGCGGGATGAGGAGCAGCTCGCGCACGCCGGCGGCGGAGATCGCCTGAAGCACGCTCGGGATGGACGGCGTGCCGTAGCGCATGGCGAGGAAGACCGGCAGGTCGGGGCCGAGCGCGGCGACGAGTTTTTGCTGCACGCTGCGGGAGGTGATGATCAGCGGCGAGCCCTCGGGGCGCCAGATCTCCTTGTAGGCCTCGGCCGACTTGGGCGCGCGGCGCGGGGTGATGATGCAGTTGACCAAAAACTTGGCCGCCCAGCGGGGGCGCAGATCGATCACGCGTTCGTCGCCGAGAAATTCGTTCAAATAACGACGGACGTCGGGAACGTCGGTCGAGTCGGGAGAGCCTAGGTTGACGAGAAGAACGGCGCGCGTGGGCGAAGACATGGGAATGGTCGTTATCGGGGGGCGAGCGGCGGCGCTTGTCAAACCGCCCGGGGGCTCGGGGCGGGATGGGCGGGCGGTCCGGGCGCGGGGCGGCGATGGGCGAAGCGGGAGGAGATCGCGCGAATCCTCGCAACCCTGCGGGCTTGCGGAGGTCGGATAGCGGGTGCCAAATCCGCTTCGACGCCTCCCCATGCGCCCCGATTTTCCCGACCCCCGCCCCAAGATTTCGATCCGGATTCGCCGGTTCGGAGCGCGCCCGCCGGCGGCGAGGAAGGGCGCGGGCGTATGAGCGAAGCCGATACACCCGATCCCGCCGGTCGGGAGCCGAGCTCCGGTCGCGCCGAACGCGCCGCCGAATCGCCTCCGCGCACGGTCGTGCGTCGCACCGCGGCGGGCGGGGTGGTGCGCTGGGACGCGCCCGAGGCCGACGAGATCGCGGAGACCTTTCCCGGCCTGAAGGTGCGCGAGCTCTGCGGGGTCGGCGGCATGGGCGCGGTCTATCGCGCCGAGCAGGCCAGCCTGGGCCGCGCCGTGGCGGTGAAGGTGTTGCCGGCCGCGACCGGTCCGGAGCCGGAGGCGCGGGAACGCTTCGAGCGCGAGGCGCGAATCCTCTCGGCGCTGAATCATCCTCACGTGTTGCGCGTGCACGACTTCGGGGCCCTGCGCGACGGCACGCTCTACATCGTCACCGAGTGGGCGGGCGGCGGCGATCTGGCCAAGCTTCTCGACGGGAAACCCCAGCCGATCGCCCAAGTGCAGCAGTGGGTGCGGCAAATCGCCTCGGCGCTCGGGGCGGCCCACGCGCGCGGCATCATCCATCGCGACCTGAAGCCGGCCAACGTGCTGGTGCTCGACGACGGGCGCCTGACGCTGGGCGACTTCGGCCTCGCCCACGCCACCGGCGGCCCGGCCGGCCCGCTCACCACCGCCGGCTCGATTTTCGGCACCTTCGAATACATGGCGCCGGAGCAGATGGAGTCCGCCGGCAAGGCGACCCCGGCCACCGACCTCTACGCGCTGGGCGTGATCATTTATCAGATGTTGACCGGCCGCGTGCCGCGCGGCGCCTACACCCGGGCCTCGCGCCTGGTGCCGGTGCCGGTGGAGGTGGACGCGTTTCTCGACGCCACGCTCGCCACCGATCCGGAGCGGAGGCCGCAGGATGCTGCGGAGTTTGTGCGGCTTTTCGACCGCGCCTGCCGCGCCCCGCAGCGGCGCCGGCATCGCCAGTTGATCGGCCTGGGCGTGCTGCTCATCGTCGCCGCGCTCGTCTGGGCGCGCGTGGAGGTATCGCGCGCCGAGCAAAAAGCGGCCGAGGCGGAGGCGCGCATGCGCGAGCTCATGCGGGTGGTGCGACCGGGCGCGGCCGGGCGCGAGGCTCCGACCGAGCCCGCGCCGGAGGAGCGCACCGCCCCGGCGCCGGAGAAGCGGACGGAGCCGGCGCCGTGACCGCGACGGACCGGGGCGCGGGCGGGGGGCGGGACGGTCTGCGGACTTGCCGCCGTCGCGGGGCGCGCTCCCAATCGGCGCGTTCGCGACCATGACACCCGATCCAGCCCAGACCGTGTGGGGTTTTCCGGCCACGAGTTGGTCGCTGGTGCGGCGTGCCGGTGGCGCGGAGAAAACCGGGGCGGGCGCGGCGCTGGAGGCGCTTTGTCACGCCTACTGGCGTCCGCTCTACGCGTATGCCCGCGGGCGCGGGCTGTCGCGGGCCGACGCGCAGGACGCGGTGCAGGATTTTTTCGCCACGGCCTTGCGGCGGGAGCTGTTTGGCCGGGCCGACGAGGCGGCGGGCAAGCTGCGCAACTTTCTCCTCACCGCGCTGAAGCACCACCTGCAGGACCGTGCCGCGCGCGAAGGCGCGGCGCGGCGCCGGCCGGAGGGCGGCTGGGCGGACGTGGATTTCGCGGTCGCGGAGGCCGAGTGGGCGCGGAGCGGGGCGGCGGCGACCGGGCCCGACGCGGCCTATGAAAAACAGTGGGCGCGCGAACTTCTCTCCCGCGCGCTGGCGCGGACGGAGGCGCGCTACGCGGCCGAGGGGAAGCCGGAGCTTTTCGCCGCCCTGCGGGGCGAGGCGCTGGACGAGGCTCCGACGGCCGACGCGCGGACGGTCGCCGGGCTCTCGGACGGGGCCCGTCGGGTGGCGGTGCATCGCTTGCGGAAACGTTTTGCCGAGGCGCTTCGCGCGGTGGTGGCGGAGACCCTGCCGCCGGACGGCGACATCGACGCGGAACTGCGCGAGCTCGGCGCGACACCGCGGGAGGATCGCCGGTGAGCCGCGAGCCGGACGACACGGAGGCGAAGACCGACGGGGCGGGGAACCCCGCGCCGCGCACCGGCGAACTGCTCGGACGTGGCCTGGCGGCAAACGCGTTTGGCACGTCCGGAGCGTCCGGCACCTCCGGCGCCTCGGGAGCGGCGTCCGGCGGCGGGTTTTGGCAGGCGCCGGCGGCGGAGGTGTTGCGCGATGTTTTCCCGGGTCTGCGCGTGCTGGCGCTGGCCGGGCGCGGAGGCATGGGCGCGGTGTATCGGGCGGAGCAGACGCGCCTCGGCCGCAGCGTGGCGGTGAAAATCCTGCCGCCCGGCGCCACCGCCGATCCCCTGGCGCGGGAGCGCTTCGAGCGCGAGGCGCGCGTGCTCTCGGGGCTCAACCACCCACACGTTTTGCAGATTTACGACTTCGGCCTTCTGCCCGACGGCACCAGCTACCTCGTCACCGAGTGGGCCGAGGGCGGCGACCTCGCGGCCCATGGCGGCGGGACGGCGGTGGAGCCCGCCCGCGTGCTCGCGTGGGTGCGGCAGATCGCCGACGCGCTCGACGCGGCGCACGCTCGCGGCGTGGTGCATCGCGATCTGAAGCCGGCCAACGTCCTGGTGCGCGCGGACGGGCGGCTGGCCCTGGCGGACTTCGGGCTGGCGCACGCGACGGGGGTCGGTTTCACGACCACCCTGACGCTCAGCGGCACGATCTTCGGCACCTTCGACTACATGGCGCCGGAGCAGATGACCGAGCGGCCGCTCATCACGCCCGCCACCGACGTGTATGCGCTCGGCGTGCTGACCTACCAGCTGCTCACCGGTCGCGTGCCGAAGGGCGCCTACCCGCGCCCGTCGCGGGTGGCCAAGGTGCCGGTCGAGGTGGACGCCTTGATCGACTCCGCCCTGGCCAACGATCCCGAACAGCGACCGGGCTCGGCGGGGGAGTTTGCGCGGCGTTTGGGGCGGGCGATCGCGCCCCGGCGCTCGAATCTGCGCTGGATCGTGCCGCTGGGCGCGCTGGCCGTGGTTTTGGCGCTTTATGCGCGGTCGCGACCGCCGTCGGATCGCGCGGCGGCGATCGAGACCCGGGACGCCGGGGCGGGGGAGGGGACCGGCACGGGGCGGACGATCCCGGCTGACGCGCCGGTCGGGCCGGTCGCGACCGACGCCGCCGTCACGGCGGGCGATGCGCCGGTCGCGGCCGTGGTGGTGGCCGACGTGGCCGACGACGTGGCGCGGGAGGCGACGACCTTTCCGGTCGCGGTCGAGGAACCGAAACCAAAGCCGGAGCCGGCCGGCCCGGCGGCCAAGCCGGCGGCGGCGCCGGCGGAGCGGCCCTGGGTGTGGCTTTTGCTGAAGGTGCGCCCGTCCGAGATGGCGGCCAACGGCGAGTGGCGGCTGCGCGGCGGCGAACTGGTGTCGGGGGCGGGCGTGTGCGCGCTGCGCCTGCCGGTGCGCGTGTCACCGAATTTCCACTACGACGTGGCGGTGGAGTTCACCCGCACCGGCGGGGTGAACTCGGTGGGCGTTTTCCTGCCGACGGCGGCGGGCACGGGAGTTTTTGAGCTCGACGCCTGGGACGCGGGGCTGGGCGGTCTCCAGATGATCGACGGCAAGGACATGCGCGCCCACGGGGAAAAGTTTCTCGTCCGCCTGGTGAACGGGGAAAAACAACAGCTCATCCTGCGGGTGCGCGGAGAGCGGGTGGAGGCGGTGCTGAACGGCGTGGTCCGCAAGAGCTGGGATCTCGCCGGTCGTCGGCTGGAGAACAACTGGCTGTGGGAGGCCGGCGCCGACATGGGCCTGGGGCTTTGCTCGTGGAAAAGCCCCACGATCTTCCACCGCGTGGCGTATCGCGAGGTGGCGGAGTAGCGGCGTCCCGGCGCCCCGGCTCGGCTCGGTGGCGCCCGGCGGTGCGGACGCGCTACTCCCGCCGCTGCGCCGCGTAGATGCCGTTCGCGCCGGCGCTGAGGTAGCTGGCGAAACAGGCGACGGCGAAGAGGCCGGCGTGGCCGCCGCCGAAAAGCTCCACCGCGAGCAGGGTGCAGGCGAGAGGCGTCTTGCTGGCGCCGGCGAAGACGGCGACGAAACCCAGGGCCGCGCCGAGGGGGATCGCGAACCCGAGCGCGGGCGCCACCGCGTGCCCCAGGGCCGCGCCGATGAAGAAGAGCGGCGTCACCTCGCCCCCCTTGAAGCCGGCGCCCAGGGTCAGGGCGGTGAAAACCAGTTTCCAAAACCAGCTCCACGGCGTGGCGCCGCCGGCCGCGAAGACGGTCAACAGGGTCGGGTCGCTCGGGTCGGGGCTCCAGGCGCCGAGCCCGAGGTAGGCGTCGGTGCCGAGCGCCCAGGCCAGCCCGACGACCGCGAGACCGCCGAGCATCGGGCGTAACCACCATCTGGATACGGCGCGCCCGAGCGCGTGTTTCACGCCGTGGGTCGCGCCCGTGAAGAGGCGGGCCGCGAGCCCGCAGGCCAGGCCCAGCGCGGCGGCGCGCAGCAGGTCGCCGGGCGAGTTGAGCCGCGGGCCGTGACCGAGGCCGGCGAGGGAAAAGTAGTCGGTGTGATGCACGCCCCAGGCGGCGCAGACCTGGTTGCCGATCAGCGCCGCGACGAGGCAGGGCGCGAGCCAAAGATAGTGGATGCGGCCGCGCACCAGCACCTCGAGCGCGAAGACCGCCCCGGCCAGCGGCGCGCCGAAGACGGAGCCGAAGCCGCCCGCCACGCCGGCGCAGAGCAGCATGGCCTGGTTTTCAGGCCCGAGGCGCAGGGCCTTTTTCACCGTGGCCGCCAGCGCGCCGCCCATCTGCACGGCGGTGCCCTCGCGGCCGGCCGAGCCGCCGCAGAGATGGGTGAGCAGGGTCGCGCCCAGAACCAGCGGCGCCATGCGCCGGGGCACTCCGCCGCCGGGTTGGTGAATCTCCTCGATGATGAGATTGTTGCCCCGGTCCGCCCGGCCGCCGTCGCTCACCCGGTAGGCCCAGGCCATGAGAAGCCCCGCGAGCGGCAGCAACGCGAGCAGCCAGGGGTGGGCGAAACGCGCGGCGGTCACCGCGTCGAGCGCCACGAGGAAACCGGCGCTGGCGCACCCGGCCAGCACGCCCACGACCGCGGCCAATCCCAAGCCGCGCGCGAAGGCGGCGCAGGAGGCGAGGGTGGGGCGGGTTTCGGCCGGAAAAAGCGACATGGTGCGGAAGTCTTTGCGGCGCCCGGCCGCGTGCGGCAACACCCGGCCTTCGTCACCCGGGCGGCGGGCGCGTGCGGACGAGTTTTTTGCAAAACCCCGCTCGAAATCACCCCCGCTTCGACCATCGTGGAACTCCGTGCGGCTTTTCGTCTTACCCTTGTTTTTAATCGTCACCCTGTCGTGGTTCCCCTCCGCCCGCCTCGGCGCCGCCGAGACCGACGGGAAGAAGGCTCCCGCGGTGGCCGTTTTGGCCAATCGCGACGATCCCGACTCGCTCACGCTCGCCCACTATTACGCCAAGCGGCGCGGTTTGCCGGAATCGTCGATCATCGCGCTGTCGATGCCCTACTCGGAGCAGATCACCTGGGACGAGTTTGTGCTTCGCATCTGGAATCCACTGCTGCGGACCGCCGTCGAGCGGGGCTGGGTGCTCGCCTCGTTGGGCGAGGAGACCGACCCCGTCGGTCGCACCAAGATCCTCTCCGCCGGCCACCGCCTCGACGCCTTGGTGGTGTGTCGGGGCGTGCCGCTTCGCATCAATCACGACCCGAATCGCCGCGACACCGCCGCCAACCCCCTCGCCGCGGCCAACAATCTCAACCACAACCGCGCCGCCGTGGACTCCGAGCTCGCCCTGCTCGCCTGGGACAATCCGCCGGTGGCGTCCATCGTGCCCAACCCGCTCTACAACCAGGATTCGCCGACCAGCGTGGCGCTCGAGCAGGTCATCCCCGTGGGCCGGCTCGACGGGCCCACGCTGGACGACGCGAAGGCGCTCGTGGACAACGCCCTCCTCGCCGAGCGCGACGGCATCGCCGGCCGCGCCTACATCGACATCGGCGGCCCGCATCGCCAAGGCGACCTGTGGCTGGAGGAGTGCGTCACCGAGCTCGAGGCGCTCGGTTTCGAAACCGAGGTGAACAAGGCCAAATCCACCCTCAACGAGGCCGCCCGGCTCGATGCCCCGATCTTCTACTTCGGTTGGTATGCCAGCCACGTGAACGGTCCCTTTCGGGCCAAGGATTTTCGTTTCCCGCCCGGCGCCATCGCCCTGCACATCCACAGTTTCTCCGCCTCGACCCTGCGCAATCCGACCGGCGGCTGGGTCGGCCCCTTGGTGGCGCATGGCGTGACCGCGACCTTCGGCAACGTGGCCGAGCCCTACCTCGGCATGACGCATCAACCGCATCTGCTGGTGCGCGCGCTGGCCCGCGGGGAACCGCTCGGGCGCGCCGCGCTGTATTCGCTCAACGCCCTGAGCTGGCAGGCCATCGTGGTGGGCGATCCGCTCTATCGGCCCTTCGCCGTCTCCGCCGATCAACAGTGGGAAAACCGTTCGCGCCTCTCGGCCGAGACCGAGACCTACGCCCGCATCCGCCGGATGCGTCTGCTCGGCGCGGCCGGGCGCCGGGACGAGGCGTCGGCCCTCGGCACCGCCGGCATGTTGCGCGCGCCCTCGCTTCCGCTGGCGCTCGCCGTGGCCGACATGCAGCGCGCCGGCGGCGACGACGCGGCGGCGCGGCGAACCCTGGGCGTTTTCACCGGCCTGAAAAAATTCCGCGCGGCGGACCGCACCCTGGCGCTTCAGGCGGCGCGACGGCTCCACGCGCTCGGCGAGTCCGCGGCCGCGCTCAAGATCGGCCGCCGTTTGCTCGACGACGATTCCCTGACGCGCGACCTGCGCGTCGCGGCCCTTCTCGCCGGTTCCGAGTTTGCCCGCGCCACCGGCGACACCCCGCAGGCCGCCGCCTGGGCGACCGAACACGCCACGCTCACCGCGCCACCGCCTCCTCCGGCCCCGAAAAAGCCCTGACCCGCCGCCTTCCTCACGCGGAGCGCCCTCGCTCGCCCACGCTCGCGTTCGCCGAGGGCGCTCCGTCCCGCTCCGCCGGGCTCCCGTTTCGCGGACTCCTCTTTCCGGCCGCCGCCCGGTCCCCTCCGCCCTTGTTTTCCCCGCGCCGTCGTTCAAACCTCCCCGCCACTTCCGCCATGCGTTTCGCCGTCGTTCCCATTTTCGCTCTCGCCCTTTCGGGAGCCTCCGTCGCGTCCGCCCAGACGCCGTCACCCGCCGCCGAACTCGCCAACCTGCGCGAGGAATTTCGCATCCTGCAGCAGACCATCGGCAACCTGAACATGCGCGTCGAGGAGCTGGAGCGCGCCAACGCCGAGCTCGCCCGCAGCGCCGCCGGCGCCCGGCAAACCTACGCGACCCTCGAGCAGCTCAACACCGCCATCGCCGACCTCACGCGCGAGATTCGCGGCGCCCAGGCCTCGACGAAATCGGAGGTGCTCGCCGTCGTGGGCACCCAGATGGAGACCCTCGCCAAACAAACCAACGCCGCACTCGACTCCGTCACCCGTTCGCGCGCCGCCGCCGCGCCGGTGCAGACGACCTTTTCCGACAATTTCCCGAAAGAGGGCATCACCTACACCGTGGCGGCCGGCGACACCGTCTCGGGCATCGCGCAGCGCACCGGCGCCAAGGTGGCCGACATCGTCAACGCCAACCGCCTCGCCGATCCCACCAAAATTCAGGTCGGCCAGGTGCTCTTCATCCCCGGTGCAAAATGAGTGACGCGTGCCCGGTGGCGGGTGACGAGTGAGGAGCCTCGGCAAACTCGCTCCGTTCTCCGCCCCTCACGAATTTCAACCAACGAAACGCCCCGCGCTTCCCGCCTCCCCCCCAGCTTCCCTTCATGGCCAACTCCAAATCTCGTCTCGGTCGCGGTCTCGGCGGCCTGATCGCCGCCGCCGCCCCCGCCAAGCCCGCCCCCCTTCCGCCCTCCGCCGCGCCCGGCCCCGCGGCGGCGACGCCCTCCGCCGTCACGCCGGGCGTCAATCCCGGCGCCGCGCCCGCCCCGGCGGCGCCGGCCGCGCCCAACGGGTTTTTGGAGATCGCGGTCATCAACATCGTGCCCAGCCCCTACCAGGCGCGAAAGGAGATCGCCCCCGAGCAGCTTCAGGAGCTGGCCGAGAGCATCCGCGCCGAGGGCCTCCTCCAGCCGGTCGTGGTGCGCAAGCAGCCCGACGGGAAGTATCAACTCATCGCGGGCGAACGCCGCTGGCGCGCGTTCCAGTTGCTCAAGATCAAGACCATCCCGGCGCGCGTCGTCAGCGCCGGCGACGCCTCCTCCGCCGCCCTCGGCCTGATCGAGAACCTCCAGCGCGAAGGCCTGAACCCGCTCGAAGAGGCCTACGGCTACGCCAGCCTCATCCGCGATTTCGACCTCACCCAGGAAGCCGCGGCGGAACGGGTGGGCAAACCCCGCGCCTCCGTCGCCAACACGCTCCGCCTGCTCACGCTCGACGGGGAGCTCCAGGGCTACCTCGCCAAGGGCCTGCTCTCGGTCGGCCACGCCAAAGTTTTGCTAGGCGTCGAGGACGCCGCCCAGCGCGCCATCATCGCCCGCCGCGTCATCGAGGACGGGCTCAGCGTGCGCGCCACCGAGACGCTGGTGCAGGCCAAGAAAAACCTCGCCACCGCCCCGGCCCCCGGAGCCACCGGCGCGGCGGGCAAAAAACTCACGCCCGCCGACTCGGCCGCCATCACCAGCATCGCCCAGCGGCTCACCTCGCATTTCGGCGCGCGCGTGGCCGTGCAGCACGCCGGCAAGAAGGGCAAGATCGTCATCCCCTACGCCGGCAACGACGACCTCCAGCGCATCCTCGAAAAGCTCGGCATCGAGTTGTGATTCGCCGCCGTCCCGGCTCCTTCCGCATCGGTTCGTTCCTCACCTAAACCTCCCCCAAAAAACAACGCGCGCGCCGCGGCCCACCCCGCCGACCGCGCCCCCGGTCTTTTGTCCACCAGCCCTTCCGCCGACCGCGCCGCTCGCGGCGTCTTCGACCAAGCCGGCGACGTCCTCTCCGACGCCGTCGATTATCTGCGTCTGGACCCCACGCCCCCGGTCTGGCGGGAGCTGCGGCGCTACAACCGGGGCAAACTCAAGGCCGACGTGCTCGCCGGCGCCACCGTGGCGCTGGTGTCGATCCCCCAGGCCATCGGCTTTGCCCTCATCGCCGGGCTTCCGCCGGAGATGGTCATCATGTCGGTGGTGGTGGGCGGCTTCCTGGCCGCGCTTTTCAGCACCTCGCACCACCTCGTTTTCGGGCCGACCAACTCGATCAGCCTCCTGATCGCCAGCGCGGTCGCCACGCTGCCCGCCGCCGGCCTGGCCGCGCCGGAGCTGGCGCTGGTGTTGGCCCTCCTGATCGGGGCCTTCCAGCTCACGGCGGGCTTCGCCAAGCTCGGGCGCCTGACCCAGTTTGTCTCGCGTTCGGTCGTGGTCGGCTACGGCACGGCCATCGGCATCCTGCTCGCGGTGGGACAGCTCCCGCACCTGCTCGGCGCCGAGGTCACGCGCGGCAACCTGCTGCGCTCGCTCGAGGGCACGCTGCAACACGTGTTCTCGTTCGAGTTCAACATCTACTCCGTCGCGATCGGCGCCGTGACCCTGCTGCTTTTTCACCTGCTCGAAAAACTCGCGCGCTGGGTGCCGGCCGAGCTGGTGGGTCTGGTCCTGATCTCGCTCTTCACCCGCTGGGTCGGCCTCGACTCGCTCGGGGTCAAAACCATCGCCGGCGAGGGCGAGCTGGCGGGGGCGCTGCCGTCCTTCATCGGCCTGCCCTTCGGGGACTCCAGCCTGGCCGCCGTGCCCGCCCTGCTCGGCACCGCGCTGGCCATCTCGATCCTGGGCATGCTGGAGGCCATCTCCATCGGCAAGACCCTCGCCGCCCGCTCCGGGCAGACCTTCAAGCCCAACCAGGAACTCATGGCCATGGGCATCGCCAACCTCGGTTGCACGGCCTTCGGCGCCATGCCGGGCTCGGCCTCCTTCGCCCGCTCCGCGGCCAACCAGCAAAGCGGCGCGCGCACGCAGGTGGCGGCGCTCTTCAGCAGTCTGATGGTGCTCGGCGCGCTGTTTTTTGTGGCGCCGCTCATCAACTACCTCCCGATCCCGGCGCTCGCCGCGCACCTCATCCGGATCGGGATCAAGATGATCAACCGCGAGCAGCTGCGCATCGCGTGGCGCTCCACCCGCTCGGACGCCACCGTGCTGGTGGTGACGATGGCGTCGGCGTTTTTGTTCAAACTCGACGCCGCGATCTACATCGGCCTCGGGCTCTCGCTCGCGCTCTTTCTCAAAAAAGCCAGCGCGCCCTCGCTGGTGGAATACGGTTTCAACGACCAGGGGCAGCTCGCCCAGCTCGAGTCCGGCGAATCGCGAAGCGACTCCACCATCTCGATCGTCCACGTGGAGGGTGAGTTGTTTTTCGGCGCCGCCGATCTGTTCCAGGAGGAAGTGCGCCTGCGCGCCGAGGCGGAGAACATCCGCGTGGTCATCCTGCGCATGAAAAACGCGCGCCACCTCGACGCCACCTCGGTCATGTCGCTGCTCCAGCTCCACGAGGCGCTGGGCAAGGCGAAACGCCATCTCCTGATCAGCGGCATCAACCCCGACGTGGAGCGCGTGCTGCGGCGCAGCGGAGCCTGGGAGGTGATCGGGGCGGAGAATATTTTCCCGGCCGAGGCCAATCTGACCATGAGCACGAAACAGGCGCTCATCCGGGCCAAGGCCCTGCTCAAGCGGGACGGCGCCAAGGGCAAGGCGGACGTGCGCATCTTCTACGACCGCACCCGCGCGGAAAACCAGGTCGGCTCCGGCGGCGCGAAGGCGGACTACGTGGACGACTACGAGATCTGACGCGCCGGCCGCGCCGGTCCACCGGGAGCGCCGGCATCCCGCCAGCTTCGCTTGTGCGCGGGTGTAACAGGAAACGATGTCGGTTCTCGGCAATTCAGGAAGGTAGGGCGCGACCGCCGGGCGCGCCGAGAGCGTGACGAAACGCGCAGGCACGCGCGGCGGGCCCGGCGGTCCCGCCCTTGCTACCTATGCCGTGACATCACTGCCTGTCACACCGCTTGTGCGCCCGAGAGAAAATTCCGCATCGCGGCGGCGGGCGGGGGGCTTTCACGCTGCGGGCGACCATGCAAGAAACGGACACCTCTCCCGCTCCCTATGTGATGCCCGACGACTGGCTCGGCGCGCCCTGGCTGCGGCGTCACGCGGACGGCTTGATCGCGGCGGCGGTGTTCGTGCTCACCACGGCGGGTGCCGTCGGCATGATGCCGCCCTCGCGCTATCCCGAGCTCGCCTATGTCTTCGCGGCGCCGGCGGTGTTCTGGGCCTACCGCGCGCCCTCGTGGAAACGGTTTCTCGGCGTGACCATCGGCGGGCAGATGCTGGCGTGGACGCTGACGCTGGGCTGGTTGTCGAACGTCACCTGGGCGGGTCTGCTCCTGCTCGGCCCCTTCATCGGCGCCTGGGTGGGGAGCTGGTTCGCGGCCGTGCGTTGGACGATGCCGCGCCTCGTGGGCCGTCCCTGGTCGCATCGGGTGGCGGGCCTGCTGGCCCTCGGCGGCGCGTGGGTGCTGCTCGAGTGGACGCGCACTTGGGTGCTGAGCGGTTTCCCCTGGCTGCCCCTGGCCGCGACGCAGTGGGAGCGGCTGACCGTGCTCCAGCCGGCGGCCTACACGGGGGCCTGGGGCGTGTCGTTTATCCTGGTGACGGTGAACGTCGCCTTCGCGGCCTACGCGCGACGCCTCTTGCATGGCGCGGGCGAGGGGGCGCGCGGGCGCTGCCCGGAGTTTATCGCCGCCATGGCGCTCCTGCTCGGCTGCCTGCTGCTGACAGCCCGCGAGACCTTCAACCGCGCCCGGTTTCACCGGCACTGGGCCCACGTCGGCATCGTGCAGCCGGCCATCCCCCAGACGGTGAAATGGGATCCGGCCGAGGCGGCGGACATCCTGGGCACGCTGGAGGCGGAGACCCTGCGCGTCGCCGCGCCCGGGCCGGACCTGCTGCTCTGGCCCGAGGCCACGACCCCGCTGGCGTTGCGGGGTGACGACGGCATGCGCCGCTGGACGGAGGCGCTGGTGCGTCGCGCCGGGGCGCCCCTGCTGCTGGGCTCGGTGGCGTATGAGAATCTGGATACGCCGGAGGAGCGCTGGACCAACGGCGTGTTTCTGGTGACGCCCGAGCGCGGTCTGGCGGACGCGGCCTACGCGAAGCGGCACCTGGTGCCCTTCGGCGAATACGTGCCGCTGCGTCCGATCCTCGGCTGGCTGGAAAAGGTCGTGCCCGTGGGTGGCGACTTCGACGCCGGGGCGGACGCCGGTTTGATCGAGGTGTTCGGCGCGCCGGCGACCGGGGCGGCGGCGGATGGGCCAGCGGGCGGGAGCGAGGGAGGCAGGGAGCCCGATCCGACGGCGCCGGGACCCGATCCGACGCGGCTGGGCCCCTTGATCTGTTACGAGGACATTTTCCCGGGGCTGGCCCGGGCGAGCGTGGGGGCGGGCGCGGAGGTGTTGGTGGTGAACACCAACAACGGCTGGTTCGGCGAGGGCGCGGCGGCCTACCAACACGCGGCGCATTCGGTGCTGCGCGCGGTGGAGACGCGTCGTCCGGTGCTGCGCGCGGGCAACTCGGGCTGGAGCGGATGGATCGACGAATGCGGGGCGATCCGGGCGGTGTTGACCAGACTGCCGGAGAGCGGCGAGGTGCGCACCGCGCCGGCGGAGCGCGACGAGGAGCGGGGCACGGTGTATTTCCGCGGCGGGGCGACGGTGAGCGTCACGCGCGACGCGCGGTTTTTCGGCGTGCTGACGCCCTACGTGCGTTGGGGCGACTGGTTCGTGGCGGCCAGCGCGGTGCTGGTGCTGGCGACGGTGGCGCTGCTGCGCCGCCCCCACGCGCCGCCGCCGCCGGGAGACGCGGCGACGAAAAGAGGGCGACGAGAAATTTGACGCTCACGCGGCGGCGCGCTGGCGCCTGCGCGACATCGGCGGGGCGGGGCGGGTGGGCCGTCACTCCTTGCTCAATGGCATGGGGTGGGCGTCGATGAGCTCGTCGAGGGTTTTTTGGAAGAACGCCCCGTTTTGCAGGCCCGAGACGTGTTCGTCGTAGGCGAGCACGATGGGGTCGATGTCGGTGAGGCTCGGGCCGGTGGGGTCGCCGCCATGGTTGTCGTCCATGGTTTTGAAGTCGGCGAGGGTGGTGCGGTTGAGCGGACGGGCGGGCTGGTAGCGGAGGTCGTTTTCCTGGTCTCCGGTCTGGGCCGGCCCGGGCACGAGCAGCTTCATCTGCACGAGGCGGTTCAGGCACTCGTTGAGGATTTGGGTGGGCACGCCCAGCTCGGCGCCGAGGTGGCTGGCGGTGCAGGGGGGCAGGCAGTCGCGGAAACGGCGACCGATGCGCAGGAGCACGGTGAGCGAGAGGCGTTCACGCATCGATTCGGCGAGGGTGTTCCACGCGGCCTGGCTGTTGCGGAAGTGGACGTTTTGCACGGCGTAGCTCACCTGGCCGCCGAGCAGGAGGAAAAACCAGAAGACGTAGAGGCCGAACATCAGGATCGGCAGGATGCCGAGGGAGCCGAAGAGGCTGCGCTGCTGCACGACCTTCGAGAGGTAGAGGAAGGCGAGGTAGTTGTTGGCCACGACCAGCAGGCCCACGAGCACGGCGCCGGCGGCGGCGCTGCGCCAGAGGACGCGGGTGTTGGGGATAAATTTGTAGAACAACGCGAGCACGAGCATCAGCAGCACGCCGGAGAGCGAGGGCAGGAGCCAGCTGAGGAAGTTGGCCACGGCGCCGCCGAGACCGAAGGGCAGGGTGCGCTCGACGAGGTTCAGGTAGGCGCCGGCGGAGAGGCTGGTGACGAGGGCGAAGAAGAGCACCGCGCCGAGGGTCAGCACGGTCCAGTAGAACACGACGCGCATGAGCCAGGACCGGCCTTGGCGCACGCCCCAGATCTCGTTGAAGGCGTTTTCCACCGAGGTGAAAAGCTGGAGCACGATGAAGATCAGCGTGACCACGCCGACGATGCCGGCGGTGGAGGATCGGGAGCCGTCGATAAAACCGTCGATGAGCTCCACGAGCTCGGGATTGACCGGCACCGGTTCCCCGTCGGCCGTCGGGGTGGTGGCGCCCGTGCCCGGCGCGGCGGTCGCGGATCGGGGGGCGTTGATGCGAAAATCCACCGGGGGGGAGCCGAAATCGTCGGACGTGCCGGTGTCGCCATTTTGCGCGAAAGCGCCGGGCGGGGGGGGCAGGTTGAGGCTGGCGGCGGCGACGACGTCGGAGCGGGGCGCCGGGGTGAAGGTGCCGGCGGCGGCCTGTTTTTGCGCCTCGAGCTGTTCGTATTGGGTGACCTGCGGGGCGACGAACTTGATGAGTTTGTTGAGCGTGTTGACCGCGAGGTCGGGGTCCTGCCGATCCAGCACGAAGCCGGCGACGAGGACCGCGATGGCCATGAGCGGGCCGAGGCCGAGCAGGGTGGAGAAACTCAGGGCGGCGGCGCGGCTGGGGGATTTGGTCTCGACGACGCCGGTGACGGTGATGGAGACGACGCGCAGGAGCGCGTAGAAGCGGGCGCGCGGCGAGGTGCCGACGAGAAACTCGTTGCGCCAGATGTCGCGGGTATAGACGCGGACCGCGCGTTGCCAGAGGGTGGAGCCGGACGGGGGCGGGGGCATGCGCGGGTGTCGCGGGCCGGATCAGCGGGTGAACATGTATTGGGCGACACCGGCCGCGCCGAGGAAGCCGCCCAGACCCACCAGAAGCACGGCGGCGGTGTTGAGGCAGATGGTCGAGAAGTAGAGGCCGATGCCGGCGGCGGCGGCGCAGGCGAAGGGGAAGGTCTGGCCGTCGAAAAAGAAGAGGGTCCCGGTGAAGCCGAGGCCGAGCATGGCGGCGAAACGGACGACGGGGTAGGCGCCGACCGCGCCGAGGCCGAGGCAGAGGGCGAGCACGAGATTCAGCACGCCGACCAAGGGCAGGGGAGCGCGAAACAGGCCGCCGATGTCGAGCGCCAGGACCTGATCGATGGACGGCAGAATGTAGGCGGCGGCGGTGACGACCAGGATGGCGAGGGCGGAGTAGAGCCCGATGCCGGCGGCGCGGGCGCGGGCGATGGCGGGGTCGGCCTTGTCCTTGGTGTCCTCGGTGCGGCCCTGGGCGGCGAGCAGCATGTCGTTCACCGAGATTGAGGCGTCGGTCTCGCTGACGGTGTTGAGCGAGGTGACCTGCGAGGCGCTTTTGGCCTTCACGCGCAGGGACTTCTTGGCTGGGAAAAGGGTGGCCATGAGCTCCGGGTTCGAGCTGACGAGGGTCCAGCTCTCGGCGGCGGCGTCGTAGTAGTAGGTGTCTCCATCCACCTGGCCGTTTTCGGCCAGGGAGCTGAGCTGTTCCATGGTGAACGGCCCGCGGGCGTCGGCCTCGTCGGCCTTGCGAATGTAGTATTCCTGCGTGGTGGAGGACATTGGTCGTGAGGCTAGGAACGAGGGGGCTAAAAAGTCGAACGACGAATCGGGCCGGGTGCGTCCGGGCGGGTGTGTGGGTGGGGAGCTGGTGAGGGGGGACGACGGGAGGCGACGAAAAAAAATCGGAGCCCGAAGGCTCCGAAGCTGGTCGTTCGGGTGAACGGAAGGGCGGCGTTCCTCAGGCGCGGCGGCGGCGGCCGGTGAGGACGGTCCCGAGGCCGAGAAGCCCGGCGGTGGCGGCGAAGGCGGAGGGCTCGGGAATGGCCGAGGTGCTCTGGCCGGTGATGTTGAAGTTGGCGTCTTCCTGGGCGACGCCATCTTCGTAGAAGGCGACGTTGAAGAGACTGCCGGCGTTGCCGTAGATGTTGAAGGTCGTGCCGCTCGCGGAGCTGAGCTGCAACTGGTTTAGGTCGTTGTCGAATGAGTTGTTGATGCTTACCCCGGTCGTCGCGGTGAAGGAGACGTCCGAGATCGATCGCGAGACGCCGCCGATGGACTGGACCACGCCGCCGGCGATCACGGTATCGCTGTAGAACAGGGTGTTGCCGCTGTCGTAGAGCGAGATGGTGAGGTCGGAGAGGTGGGTTTCGTTGATCGCGTTGCCGAAGGTTTCCGTCGTGGACCAGGTGACCTCGATGTGGTCGAGGTCGAACAGGGTGGCGTCGCTGGTGCCGGTGAACAGCGTGGTGTAGGTGGCGGCCTGGGCGGCGCCGGCCAGGAGGAGGGCCGCGAAGAGGCCGGTGATCGGTTTCCGTGATGATGGGTGGTTCATGGTAAAACGTAGGTGGAACTACGCTTCAAGAAAGCCGCCCTCCGCCGCGAAAAGCACGTCAAAAAATGCGCCTTCGGCAAAGGCGCGACAACGAGGTGGCTCGGTCCGACGGCCGAGCCAGTCGCCCGAGCCCACTGCCTACATCCGCTTACATCCGGCTACATGCGGCGCAGGGTGCGCAGGCCGAGGAGTTGGAGGCCGGTTTCCAGCACGAGCAGGGTGCGTGCGCAGAGGCGCAGTCGGCGGGCGCGCACACCGGCGTCGTCCACGCCGACCTTGTCGGCGGTGTAGAAGGCGCTGAAGGCCCCGGCCAGCTCGTAGAGGTAGAGGCAGAGGAAGTGCGGGCGCAGGGTGGCGACGGCCTGGGCCTGGGCGTCCGCGAACTGCACGAGTTTGCGCGCCAGCGCCAGTTCCGCAGCCGTCTCCAAGGGCGTCGCACCGGCTTCGGCGGACGGGGCGGCGGGCTCGACCTCGAGTTTGCGGAAGATCGAGCGCAGGCGGGCGACCGCGTAGAGCAGGTAGGCGGCCGTGTTGCCCTCGAGGGAGATCATCTTGTCCCACGAAAAGGTGTAGTCGCTGGAGCGGTTCTGCGAGAGGTCGGCGTATTGCACGGAGCCGACGCCGACCACCTCGGCGATGGCGGCGCGCTCGGACTCGGGCAGATCGGCCGATTTCTCGTCCACCAGGCGGCGGGCGCGGTCCACGCCTTCCTGGAGGAGGTCCTTCAGCTTGATGTTTTCGCCGCTGCGGGTCTTGAGCGGGCGGCCATCCTCGCCGAGCACGGTGCCGAAGCCCAGGTGTTCGAGGCGCATGAGCGGCCGGCCGCTTTTGGTGAACCACTTTTGGGCGGTGAGGAAGAGCTGCTCGAAGTGGTCGCCCTGCCGCTTGTCCACGACGTAGAGGGAGGCGTCGGCGCGGAAGTGCTCCGAGCGATACAGGATGGTGGCGAGGTCGGTGGAGGCGTAGTTGGCGGCGCCGTCCGCCTTGCGCACGATGAAGGGGTTGGGGCGCTCGGCGTCGCGCGAGTAGCGGGGGTTTTCGTCGTGGAAAACCACCAGCGCGCCCTGGCTCTCCTCGGCGACGCCGCAGCCTTGGAGCTCCTGATAAACGCGACCGACCTTGTCGTTGTAAAAGCTCTCGCCGAGCGTGTGGTCGAAGCGGATGCCGAGCAGGTCGTAGATCTTTTGGAAGGCCTCGACCGAGACCTCGCCGATGCGGCGCCAGATGGCGGTGTTTTCCGGCTCGCCCGACTGGAGTTTCACCAGCTCGGCGCGGCAGGCCTCGAGCACGGCCGGATCGGCGTCGGCGGCGGTGTTGCCGACCTTGTAGAGGCGCTCGAACTCCTCGAGCGGCGTGGCCGCGAGGGCGGCTTCCAGGGCGGCGCGGTCGGTGGCGAGGGCCTGTTTGTAGGCCCAGATGATTTTGCCGAAGGAGGTGCCCCAGTCGCCGATGTGGTTGTCGCGGATCACCTTCGCGCCCGCGAACGCGGCCATGCGCGCGACCGCCTCGCCGATCACGGCCGAGCGCAGGTGGCCGACGTGCATCTGTTTGGCGGTGTTGGGCGAGGAGTAGTCCACGACCCAGGTTTGGCCGGAGATCGGGCTGCTCGCGGCGGCGGCGGCGAGGGTTTCCGGCGAGGCGAAGGCGGCGAGCCAGGCTTCGAGGGCGGAGGGCTTCAGGCTAAAGTTGAGAAAACCCGGTCCGGCGATGGCGACCTCGGCCAGGGCGGCCACATCGGCGGGCAGGGCGGCGACGAGGGCTTGGGCGGCGGCGCGCGGATTTTGCTTCGTCTGCTTGGCGTAGGCGAGGACGCCGTTGGCCTGGTAGTCGCCGTGCTGGGCGGCGGCCACCCGCACGTCGGGCGAAAAGAGGGCGAGGTCGAAGCCGGCGGTGGCGGCGGCGGAGCGCAGACCGGCGTCGAGAGCGGCGGCGAAGTGAAACGATGCGGACATTCGGCGAATCAACCGCGCCGACTCCCCGGCGCGCAAGCCCCGTTATAGGCTCGACTTTTGCACGAATTGTGCTCCGTTAGACGGCTTCCGGCCGTCAGGGACGGCCCCCTCCATTTTTCCAACCTCATGTCGAAAAGAAACATCCCGCAACGCCGGTTCATCAAGCCCTCCTTCACTTCCCTGATCGAGAAAAAGCGCGACGGACAGGAGTTTACGCAAGAAGAAATTCGATTCATCATCGATAGCACGCTGGACGGGGAGATGCCCCAGCCCCAGCTCGCCGCCCTGCTGATGGCGATCTACTTCCAGCAGATGTCGGCGCAGGAAACGGCCGTGCTCACCGAGGAGATGATGCTCTCCGGCGAGGTGATCGACCTGTCCGAAATCGCCAAGCCGAAGATCGACAAATACTCGACCGGCGGCGTGGGCGACAAGACCGCCCTCGTCCTGGTGCCGCTCGCCATGGCCAGCGGCGTCGTCGTGCCCATGATGTGCGGCCCCGAGCACGACTACGTGATCGGCACCTTGGAAAAACTCTCCGCCGTCCCCGGCCTGAAGACCCACTTGTCGGTCGAGCAGTTCACCAACCAGCTCGCCAAGATCAACGGCGCCATCTGCGCCCAGACCGAGGATCTCGCCCCGGCCGACGCCAAGTTCCTCGAGCTCCGCAAGGAGACCGGCACCATCCCCAGTCTGCCGCTCATCACCGGCAGCGTGCTTTCCAAGAAGCTCGCCGAGGGCAGCGAGGGCTTGGTCATCGACGTGAAGTGGGGCAACGGTTCCTTCATCAAGGACCTGGAGCAGGCGAAGCAACTCGCCCGCGCCATGACCCGCGTGGGCCGCTCGCTCAAGCGTCGTTGCGTCGCGCTCGTCACCGACATGAACCAGCCGCTCGGCGACAGCGTCGGCACCTCGCTGGAACTCAAGGAGGCCATCCAGTTGCTCAAGGGCGAGGGTCCCGAGGACATGAAGGAGCTCGTGCTCAAGCTCGGCATGGAGATCGTGCGCCTCGCCGGCGTGGCGGGCTCCACGCTCTCGGCCAAGCAGACGGTGGAGCGTCACCTCACCGACGGCACCGCGTTGGAAAAACTCAAGGAGCTGGTGAAGGCCCAAGGCGGCGATCCGGCCTACATCGACGACCCGGAAAAATTCCCGAAGGCGAAATACATCCGCAAGTTGCCCGCCCCCAAGCGCGGCTACGTCCACACCATCGACGCCTCCAAGATCGCCCTCGGGGTCCATCTGCTGGGCGCCGGCAAGCACAAGTCCGGCGACAAGATCGACCACGCCGTCGGCGTTTCCGAGATCAAGAAGGTCGGCACCCAGGTGAAGCAGGGCGAGCCGCTCATGATGATCCACTACAACGACGAGGCGAAGCTCGAGCAGGCGCTCAACTACTTCAAGGACGCCTATCGCCTCGCCCCCAAGCGTCCGACCCCGCCGCCCCTGGTGGTGGAGCGCGTCGCCTGAGCTGAGCGGCGGAATCGCGCGGCCGGGGGGGGACTCCGGCCGATGTGACTTGCCAACACGCGGCGGTTTCCGCCGCCCGGGCCCCAAACGGAGCGCTGCTCGTTTGGGGCTTTTTTATGGAAGCGGGTGGGTGCCACCGTGGGCAAGAAGCGGACCGCATCCGCCAAGGGCCGGGCATCCACCGGAAATGGACATGGGGCAGCCAAGGAGAACGGACATTCTTGTCTGTTGGTCCGAAGGTTCGACAGGACCATGAATGACAAAAGACGGACAAGAATGTCCGTTCTCCTTCATGTGATCCGACCGGGATCCGACCGAGTCCGTCAGGTGCACCGGCTGATCGAGCGGCGCGGTTATTCGCAAAACACGGCTCGCCGGCCGAGAGCGGGCACGCGTAACTTGTCCGCGCATGAAAGCGTTTCTCGCCTCGTTCGTCGGCACCCTGTTGGCCCTCGCGGCCTTTTGCGTCACCGCCATCGTCCTGCTTTTCGGCGGTCTCGCGGTGCTCTCGTCCATGGGCGACCAGACCGCGCACCGGGTGGAGGACGGTTCCTACCTCGTGCTCAATCTGGATGGCATGAACCTCACCGACGCTCCTCCGCTGGTTGATGACGGCGGCCTGGGCTGGCTTTTCAGTGGCGACGAGCCGCGTCCGCTGTCCCTGCGCGAGGCCACCGGCGGGCTGCGGCGGGCCGCGACCGACAAACGCATCCGCGGCGTTTACATCACCGGCATGTTTTGGCCGGCCGGTTATGGCACCGGTTTCGCCGCGCTGGAGGAGCTTCGCGACGCTCTCCAGGCGGTGCGGGCCGCCGGCAAGCCGGTGAAGGCCTATTTCGACGAGGCGGGCACGGCCGAACTCTACCTCGCTTCTGTCGCCGACGAGCTGGCGATCAATCCCTTCGGTCTGGTGGTGATGCCGGGCCTCGCCAGCGAACCCATGTTTTATGGCGCCGCCTTTCAAAAGTGGGGCGTGGGCGTGCAGGTGACGCGTTCCGGCAAATACAAGGGCGCGGTCGAGCCCTTCATGCGCACCGATCTCAGCCCCGAAAACCGGGAGCAGCTCACCGTTTTGCTGCACGATTTGTGGGGCGTGCTGCGCGACGACATCGCGACCGCGCGCGGCTTGACCCCCGCCCAGCTTCAGTCGCTGGTGGACGCCGAGGGGCTCATCTCGCCGGAGGCCGCGCACACCGCCGGGCTGGTCACCGCCATCGCCTACCGCGACGAGATGCTCCAGCTCCTGCGCGACGAGACCGGTGCCGAACCGGGCGAACCCTTCCTTCAGGTGGCCTTCGCGGATTATTTGAAACAACTGCCCGCGCCCGCGAGCGGCGACGGCACCGTGGCCGTGGTGTATGCGGAGGGCGAGATCGTGGACGGCGAGGGCTACGAGGGCGAGGTGGGCGGCGCCGCCTTCGCCCGCGAACTCCGCGCCCTGCGCGAGGACGACGCCATCGCGGCGGTCGTGCTGCGGGTCAACAGCCCCGGCGGCTCCGCCAGCGCCGCCGAGGAGATGCTTCGCGAACTGCGTCTCCTGCGCGACGTGAAGCCCGTCGTCGTCTCCATGGGCAGCTACGCCGCTTCCGGCGGTTACTGGATCTCGGCCTACGCCGATCGCATCTACACCGAGGCCTCCACCATCACCGGCTCGATCGGCGTCTTCGGCGTGCAATTCGACGTGGAAAAACTCGCCGGCTCCGTCGGCCTCACCTGGGACAGCGTGGTCACGGCGGAGAAGGCCGGCATGCTCACCGCCGCCCGCCCCAAGACCGCCGCCGAGCTGGCCGTTTTCCAAAATCTCGTGGACCGCACCTACGAGGGCTTCATCGCCCGCGTCGCGGAGGGCCGAAACCTGGAGCCGCAGGAAGTGCATCGCATCGCGCAGGGCCGGGTGTGGTCCGGCGTGCAGGCGGTCTCGCTCGGCTTGGCCGACGAGTTTGGCGGCCTCGAGGACGCCGTCACCCACGCCGCCGGCATGGCGGGCATCACCGGCGCGCCCGAGATCTACGAGTATCCGTCCACCCGTCCGCTCGCCGACGTGCTCGCCGAGGTCCTCGACTCGCGCAGTCCGCCCGAGACCCGCTTCTCCGCCGGCCTGCGCGGCCCGGTGGGCCAGATGGCGCGTCGGATCGAGGAGCAGTTGATCCAGCTCGGCCGTTTCAACGACCCGCGCGGCGTCTATGCGCGCCTGCCGCTTGACCTGCGCGTGCGATAGGCTGGCGTGGCGTCCATGAGCAACACCCGACTCCTCGAGGACGTTCCCGTCACCGCCATCCCCGCCGGCACGCCGGCCACGCTCGAAGCGGGCGAGGGCGTCTTCATCGTGCAAACCCTGGGCGGCAACATCACCGTGCGCACCGACCACGGGCTCTTCCGCATCGCGCGCGAACACGCGGGCGCCGTCGCCGGACTGGATCTGGAAAAACTCGACCGCGAGTCCGGCCTCGCGAGCGAGGGCGCGACGGGAGCGTTTTCCGAAGAGGCGGTCTGGGACGCGCTCAAGGGCTGTTTCGACCCCGAGATACCGGTCAACATCGTGGACCTCGGGCTCGTCTATGACCTCGACGTCGGCGAGCCCGGCGAGGGCGGACGGCGCGTCGAGGTGAAGATGACCCTCACCGCGCCCGGCTGCGGCATGGGGCCGGTGATCGCCGAGGACGCGCGTCGCCGCGTGGCCGCGCTGCCCGGCGTGGTGGAGGCGAAGGTCCACATCGTGTGGGATCCGCAGTGGTCCCCGCAGATGATTTCGGAGGCCGGCCGCAAACAGCTCGGCATCGATTGAGCGCGGACAACGTCAGGCGCTCCCGCATGAAACTCGCCCTCGTCACCGAGACCTTTCCGCCCGAGGTCAACGGCGTCGCCATGACGCTCAGCCGTCTCGTGCGCGGTCTGCGCGCGCGCGGCCACGAGGTCGAGGTCACGCGTCCCCGCCAGAAAAACGAGTCCGCCGCCACGGACGACCACCTGGTGCCGGGTCTGCCGATCCCGTTTTACGACTCCCTGCGTTTCGGTCTGCCCTCGGTGCCCCGGCTCGAGGCGCGCTGGCGTGCGTGGCGCCCGGACGTGGTGCATGTGGCCACGGAAGGGCCGCTCGGGCTCGCCTCGCTGACCGCCGCCGCGCGCCTGCGCCTGCCGGTGACCTCCAGTTTCCACACCAATTTCCACGCCTACGGCGGCCACTACGGGGTGGCCGCGCTGCGCGACGCGACGCTGGCCTACCTGCGCTGGTTCCACAACCGCACCCGCCTCACGCTCGTGCCCACCCGGCAGATGGTGGCGGAGCTGGCGGCGGAGCGCTTTCGCGGCCTTTCGGTGATGTCGCGCGGGGTGGACACCGCTCTCTTCGATCCGGCGCGGCGCAGCGCGGCCCTCCGGGCGGAGTGGGGCGCCGGGCCGGACGATCCGGTGGTGCTCTACGTGGGGCGGGTGGCGGCGGAGAAAAACCTCGGCGTCGCGGTGGAGGCCTTCCTGCGGCTGCGCGCGCGCGAGCCCCGGGCGAAGTTCGTGCTGGTCGGCGACGGGCCGGCGCGCGAGCCGCTGGCGCGCGCGCATCCGGAATTCCACTACGCCGGCATGCGCCGCGGCGAGGAGCTGGCGGCGCACTACGCCTCGGGCGACTTGTTCCTCTTCGCGAGCGTGACGGAGACCTTTGGCAACGTCGTCACCGAGGCGCTGGCCAGCGGGCTCGTCTCGCTGAGCTTCGACTACGCCGCCACCCGCGAGCACGTGCGCCACGGCGCCAACGGCTTCGCCGCGGCCTTCGGCGACGCGGAGGCCTTTTACGCCGCGGCCGAGGCCCTGGTCGTGCCCGCGACCCGGGCGCGTTGGCCGGGGATTCGGGAGGCCGCGCGACGCACCGCGCTCGGGCTCACCTGGGCGGCGGTGGTGGCCCGTTTCGAGGCCGACGTGCGCGTGGCGGCCCGACTAGACCGGTAGTTTCCTGTTTGGCCCCGGACACACGGCCCCTTCACGCTGCCTTCCCGCTTTCACCTTTTCCGGAAAAACGTGGCCGTCAAAAAACCGAGTTCCATCGAACGCATGCTCGAGCGGCTGGAGACGCTCGACGCCGCCACGCTCGCCTCCCTGGCGCAGCGTCTCGGGCGCGAGCGCGGCTTGTTCGAGCGCGTGTTCAACATCCTGCAGGAGGGCGTGCTGGTCGTGGACACGGAGGGCGAGATCGCCTACGCCAACGCCGCCGCGCACCGGCTGCTCGGCCTGCGCCAGCGTGACGGCGGCGGCGGGCATCCCTCGCTGTGGCGGCTCGTGCCCGGTCTGCGTCCGCTGCTCTCGCCCGCGCTCGACAGCGCGACCAGCCTGACGCGCGAGATCGAGCTCAGTTATCCCGAGCCGCGCGCGGTGCGGCTCTATCTCGTGCCCTTCTCGGCGCCCGGCGCGGCCATCGACCTCGACGCGGTGGTGGAGGCGCGGCGCTTCGCGGTGGTTTTGACCGACGTCACGCGCGACAAGCTCGACACCCACCAGCGGATCGAGAGCGAACGCGTCGCCTCCATCGTCCTGCTCGCCGCCGGCGTGGCGCACGAGCTGGGCAATCCGCTCAACTCGCTCACCATCCACCTCCAGATCGTGGAGCGAAAGCTGCGCAGGCTCCGCGGTATCGACAAAAAGGATACGGCCGGCCTGGCCGATTCCCTGCGCGTCTGCCAGGACGAGGTGGCGCGCCTCGACGGCATCATCACGAATTTCCTCCAGGCGATCCGGCCCAGCCCGCCCGACCTCGCCGACACGCGCCTGACCGAGGTGCTGGCCGAGGTCCTGGATTTCCAGCAGGGCGAGCTCTCCGACCGGGGCATTCAGATCGAGGTCGCCGGACCGGCCGAGCCGCCCGTGGTGCTGGCCGACCGCGGTCAGGTGAAGCAGGTGTTTTTCAACGTCATAAAAAACGCCGCCGAGGCCATGCCTCCGGGCGGACGCCTGCGCATCACCGCGCGGGCCGACGAGCAATACCTCTCGCTGGCCTTCGCCGACACCGGCAGCGGGATAAAGCCGGAGGATCTGGCGCGGCTTTTCGAGCCCTACCACACGACCAAACCGGGAGGAAACGGCCTCGGCATGATGGTGGTGCAACGGATCATGGCGGCGCACGGCGGCCAGATCGCGGTCGAGAGCAACCCGGGCGAGGGCACCAAGGTGACG
>CBINNW010000075.1:0-25075 GCA_966252115.1 uncultured Akkermansia sp.
TGACAGGAGCCCCGACCTGCCTCCGCCGCCGGGCGACAGCCGACGGCGGGCAAGGGAACCGAGACCGAATCGTTCCCGCCCACGGCGCGGCGGCGGTCCTCTCGGTCGCCACTAATCGCAAAAAACTACCCGTCCGGGCTCAAAAACCCTTGAATTAACGCCTTATAGGTGTAAATTTTCTGTTTAGGATCGCGAGAGGGCACCGAAAATTCACACGCGAGCGTGGTGATTTTGTTTGAAAGGGCTCACCCGCGCGGTAGCCATGGGGAGTAGATCACCTATCCATGAGGAGGAGCCCGCCTACTAATAACCACCGGTTTCCACCTCAGCGAAAGGTGGGTGTCGTCGCGGGTGGTTTCCTCGCGAAATCCGAGGCGCTGGTAGAGTCGTCGGGCGGCCGTGTTTGTCTTGTGCACACTCAGGCGCAGCGGGAGCGCCGCTTCGGCGGATTCTTGGCAGAGTTTGGAAATGAAGGCGCTGCCGATACCACGCCCTTGGAAGGCCGGCAGCAGCTCGATGTTCACCAGTCGGATTTCCCGCGGGCTGCGCGAGACCACGGCGACGCCCGCTTCCTGGTGGTTCACCAAAATCACCTCGTGGCTCGCTGCGGGGAAGGCGGCCTCGTAGTGGCGATGGCGGGACTGGAACTGCTGACGGATAAACGCCTGGGTTTGGGCGGCGTCCATGCCCGTTCGCGCCAGCTCGGCGGCTCGTGTGGCCGCGTAGAGGCGCAAAAGGAAATTTTCGTCCGGAGGCGCCGCAGGGCGGAGCGAAAAGGCCGGCGCTGGCTGGCTCGAGGAATCCATGCGGGGCGGATTGTCGATCAAATCGACTTCGTCAATAGTTTAAGTAGCTGCCCTGTAGGCGCATAATCCATTTCTGCGGCCATCCGGCCGCGGTTTTTACACACTACCTGCCACACCCCCAACCTATACCCAACTGACACCATGTCCGAACCCTTCATCGGCGAAATCGTTATGTTCGCGGGCAACTTCGCCCCCCGCGGCTGGGCCTTTTGCAATGGCCAACTCATGAGCATCGCGCAGAACACCGCGCTCTTCAGCATCCTCGGCACCACCTACGGCGGCGACGGTCGCACCACCTTCGCGTTGCCGGATCTGCGGGGCCGTGCGCCCATGCATTGGGGGGCCGGTCCCGGTTTGACTCCCCGGGTTCTGGGTGAGTCGAGCGGCTCGGAAACAGTGACGCTGATTGCCTCCGAAATGCCGGCCCACAATCACATCATAAACGCGAATACTGCGGCGGGATCGGGAACTGAACCTACAAATTCATTTATTGCGGGAGTGGCGGACGCAAACTCGGGTGGTTTGTTTCCCGCCTTTGAAAGCACTTCGAACACCACGATGAATCCGATGGCGGTCGGGGTCGCGGGCGGCAGTCAGCCGCACGAGAATATGCAGCCTTATCAGTGCGTGAGTTTTATAATAGCTCTGGTGGGAATATTCCCATCCCGCAATTAACTATCGCCCCTCAACCTCCCTCCGGCTTCGTCTTGAGCCGGGGGGCGGTTCTTTCTGATGTTCGGAAAATTGCTCGTGCGCGGGCCGGGCTTGCTAATGATTTTTTACACTACTTTCTTATGAGATCGTCTCCCGTTGTTTCTGATATCCCTCTGCGCTTGCTGAGGACGCTACTTGCCAGCGTTGGCGCGGCCTTTGCCTTCTCCTCGTCGCTTAGCGCCGAACAAGTTTTGTTCAGCGTTGGAAATGCCTCGGCTGCTGAGGATAAGCTTTACTTGGCAAACGACGACGGGTCGGGCGCCACCGTTCTCACCTCAAGTAGCAGCTACTTGACCGTGCCGGGGCGCATGGCGGTGGATCGTGTGAATCGCCGGGTTTACGTCTGCGATCAGACGAGCGGCGGCGGCGGGCTTTTTCGATTTAATGCCGATGGTAGCGGCAAAACCACGCTTTTCACCAACACGGTGAGCGGCTCCCAAGTGCTGGGTGTCGCGGTGGATGGCGTCAACGGGAACGTATATTTTGTGGTCGGCAATGCGTCGGCCGCCGAGGATAAGCTCTATCGCTGCGACCTAAACGGAGGTAGCCTTACGACCATCGTTTCCGGCTCCTCATTTACCAACGTCCCAAACTCCGTTGCGGTTGATACCGTAAATCAGAGGGTCTATGTCGTGGATCAGACGACTTCTGGCGGTGGGGTTTTCCGGTTCGATTCCAATGGCTCCAACAAAACGACGATCTACGCCAACAGCACGTCAGGTTCTCAAGTTTTGGGTATCACGGTCGATTCCTCCCGCAGCTTCGTTTACTTCATCACTGGAAACGCAAGTGCTGCGGAAGATAAGTTGTTTCGATGTGGATTGGATGGTGGCGGACTCACGGTTTTGACCTCCGGAACGTCTTTGACCAACATTCCCACCCAGATAACCGTCGATCCCACCGCCAACCGACTATACGTGTTGGATGCGACAAGTGGGGCGGGGGGAGTTTTCCGCTTCAACTCGGACGGCTCGAACAAGACCACGATTTTTGCGAATAGCACAAGCGGTAGCCAGCTCCTCGGCTTGGCCATGCTCCCGCCGCAATCGACCACTGTCAGTTCGCTCAATCGCTCCAATGTGAACCCGAGCAATTCCGCCACGGTCAACTGGACGCTCACTTTCGGGGCGGCCACCACCGGCGTCACCGCGTCCAACTTCTCTCTGTCCGGAACCGCCACCTCGGGGGCGAGCGTCGGCACGCCGACCACCGCCAACTCCGGGCTCACGTGGAATGTGCCCGTGACCACGGGGTCTGGCGATGGCTCGCTCCAGCTCAATCTCGCGAACGCCACCGGCCTCAGCCAATCAGTTTCCACGTCCCTCCCGTTTGGCGGGGAGTCCTACACGATGGACAAAACGTCGCCATCGATCTCAATCAGCTCGCCCTCTTCGTCGTTGACCAACGGCGGTCCGGTCAGCTTTACGATCACCTATTCCGACACCAATTTTAGCGGCTCCTCCTTAAGCCCCGGAAACATCACGGTAAACAGCACCGGCAGCGCCAGCGCCTCGAGTGTCGGCGTAACCGGCTCGGGATTGACGCGCACGGTCACCCTCTCCGGCATCACCGGCGATGGCACGCTTGGCATCTCGATCAGTTCCGGCACTGCCAGCGACACGGCGGGCAACACCGCCTCGGCGGTCGGTCCGAGCACGAGCTTCTCGGTGGATAACACGGCCCCCGCCATCTCCATCGGCGCGCCCTCGGCCAGCGTTATCTCCACCGGTTCGGTCAGCTATACGGTCACCTACAGCGGAGAGAATTCCGTCACTCTTTCCGGCGGAGACGTCACGGTGAACAGCACCGGGACCGCCAGCGCCTCGAGTGTTGGTGTGGCTGGAACGGGATCGACGCGCACGGTCACCCTTTCCGGCATCACCGGTGACGGCACGCTTGGTATCTCCGTGGCCGCCGGCACCGCCAGCGACACGGCGGGCAACGCCGCCGGCGCTGTCGGCCCGAGCACGAGCTTCACGGTGGACAACACCGCCCCCTCCATCACGAGCGGAGGCACCGCGTCCGGCGCCTATCGGAACGGTGGATTCTCCTACATCATCACCGCCAGTGGAGGCGCCGTTACCTTCGGGGCGAGCGGCTTGCCTTCGGGTCTCTCGTTCGACTCGGGCAGCGGCGCCATCTCGGGCACGCCCACCCAGTCGGGCACCTTTAATGCCACGATAACGGCGACCGACGCCGTCGGCAACACCGACTCCGATCCCCTGACGGTCACCATCAGCCCGGCCGGCCTCACGGTCACCGGACTGAGCGCGAGCAACAAGACCTACGACGGAGGCACCGGAGCCACGGTCACGGGAACGCCCAGCCTCTCGGGCGTCATCGGCGGCGACAGCGTGAGCCTCGCCGGCACCGCGAGCGGCACCTTCGCCGATGAAAACGTGGGCGCGCCCAAGAGCGTGACGGTGAGCGGCCTGTCGCTGACGGGAGCCGACGCCGGCAACTACACGCTGACGCAGCCCACCCTGAGCGCCAACATCGATGCCGCCGGCCTCACGGTCACTGGCATCACCGCCGACGACAAACCCTACGATACCGGCACCGGCGCTTCGCTCAATCTGGGCTCCGCGCAGCTGGTCGGCGTGGTCGGTGGCGATACCGTCTCCTTGGTTACCACCTCGGCCCTCGGGTCCTTTGCCAATGCCGATGTCGCGGACGACAAGGTCGTGAGCGTCTCCGGGTTGAGCTTGGACGGTGCCGATGCCGGCAACTACACGCTCACCCAGCCCTCCACCACCGCCGACATCACCGCCGTGCAGCTCACGGTGACGGCCGACGCCAAGGTCCGCCCCTATGGCTACGCCAACCCGACGCTCACCGCGACCATCACCGGTTTCGTGGGTGGTGAGACCAGCGCCGTCCTCTCCGGCTCGCCTGAGCTGACGACCGCCGCCAACGCCGCCAGCGTGCCCGGCCCCTACACCATCACCTCGGCCATCGGCTCGCTGAGCGCGACCAACTACACCTTCACCTTCGCCGACGGCACCCTGACCGTTCGCCTGCTGGAGATCGCCGATTGGGAGGAGGAAAACTTCACCCCGTCCGAGTTGCTGGATGACGGCATCAGCGGCCCCGCCGCCGACCCCGACCTCGACGGCGTCACCAACTTCTACGAATACGCCTTCGGCACCGATCCGAACGACTTCAACTCGGGACCGGATGGACTGGCGTATGTGGGTTCGGTTCTTGGTGGCGGAACCTTGGATGAGACCGGTCAGCCCATTTCCCGCGTGGAAGTGACTGGTTCCGGCACCGTCACCCGCGTGCTATTTATTCGTCGGTTGAACAGCTTCACGAGCGATCTCACCTATGCGGTTCAATTCAGTTCGAATAACACCACCTGGGTTACCAGCTCCGCCACTCCCACGGTTTTGGCCTCCGATGGCTTGGTCGAGGTGGTTGCGATTCCTTACCAACTGATCACCAGCGGCAAGAAGACCCGTGCATTCCGGGTTGTGCCCAGTCTGCTAGAATAACCTTAATACCTTCTCTTCATGAAAGCACTGCTAGCCTCAGCCCTCATTGCAGCCGGCGCCATGCCGGCTTCCGCAGCCGTCATCTTCCTCGACTTGGGGTCCCTTGCGATCCCCAACACGATTGACGGTGTCTATGTCAATATCCTCACCGGAGCCACCGCCACCAGCGAGCCCGGGGACTTCAATTCCGCGCCGTGGATCAACCTGTTCCTCGGCGGCACGGGTATCTCCAACAGCGAATTGCTGCGTCCGTGGGCCAGCTCCGCCAGCTACGATCCCGATGCCGATTATTTCATCAATTTGGCTCCGGGTTCCACGATCGATTCTTCCGGATTGTTCGTCGGAGGCGAATCCGCCTCGGTCTTGCACATCGGGGGCGCCGGCGATCAATTCCAGTCGGGATCGCAAGGGTTCCTGGCCTTTGAATACCAGGCGACGCTCGTGGGCGGAACCTCCTACGGATGGTTGAGCTTCACGCCCAACGAAGCCGGCGACGGCGTCAGCGCCAACCTCGCCTACAGCGACACCCCGGGCGAGGCGATCACCGTGGGCGCCATTCCCGAGCCGGCGACCGTGGCCGCCTTGGTGGGTGTTGTCGGGCTCGGCTTCGCCGCCGGCCGTCGCCGTCGTCGCGCTTAAGGTCAGCCCGCTTCCCATGGCTGCTCCCGCCCCCCGTCCATCTCCGGCTCCCGTGCCGGCGGCGGACGTCGGGGGTGTTTCCGTGGCAAGCGACGCCGCATCGCCGATACGCTCCGACGCGGGTTCGCCGGCCGCTGAAACGGGTGCCCGCCGAGCGGTCGTGCATACGGCGATGCGGGCCGCTCGGGACGCGGTCGCCGCGGCGGCGCGTGGTATGAGCCGCTTGTGACTCCAAATCCGGACCGAAGAGGCATCACCTCTTCGGTCTTCTCCTTTTTTAGGCGCCCGTGTCGGGGCGCATTGTCCCGAAACTCCGCATCCACCACCCGCCATGGCCCTCCCCACCGCCGTCAACAGCCAGATCACCGATGCCGTCACCCAGGCCAACACCCAGGTTCTCGGTGATTCTCCCGCGATCGCCATGGGCAACCTGTTCACCGCCACGGCGCAGGCCGTGGGCAACGCGGCCCACGACGCGACCAACAACCAACAGCAGTCCTCCGTCACGGCCCAGGCGGCCACGACCCAAGGGGTGACGACGCTGCTGTCGCTCGACACCGCCGCAAGCGGCCTCGCGGGCGAAAAAATAGTTTCCTCCCACCCCCCAGAAAAACATGTGCGCACTTGATGTCGTTTCCCCTTCCGCCGTTTACGATTCCTCCGAACCGGAGCGGCTTTTGCCCACCAGTTTTCGCCTGCCGGTCAACTTTGACCCGGTGCTCCTCCGCAAGGATTTGTCGGGCATCGTCGCGGCCGACTTCATTCCCCACTTCAACACCCGCTATTACGAGGGCGACTGGAGCGTGGTTCCGTTGCGCTCCATCGGCGGGCGGGCCGACCAGATCTATCCCGACCCGACGCGGAGTGATTTCGAGGATACTCCGTTGTTGGAACGTTGTCCCTACGTGGCGGAGGTTCTGTCCTATTTCCGCTGTCCCAAGCTGGCGGTGCGTTTCCTTCGGGTGCGGCCGCGCTCCGTGGTCAAGGAACACCGCGACTACAAGCTGCGTTTCGAGGACGGCGAGGTGCGCCTGCACATCCCGGTGACGACCAACCCCGAGGTTCGTTTCGTCGTGGCGGGCAAACGGGTGATCATGGCTCCGGGGGAATGCTGGTATAACGATTTCACCGAGCTGCACAGCGTCCACAACGACGGTGATGGAGACCGGGTGCATCTGACGATCGATTGCGTCGTCAACGACTGGCTCCACGCCGGCCTCCTCGCCGCCGCGCGAGATGGCACGCCCTTGCCGGCGTAGGCCGGTGTGGCGTTGGCGGGTGTAGTGTTGGCCGTCCCCGGCCAATCGTCGGCGCGATGAAGCGCATCGGTAGCCCTCTCGGGCGCATGGCACGGTGGCGGGAATTGGCCGGGGACGGCCAACGCTACACTTGGGCAGCGCTTCGCGCCGCCGGGCGGGCGCCCAGCTCCAGCAGGCGGCGGTGCGGCTCCTCGAGCCAGCGGGCGGCCAGTTGACGCAGGTGAGGCGAGGCTTCGCGTTGTTTGGGCGCGGAATCGGCCTCGAAGGGGATCGCGGGATTCTTGGCGTTGCGTTCGCTCGCGGAGCGGATCGCCGCGCGCAGGGGCTCGTCCGGCGGCAGGCGAAAATGTTCCTCCAGAATCGGCGTCAGCCGTGTGCGGAGGGCGGTGTAGTCCAGCGCCAGCCCTCCGGACTCGCCCGCTTCGAGCGTCGAAAGCGCGGCCATGACGGAGGCGTGCAGCACGCGGGCGGTGTAGGTGTCGAAATCGAGTCCGCTCAGCTCGGCCGGTTCGATGCCGAAGGGCCGCGGGTCCATGCGGCCGGGGAGAAACTGTCCGCCGCGCTGACGGTGTTGCGAGACCAGCACCTCGACCGGGTCGCGGTGCAGGAAAATCCACGGTGTGTCCGGGAAGGCGGCGCGGATGACCGGCAGGTGCAGCGTGTGCCAGGCGTCGAATTTGATGAAGAGGCGGGTTTCCTCGGGCCGCCGGCGGCGGGCGAAGGCATGCACGAGGCCGCGGAGACGCGCGATTCGGCGCTCGAAGGTCAGCGACGGGTCGGCGGCGTCGTGGGCCAGGAGTTGATCGATGGGTGAGGCTTCGGAGAGCACGAGGTGCCGGTGGTCCGCCGCGAGGGTTTGGGCGACGAAGGTGGAGCCGCAGCGGGAGAGGTGAAAAACGAAGCCCGTCGGCGCGAGCTCGGGCGGGCGCGCGGCGAAGTCCTCCAGGAGGTCGAGCCCCGTGCGACGGCGGAAGAGCAGGCGGGCGGGGTGACGCAGAAGGGAGCCCACGGTTTGTTCGAAAAACGGATCGTCGAGCCGGGTGTCGCCGAAAAAGGCCCAATCGAGCCGGGCCGGAGGGCAGTGGTCGGTGAGATGGATGGGCAGCCACCCGGCCGGTGGAAGGGGACCGGGAATCATGACACGAGGCGGCGCAGCAGCCATTCTTCCCGGGCGGAGCTCAGGGCGGCGTCGAGCGAGTCCTCGCTCAGGGCCAGGCCCAGCTCGGTGGCGATGGCGAAAACCTCGTGTCTGAACGCGGGGAGGTCGGATGCCGCGCAGAGGCGGTCGAGCAGTTGTTGATGGGCCAAAACGGCGGCGTGGAAACGCGGCCAAACGGGCACGGGAGGAGGGCCGGAGAAGGGGGGCATCGGTTGGGGCGAGGACGGGGCAACCCAGACGGGCGACCCTGGGGTGCCCGCGTAACAGTCGCCAGACGAGGGGAATGAGGCGGTTCGGTCCACCGAATGCAAGGCCGGGGACGGCGGTTGCGCGATTTGCCGGGCGGTGGCGTATTCGCCAAAGAATAAACGACCGGCGCGGCGCGCTCGCCGTCGTATGGTAATCATGGATACGGGCCGGGAAACGCCCCCGCTCCGGAAATCGCCCGGGTTTGGGACAGGCGCTAAACCAAGGCTAAACCCAAGCCTTCGATCCTTTGCTTGGGTTGGGCCGACCAGCGCACCCGGGAAAATTGCCGAATAAGGAGCCCGGCGGAGCCCGGACCGGCGGTGGCGAGGCGGACGGCGGGAATTTGCATGGGAACAGGGGAGGGGCGGCCGGCGATTCCAATTCGCGCTCAAGGTTAGACTTTCTAGGAACTTGGCCGAGGACGGCCAACACTACACAAACAGCCCGATCCTCCCGACGATTTGGCTCAGCTTGAACGCAAACTGGAATGAGTCGTGGATCAGGGGCGGGTTGCTTCGAGGCGGAGGCCGAAGAGGCCGCCGACGCGGCCCCGGCCGATTCCCTGGAAACGCACGGTGAGGTTTTGCTGGCCGGTGAGCGCCTCCGGCGGGAGCGGGTAGGCGACCTCGAAGGTTTTGCCGGGGTGGCGGCCGTCGAGGGTCTGCGTGGCGACGACGATGCCGTTGACCACGACGTCGAAGCTGCGTCCGCGGTCGCTACCCCAGTAGGCGCAGACCAGGACGGGCTTGGGGATGGTCGGCAGCCTGAGCACGTAGGAGAACGAGCCCTGCGGGGCGGCGTCGCGCCAGGCGTGGCCATCGACGCTTCCGGTCAGGCTCTGTTCCGCCGCGAGATCGTGGGCCTGCTCGGAGGCGGCGTCGCCCATGACGACGCGGTCGAGCGCGGCGGCGTCCGCAGCGGGCGCGTCGGCGGGGGCCGAAGGCGTCTGGGCGGCGGCGGATGCGGCGGGCGCGGTGTCGGTGAGTTTCCAATACACCGAGTAGCGCTCGTGATGCACGGCGTGGAGCGGCTGGAAGACGATGCCGGAGGCGGGGCCGGCGTCGCGGGCCTTGAAGGTGAGCGTGGCGGCGTCGGTCAGCGTCAGCCACTCGGCGGGATCGGCGGAGGCGTTGACGATGGGCGGCACCGGCGCGGGCGGGAGCTTGAGGTAGGCGTCCTTGTCGCCGAAATCCCCGGGCATGCCCTCGGCGCCGAGGCGGCCGGCGAGGAGGAGGGGCCCGTAGAAAACGGAGACCATGGAGGGGACGTCTTTCGCGCGTTCGAGGCGGAGCGCGGCGGGGAGCTTGAGCGTGACGACGTCGCCCTTTTTCCAGGTGCGGGTCACGGAGAGGTAGCCGGAGGGCGCGGCGGCGGCGGCCTGCGGGCGGCCGTTGACGGACAGCTCGACGGGACCGGAAACCCAGCCGGGCACGCGGAGGTGGAGCGTGGCCTTGGTGCGGCGGGCGGCGCGGACGACGCTCAGGCGGACGGTGTCGGCGAGGGGCGGGAAGCCCTCCTGTTTGATCGCGAGGCCCTGGGCGGCCCAGTCGAAGGTCGAGGGGATGTAGAGGTTGACCCAGAGCTGGCCGGGGCGGTGGAAGTAGATGCCCTCGCCGTAGCGGGGGGTGTTTTCGATGCCGGAGCCGACGCAGCAGTGGGTGCCGTCGAGGTAGGTGCGGAAGTCGCCGTGCAGGGGCGTGAAGTAGGTCATCGCGCCGGTGTCGGGCGCGACGGTGGCGAGGAGGTGGTTGTAGAGGGCGCGTTCGAAGTAGTCGGCGTGGTCGGCGCGGTCCGGCGCGCGCTCGATGAGGCGCGCGGTGAGCTTGAGCATGTTTTGCGTGTTGCAGCTCTCGGCGGTGGTGGGCGGGAGGCGCTTGCCGTCGTCGATGGACGGGCCGGCCTCGACGTCGGGGCCGTCGAACCATTCCTTGTAGGAGTTGCCGCCGATGGTGAAGGAGTGGCGGCGGGTGATGATTTCCCAGGCGTTTTCGGAGGCGCGGAGCTCGGCGGCGTCGCCGGTGAGGTTGGCGTGGCGGGCGATGCCGGCGAGCTGGGCGACGTGGGTGTTGGCGTGAAGGGCCTTGAGGCGGTCCTCGCCGGCGGCGAGCGGCTCGATCAGCCAGGGGCGGTTGAAGAGGGCGGCGAGCTCGAGGTGTTTTTTGTCACCGGTGATTGAATACAGCTCGGAGAGCACGTCGGCCATGCCGCCGAACTCGGTCTGCGGGTTGCGGCTGCGGTCGGTGCGGAACATGCGCTCGATCTGCTCGGGAGGGAGGGCGAGGAGGCGCTTTTGGAAGTAGGCCGACATCTTCAAGGCGACGTCGAGGGCCTGTGGGTCGCCGAGGTAATGGTGGGCGTCCACGAGGCCGGCCATGATCTTGTGGATCGTGTAATAGGGCACGACCACGCCGCCCGAGTCGTGGGTGGTGCCTTCCTGCCAGTCGAGGGCGACGGAGGAGAAGGCGGCGAGGTAGCCGTTCTGGTTGAGGGCCTGCTGGCATTTGGCGAGCTCGGCGACGAGGTAGGCGGCTTTTTGGCGGAAGGAGTCGTCGCCGGTGGTGGCGGCCATGCGGGCGGCGGCGGAGAGATAGTGGCCGGCCATGTGCCCGCGGATGAAGCCGGAGTCCCAGCCGCCGTAGCCGGCGGTGACGCCGGGAGCCTGGGGCAGGCCGGCGAGTTTGCGGTAGTCGAAGAGCAGGCGGTCGGGGTCGAGCCGGCCGACGTAGCCGGCGCGGTGCAGTTCCTGCCGCTCGTAAAACGGGCTGCCGGGGAGCAGGCGGACTCGGGAGGCGTCGGCCATTTGGGCCATCCCGGCGGGGAGCGCGGGGGCGGGCGCGTCGGCGGCCGCGGAGGTGGCGAGGGTGGCGGACATGGCGAGGGCGAGGAGCGCGGAGCGGGGGAGCGAGGCAAGCATGGGGGGATGCGAACGGGGGGAGTCGCGGGGAGGCAAGGGCGGGTCAGTCGGCGAAGCGGCCGGCCTCGATCACGACGGGGAGGTCGGCGGGCAGCTCGACGGAGATCGTGTGGGCGCGGTGGGTGACGGAGACCCGGGCCGGGGCTCCGGCGCGGAGGACGGCGCGCTCGACGCGGCCGTCGCGCCAGGAGAGTTCGACCAGCTCGATGTCGCCGCGGAGGCGGAGGCCGGCGACGCGGCCTTCGGGCCAGGCGGAGGGCAGGGCAGGGAGCAGGCGGACATCGCCGGGGGAGCTTTGCACGAGCATCTCGGCGATGGCGGCGGTGGCGCCGAAGTTGCCGTCGATTTGGAAGGGCGGGTGCGAGTCCCAGAGGTTTTCAAAGGTGCCGGCGGAGCCGCGGACGCCGTGGTCCACGAATCTCAGCTGGTTGCGCAGGAGGCGATGGGCGCGTTCGCCGTCGCCGAGGCGGGTCCAGAGCAGCATCTTGTGGGCGATGGCCCAGCCGGTGCCGCCGTCGCCGCGGGCATCCAGGGTGCGCGCGGCGGCGCGGGCGAGCTCGGGCGTGCGGCGGGTGTCGATCTCGGCTCCGGGGTAGAGACCCCAGAGGTGCGAAATGTGGCGGTGGTGGGGATCGGTGCTCACATGGTCGCGACGCCATTCGCGCACACCGCCGTCGGCGGCGATCTCGGTGGGGGCGAGGCGGGCGCTCAAGTCCCGGAGGCGGTCGGCGAAGTCCCGGTCGCGGCCAAGCGCGTCGGCGGCTCCGATGCAGTAGGAGAAGACGGCGCGGACGATCTGGTTTTCGAAGGCGGAGCCGACGGTCATGTGGGCGGGGCCGTCGGGCGTGGTGAACGCGTTTTCCGGGGAGCTGGCGGGCGAGGTGACGAGGAGGCCGTCGCGCGGATCGGGCACGAGGATGGCGGCGTAGAACTCGGCGGCGCCCTTCAGCAGCGGATAAACGCGGGCGAGGAAGTCGCGGTCGCCGGTGAAGAGGTAGTGGTCCCAGAGGTGTTGGCAGAGCCAGCCGGAACCGGTGGTGGTGGAGCCCCAGGAAGCCTTTCTGCCTGGCGCGGTGAATTGCCAGGGATTGGTCATCATGTGGGCGACCCAGCCGGGGGCGTCGTAGTAGGCGCGGGCGGTTTTTTCACCGGGAGCGCGGAGGTATTCGATGAGGCGGAAGAGGGGCTCGTTGAGCTCGCCGAGGGCGGTGAGGTCGGCGGGCCAGTAGTTCATCTGGACGTTGACGTTGAGGTGCCAGTCGCCGTTCCACGGGGTCTGGGTCTCGTCGGCCCAGAGGCCCTGGAGATTGGCGGGCAGGCCGCCGGGCCGGGAGGAGGCGATGAGCAGGTAGCGGCCGAAATCGAAGTAGAGCGCGGCGAGGCCGGGGTCGGTGGCATCGGGGGCCTCGAAGGAGAGCAGACGTCGCCGGAGGGGCAGGGCCTCGGCGGCGGGGTTGGCGGGCCCGAGGGTGAGGCTGGCGCGGCCGAAGAGCGCGGAGTGGTCGGCGACGTGGCGGGCGCGCAGGTCGGCGAGGGTGCGGTCGGCGGCGCGGTCGAGGATCGCGGCGCTGGCGGCGGCGGGATCGTCGGCGCGGCCGCCGGCGAAGGTGCGGATGTCGGTGATGGCGGAGACGAGGATGCGGACCTCGTCGGCGGATTCGACGCGCAGGCGGCCGTCGCCGGTGTCGGAGACGCGGCCGCCGGAGGTCAGCACGCGCAGGCGGGCGGCGTAGCGGACGCCGGGGCGGCCATGGAGTTGTCCGCCCATGAGCAGCTCGCCGGGAGCGGCGACGCGCGTCTCGAACTGGGCGGGGCGGTCGAGGGCGACGGCGAAGTTGAGTTTGCCCGGTTGGTCGGAGCGGAGGTGGACGACGATCACGTCGTCGGGCGCGCTGGCGAAGACCTCGCGGGTGATGCGGACACCGTCGCGGGAGTAGGCGACGCGGGCGACGGCGGTGGGGAGATCGAGGGAGCGTTCGTAGTCGGTGAATGCGACGGGCGTGTCGGGGGCGGCCGGATCGCGAAAATCGAGCCGCAGGTCGCCGAGCACCTGGTAACCGCCGTAGAGCCAGCGCTCCTCGGGCGCGGAGGTGAAGCGCTCGTCCATGAGCTTCTCGGCCTCGACGTAGCGCTCCTCGGCAAGGAGGCGGCGGATCTCGGGGAGCTCGGCGTGGGCTGCGGGGCGGTCGTGGGCGGCGACGCCGCCGGACCACATGCCGGTCTCGTTGAGCACGATGCGCTCGCGGTCGGGGTCGCCGAAGAGCATGGCGCCGAGGCGGCCGTTGCCCACCGGGCAGGACTGGGTGAAGTGACGCGCGGGGCCCTCGAAGCGCAGCACCTGCTCGTGGGCCGGGGCGGACGCGGCGGCGGATAGGGAGGACAGGATGGGGATGGTGGCGGCGAGGAGGACGGCGGTCGCCACGAGCCGGGCGGAGGATAGCGCGGAGGAGAGGGAGGGCATCGACGGGGTGAAATACTTTAGATTCGGTCTTTCAGACGGGGCGTTGAGTTGGTTTATCCTTAAATCATGCCCGGATCGTCCGCGTGGCCGGGATGAGATCGGGATCCACCCGCCAGGCGAGCAGGGCGGAGAAGGTGACGAGAGGGCGGAGAGACTTTTTCATGGGAGAGGGGGGGGCTGGCTATTCGGTGGCGCGGGCCGGGGCGGGGAGCTCCACGCGAAGGGGGCGCCCGTCGTAGCGGATCTCCACGGCTGTATCGGATTCCTCGATACCGGTTCCGGCGTCGGGGGCGACGCGGACGACGCGGAAGGCGCGGGTGGCCGGCATGCCGGGGAAGGCGCCCTCGCGGGTGTCGATGAGCAGGGTGTTCGTCGTGTCGTTCCAGGTGATGGGGATCACGGAGTATTCGCGTTTGCGGTAGCCCCAGCCTTCGCCCGCGTCTTCGTAAAAGAGGGCGGCGCCGTCGGCTCCGGGGTAAACGCGCAGCTCGACGGGCGCGGCCGGTTTTTCGCCGGAGTGCTGCACGCGGGGGCCGAGCGGGAGGATCGAGCCGGCTTTGACGAAAACGGGGCAGCGTGACAGCGGCGCCCCGGCCTTGATGGTTCGTCCGCCGGAGAGCGGTCGGCCGCTCCAGAAGTCGATCCACGAGGAATTTTCGGGCAGGTAAACGTCCACGGTTTGCGCGGCGTCGGTCACGGGCGTCGAGCCCGGGCCGTGGAGCATGGGCGCGAGGACGGGGGCGATCATGAGTTCCTCGCCGACCATGAACTGCGTTTTCAAATCATGGGTCTTGGCGTCGGCGGGAAACGAGAAGGCGACGGGGCGAATCCAGGAGCCGTTTTGCCGCGAGACGTGGCCTCCCAGGGAGTAGAGGTGGGGCAGGAGGCGGTAGCGCAGGTCGATGGTGGCGATGATGGCGTCGTAGAACGGGGTGCCGGGCTCGCCGAAGCGCCAGGGCTCGCGAGGTGTATCCGTGCCGTGACTACGGAACATGGGAAGAAAGGCGCCGAATTGCAGCCAGCGGGTGTAGAGCTCTCGGTAGCCGAGATCGTCCACGCCCTTGTCGAACTGGCCGCGCCAGAACCACTGGTTTCGTTTGGCCACGAAGAAGGCGCCGGCGTCGGTGGTGATGTAGGGGTGGCCGGCGGCGCTGATGCTTTGCAGGGAGGCGACTTCCTTGGCGAGGGTCGCCCAGCTGGCCGCGACGTCGCCGGTCCAGAGAACCGAGCCGGTGCGCTGGCTGCCGGCGTAGCCGGAGCGGGTGAGGTTGAGGACGCGTCGGTCGGGGGCGGCCTTGCGCTGGTTTTCAAAGATGCCGGTCGAGCCCCACAGGGCGTAGGCGTTGAGGTATTGGGGATCGATGATCCTGGCCAGGGCGGTGATGTTGGTGGCGTCGTGGTCGGCGGGACGGTGTTCGCCCCACCAATCTGCGTTTTCGGGTTCGGTGGAGTCGCACCACCACCCGTCCATGCCATGTTGGCCGAAAGGCTGCCACGCGGCGGTTTTCCAGTAGAGCTCGCGGGCGCGGGGATTGGAAAAGTCGATGAAGGTGGTGCCCGCGAGGGTGAGGCCGGCGGCCTTGAGGGCTTGGCCGGCGGTGGAGCGGTCGCTGGGGTTGGGCCAGATGGAGATGATGACGCGGGCGTTTTCCGCGTGAACGTCGCGGATCATTTTCGCCACGTCGGGGTAGCGGCTGGTGTCCACGTCGCCGCCCCATTGGTCGGGGATCCAGTAGTTCCAGTCCTGCACGATGACATCGAGCGGGATCTCGCGCCGGCGAAACTCCCGCACGGTGGCCACGAGCTCGTCCTGGGTGGCGTAGCGTTCCTTGGACTGGACATAGCCGTAGGACCAGCGGGGCAGCATGGCGGCCTCGCCGGTGAGCCGACGGTAGCCGGCGACGGCGCCGTCCATGTCCGGGCCGTGGATAAAATAATAGTCGAGCTCGTCGATGACGTCGAAGGAGAGCGATCCGCCGTCGGCCCCGTCGGCGAAGGTCATCGCGGAGTAGGCGTCGAAGAGAAGTCCGTATCCACGGGTGGATACGACGGAGGGGATGAGGATGCGCAGGTTGTGCTGGTAAAGGCGCTTGGTGGCGCCGCGCAGGTTGAGGTCGGACGTCTCGTCGAAGCCCAGGCCGTAGAGCGCCTCGTCGTCGGCGAAGCGGAAGGCGAGCCGGCCCTTCCACGCCTCGCGGTCCTTGCCCTGGACGTATTTGCCGACGAGCTCGCGTTCGCCGTCCACGGTGCGGACCTTGGTGATGGTGGCGGGATCGGCGATGGATTTGACGACGTCCACCTTCTCCAGCGTCCGGGGCTGGGCGGGGTCTTCGGTGAGGAGCGGTTTCCCGGCGGGCGTGAAATAGGACAGCGCCGCGGTGTCGCGATCCACGCGCACGGTGAGCTCGGCGGAGCGCAGTTCGACGAAGTGGTCGGTCTCGCGGACGCGAATGGTTCCCGGACTCTCGTCGATGGGCACGCGCATGAGGCTGGGTGTGGCGGACCAGTCGGAGTTTTTGGTAACGCGCACGCGGGCGATGCGGTCGGTGACGAAATCGACCTGCACGCGGCTCTCGGTCAGCGTGAACTCCGCGCCGTCGGGGCGGGGTTTTACTTGCTCGATCTTCGCTTGCAGACCGACGGGAAGGCCGCCGACGAGAGCGAGCAGGAGGAGCGGGGAGACCAGGGCTTTTTTCATGGAACGGGGTGAAGCCGGACGGGGGGACGCCAGGCGGGAGACGCAGAAGGGCGGCGGGCTGCGGCGGGAGGGGTAATTCCAATTCGTTTTCGAAATCAGTCTAATTCGTCACTCTCCGTGCCTCCGTGTCTCTGTGGTGAGAATCTGCAAGTTATTTAACCACAGAGACACGGAGACACAGAGAGCGGGGATCAAACGAGAACGACTCGGATCAATGAGAGGTGCGGGATCAGGGCGCGGCCGGGGGAACCGGCGTCGGTGCGGCCGGAGCGGCGAGAAAGCCCCGGCCCTTCAGCCAGGCGAGGCAGGCCTCGGGCCAGCCCTCGATGGGGGCGCCGGGCCAGCCGAGGCCGAGGCCGTGGCCGCCTTTTTCGTAGAGGTGCAGCTCGAAGGGAACGCCGGAGCGACGGAGCGCGGCGGCGAACTGGAGACTGTTTTCCACGGGAACGGCCTGGTCCTCGACGGTGTGCCAGAGGAAACAGGGCGGGGTTTCGGCCGTGACCTGGGTCTCGTTGGAGAGCTGGTGGACGAGCTCGGCGGAGGGGTTGTGGTCGAGCAGGAAGTATTTCGAGCCGCCGTGGGTGAACTCGCCCATGGTGATAACGGGGTAGCAGAGAATGCCGAGGTCGGGGCGGGAGCTTTCGCGCTCGACGGGGTCGGCGGCGTCGGGGCGGCCGGCGTCGAAATGGGTGAGCAGGGTGGAGGCGAGGTGGCCGCCGGCGGAGGAGCCGATGATGCCGATGCGCGCGGGGTCGAGCCCCTCGGCGCGGGCGCGGGAGCGGAGCGTGCGCAGGGCGCGGGCGGCGTCGTGGAGCATCGCGGGGTGGCGATAGCCGGCGGAGCCGAGGCGGTATTTGAGGACGTAGGCGGTGACGCCGCGGGCGGCGAACCACTCGGCGTAGCCCTTGCCCTCGTGCTCGGCGAGGAACTGGTAGCCGCCGCCGGGGAGGACGAGCATGGTGGCGCCGTTGGCAGTGCCCTCGGCGGGCGAGTAGCGGGTGAGGGCCGGGATGTCGTGCGGCTCGGAGCCTTTCGCGTCGGGCGCACCTTCCGGCCACAGCGGAGCGGGTTCGGCGGGGGTGCTGGCCCGGGCGAGCGTGGTCAGGACGGCGAGCCCAAGCAGGAGGCGCGGGACGCGGAGGATGGGGGCGAGAAGCGGGTGCATGGTCGGATGGCGGGAGGGAGTGGGCGGGGGTGGCAGGGGGCAGGCGCGTGCGCGGAGACGGTGCATGAACGGATGGTGTTTATGTCGCTGTTGGCGCCGGCCCCGTTAGGGCGGATGGAGGGGCGACGAGCCGAGGCTCGTCGTCAACGGCGGCGTCATGCCGCCGCACTCCATAACGCGGCGGCCGCCGCCGGGGCTCAGTCGCGCAGCGTGATCTCGAAGACGGTGGCGATGTTGTTGGGCACGGAGGCGGGCGCCTCGATGGCGAGGGCGTTGGCGCCTTGCGACCAGGCGGGCGTGGCGTCGGCGCCGATCAGGCGCACGGCGGCTACCGGGGCGTCGAGCAGGCCGGCGGCGGTGCCGAGGGACTGGATGCTGATCGGGCCGGTCGGCGCGCCCATGAGGAAGGCGTAGAGCTTGCCGCCCTTGGTGGTGAAGCGGACGTCCTCGGCGGTGAGCGGCTTGACGTTGCCCTCGTTGAAATTGGAGCCGCTGGTCGCCTCGGTGGCCGCCATCTGCGGGCCTTCGCCCATCACCTTCCAGGGGCGGGTGCCGTGGATGGCCTCCTGGTTGATCTGCATCCAGGCGGCGATGCCTTCGAGGATGGAGATCTCGATGGCGTCGGGTTCGCCGTCGCCGTCTAGCGGGACGCTGAGGAGGAGGTTGCCGTTTTTGCTGACGACGTCGATGAGGGTGTGGACGACGTTCTCGGCGGACTTGTAGCCGTGGCGGTCGCGGACGGCGGTGTTGTAGTGCCAGTCGCCGAGGCAGGTGTCGGTCTGCCAGGGGCGGGGCTCGATGACGTGGCTGCGGCCGCGCTCGATGTCGAGGGCCATGCAATCCTTCTGGTCGGGCTCGAGGATCTTGCCGAAGAGCACGCCGTCGTCGCCGCGCCAGGCGTTGTTTTGGTTGTAGAAGTGGGCGGCGATCTTGAGGCCGGCGTCGCTGGCGGGCCAGAGGGGGAGGGCGGTGTCGTCGAAGTAGATGAGGTCGGGCTGGTATTTGTTAATCAGGTCGATGGTGCGGTTGTAGAACTTGTCGCAGTAGGCCTGGTCGGGGAGCGTGGCCCCGTTGCCCCATTCCCAGATCGCGTGGATGGTCTTGGGGTCGTCGAAGTTGGCGACGGGTGCGTGGTCTTGCTCGTAGAGCTCCTGCGGGTCGAGGCCTTCCCACCAGGTTCCTTTGCCGTCGGCGGCGGTGAGCTTGCCGTCGTAGGGGATTCCCGAATACGGGCCTTTTTTGTCGGCGCCCTGCGAGGGTTCATACCAGGTCCAGGCGTGGGAGGCGTGGACGCTGACGCCGAATTTGAGGCCGTTGGCGCGGGCGGCCTTTTCCCAGCCGGCGATGATGTTTTTGCCGGGGCCGACGCGGAGGGTGTTCCACGACTGGTATTTGGAGTCCCAGAGGTCGAGGTTGTCGTGGTGGTTGGCGAGGGCGAAAAAGTATTTCGCGCCGGCGCGCTTGTAGAGGGCGACGAGTTTTTCGGGGTCCCACTTGGCGGCCTTCCAGGCGTGGATGACGTCCTTGAAGCCGACCTTCGAGGGATGGCCGTAGGTCTCGCGGTGGGAGGCGGTGACGTTGGTGCCCCAGAGCGGGCCGTCCTCGAGATACAGGTGGCGCGCATACCAGTCGCCGCGACCGGGCTGGCACTGCGGGCCCCAGTGGGCCCAGATGCCGAACTTGGCGTCGCGGAACCACTCGGGGACCTCGTATTGGCGAAGCGAGTCCCACGACGGGGCGAATTTGCCCGGGGCCACGGGTTCGGCGGTGGTGTCAACGATGACGGCGGGCTGGGCGGAGCTGGGGGCGGAGGCTTGCATGATGGGCGGGACGGCGATGAGTGCGGAGAGCGCGGTGAGCGGGAGGAGAGAGTTTTTCAAGGGAAGGGGGGAGCGGGAGGGGCGTGCAGTCAGGGGGAGGCGATGGTGCCGGAGGCGACGATCTCGGCGATGCCGGGGGCGGTGCCCTCGGGCCAGGCGAGGAGGGTGATGCGCAGATAGCGGCCGGCGGTCGGGGTGCCTTGCACGGAATGGGTGGCCCATATGTTGGGGACCTCGGCTCGCGCATCCTCGGCGAAGGGGCGCCAGTCGCGTTCACCGTCGGTGGACATCTCCACGCGGAAACGCCAGACGCCGCCGTCGCGGAAGTTTACGCGCAGCGCGGTGACCTTGACGATGCGTTCGAGGTCGATGCGCAGCCACGGGGCGGCGTCGCCGGGGGCGGGTTCCCAGGCGGTGAGCAGGTTGCCGTCGTTGGCGTGGCGGCCGGAGCGGCCGGGGGTCTCGCTGCTGGCGCGGGTGGGATTTTCCAGGCCGAACTTGTGCCACTCGCCGGTGGCGGGCGCGGCGGAGAACCGTTTGTAGGGACGGGGCGCGGCGGGCGGGGTGAGGCCCGGGACGAACTTGGGCTCGCCGAGGGAGGTGAGGCGGATCGTCGCGTCGGCGAGGCCGGGAGAGGTGGCGCGGATGACGGTCTCGCCGGCGTGGAAGGAGCGGAAGGAGATGGCGGCCATGCCGTCGCGGATGGCGATGTCGGAGTCGGCGGCGAAGGTGATGGCGGGGCCGGTGGGGAACTCGCCGGGGCCGGACTCGATGGAGAGCGTGACCTCGGGGCAGTTGCTCAGGGGCGCGCCGTCCTGGTCCACGACGGTGACAACGAGGTGGACGTCGTCGGTGCCGTCCACGGAGCGGAGGGTGGTCTTGTCGGCGGTGAGGCGGAGGGCGGCGGCGACACCGGGTTGCGGCCAGGCGGGGGGCGGGACGCCGAGGTTTTCGTTGCGATACCAATACCACTGGCGCTTGGGCAGGCGGAAGTAGTCCACCATGCCCATGGCGCCGAAGGTGCGGCCGGCGATGCTGCCGTGGTCGAAGCCGCACCAGATGAGCTCGCCGCTGCGCCAGGGGAGGCGCCAGGAGCCGGGCTTGTTGAAATCGGCGCCGGGCGTGATGGGCAGCTCGCCCCAGCCGGGGGCGTAGGTGCCGGGGCGGTCCTCCATGGTGGAGCCGTATTCGGCGACGAAGTTGGGCACGCCGGGGTCGGGGAAGAGGCGGGCGCCGTCGCCGTTGTAGCCGGCGATGTCGCCGAGTTTGTCGATCTCGCCGCGCTGGGCGCCGCCGATGGCGGCGGGGCGGGTGGGGTCGAGCTCGTGCGAATACTCGACGAGTTCGCGGAGGAAGCGGCGGACCTGGGGCATGACCTCGCGGGCGCTGAAGAAGGGTTCGTTGGACATGCTCCAGACGACGATGCTCGGGTGGTTGCGATGGATGCGGATCATGTCGCGCAACGAGGCGCGCACGCTGGCCTCGAAGCCGGGCTCGTCGGCCGGGTCGGTGGGGTAGCCGCTGGCGCCCCAGGGGTTGTCGAAGCCGGCGGTGCCCCAGAAACAGTTTTCGGACATGAAGAGCATGCCGAGGCGGTCGCAGGCTTCCGAATACGCGGGGGCGTGCGGGTAGTGGGAGCCGCGGAGGATGTCGAAGCCGGCGTCCTTCATGAGCCGGACGTCGCGGAAGAAGCCGTTGTCGGCGACGGCGTCGCCCCAGCCGGCGTGGTCCTGGTGGACGTTGGCGCCGCGGAAGTAGCGGTGCCGGCCGTTGAGAAAAAAGCCGCGGTCGGCGGTGAATTCGAACCAGCGGAAGCCGAGCGGGGAAACGAAGTCGTCGGCGGGGCGCTCGCCGTCGAGCACGGTGGTTTTGACGGTGTAGAGGGTGGGCTGCTCGGGGGACCAGAGGCGCGGTTTCGAGATCGGCTCGCTCGTCTGATCGAAGGTCTCGACGGCGCCCGGCGCGAGGCTGCGGCGGGAGCTGAGGGTGGCGACGATCTTGCCCTCGGGGTCGAGGATGTCGGTGCGCACGGTGCAGGCCCGGGCCTCGGCGGACTGGTTGGCGACCTCGGTCTTCACGTTGACGACGCCCTCGTCGGCGGAGACGCGGGGCGTGGTGACGAAGGTGCCATACCAAGTGACGTGGAGGGGATCGGTGGCGACGAGCCAGACGTTGCGGTAGATGCCGCCGCTGAATTGGTGTTCGCCGGCGCGCGGGGCGAGGCGGGCGTTCCAGCGGTTGTTGAGGCGGACGGCGACGAGGTTTTGGCCGGTGACGGCGGCGTCGGTGATGTCGATCTCGAAGCCGGTGTAGCCGCCCTGGTGGGCGCCGACCGGGCGGCCGTTGACGAAGATCTCGGCTTCCTGGAAGGCGCCGTCGAAGTGGAGGAAGAGGCGCTTGCCGCGCCAGGCGGCGGGCACGTCGAAGGTTTTCCGATACCAGCCGTAGCCGACGTAGAAGGAGTTGGTCGCGGCGAAATACGGCAGGCTGAAGCTGTGGGGCAGGCCGACGGCGGACCAGGCGGCGTCGTCGAAGGCGGCGGCCTCGGCGCCGGGGTGGTCGCCGATGAGGAAGCGCCAGTCGCGGTTGAAGTTCAGCCGTTCGCGCAGCGGCGACGGGGCGGCTGGCTCGGTGGCCGGGGTGTCGGCGGATGGCTCGGCGGCGACGAGGGGGGCCGCGGCGGGGAGGAGGCCCAGGACCAGCGCGAAGGCGGCACAGGAACGGCGGAGGAGGGTGAGGGTGGGGAGCATGCGAAGGAGGAGGACAGGGATGGCGAGAAATGGGTTCGCGCCGCCCAGGGGCGCGCGGGAGGGAATCGCGTGGGGATGGGTTAGTCGGAGGCGATGGTGCCCTCGGCGGAGATTTCGCCGATGCCGGGGAGGCTGCCGGCGGGCCAGTTTAGCAGCGTGACACGAAGAAAACGGCCCGTGCCGGGCTTTCCTTCGGTGCCGTGGTGGGTCCACATGTTGGGCGACTCGATCCACACGTCGTCGGCGAAGAGGTGCCAGTCGTGTTCGCCGTCTCGGGAGATTTCCACGCGGTAGCGCCAGACGCCGGCGGTGGGGAGGGCGAGGCGGACGCCGGTGATGTCCACGATGCGCTCGAGGTCGATGCGCAGCCACGGCGCGGTGTCGCCGGGGGCGGCGTGCCAGATGCTGACGATGCTGCCATCGTTGGCCATGCGGCCGGGATGTCCGGGGGCTTCGCTGCTGGCGCGGGTGGGGTTTTCGAGGCCGAATTTGTTCCAGCGGCCGCTGGTGGGCACCTGCGAGAACCGTTTGTAGGGGCGGGGCGCGGCGGGCGGGGTGACACCCGGGACGAACTTGGGCTCGCCGAGGGAGGTGACGCGGAGGGTGGCGTCGGCGAGGCCGGGAGAGGTGGCGCGGATGACGGTCTCGCCGGCGTGGAAGGAGCGGAAGGAGATGGCGGCCATGCCGTCGCGGATGGCGATGTCGGAGTCGGCGGCGAAGGTGATGGCGGGGCCGGTGGGGAACTCGCCGGGGCCGGACTCGATGGAGAGCGTGACCTCGGGGCAGTTGCTCAGGGGCGCGCCGTCCTGGTCCACGACGGTGACAACGAGGTGGACGTCGTCGGTGCCGTCCACGGAGCGGAGGGTGGTCTTGTCGGCGGTGAGGCGGAGGGCGGCGGCGACGCCGGGCCGCGGCCAGGCGGGCGGGGGGACGCCGCGGTATTCGTTGCGATACCAATACCACTGGCGCTTGGGCAGGCGGTGGTAGTCCACCATGCCCATGCCGCCGAAGGCGCGGCCGGCGATGCTGCCGTGATCGAAGCCGCACCAGATGACCTCGCCGCTGCGCCAGGGGAAGCGCCAGGAGACGGGCTTGGCGGGATCGGCGCCGGGGGTGTGGGGCAGGTCGCCCCAGCCGGGGGCGTAGGTTCCGGGGCGGTCCTCCATGGTCAGGCCGTATTCGGAAACGACGTTGGGCACGCCGGGGTCGGGGAAAAGGCGGGCGCCGTCGCCGTTGTAGCCGGCGATGTCGCCGAGTTTGTCGATCTCGCCGCGCTGGGCGCCGCCGATGGCGGCGGGGCGGGTGGGGTCGAGCTCGTGCGAATACTCGACGAGTTCGCGGAGCAGGCGGCGGACCCGGGGCATCACTTCATGGGGGCTGAAGAAGGGCTCGTTGGACATGCTCCAGACGACGATGCTGGGGTGGTTGCGATGGATGCGGATCATGTCGCGCAGCGAGGCGCGCACGCTGGCTTCGAAGCCGGCCTCGTCGGCGGCGTCGGTGGGGTAGGCGCTCCCGCCCCAGGCGTTGTCGCCGCCGCCCGTGCCCCAGAAACAGTTTTCGGACCAGAAGAGCATGCCGAGGCGATCACAGGCCTCGGAGAAGGCGGGGGCGTGCGGGTAGTGGGAGCCGCGGATGAAGTCGAAGCCGGCGTCCTTCATCTGGCGGACGTCGCGGAAGAAGCCATTGTCGGCGACGGCGTCGCCCCAGCCGGCGTGGTCCTGGTGGACGTTGGCGCCGCGGAAGTAGCGGTGCCGGCCGTTGAGAAAAAAGCCGCGGTCGGCGGTGAATTCGAACCAGCGGAAGCCGAGCGGGGAAACGAAGTCGTCGGCGGGGCGCTCGCCGTCGAGCACGGTGGTTTTGACGGTGTAGAGGGTGGGCTGCTCGGGGGACCAGAGGCGCGGTTTCGAGATCGGCTCGCTCGTCTGATCGAAGGTCTCGACGGCGCCCGGCGCGAGGCTGCGGCGGGAGCTGAGGGTGGCGACGATCTTGCCCTCGGGGTCGAGGATGTCGGTGCGCACGGTGCAGGCCCGGGCCTCGGCGGACTGGTTGGCGACCTCGGTCTTCACGTTGACGACGCCCTCGTCGGCGGAGACGCGGGGCGTGGTGACGAAGGTGCCATACCAAGTGACGTGGAGGGGATCGGTGGCGACGAGCCAGACGTTGCGGTAGATGCCGCCGCTGAATTGGTGTTCGCCGGCGCGCGGGGCGAGGCGGGCGTTCCAGCGGTTGTTGAGGCGGACGGCGACGAGGTTTTGGCCGGTGACGGCGGCGTCGGTGATGTCGATCTCGAAGCCGGTGTAGCCGCCCTGGTGGGCGCCGACCGGGCGGCCGTTGACGAAGATCTCGGCTTCCTGGAAGGCGCCGTCGAAGTGGAGGAAGAGGCGCTTGCCGCGCCAGGCGGCGGGCACGTCGAAGGTTTTCCGATACCAGCCGTAGCCGACGTAGAAGGAGTTGGTCGCGGCGAAATACGGCAGGCTGAAGCTGTGGGGCAGGCCGACGGCGGACCAGGCGGCGTCGTCGAAGGCGGCGGCCTCGGCGCCGGGGTGGTCGCCGAGGAGGAAACGCCAGTCGCGGTTGAAGTTCAGCCGTTCGCGCAGCGGCGACGGGGCGGCGGGTTCGGTGGCCGGGGTGTCGGCGGATGGCTCGGCGGCGACGAGAGCGGTGCTTGCGGGGAGAAGAGCCATGATGAGCGCGAAGGCAGCGCAGGAACGGCGGAGCAGGGCGGCGGCGGGGAGCATGGGGAGTGGCCGACGGGGCGGAGGTGACGAGGCGAGGCGGAGGCGGGGCGACGGGGCCGCATCAAGAATTTGGCTTGGCGCGGCCTAGATTTCGCCGTCGCCATGGCCACGATCCGCGAAACGGCTCCGCCGTTCCGCTACGCGCGGATCCCGTAGATGACATGAAGCCGGCTGGTTGCCGTCGAGGAGAAGACGAACAACCAACC
>CBINNW010000076.1:0-24855 GCA_966252115.1 uncultured Akkermansia sp.
AAAGCAAAACCTCCTCGCTCCCCCTCCCGTCCCTTTCCTCTCACACGAAAATCCGCTTCTCTCCTTGACCGAGCTCGCTTCATAGCAGCGGAAGCGCGGAGCGATTTCGCTCGAGCACGGGGCTGGCCTTGGGGCTGTGCGACGGCGTTTGACTCCTGGTCGTGGCGGAAGCGCGGAAGCGCTTTCGTCCGGCGGGCTCCACCGAAACGAAATGTATCCGCCATTCCGCCACGTCCCCCCGCGCCTCCCCCCGCCCCCGCCCGGCCGCGCCTTTTCCCATTTATCCTGACTCCGGCGGAGAATCCGCGTGAGCTTCGCGCGTCGGTATTGTCTCAAGCTTCCGATGTCGTTTCTCGGCCGCCACAGCCCCGCGCCAGCCCCCACCGTCGAACCGCCCCCGGCCTCCGGCCCCGAGGCCGCGTTTCGCGCGATCTACGACGCCCACGCCTCCGCCATCTACTACCTCGCCCTGCGCCTCACCGGCCAGCCCGCCCTCGCCGAGGACGTCACCCACGACGTTTTCCTCAAAGCCTTCCGCGCCCGCGACACCTTCCGGGGCGACGCCTCCGTGCGCACATGGCTCTACCAGATCACCCTCAACCACTGCCGCAACCTCCGCTCCGCCTGGTATCAGCGCTCGATGGTCAACAACGCCGACGAGCTCATCGACGCCGGCTCCACCCCGCCCTCCGACGGCCCCATCCGCGTGCTCGAGACCAAGGAGCTCGGCGAACGCATCCGCGCCACCCTCGACCAGCTCCCGCCCGACCAGCGCCTCGTCCTCCTCCTCGCCGCCGACGAGCAGCTCTCCTACGACGAGATCGCCGCCCTCACCGAGCAATCCCCCGACGCCGTGCGGGGAAAACTCCACCGCGCGCGCAAGGCCTTCGCCCAGCGCTTCGCCAAAACCGCCTGAGCACCCGGTCCGGTCGCTCCTCCCCACCCACCCCACGCCTCGTTCCGCCATGGAAAAACCCGCCCGCCTCCGCCACCTCGCGGACCAACGCCTCGACCACTCCGGCGAACAGGCCACGCACCACTCCGCCCAGACCGGACCGAGCGCCGCCGAGTTCGAATCGCCGGAGGAGCTCCTGCGTCACGACGCCGGGCAAACGCCCGCGCCCCCCGCCATCGCCGAGCGCCTGCGCGACTCCCTCCGCGACGACCCCGCCCCGCCCGCCGCTCCCTGGTGGCGCCGCATCTTCGGGGGAGGCCGCCCATGATCCTCGACCGCCTCCGCCGCCTCCCGCTCAAACCGGGCGCCTCCCTCTTCGTCCTCGTCGCGCTCGTGCCGATCCTCGGCATCTACACGAAGACCTACGATCTCTACCAACACCTCGGCCTGGTGCCCGCCGCCGTCTGGGAAGGCCAGGTCTGGCGCCTCTTCACCTACCCGCTCCTGCCCATGGGCATGGTGGACTTCATCATCGGCGCGTGGGCCATCCTCTGGCTTGGAGCCTGGCTGGAACGCGAGTGGAGCGCCCTCGAATGCTGGCTCTACGGCGGCATCGCCACCACCTGCGCCGGAGCGCTCGGCTGCCTCTTGTTTCCCCGCTTCGACGGCTACCTCGGTGGCACCTCCATCATCGTGGCCGCCCTGCTTGTGATCTGGATCCGCCTCTGCGGACACCAACGCATCATGCCCGTCCCCGAATTCGTCACCACCATCCGCAACTACGCGCTCTTCTGGAGCGGGATCATCGTGCTGACCGCCTTCTTCTCCTGCGGGCGCTGGCTCGCCCTCCCCATGCTCGCCGCCTCCGCCCTCGCCGGCTGGGCCTACCTCACCCTGCGCTGGAAATGGCTGCAACGCGCGCCCGTCCGCTCCACCGCCACGCGGCGCGGCCGCCAACTGGAATTTTGATCGGGTCCCCTCCCTCCATGATCCCCGCCCCGTCCCCCGCTCCGGCCGCCGATCCCCGGCTCATCGCCTTTCCGACCGACCGACGCCGCCCCGTCGCCGTCGCCGTGCCCCCGGGCCGGGCCGGTCTCGCCGCGCGCCGAGCGGGGGCCGCGCGCGCCGCCCTCGGCTGCTGCCATTTTTGCGCCCACCACTGCGGAGCCGACCGCCGTCTCGGCCCCGCCGGTCGTTGCCAGGCCGGCCCGCACGCCCGGGTTTTTTCCGCCCAGACGGAGGTCTCCGACGAGCTGATGCTCGGCCCCGTCTTCGCCATCGCCTTTGGCGGTTGCGACCTGCGCTGCGATTTCTGCATCACCGGCCGCGAGAGCTGGGACGCCCGTTCCGGCGAGGCCGCCGATCTCGACGATCTCGCCGCCCGCGCCCGCTCCGCCCTCGCCGCCGGCGCGCGCACCGTGATGATCCTCGGCGGCGAGCCCACGCTCCACCTGCCCGACGCGCTCGAACTCGTCTCCCGCCTGCCCGACGACACGCCCCTCGCCTGGAAAACCAACGCCCACGGCTCCGCCACCGCCCGCACCCTGCTGGACGGTCTGTTCGACGTGTGGGTGGCCGACCTGAAGTTTGGCAACGACGCCTGCGCCTCCCGCCTCGCCCGGATCGACAACTACTCCGCCATCGTGCGCGCCAACCTCTGCTGGGCCGCGCGGGACCATGTGCTCATCGTGCGCCACCTGCTCATGCCCGGCCACGTCGAGTGCTGCTGGCGCCCCATCGCCGCGTGGCTCGCCAAGGCCCTGCCGGGCGTGGCGGTGAGTCTGCGCGAGGGTTTCTGGCCCGCCTGGCGCGCGCGCCAGCACCCGGAGCTGCGCGCCCCGGCGACCGACACCGAGCGCGCCCTCGCCCACGCCATCGCCCAGGAGCACGGCCTCCGCCTGGTCACCTGACCCGCCCGCGCCTCAATCTCCGACACCCGCCCCCAACTTCCGGCCTCCGACTTCCGACTTCTGACTTCTGACCTCTGACTTCTGACTTCCGACCTCCGACCTCTGGCCTCCGGCCTCTGGCCTCTGGTTTCCGTCGCTCCGTCTCTCCTCCGTGTCCTCCGTGCGCTCCGTGGTTAAAAATTCCTCCGCCCGCATTCCCAGCAACTACGCCGCCGCCCGCGAGGAAGGCCGGGGCTCGGCCGAGCTGCTCATCCTGCCCGACGGGCGGATCCTCGCCCACAACATCACCCCGGCCATGGCGGCGCTCCTCGCCGAGCTCGCCCCCGACGATCCCGACATGCGCCGCCGAGCCGAAGCCCTTTCCACCGCCCCGCGCCCTGCTCGCGTTGCAGGCTGAGGTGTTTGGGTAGGGCGGGACCGCCGGGCCCGCCGCCGACCACGGACGGCCCGACGGTCCGTCCCCACCCTCGGATCCTATCCAAAATCCAAACAACTCCCCCCCCGCTCCCCTCCACGCGCCCCGCTCCCCTCTACGCTCCCCCGCCCCTTCCCCTCCCGATTCCCCCCGCTCCCCTCACGTTCCCGCTCCCCTCACGCTCCCGATCCCCCTCCACGCTCCCGCTTCCCCTCCACGTTCCACCCATGAAACTCGCCCAGGAAATCCAGACCCTCATCCGCGCCCGCTACCCGCTTCTCTACATCGTATCCGGCGAGGAACTACGCGTGCAGGAGGTCCTGCTCGGCGTCGCGAAGGAGCGCCAGAAAAAGCTCTTCGAGTGGAGCTACACCACCGGCCTCGTGCCCGCCGGCACCTCCATCCAGTCGCAGAAACACCGCAACGCCGCCACCCGCGACCCGCTGGTCGCGCTCGACCAGGTCATCGACCACGTCGAGCCCGCCATCTACGTTTTCAAGGACTTCCACCCCTTCCTCTCGCGCACCAACTTCGCCGCCATCCGCAAGCTCAAGGAGATCGCGCTCCACCTCAAAAACACCCACAAGACCATCATCCTGCTCTCCGCCATCCAGGAGATACCCACCGAGCTGGAAAAGGAGATCACCGTCCTCAACTTCCCCCTGCCCGACCGCGCCGAGCTCGGCGAGCTGCTCGACCACATCGTCGAGGACGTGCGCCAGTTTTCGCAGGTGAAGATCGACCTCGACGCCGAGGGCCGCGAGCGCCTGCTCGGCGCCGCCCTCGGCCTCACCCTCGGCGAGGCGGAAAACGTCTTCGCCAAAATCATCGTGAAGGACGAGCGCCTGAGCGGCGACGACGTGAACGAGGTCTTCGCCGAGAAGCAGCAGATCATCCGCAAGAGCGGCCTGCTCGAATACTACGCCACCCAGGAGACCTTCGGCAGCGTCGGCGGCCTGCCCGTGCTCAAGGACTGGCTCGAAAAACGCGCCGTCGCCTTCGGCCAAAAGGCCCGCGACTTCGGCCTGCCCCCGCCCAAGGGCGTGCTCCTGCTCGGCGTCCAGGGCTGCGGCAAGAGCCTCTGCGCCAAGGCCGTCTCCAGCCTCTGGCAACTGCCGCTGCTGCGCTTCGACATGGGCCGCATGTTCGGCAGCCTCATCGGCTCCTCCGAGGAAAACGTGCGCAAGGCCATCGCCGTGGCCGAGTCCGTCGCGCCCGCCGTCCTCTGGGTGGACGAGATCGACAAGGCCTTCGTCGGCTCGCAGAGCTCCGGCACCACCGACGGCGGCACCACCGCGCGCGTTTTCGGCACCTTCCTCACCTGGCTCTCCGAGAAGACCGCGCCCGTCTTCGTCGTCGCCACCGCCAACGACATCTCGCAGCTCCCGCCCGAGCTCATGCGCAAGGGCCGTCTCGACGAAATCTTCTTCGTGGACCTGCCCGACGACGCCGAGCGCGCCGCGATCTTCCGTATCCACCTCGAACGCCGCCGGCGCCGCGCCGCGTCCTTCGACCTGCCCGCGCTGGTCGAGGCGAGCCGCGGCTTCAGCGGCGCCGAGATCGAGCAGGCCATCATCAGCGCCCTCTTCGACGCCTTCGCCGAGGACCGCGAGCTCGCCACCGGGCACATTCACGAGGCCCTGCGCCAGACCGTGCCCCTCTCGCGCACCATGGACGAAAAACTCGCGCAGCTGCGCAGCTGGGCCGACGGACGCGCCCGCCACGCCAGCCTCGCCCGCCGCCCCACGGCCGCGGGCCCCTCCGCGAAGCCCCTCCCCGTCGCCCTCGGCAGCCCGGCGGGCATGTGAGGTATGGACTGCGGCGGCATGACGCCGCTTTCGACGACGAGCCACGGCTCGTCGCCCCTTGCCGTCCTCTTTTCACCCGAGTTCGCCGCACGCACGCCCACCGACCGATTTTCATCCTCCGCCAAGCTCCGTCCCGCCATGCCCTCGCCCGCCAGCCGACCGCTTCTCTCGCTCACGCTCACCCTGGTGTTGCTCGCGATGTTCGCGCTGCTGTTCACCGCCGTCGCCATCGACCGCGCCACCCCCGAGGAGCTCGCGCGGGTCTTCCACCTCCCCGCCGGCAAGGAGTAGCGCCCTCCACCGGGAGCAACGCCCGCCACCGCCCCTCCCGAAACGAGATTACCGCGTGAGGAAACGCCACCGACCCGGTCTAACCAACAACCCGCCGCCCTCGGCGCCGTCCCCCGCGCCGCCCGCTTCCTCACCGCCTCCTCCTTCCGGCCCTCGTTCCGCACTCCCCGCCCTCCCCGCCTCCCCACCTTTCACCATGAGCGTCGTCTGCATCCTTGCCCCCGTCGTCGTCGCCGCCTGGCCCGCCTTTAGCGCGGCCGTCGTCGCCGCCGCCACCACCCTCGGCTACTCCGTCCTCGACGAACGCAGCTCCTCCAAGGTCGTCAACGAGGCCATCCGTTCCGGCAAACGCATCGAGCTCGACATCGCCAACAGCGAACTCGTCACCGGCACCCTCGGCCGCGACCAACGCATCACCGTGCAACGCGGCGCCGTCACGGTGATCTTCTCCCGCGACGCCCGCGGCCGCGCCTCGCTCTGCGTCTTCGGCAATCTCTCCGACGAGAAACTCCGCGCCGCCGGCGAGGAGCTCTCCCGCGCCGTCGTGCAGACCTACGTTCACCAACGCCTGAAAGAGGAGATGCAGACCCGCGAGTTTGTCGTCGTGGAGGAGGAGCGCGAAGCCGACGGCTCCATCCGCATGCGCGTCCGCCACTGGGAAAACTGATACGCGCCCCGCCCGCATTTCCGAGTTCCTTCGCGCCCCCATCGTCCCTTCCCCCCGGCGTCCCCGCGCCCCTCCTCCGCTCTCTGCTCCCCGCGCTCCGCTCCCTTTCCCCCAACATCCCCCATGCCCAACCGCGAATTCGAGATCGTCGTCGCTCCCGACGGACACGTGGACCTCCGGGTCTCCGGCTACTCCGGCAAACGTTGCCTGGAGGCCATGGAGCTCTTCCGCCAGATTGTCGGCGAGGTGCAGTCCCAGCAGCCCACCCACGAGTTCTACGGCCCCGAGGAAGAGGTCCGCCTCCACATCGACCAACGGCACTAAAAAGACCGCGTCTCAGGTCTCAGGTCCCAGGTCCCAGGTCACACGTCACACGTCGCAAGCCGCACGTCACATGTCACACCGCCCACGCCAACGGCAGCCCGATGACACCCCTCCGCCATCCGACCTTTGACCTGTGACGTCCGACCTTCGACCCGGGACCGGTCCCATGACCGGTCCCGCGCCGGTCCCGCATCGCCCTCATGCCTCCCGTCCAACCCGAAGCCCAGTCCCCCTACGCCCCGCCGCGCGCCGGCCGTGACGCCGGGCTCTGGCGCGTTTGGTTCGCGCTGCGGCGTCGCACCCGACTCGGCGACCTGTCCATCCCGCCGCCGCTGCGACTGCTGGACAAACTCGCCCGTCCCTGGGCCGGCCTCGGCGTCTTCATCGTCCCCACCCTCGGCCTCTGGCTCCTGCCCAACCGATACTGGCCCCGCATCGGCGTCCCCCTGTTCGCGCTCGCGCTCTTTTTCGCCCTCACCGAATACAGCCGCACCACCGGCGGCTACGCCTTCGGCCTGGCCGCCGCGATCCACGGCGTCGGCGCGGCCGCCTTCTACGATCTCGAGGACCCCTTGCCCCGCTACCTGACCCGGCTCTTCCGCCGCCTCGGCATCGTCACGCTCTCCGCCCTCGCCCTCGCCCTCGGCGCCTACCTCACGACCTCGCGGATCATCGTCGCCGTCGCCGGCAAGGACGGCCCCCTCATCGTCTCCAAATTCTCCCCCGACCGCCAGCCGCAGGTCGGCGAACTGATCGCCTATCGCATCGAGGATCAGCAGGGCGGCGGCATCCAGATTCGCGGCGGCACCTACCTCGGACGCGTGCTCGCCACCGAGCCCGGCCAGCGCATCGCCTTCCAACCCGACCACTACGCGATCGACGGGCTCCGCTTCCCCCGCCTGCCCAACATGCCCGCGGACGGATCCTTTCTGATCGACAAGGACCAGTCCTTCATCTGGCCCGAAGTCTTTCACATCACCTACGCGCGCAACCTTCCCGCCGGCCTCGGTTTTGTCCGCCACTCCGCGCTGGTCGGGCGCCCCCTCAACCGTTGGTTTTGGCACACACAAACACCATGAGCCGTTTCAACCACCTCGAGATCGGCCGCACCGCCCCCGTCGAAGCCCGCGGCGACGCCGTGCGCGACGAGGCCTGGCACCTCGCCGAGGCCGCCCGCCTGTATCAGTCCGGCCGATACGACGAGGCCCTCCGCTCCTACTCGCGCGTCCTGGAGCACAACGCCGCCAACACCCACGCCTGGTGCGCCCAGGTGCGCATGCTGGTGGAGCTCGGCGAATACCGCGAGGCCAAGCTCTGGGTGGACAAGGCCCTCGAGCGTTTCCCCAAGGACGCCGAGCTGCTCGCCGCCAAGGCCGTGGTGCTGGCCCGCACCGGCGAGTTCGGCGCCGCCCTCGCCTTTTCCGACGCCGCCTTCGAGGAGCGCGGAGACACCCCCTACGTCTGGCTCGCTCGCGGCGAGGTCCTGCTCGCCCGCTCCGACTCCGGCGCGCCCTACTGTTTCGAGCGCGCCGTGTCCCTCGCCCCGCGCGACTGGAGCCTGCACTGGCTCGCCGCCCGCATCCACGCCTTCTACCGCCGCTTCGCCCTCGCCCTCACCCACGCCCGCAAGGCCGTCGAGCTCGCCCCGGAACGCGCCGTCGCCTGGCTCGAGGTCGCCCGCCACGAGTTCGCCGTCGGGCTCGTCGGCCGCGCCCGCGAATCGCTCGCCCAGGCCTCGCAGCTCGACTCCGCCCTGCCCGGCATCCACCAAACCACGCTGGAGATGAACAAGGACGGCCTGCTCGCCCGTCTGCGCCGTCGCTTCGACGCCCGTTTTTCATGACCCCCAAGCTCGACCGTCTCTTCTCCCTGGTCGCGGAGGAACGCGCCTCCGACCTCCACCTCATCGTCGGCGTGCCCCCCAGCCTGCGGGTCAACGGCGACATCCTCTTCGCCGACGACGGCCCCGTGACCGTCGAGGACACCGCCGCCTTCATCGACGCCATGCTCAACTCGCTCCAACGCTCCGCCTTCGAGCGCGACTGGGAGCTCTGCATCTCGCTCCACCACGCCAAGGTCGGCCGCATGCGGGTGACGATCTACCGCCGCAACGGCACGCCCGAGCTGAGCATCCGCTTCTGCGGACACCGGATTTTCGCCCGCGAGGAGCTCGGCCTGCCGGCCAAGATCGACGAGCTCGCCCGTCGCCGAAACGGCCTCGTGCTCATCTCCGGCCCCACCGGCGCGGGCAAGACCACCACGCTCAACTACTTGGTGGACCTCATCAACCGGGAGCGCCGCTGCAAGATCGTCACCATCGAGGATCCGATCGAATACGTGCACGAGAACAACCTCGCCATCGTCGTGCAGCAGGAGGTGTTGACCGACACCAAGTCCTTTTCGCGCGCCCTGGTCCACGCCCTGCGGCAGGACCCCGACGTGATCGTGGTCGGCGAGATGCGCGACCACGGCGCCATCGCCACCGCGCTCAACGCCGCCGAGACCGGCCACCTCGTGCTCGCCACCATGCACTCGCCCAGCACCAGCCAGGCGATCGAGCGCATCATCGGCACCTTCGAGGGCAACGCGCAGCGGCAGGTCGTCATGCAGCTGTCCAACAGCCTCCAGGGGGTGATCTCGCAGGAGCTCCTGCCCTCGCTCGACGGCGGCCGCGCCCTCGCCTGCGAGCTGCTCATCGCCAACGCCGCGGTGCGAAACATCATCCGGGAGAACCAGCTCCACCAGCTGGACAACAGCATCCAGACCGGCACCCGCGACGGTATGCAGTTGATGGATACATCGCTGCACGGCCTCTACACGAAGTGCAAGATCACCTACGACGTCGCCGTGAGCCGCGCCCGCCACCCCGAACAATTCGCCAAACGCGTGGCCTGAGCCCGCAGCGCTCGATCGACGCCATGAGGTTCCCGACGCAGCCAGCCTCACGCCAACCGGTATCGGGGACTGACGGGCACGGAAACCGATCAAAATAGCAAAAGCCGACACCATGAAGGGGTTTATTACCTAAATTTCTTTACGTAGTGAGTTTTCCTTAAGAGAGCATAGGGGTATATTCGGAAGATTCCCGGAACACGCCTCTTTTCAATGAGCTCCGCCTCAACTCGCTCTCTTCGGTTCGCATGGGTGCTTACACTGTCCGGCACCGGCATTTGGTTCCTCTCCGGCTGTCAATCCACTCCCCTGTATCCGCCGAAGCTCTCGGCTTCGGAGCGTCGCGATTTGGTTAAAGCCGTCCAGGAAATCCGCGCCGAACAAACCGGTTCCAAACAGTCCCTCCCCACCCCCGGTCAACGCACCGTTCGAATATTCACCCAGCCCATTCAACTGCCCGAAACTGCGGCGGGATGGGAGGACCAGAAATACTCCATCTACGTCTGGGCCAGCCACCCGGCTCTCCCGGGCGTGGGAGTCAGGCAACTGCTGGAGTCCGGTTTGCTCCAGCTCGATATTGTCGGAGCCAAGCTTCAGCCCGAGGAACCCGAGAACCCGGCCAAGGCCGGGGCGGAATTGGAGAAACAGGGGTTTTCCGCAGCCGCCCACGCCCTCGCCAATGATCAGGTGCTGGAACTCGTCGTTCGCGCAGGGGAGATTGAAAGCCCCATCCGAATCGCGGCGTGGTTTCCCGCCGAATACCGCATGGAACAGCGGTCCGACGCGTCCGCAAAAAACGCGACCAATTGGAGCGACGCGGTATTCGTCCCCATCCGCTCGGGGGACCTCACCACCAAAATCGAGATCATCGACCAGCTGGAGGCCAGGGCATCCTTCGGCGACGAGTTCCCTCGTCACTTCTACGTGGGACGCGTTTACCTACGTAACAACAACTCCTCCAAGAAGCTCATCGTTTACACCACATCGATGCGCGCTCCGGTGTATCTGTTTCGTCGCACAGAACCCGAAATAGCCGAGACCGACGACAAGGCCGGAACCCCACCCAACTCGCCCCGCAACTCCGGCGCTCCGGGACATCCGAAGATCGCGCCAAACGATCCTCCCTGTCCGAAGCAGGAACCCCCGGCCTCCCCGGCCGACGCCGGCCCCCCGATACCACCCCCGCTGGAACTCGTCACGCGACTCGTGGAGGACCTGCAATCGCTAGCGACTGACACGCCACCGCCCCGACCGATCAGCGAGGAAACCAATGCCCGGATGGCTCAGATCCGGGGCCAGCTGGAGGTCTGGGTCCGTCAGGAACGGCATCGCCTGAAATCGCGGATACGGACGCTGGCCGCCCGGATAGATGGCTATTCGACCCTGCCGTCACCCGCGAACACCAAGCTCGCGGAAGACACGACCAGCCAGCTGCAAAGCGCATGGCGGGCGCTCTTCGTTGGCCCCGACAAACCCGAGGCCGCCCACGCCGCTTTCATCGCGCTGGCCAAACGGGAGCTCGGCCCCGTCGCCCCATCGTTCACGACCGAGGCCGACGCCCTTCTGAAGCTCCACCTTGAGAAAGCCGACCTCGAACACCAACTCGCCTACCTGCAAGGTCGCACCTCACCAGACTACGCCATGGCCGCCCGACTGCTCGGACGCGCCATCCAGGCGGGGCTGCTCCCGGTGGCCGGCTCCGCCTCCCCCTTTGACGATCAACAGGGCATCTCGGTGGGCTTGGTGGACAACACCTCTCCCATCGTCGCCGATCAACACAAGGCCACTGAACGCGCCCTGTTTTCGGAAAAGTCGTGCCAGCAGTGGCGCCTGGATGAGACCGGCTATATCTGGCGGGACTCGTCCCGCCCGCTCACCTTCCAGGCGGTCCTGCACTCGCTGATCCTCACCCAGGAAACCGCCAGGCGGACCCAAGTTTTCAAGGCCTTCGACCTCATCGGCAGAGTCGCCGGCGGACTCACCGGACTCGGCGCCGTGGAGGAGGAATTCGGCCGCGAAGGCTACGCCCGCGTCGTCGCATTCTACGCCTCCGTCTTCACCCCCGAGCTGGGAGCGCTGCTACTCGAAGATCTCAAAAAACACATCCGTAACCTCGGTGAAATGTCGATGGACACCGTGATGGTCATCCCCCCGCGCGGAGTGGAGGACCGTTACGTCTTTTTCCCGCGCGGGCCCTTCTTCAATCACCCCGACGAGTTCGACCAACATTCGCCAGCCTACATCGTCAAAATCCTCGGAGACGAGGTCGGCGTGCAGGCCGAGCTGGTGGACATGAACACCACCGTCAACGGGGCCGACGCGGCTGCGGGCCTGGTCTCGGCGTTCAACACCGGCTCGCCCTCGGCCACCGCCACCCTCGCCCGCCAGTCCGAAATTCGCGCCCAGCTCGCCAACACCGAACTTTCCATCGCATTGGGGAAAGTGGAAAAGGCGCTGATCCGCCGCCAAAAGACCACGGATCCCGAAGCCCGCAGCACGGCGGAAAACGACGCTCGCCGGGTGGTCCGGGAATTTCGATTGCAGCACAAGGTCTTCGGCGACACGGCGTTCGCCGACCTCTTCGCCCAATACGGCCTGCAAAGCGACGACGCACCACCCGAACTCTCGTCCACCGCGCCCCTCCGCCTGATCGCCGGCACCGTCAGCACCCCGCGCCCCCTCTTGGTCAAGGACGACCGCACCCCGCTCGCGGACCTCTCCATCCGAGGCTCCGTCTCGGGAGAAAACGTCATCTGGCGAGCTGACGACACCATCACGGCCGGCAACCGCTCCTATCAGGTGGACGCCACCGCCCTCCCCGGCACGACGCCCGAAGAGCTGCGCAACACCCGCATCACGGTCAAAGACCACCTCGGTAACGAGACCACCGCCGACCAAAGCATCACGCTGGTGCCGGCCGCTCCCGACTTTGAACCGAAACCCGTGATACGGGGTGAAAACCAATCTGAACTGAAGATCCCCAAGAAGCCGCCCACCGACCTCACCATCACCCTCCCACTACACGACAGCGCCAGCGACGGTTGGACCGTCGAGCTCGGCGAGGAGCTCGGGCTGGACGTTCGCCCCGATACCGTGCCCCTCCACCAATCCGCCGCAGGTGAAGTCTCCGCCACTGTGTCCATCGACGCTTCCTCCCTTAAAGGCTCCGACGGCAAAACCGTGGATGCGGCCAAACTCACCGTTCGCATCCTACGGAACGGTAAGCTCATCACCACCAGCGAACTGACAATTAAACCACAATAAGCGCCGCCATGAGCACCTCACCCACGCCCACCGGCGGCCATTCGGACGCGCCCCGACGGATCTGGTCTGTCATCGTCGCGGTTTACTTCATCGCGCTCCTCTTCGTCTCCCTCCGACTGATATTCACCCTCTGGCCCGGCAGCGATTGGGTGCGGTCCTGGTATGACGGACCCCAGCGAAGCGACGCTCTCGCCACCGTCGCCGAACAAGGTGGCAAACGTATCGCTGATGCGCTGGATGAGCTCGGCCGCCTGGAAGCCAAAAGCACCACCTCACTGAGCTCGCAGCAGGCGACCACCATCAACCAGACCCTGAGTTACGCCGACCAGATCCTGACGCTGTCGATCTACCTCGAGAAGCGGCAGCCCGCACCCGAAGGTCCACGGTGGACGCCGGTCAGCCTGGACATCCCGCCCCGGAGCCAACGGGAAAACCTGACGCAACTCCTCCAGCAGGCTCAGGCCCGGTTGATGGGCACCGTCTCGGCCGCCCGATCGGAACTGCAGAGGCACCCCGCGTTTTTGGACGTGATGCTGTCCCGCCCGCCCCCCCCACTCCGGACCATCTCCCTTGCCGCCGGGCGACCTATCTCGCTTCGAGGCGGCCTATCGCGCCAACTTGGAAAAACAGTCACCGGCTTTGCTCGGTTCCACCGAGCTCAACTATCTTGTCGTCATCTTTCTCTTCGGCGTGCTCGGAGCCTGCGCCCGGGGTCTCGCCTCGCTCGCCCGCTTCATGGGCAACCGCAGCTTCGCGCCTCAATGGAGCTTGTTCTACCTCTCCCAGCCTTGGATCGGAGGGGCCCTCGCCCTCGCCTTCTACGCCGTCTTGCGCGGAGGTTTCATGAGCACCGAAAATTCCGCCGCCATCGTGACCAACATCCACGCTTGTTCGGCGCTCGGCGTCTTGGTGGGAGTCTCCACCGCCGAGGCCTTGGCCAAGCTTCGTAACTTGGCCGAACAATTTTTCACCGACGATCAGGAGGACGACCAAGACAAAGATCCCGCCCGGGGCCCCCGGAACCCGACCCCGAAACCCGTCATCCAGGATGTCTCCCTGCTGACCGGTGGCCGTCTCGGCATCCTGCGCGGCCGCCAGCTACAGGGCGCCACCAAACTTTTGGTGGGAACCCGGGAGATGTTGATCGAGGCCAATGGCGACACGGCCATCTCCTTTCAGGTGCCCCCCACTCAGGCAGATCTCTCTCCCGCAGACCTGAAAGGTGTGGTGGTCGAGACCCCCGCCGGCGCTTCCCCCCCCTTCGACGCCCCCCCTGAAATAAACGCGGCCACCGGCTGAGTCTGGATTCATGTTTGGCGGTGGCAACAAGGGCGGGACCGCCGCGTTGCCTCTCGGCGTGCGCCACTCCACTGCGGCGCCCCAGGCGGTGGCGCCCTACCTTTCGGCTACGACTTCATTTGAAACGCTCCAAGCTCCCCGGTGCCCCGTTCCGAGCTCAGCCACCCTCCATTTCAAACTCTGGCACCAGGCCCGCCAAGCGGTCGATGCCGTCCCCGGCCAGCTCGATGGCCGGGACGACCGTCAATCCCAGCCCGAAGACCAACAAAAACAGTCCCACCCGAAACGCACGTGACGCAAACATGGGACCGGCTCCTCGCATGGCCCATGCCAGCCCGCCCGCCACTCGCTCCCGCTCAAGCGGACGGGCCGGACCGCGTCGGTTTCGCCGGTATCATGCGGTTGCTCTGCCTGATTCCGGAGGAATGGGCTTGGGCGGTTCTCACTCTGGATTCCGAATTCTGGATCCCGGATTCATCCGCATGAGACCGCTTCAGCGTCCACCGGCGGCCTCGCCCGGACGGCGGCGCAGCAGGTGCGCCACCAAACCGCCCGCCCCGCAGATCCAGACCAGCACCATGCCGACCACAAATCCCCGCGAATGGCGCGCCTTGGTGAGGAGCGAGTCGTCCGGGCCCGGACGATAGACCCGCGTCCAGGCCAGGCGCTCGTCGGCGCTGCCCACGAATTCTCCGATGCGCACGCCCTCCGGCAGCGCCGCGCGCACGTCCCCGGTTTTCGATCCGTCCCGCGACGCCGCCAGCCGCCCCCGCAGATCTCCGAAGTAGCCGACCGTGCCGTCGAAAAACAGGACGTGGCCACCCTGCGTGCCGTTGGGTCCGTAGGCCGGCCAAGTGCCGTCGGGCCTCAATCCGCGCGTCCAGGCGATGGGGGTGCGCGGACCGGCGGCGGCCGGGTCGAGCCCGCCGATGACGACCGTCCATGACAGGGGACTCGCGGCGAAATCGGCGGCCAGCCCGTCGCCGTCGGGAGCGAGCACGGAGCCCGGGCTCCACCCGGCGACGGCGGGATCGCCGGGACTGGTCCACACCGCCGCGTCGTCGAGCCCGGCCTCCTGCGCGAGCCGGCGGGCGAGATCGCGCAGATCGCTCGCCTCCGGCAAACGTCCGCCGCGCTCCGCCGCGAGGCCCAGCATCGCCCGGCCGATGCGCGTGAGGTGCTCGGTCCCGGCCGCGATGCGGGCAGTTTCCCGCACACGCACCACGGGCGGCAAAACCACCGCGGCCACCAGCAGCACCACGCAGGCGAAGCCCGCCACGGGCGCGAGCCAGCCGGGGAAGAGCCACGACAACCACGAGAAACGTCCACCGCGGGCGGGCTCGGGCTCCAGCGGACGCCAGCCGGCCGCCTCCTCGCGGGCCTGAAGGGCGTCGCGATAAATCGAATACGGCCGGCGCCGCCGCTCCCCGGAGTCCGCGTCGCGCGCGCCCGCCGACGCGGAGGGTCGATCACCCGCCAGGCCCGCCGCAGGCCGGCTCGCCTCGGCGGCCTCGCCGTCGGCCGCGAGCACGCCGTCCTCGGCCGTCTCCTCGGCGAAGGCCTGGCGCAGGGCGCGTTGCAACTCGCGCAGCCGCTCGAGCTCGGCGCGGGCGGAGGGGGAATAGGCAAGCTCGCGTTCGACGCGGGCCGCCTCGTCGGCGGGCAACATGCCGTCGGCATGGGCGGTGAGGCGGGGATCGTCCGGGGAAATCATGGCGACGGGTGGGCGGGCGGGCGGACGGGCGGGCGGGGGTTCAGCGGGCGGCGGAGGCCAGCCATTCGCGGCGCAGGGTTTGCAGGGCGTGGTGCAGGAGCACGCCGACATGGCTGACGCTCGCCTCGGTGATGCCGCTGATCTCCTCGTAGGAAAACCCTTCCTGGTAACGCAGGCGGACGACCTCGCGCTGCCGCTCGGGCAACCGGGCCACGAGCGCGAGCAGTTGTCCATGGTCCTCGCTGCGCAGGAGCGCGGCGGCGGGATCGGCCTCGGGCGCGGCCACGGGGGGAGCGGCGTCGAGCGGATGCAGCCGCCCCTCGGCGCGGAGCACGTTGAGGGATTTGCGGCGGCAGACGGTGAAGAGCCACGCGGCCAGGCGGCGCCGGATGCCCTCGTGTTCCTCAGCGGGCTGGCGGCCGAGGGCGAGCAGGGTTTCCTGCACGACGTCGCGTGCCCGGGCGGCGTCGTGCAGGATCCGCGTCGCGTAGCGCAGGAGCGCCGCCTCGTGCTCGCGCTGGGCGAGAATCACGATCGCGTGGGCGGAGCCGGAGGAGGCGGGGTTCATGCGCGGGGCTGGCGGGGAAGTGGCATAGGGGATGCCATGGAAACAACACGCGGGCGCGCCTGTTTCTTACCGAAAAAAACGCGGCGACGCGGAAAAGCTTTCCGGTTCCTCGCTGTTTTCAGTGGGTCGGTGCCATGTTGAGGAATAGCCGGCGGTATTCCGATGTAGCGGAGGCGCGGAGCGATTTCGCTCGAGCAACTTGACCGCGACGAAACGGCTCCGCCGTTCCGTTACGTCGCATGACACCGGGCTGGTCCGGGCTGGTCTTGGGACGGTGCGACGGCGCTTGACTGCTGGTCGTGGCGGAAGCGCGGAAGCGCTTTCGCCCGGCGGGTTCCATCGAAACGAAATGGCTCCGCCATTCCGCCACGTCCAACCACTGAAAACAGCGAGAAACCAGCTTTCCACGTCGCCGCATTCACAAGGAGGACAGCAGGATACCGCATCCCTGCGCGGAAGCTTTCGCTGGCGAAAACGCCTCCGCCGCACCGTTCAGCTCAACCTCGGCTCACGCCACCTCGGGGGCGACGATGGCGATGTGCAGCTCCTTCAGCTGCTTCTCGGTCACCGGCGTCGGCGACTGCGCCATCAAGTCCTGACCCTTCTGGGTCTTCGGGAAGGCGATCACGTCACGGATGCTGGTCGTGCCGCAGAGCAGGGCGCACATGCGGTCCAGACCAAAGGCGATACCACCGTGCGGCGGCGCGCCGTAGGTGAAGGCCTTGAGCATGTAGCCGAAACGGCTCTCGACCACGTCGGCCGGGATCTTGAGCACGTCCTTGAAGACGCGCTCCTGCACCGCCGGCTGGTGGATACGGATCGAGCCGCCGCCGAGTTCCATGCCGTTGAGCACGAGGTCGTAGTGCTGGCCGCGCACCTTGTCGGGCGCGGTTTCCAGCAGGGGCAGATCCTCCGCCACGGGCGCGGTGAAGGGGTGGTGGGTGGCGAGGTAGCGCTTCTGCTCCTCGTCGTAGGTCATTAGCGGGAAGTCCACCACCCAGAGGAATTTCCAATCGTCGGCGCGGATGGTGAGCTTGCCGCGCTTCACGAGCAGTTGCGCGGCCTCCAGACGGATGCGGCCGAGAATGGCGCAGGCCTTTTCCCAGGGCGCGGCGGCGAAGAACACCATGTCGCCGTCCTCGATGCCGAGCTGCGCGGTGAGCGCGGCTTTCTCGGCGTCGGAGAAGAACTTGACGATGGGCGACTTCCACTCGCCGCCCTCGCACTTGATAAAGGCCAGGCCCTTGGCGCCGAGGCTCTTGGCGATGTCCTCGAGGTTTTTGAGCTCGCCTTGGGTGAGGTCGGCGAGGCCCTTGGCGTTGATCGCCTTGATCACGCCGCCGCCCGCCACGGTCGCCTGGAACACCTTGAAGGCGGAGGTCTTGAAGGTCTCCGAGAGGTCGCTCAGCTCGATGCCGAAACGCAGGTCGGGCTTGTCCACGCCGAAGCGGTTCATCGCCTCGTGGAAGGGCATGCGCTGGAACGGGGTCGCGAGCTCCACGCCGAGCACGTCTTTCCAGACCTTGCCCACCATGCCCTCGAAGAGCCGATACACGTCCTCGCGGTCGATGAAGGAGGCCTCGACGTCCACCTGGGTGAACTCCATCTGGCGGTCGGCGCGCAGGTCCTCGTCGCGGAAGCAGCGGGCGATCTGGAAATAACGCTCCACGCCGGCGACCATGAGGATCTGTTTGAACTGCTGGGGCGACTGCGAGAGCGCGTAAAACTGGCCCGCGTGGATACGCGAGGGCACGAGGTATTCGCGCGCGCCTTCCGGGGTGGATTTGAACAGGGCCGGCGTCTCGACCTCGATGAACTCCTGCGAGTCGAAGTAGTCGCGGATCGCCTTGGTGGCCTTGTGGCGGACGCGCAGGTTGTTGCGCATCTTCGGACGACGCAGGTCGAGATAGCGGTAGGTGAGGCGCAGGTCCTCGTTGACCTTGTCGCCGCCCGCGTCGGTGAGCGGGAAGGGGGGCGTGTCGGAGATGTTGTGGATGACGAGTTCCGTGGCGGAGAGCTCGATCGCGCCCGTCGGGAGCGTGGTGTTCACCGTGCCTTCGGGGCGGGCGACGACCTTGCCCGTGACGGCGATCACCGACTCGGGCTTCACCGTGGCGGCCCGCGCGGCCAGCTCGGCGTGATCCTGCGGGTCGAACTTCACCTGCGTGACGCCCTTCCGGTCGCGCAGGTCGATGAACAGGATGCCGCCGTGGTCGCGGATGGAATCAACCCAGCCGACGAGGGAAACGGTGGCGCCGAGATCGGCGGCGGTGAGCTGGGCGCAGTGGTGCGTGTGCTTCATGGACAAAAGGGGCGAAGGGAAAACGGGAGCCGGCCAGCCAAGCCGCGCCGCCACATCGCCCGCAATGAGATTTTGCCCCGCGGCGCCTCGCACGCCGACCGCAGGCCGCCCAAGGAGGACGGACATTCTTGTCCGTCGGCCTGCGGCCGTCCGTCGGCTTGAAGCTTCGGCAGACTCTCGCGGATCGGAAAAACGGACAGGAATGTCCGTCCTCCCCTACCGCCGCTTCTGCGCGCGGCCCTGCGGGTAGCTGGTTTTGCCGCGCCCGCCGGCCGCGCCGCCCTTCTTTTTCGCTCCGCCGCCGGAAGCGCCGGCCGCGGCCGCCTTGCGAAAATCTCCGCTGCGCAGGGCCTGGATTTGATCACGCAGGACGGCCGCGCGCTCAAACTCCAGCCGCGCCGAGGCGTCCGCCATGTCCTGCTCCAGCTCGGCGATGACGGCGGCCACGTCTTCCTGGCCGCCCTCGGCCAAGGCGTCCTCCGGCTCCTCGCGCACTCCGGAGCCGTCGTAGAGGTGCAGGCTCGCCTGCTGCGCGCGCTTCACGCTGCGCGGCGTGATGCCGTGCTCGGTGTTGTAGGCGACCTGCTTGGCCCGGCGCGCCGAGGTCACCTCGATGGTGCGGCGGATGGATTCGGTGATGTTGTCCGCATAAAACAACACCCGCCCGCGCTCGTGGCGCGCCGCGCGCCCCGCCGTCTGGATGAGCGAGGTTTCGCTGCGCAAAAAACCTTCCTTGTCGGCGTCGAGCACCGCCACCAGCGCCACCTCGGGCAGGTCGAGCCCCTCGCGCAGGAGGTTGATGCCAATCAGCACGTCGAAGTTGCCCAGGCGCAGGTTGCGCAGGATCTCCACCCGCTCGATGGCGTCGATGTCGCTGTGCAGATACTCCACCTTGATGCGCGCCTCGCGGAAGTAGGCGGTGAGGTCCTCGGCGAGGCGTTTGGTCAGCGTCGTCACCAGCACGCGCTCGCCCGCCTCCACCGCGCGGCGGCACTCGGCGATGAGGTCCTCCACCTGCCCCTTGGTCGGACGCAGCACGATCTCCGGATCGAGCAGGCCGGTCGGCCGGATGACCTGCTCCGCCACCACCGCCGAACGCTCGATCTCGAACTTCGCCGGCGTGGCCGAGACGTAAACGATCTGGTCGGTGATCGACATGAACTCGTCGAAACTTTGCGGCCGGTTGTCCAGGGCCGAGGGCAGACGGAAGCCGAAGTTGACCAACACCTGCTTGCGCGCGCGGTCGCCGTTATACATGCCGCCGATCTGCGGCACCGTGGCGTGGCTCTCGTCGATGAGCAGCAGGAACTCCTTCGGGAAAAAATCGATCAGGCAGAGCGGACGGTCCCCGGCGGCGCGACCGGCCAGATGGCGGGAGTAGTTTTCGATGCCGTTGCAGAAGCCCATCTCCTGGAGCATCTCCAGATCGTAGTTGGTGCGCATGCGGATGCGCTGGGCCTCGAGCAGCAGGCCCTTCGCCTCGAACTCCGCCACCCGCTGGTCGAGCTCGGCCTTGATGCGCGCGACGGCCAGGTCGAGCTTGCCCTTCGTCGTGACGTATTGGTTGGCCGGATACAGATCGAACTTGTCGAGCGCGCGGATCACCTCGCCGGTGGTGGGGTCGAACTCGGAGAGCGCCTCGATCTCGTCGCCCCAGAACTCCACCCGCAGGCCCTGCTCCAGATAGGCCGGCATGATGTCCACCACGTCGCCGCGCACCCGGAAGCAGCCGCGCTTGAAGTCGTAGTCGTTTCTCGAATACAAGTTGTCCACCAGCCGCTCGAGCAGACGCTGGCGCGACAGCATGGCGCCGCGCTCGAGCGGGATGCGCAGCTCCTTGAAGTCCTCGGGCGAGCCCAGGCCGTAGATGCAGGAGACGGAGGCGACCACGATGACGTCGCGGCGCGAGACGAGCGCGCTGGATGCGGCGATGCGCAGGCGCTCGATCTCCTCGTTGATGGACGAGTCCTTCTCGATGAAGGTGTCCGAGGACGGCACGTAGGCCTCGGGCTGGTAGTAGTCGAAGTGCGAGACGAAGTATTCGACCGCGTTTTCCGGGAAGAAGTTTTTGAACTCCGAGTAGAGCTGCGCGGCCAGGGTCTTGTTGTGCGAGATGATGAGCGTGGGCCGGTCCCGGGCCACGATCAGGTTGGCCATGGTGAAGGTCTTGCCCGAGCCGGTGACGCCGAGGAGCGTCTGGTGTTTGTTGCCCGCCAGCAGCGAGGCGGCGAGCGCGGCGATGGCCTGCGGTTGGTCGCCGGTCGGGGCGTAGTCGGCCTTGAGCTTGAACATTCCCATGCCGGCCAAGGTGCGAGGGCGGCGCGTTCGCGCTAGCGAAAAGCACCGGCGACGCCGGCCGCCCGGGCAAAGCGTCGCCGGAGCGCCGCCGGCCTATTCGCCCGCCGCCGGGGCCACGCGCGCTTTTCCGCCGAGGCCGAGTTTTCGGCGCAGCAGCGCGAGCGCCTCGGCCAGCCCGTCCACCCGCAACGCCAGCGCACCGGCCGCGAACGTCACCACCCCGGCCGAGATCGCCACCGCCAGCCCGGCGAGGTCCCGCCAGCCACCCACGCCGACACGCGAGGCCCAAATCCAGGCGCAGGCGGCCACCACCGTCGCCATGCCGAGGCTCGCCGCGGCCACGCGACCGAGGTGGCCCGCCAGGAGGCGGAAACGCAGTCCGGGAATGCGTCGGGTGAGCCGGTTTTGCAAAAGCACCGCCTGCGTCACCACCGCCAGAGTCGAGGCCATCGCCAGGCCCGTGACGCCCAGCACGTGCATGAGCGAGACGCTCGCGGCGATGTTGACCACGAAACTCACGAAAGCCACCCGCACCGGCGTGCCCGTGTCCTTGAGCGCGTAGAAAGCCCGCAGCGCCAGGCTTACGAAAGCCAGGAACGGCAGGGCCATGGCGCTGGCGGCGAGCACCGGCGTCATGACCGCCGTGTCCTCCGCGGTGAAGGCGCCCCGCTCGAACAGCACCCGCGTGATCGGCTCCGCCAGCACGGCCAGACCGAAGGCGGCGGGCACGTTGACCAACAGAATCAAACGCATGCCGCGGCGATAATCCTCCGCCAACAGATCGAGGCGCGACTCCGCCGCGTGTTTCGCGATTTGCGGGAAAACCACCGTGGACACCGCCAGCGCGAACACGCCGATGGGCAGTTCCATGAGCCGCGTGGAGAGATTGAGAACCGTGGCGGCCGCGTCGTTGATCGAGAGGCCGATCAGCCGGGAGACGGTGACGTTGATGAGATAGATCGCGGAGCCGATCAGCGTCGGCGCCATCAGACGCGCGATCTGCCGCACCCCGGCGCTGCGCGCCGGCACGAAACGCGGCCGCCAGCCCAGCCGCGTCAGCGCCCACGCGGGCACGAGCATCTGGAACAGCCCCCCCGACAACACGCCCGCGCACAGCCACCACATCTGCCCCGCCGGGTCGCCCTCCGCCCCCCGCCACACCCCGAAACCGAGCAGCCCCATCATCGACAGGTTGAGCCACACCGGGTTGAGCGCCGGCTCCAGGAAACGCCCGTTGGTCTGAAGCGCCGCGCTGAAAACCGCCGCCAAACACACCGTCACCAGATAGGGAAACAGGACGACACCGATGCGCGCGCCCATCACCCACCGCCCCACCGTGTCGGTCTCCCACCCCGCCGCCCGCAAGCCCGGCCCCCACCAAGGGTGCGCCGCCAGCAGGAGCATCGCCACCGCGCAGATCGCCGCCGCCACCAGCAAAGTCCAGCTCGCGACCTCGTTGACCAACACCAGCGCCCCCGCCGGCCCGCGCCGCTTGGTCTCATCCTGAAGGGTCGGCACCAGCGCCGCGGTCAAGGCCCCCTCCCCCAGCAGACGCCGGAAGAGATTGGGCAACGTGAACGCCGTCACGAAGGCCGAGGCCAGGGCGCTCGCGCCAAACGCCGCCGTGATCGCCATGTCGCGCGCCAGCCCCAGCACACGCGAAGCCATCGTCACCCCCGACACGATGCCGATGTTACGCAGTGCTTTGCCCATTTTTTGTTCCGCTCGGTAAAAGAAAAAGTTCGCCACCCGTCCCCGGGCCTCCGCCCCGGGCCGCAGCAGCGCCAACGGTGAGTCGAGGGCCGAGGCGCTTACAAGACCGCTCCCACGCCAAATGCATCCCTGGGCGAACAACCCGCCAAATCGAAACATCCCCCAGCAGCCACTAGGGGACATTCCCCATGAAGGACTTAAATTCTGGGCCGCCTCGAAAAAAGAAGCTTCCCAATACGCATAAACGCCCAACCAATCAGGGACAATCATGCCTAGCCCCGCCTTTGCCAAGACCGACCCCAGTTAACCGAAAGCCACACCGTTATCCACTTTGTTAAGGCACTTGCGAACTTCACCACGCCCCGCACCCACCACGCGCCCCGCGAGCCCTTGAGCCCGGCATGGAGGTTCAGCCCCGGCCGCCCCCGATTTATCCCTTTGTCCCATGAGCATGATGCTTCGCCCCTTCCTCACCGCCCTGGCGCCCTGTGTCGCTCTTTTCCTGGGCGGTTGCGCCACGGGATCCCAACCCTCCGCGATGGTGGGTGCGCTTGAGTCGCCGGTCCAACGCCCCTTGGGCACCGTGCAGGTCACCGTCACCGGCGGATCGGAGACCATCAGCTTGGGCGCGTCCAAGATCGCGGACGAGGATTTCGCGGCGGCCATCCGCACCTCGCTGTTGAGTTCCAACGTCTTCAGCGAGGTCGCCACGGGCGAGGAGGCCGACTACACGCTCAAGGTGGAGATCGTCCGGCTGGATCAACCCGCCTACGGCACCACCGCCGCCGCCACCCTGGAGGCGACATGGAGTCTCTTGCCGAAGGGTTCGAGAAAGCCGGTTTGGCAAAAAGTCTTCGTCACCTCGGCCAGCGCGTCGCCCCAGGAAGCCTTTTCCAGCGTCACCCGCCTCCGCATCGCCAACGAAGGCGCCGCCCGCCGCAACATTCGTGAAGCGCTCACCGAACTCGCCGCCATCCCCTCCGGCAACCTGGCCGGCTTGGTCTTCAGCCGCGTGCTCTGATCCGAAGTCCCCCTTGCCTCGGGCTGGTCGGCTCACCAGCCACAACACGATCCTCCCGCCCCCGGGTCACCTTCCGCTTCGCTCGACAAGGTAACGCACCACTTCCGGATTCCGCATTTGCGCCGTCCACTTCCAAGGCTTAGTGACGATAGCCCCCACTGGTATTTGTCGCGTAAGGCGCATGCACCCGCACCCCGCGCAGGCCCAAACAGCGCCGCAGCACAGGCGGAAGGCCGTAACGGTGATCGTTCAACACCCAGAAGCGCACCTCAACTCGGTCACCCGCATCGACAACAACTGCGCGGAGAACGCCATCCGCCCTGCCAAGCTCGTCATGAAGAACTGGCTGTTCATCGGCCACCCCGACGCCGGCCAACGCTCGGCCATCCTCCACTCGCTGGTCCTCTCCTGCAAACGCCACGGCAAGGACTCGTTCGCCTACCTGCGCGACGTCCGCACCCGCCTGCCGACGATGCGCAACCAGGACAAGATCCAATCCGCTGCTGCCGTCCAACTGGACGCCGCCCCCTCCGGCCTCCTGAGCGCCGGCCGCTTCGTTGCTCGGGAATAGAAAACGTCACTATCGCCAATCGAGATGGTGACGTTTTGGATCACCATTCCTGACCCCCGGCCGGACGCTTACTTGGAAGACGTGCTGTCGGCGCGAACCCTGCACGGGGGGCGCTGGTGAAAACCAACGCCCGGGCCGCGGGAGTGGACGGACGCACGGTCGCACAAACCGCCGAGCTGCTCGCCGCGCGCCAAGAGGACATCCTCGCCCTGATCAGCGCAGGCCGATACCGGCCCGAGGCGGTGAAAGCGGTGGACATACCGAAGGTGAACGGCGGCACCCGGCGGCTCGGCATACCAACCGTATTGGATAGACCGATACAGAAGGCCGTCCACCAAACTCTCGACATGTGCGTCCCGAGCAGACTGCCCCCGAGGATCCGCCCCACAACCTGCTCATGGAGATTGCTTAGCACCAACGGCCGTCGCCCACCCCCTCGCCGTGCTTGCGCCGCAACAAGCCCCCCTTCCCTTCCACCACCTTATCTCGGTAGGCGAACACCGTCTGCCGGCTCACTTCCGCCACCGGCAAGATCTGCGCCACACCTTCCTCTCCCTACTTCGGTCGTTTTCGCATTCCCCAGTCTCCGTTTGCCGAAGCTACGTCTACGTAGAAATTCAGTCGGAAGCGGAGTAGCGAGGCAAGATGACGAACAGATTTCGATGGTGGACGACCAAAGAATACCCGGACGGTATTTTGCCGGGAGTGAAACGCCGAAAGGTTCCGTCGGATAACCTCGATACGACTTTCACGACTGCATTTCTACGGCTAAGGTTAAAAGATCAATCAAGCCGTGGGATAAGGTCACAGAGAGGCCCACCCAACCGGCTTAACGGGATCGAACCGACCCCCGCACCGATCGAAGAAAAACCGCCCACGACGCCCCGACCAAGCATCTCCTAT
>CBINNW010000077.1:0-24623 GCA_966252115.1 uncultured Akkermansia sp.
TGGCGGACGATAAATGGCTATACGGAAGATGGAGCACTCGCCGGGCTCGGCCGGGGGCCGTCGAGGAGGACGGACATTCCTGTCCGTCTGCGGGTGTATGTGGGCCTGGCGAACCCTCGAACCGACGGACAGGAATGTCCGTCCTCCGTGGCGCAGCGCCCGGGCTCAGGCGCCCTGGCGAAGGGGCACGAAGGGCGGCTTGACCGGCTGGAGCGCGATGGCGGCGCCGCGGATGTCCACCTCCAGAGGCCCGGCGGCGGCGGGGGTGTCGATCAGGGCCGAGCCGATGGCCTCGTTGAGCATCGGCGAAAGGGTGCCGGACAGGACGCGGCCGACGAGCGCGCCGCCCGGCGCGCGCACCGGCGTATCCGCGCGGACGATACGCCGGTCGCCGGTCTTGAAGAAGACGACCTTGCGGGCGCCGCCCTCGGTCTTCTCGCGCAGGAGCGCGGCGTGGCCGACGCAGGGGCGGGATTTGTTCAGCTTCACCGTCCAGCCGAGGCCGGCGGTGAGCGGCGAAAGCTCGGCGGAGAGCTCGTGGCCGTGGAGCGGATAGCCCGCCTCGAGGCGGAGGCTGTCGCGCGCGCCCAGGCCGGCGAGCACGAGCCCGTGCGGCTGGCCGGCGGCGAGCAGGGCCTCGGCGAGCGCGAGGGCGTCCGCGGCGGCGTGGTAGAGCTCGAAGCCATCCTCGCCGGTGTAGCCGGTGCGGCTGATGAGGCAGTGGACGCCGGCGACCGTGCCCTCGCAGAAGTGGTAGTAGCCCAGGGTGCCGAGCTTGGCGCCGGTGAGTCCCTGGAGAATGGCGGCGGAGCGCGGGCCTTGCAGCGCGAGCAGCGCGTAGTCCGCGCTGCGGTCGGTCACGGAGACGTCGAAGCCGCGCGCCTGCTCCGCCATCCAGGCGAGATCGGCGGCGATGTTTCCGGCGTTGATGCACAGGAAATAATCCCCCGGGCCGCGCATATAAACCAGCAGATCGTCCACCGTGCCGCCGTCCGGATTGCACATGGGGGAGTAGAGGACTCGGCCCGGATGCAGGCGGGCCACCTCGTTGGTCACCAGGTGCTCCAAAAACTCGAGCGCCTGCGGCCCGCGCACATCCACCTCGCCCATGTGGCTCACGTCGAAGAGGCCGGCGGCGCGGCGCACGGCTTTGTGTTCCTCGAGGATGGAGCGATACTGGACCGGCATTTCCCAGCCGGCGAAGTCCACCAGGCGGGCGCCGTGGGCGGCGTGAAAATCACGAAGCGGGGTGCGTTTGAGATCGCTCATGGAAAAAGGCACGAACAGGGCGCCCGCGCCCGGCGGCCGGCAACAAAAAAGGCACCCCGGAAAAGGGGTGCCTGAAAAGGGTTTGACCGCCTCGACGAGGCGCCTGCGCGCCCGGGCCGATCGGGACCAAAGCTCAGTAGGTCGGGCGGTAGGTGGCGATGATCTGGTCGATCAGGTATTTGTGATCGGACGAGGTGATTTCGCCGCTGGCGAGCAGGGCGTCGGCGCGGACGATCTGCGCGCTCATCTCGGCGAAGCGATCCGCCAGCACGATCTCGCCCATCGCCGGTTTCATCTCGACGAAAAGCTCGCCGGGGATGAGGTCCGTGGCGGCGCCGAGGTCGTAGTCGATGCCCCAACGCAGGAAACGTTCATCGTAGTTGGCGGAGGAGGGCAGCAACAGGGCGGATTCCCCGGCGAAACCGGATTTGTTGAAGTCGAGACGATAGACGTCGTTGCGGGGCAGATCCACGCGGAAAGGCGTGGGCCCCACGGCGATGCCGTTGATGTGGGTTTCGGCCCCGGTGGGCATCGAGCGGACCACAACCTCCTGTTTTTTTCCCTTGGTGATGATCGCGCATCCGCCGCCGGCCAGAGATGCAATTCCAACGAGTAAGACCGCTACCAATGAGGAGAATTTCATAGGGGAGAGCAAAGGGGGAGGCCGCCACTGTTTTTACCATTGCTCCGCCGGTCAAGGGCAATGACGGCATCCGGCCGGGGTGGATTTGGGTTGGCACGCATCGGGGGGCCGCTCCATTCGCCTGCCCATGTTGTCCCTGCTCATCGCCATTTTTCTGACCTGTGGCGCGTCGTTCATCTGCTCGCTTTGGGAAGCGATGCTGCTGAGCACGACGGTGGGCGAAATCGAGGCGCTGAAAAACGCCCGCCCGAAACGCGGACTGGCGCTGGAACGGCTCAAAACCCGCCTCGACGAAACCTCGGCCGCGATCCTCACCCTCAACACCATCGCCAACACCCTCGGCTCGGTGGTCGTCGGCGGTCTCGCCACCCGGCTCTACGGCAGCACCGCCATCGGCTTCGTGTCGGCGGGCATGACGGTGGGCATCCTGGTGTTTTCCGAGGTCATCCCGAAAAACCTCGGCGTGGTGCATCGGCGCAAACTCCAGCCGCCGATGGTGTATCCGCTGACCTTTGTCGTGAAGGTTCTCAAGCCGGTGACGGTGCTCTGCGGCATCCTCGTGCGCTTCTTCGTGGGCGCCCCGCCCGCCGACTCGGCCGCGAGCGAGGAGATCCGCCTGCTGGCGGAGCGCGGCGCGCGCCACGGCACGCTCTCGCAGAGCGAGTCGAACATCATCACCAACGCCCTGCGTCTCGACGAGGTGCGGGTCTCCTCGATCATGACGCCGCGCAACGTCGTCGCCGCCCTGCGCCAGCAGGCCACCATCGGCGAGGTCTTCACCGAGTTCCCCAACGTCTCCTTCGGCCGCATGCCGGTTTACGGGCGCAACCTCGACGACATCGTCGGCATCGTGCGCCGGCGCGATTTGCTCAAGGCCAAGGCCGCCGACCTCGACGCCGACCTCGTCGGGAAATACGCGCAGGAGGCGCACTTCGTGCCCGAGACCGTCACCGCCGCCGAGGCCCTGCGCCTCTTCCTCGAATACCACCAACGCCTGCTCGTCGTGGTGGACGAATACGGCTCCACCGCCGGCGTCATCAGCATGGAAGACGTCATGGAAACGCTCCTCGGGCGTGAGATTTTCGAGAAGGACGACATCGCCGTGGACATGCGCGAGCTGGCCCGCGTGCGCGTCGCCGTCGCCCCGCCGAAGGGCGGCCGAACCCAGGCCCCGTTCCGCGCTCAGTCCCCCACCCCGTCCGCCACGCCACCGCCTCCGCTGGGCGCCCCCTCCGCCGGCCCCAACCCGCCGCCCTCCGCGCCGCAACCGCCCGCCCAATCATGATGCCGATTCTCGCCCACTGGGTCCACGACTGGGACCCGTTTCTCGTCGAATTCACCGAGGGCTTCGGCATCCGCTACTACGGCCTCGCCTACCTCGCCGGCTTCGCGGCCGCGTGGTGGCTGCTCCGCCTCTACGGACGCCGCGGCATCACGCGGCTCGACGGCGAGCGCGTCGGCGACCTCATGACCGCGCTCGTCATCGGCGTGCTGGTGGGCGGCAGGCTCGGCTACTTTTTGTTTTATCAACCCGCCACGCTGCTGAGCTCGCCCCTCGAACTGCTCCGGGTCTGGGACGGTGGCATGGCCAGCCACGGCGGCTTCATCGGCGTCGCGGTGGCGCTCTGGTGGTGCGGACGCAAATTCGCGCTGCCCTGGCGGCACCTCGGCGACCTCGTGGTGAGCGTGGCACCGGCGGGCGTGTTTTTCGGACGTCTGGCCAACTTCATCAACGGCGAGCTCTGGGGCAAAGTCAGCGACGCGCCCTGGGCGGTGATCTTCCCCGCCAGCGAGCCCGGCCTGCCCGTGGAGATGATCCCGCCCCGCCATCCCTCGCAGCTCTACGCCGCCGCGCTGGAGGGCCTGCTGCTCCTCGCGCTCATGCAATGGCTGGTCTGGAAAACTCCTCTGGCGCGTCGCGCCCCGGGCCGCATCGCGGGACTCTTCCTCATCGGCTACGCGGTCGTGCGAGCGATCGACGAGATCTTCCGCGAGCCCGACGCCGGGCTGATCCTCGGCCTCAGCCGCGGCACCTTCTACTCGATTTTCCTCGTGCTGGGCGGGCTGGCCTTGCTCCTCACGCCCAGCCGTCCACTGCCGGCGGACATGTCGAGCAGCTCGGCGACAGGCGATCAACCCGACCCAGGTAAACGTAGCCGGTAGCCCGCGACCTTCAGGGCCGCGTGCGGCGCCCAGCGTGCGGCGCCGAGCAGGCGGGTCGGTCGCGGCACCTGAACCGGCCGGGAGGGAATTTTCGGAAACCGGGGCGCATCGCTTGCGGATGCCGGGCGTCGGCCAACGGTGCGGCATGAGCTCTCCAGGTTCCACCGGCAATGTCATCGCGGCGCTCGCCAGCTTTTTTATCCCCGGTCTCGGACAACTGATTCAGGGACGTCTCGTGAAGGCGCTGCTGATGTTCGTCCTGGCGGCGGTGTTGTGGTGGTTCTTTCTCGGTTGGGTGATCCACCTCTGGTCCATCATCGACGCGGCGCTCTACAAGCGCCCGGCCTGACACCGATGCCCGGAAGCGTGCCCACCATCGACGTCGAACCGGTGATCGAGATCCCGGCCGAGGCGGCAGCCCGTCTGCGCCGACTGAGGCGGGTCGCATGGCTGCTCGACCGCTCCATTCCCATCGGCGGCGGCCGACGCATCGGCATTGATCCGATCATCGGCCTGGTGCCCGGCTTGGGCGACTGGCTGGGAGCCGCGCTCTCCAGTTGGTTGATCTACGAGGCCCTTCGTCTGGGCGTGCCCGCGCCGGTGCTGGCGCGCATGGGCCTGAACGTGGTGATCGAGGCGGCCGGCGGGGCGCTGCCCGTGGTGGGCGATGTCTTCGACGCCTTTTGGCAGGCCAATCAGCGCAACTATCTCCTCATCGAACGCCACTACGACCCGCGGCGGCGTCCGCGTTCCCTTCGGAAGCTGCTCGTGGTCTTCGCCCTCGCCGTCGGGCTCTTCCTCGCGGGGCTGGCCGTGCTGCTCACCCTGATCGTTCGCCTGGTCTGGGGCCTCTTTGGCTGAAGCCCCGAGCGGCGACGGAGAGCAGCTCGGCTCCGAGCGCACTCACGCACCAAAACCAGTGTGATTCCAATTCGCACTGAAGGTGAGACTATCTCGGACGTTGGCCGAGGACGGCCAACGCTACACAGCTACACAAGTAGCCCGGTCATCCCGACGATTTGGCCCCAGCTTGAACGCAAGCTGGAGTGAAACCCGAAGCGGCGCGGAATCGTGCGCCGGAAAAACCAACTATCACATCCAAAAAATGGAGCAGGCGAAGAGACTCGAACTCTCGACGTCCACCTTGGCAAGGTGGTGCTCTACCAACTGAGCTACGCCTGCGGAAATAGGAAAATGTGAAAGAGATGGAGCAGGCGAAGAGACTCGAACTCTCGACGTCCACCTTGGCAAGGTGGTGCTCTACCAACTGAGCTACGCCTGCGGGAGAGATGCGGAGGAAAGAGACCGAACCGAATCCGTCAATAGGTTTTATTGAAGAGCGCGAAAATTTTTTATCGGAGGTTTTCCAGATCGAAAACCAGCTGGTTGCGCGCCTGCACGGGCAGGGGCACGACGCCCGACTTCAGCAGGACCGGCGCCGTCTCGTCGGCCAAGAGGTGGCGCAGCACGAAATTCAAACGCCGCGCCTCGCTCTTGCGGAGCACCAGATGCACCGGCAGTCGCAGCGGGTAGTCGCCGGTGTGGAGGTTCTCGGAGGTGGGGCCGTAGGCGACGTCGCGCTCGTTTTTGGCCACCAACAGGGCTTTCAGCGCCGAACCCTCGGCGGGAGGCGCGTTCAGGATCGCGATGCCGCCCTCCTCGCCGCTGATCCGCGAGACCGCCCGGGCGGTCTCGTCGAACATGACGACGGTGGATTTGAAATCGGGGGTCTGAAGCACCCCGAAGCGGACCAAATCGATGCCCAGCCCGACCTGGCGCGTCGTGGCGACGGGAGTGATGCCGCGCACCCCCCAGCTGCCGGTCACGCCCAGCTCGCTCCAACGCTTGATGTTGGTCAGTTCGCTCGCGCCGAAGATGCCCGCGATCTGGGCGTAGTGCAGCTGGGTCAGGGGCACCTCGCGCGGGATCGCGAAAACCGCGGTCAGATAACCCACCACGGCATCGTGAAACTCCTCGCCGGGGCGAGGATCGCCTTCGGCGAAAACGAGGAGCGCGAAATCCGCGGCGCCCTTGTTCAGCGCTTCCAGCCCGAGGCGGCTGCCCCGCATATCGACGGACACATCCAACTCGTTTTGCGTCGCGAAGCGTTTCAGTTCACCACCCACCGCCTCGGCCATCAAATCCGAGCCGGTCACCCGGATGGGGGCGGATTGGAGCGGAACGAGGGAGGCGGAGACGGCGATTCCAAGCAGGGTCAAAAGACGCTTCATAGGGTGCCTCCGGTGGTGCCGAGTCCCGGCCCGTCAGGCAAACGCAAAGCCGCCGGACGCGCCGGAAGCGCCGGCCCCGTCGCGCGAAGGCCGACCGCCGCCATGGCCACGCGACCACTCGAGCGGGCGGCCACGTGGAAGCGCGGGCGAGCGAACGAGCGGGCCGGCGAACGGGCGCCGCTCAATCCACCGTGTCCAGCTCCGGCCACTGGGCGATTTTTCGGTGCAGCGTTCGCCGGCTCACGCCCATGAGCTGGGCGGCCTTGGTGCGATTGCCGCGCGCCTTGAGCAGGGCTTCGCGCAGGAGCCGTTTTTCATTCTCCATCACCGACAGCGAGGGCACGGCGCCAAGCGGCCCGGGCAGGGCCAGCACCGGCGCGCCGCCCCCCGGGGGCAGGGCCGCCGCCACGCCGCCGCCGAGGGATGCGCCCGCCGCGCCGCCCACGGCGAAGCCAGAGGTCCCCTCCCCCGCCCCGGTCCATCCGGCGGCGGCCGACATGCCACGGTAACGCGGATCGAGATCGTATTCGGTCAACCTGCCGCCGCGGTGCAGCACCACCGCGTTTTCACAAAAATTCCGAAGCTCGCGGATGTTTCCCGGCCAGCGATAGGCGCAGAGCGTGCGCAGCGCCCCGGGCTCGAGCTGGGGCGCGGGCGTGCCGTTTTCCCGGGCGAAAAATTTCAGGTAGTGGGCGAGCAGCAGCGGGATGTCGTCCTGCCGATCCCGGAGCGGCGGCATGAGCAGCCGCACGACGTTGAGCCGGAAAAAGAGGTCCTCCCGAAACTTTCCCTCCGCCGTCATCCGCTCGAGATTTCGGTTGGTCGCCGCCACCAGACGCACGTCGAGCTGGATGGGTTTGCCGCCGCCGACCCGCTCGATGCTGCGCGTTTCCAGAAATCGCAAAAGCTTCACCTGCGTGCTGGGCGTGATCTCCCCGATCTCGTCCAGAAAGAGCGTGCCGCCGTCCGCCGATTCGAAGCGCCCCACCCGCCGTTCCGTGGCGCCGGTGAAGGCGCCGCGCTCGTGACCGAAGAGCTCGCTCTCCAGCAAGTTTTCCGAGAGCGCCGCGCAATGCACCGCCACGAAGGGGCCGCGCGAGCGCTGGCTCGCCTGATGCAGCGCCTGCGCGATGAGCTCCTTGCCGGTGCCGCTCTCCCCCTCGACCAGGATGGTGGCCCGGGACGGCGCCACGAGCCGCACCTTGTCGATCAGATCCCGCAGCGCGGCCGAGTGGCCCACGATGCCCTCGAAACTGAATTTCTCGTCCAGGCGCTCGTGCAGCTGCCTCACCTCGACCTCGAGGGTCTTGGTCTTGAGCGCGCGCTGCAGGAGCACCTCCAGTCGCTCGAGGTTCACCGGCTTGGTCAGAAAATCCACCGCGCCCCGCTTCATCGCCTCGACCGCCGTATCCACGTTTCCATACGCGGTCATCATGATCACCGCCGGGCGCTGCGGCAGCGCGAGGGCCTTGTCGATCACCTTCAGGCCGGACTTCCCCGGCATGCGCAGATCCGTGAGCACCGCGTCGAAGGGCTGCGCGTCGAGCAGGTTGAAGGCCTCGTCGGCGTTGGCCGCCACCGAGACGTCGTAGTCGTCCTCCAGCGCCTGGCGCAGACCTTCGCGGGTGTGTTTCTCGTCATCGACGATCAAAACGCTGGGCAACATGCCGCAAAATCACGCCGCGCCTCCGCCGAGGGTCAAGCCGGAGTGGGACATTTCGGCACGCCCGGCCGATAGACACCGGCGAGCCTTTTATACCAGGTTCATACCAATCCGCCTTCCGTCGAAATAAGACCGGTGATCGCAACCTGTAGGCCCGACTGTAGGCCTGACCGCTGGTCGGGCTGCCCGACCAGCGGTCAGGCCTACATCGGAGCGGTGTTTTTATGTCTTTGAATACGAATTCTTTTCAGCCCATCCCGCCCAGCCAGGCGCGGGCCGCGTCGCGGTCGCGGGCGATCTGGGCGCGAAGGGCGTCCAGGTTTTCAAATTTCTGCTCGGGGCGCAGGAAGGCCAGCCACTCCACCCGCAGAGCGTCGCCGGCGCCAAAGCGGCATTCGTCCAACACATGCACCTCGAGCTGGGGCAGGTCCGCCCGCTCGACGGTCGGGCGCAGGCCGAAATTGGCCACCGCCGGATACGCCTCGCCTCCCGTGTCGCCCGGCCGCCGAACCTGCACCGCGTAAACACCGAGCTTGGGACGGAGGTCCGGATTCCAGGGCAGGTTGAGGGTGGGAAAACCGATGGTGCGGCCCAGGCGCTTGCCCGGCACGACCACGCCCTCGCTCGCGTAGGCGCCGCCGAGCAGGACGTTGGCGGCGTCGATGCGGCCATCGACCAGCAAGGCGCGGATGCGCGTGCTGCTGATCGGCTCGCCGTCGCCGTTGATCCGCGGGGCGCTCACGACGTGCAGACCGAGACGCCGGGCCTCGGCGACGAGCAACGCCACATCGCCCCGCCGCCCGCGGCCGAAACGCCAGTTCTCGCCGACATACACCGTGTGCAGCGAAGGCAAGGCGCCGTGCAGATACGGCAAAAACGCCTCGGCCTCGATGGCCGCGAAGGCGGAGTCGAAGGGCTGCACGATCACCGCCGGAACGCCCAGCGCCAGCAGGGCCCCGACCCGGCGGTCGCGATCCATGATCAAACGCACCGGCGCCTCGGGCCGAAACAGGCGGCTCGGATGCGGATCGAAGGTCAGCACGGCCGAGGCCCCGCCGCTGCGCCGGGCGGACAGGAGCGCGGACTCGATCACCGCGCGGTGTCCCAGATGCACGCCGTCGAACATGCCGATGGCCAGGTGCAGCGGGCGGCGACCGGCGAGCGTCCGGGCGGCGGCGAGACTTTCGAAGATCTTACCCACGGAGATCGGCGGACGGGCCCAGGGAACACACGGAAGAACACGGAAAGAAAACCATGAGCTCGGGCTCCGGTGTCATTCCGTGTGTTCCGTGGGCAACAAACTCAGCCGAGGGCCACGGCGGGCGCGGCCTCGTAGCCGGGGATCAGGGCGGCCTGCACCTCGGCGGGCGTCATCTTCTGGAGCGCTTCGAGCGTAACGGCTTTTTCGATACGCAGCGCGCCGGAGGAAATCCGGCGCAGGGCGCTCAGGTGCGCGCCGCAACCGAGCTTCTGGCCGAGGTCGTGCGCGAGGGTGCGCACGTAGGTGCCCTTGGTGCAGTCCACCACAAAATCGAGCGTGTCGGGCGGAGCCCAGCGCGTAAGCTCGAAGCGTTTCACCCGGATGAAGCGGGGCTCGCGCTCGATCTCCTCGCCGGCGCGCGCCGCCTTGTAGAGCGGCTGCCCGTTAATCTTGATGGCGGAGAACATGGGCGGCGTCTGGTATTGGTCGCCCACCATGCCGCCGAGCGCGGCGCGGACCTGATCCTCGCCCAGGGCGGGCACGGGCCGGGTCTCGAGCACCTCGCCCTCGGCGTCCTGGGTGTTGGTCACCTTGCCCAGCGTGATCGAGCCGGCGTAGGTCTTGTCCACGCTCATGAGGAACTGGGACAGCTTGGTCGCCTTGCCGAGCAGCACGACCAGCAGACCGGTCGCCATCGGATCGAGCGTGCCGGCGTGACCGACGCGCTTCATGCGCAGGATGCCGCGCACGCGCGCGACGACATCGTGCGAGGTGTGGTCGGTGGGTTTGTCGATCAGCAGGACACCGTCGAATTCGGGCGCGGAGCTTCGTATCATGAGCGGGCGGCGGGGCCGGAGGTTTGATTGGCGGAGGCGACGGCCCCGACCTGCTCGGCCAGCGCCGCGCGGAAGCGCGGAAGGAAGTGTTCGAGCGTCTCGCCCGTCACGTTGAGCCCGGCGGCGCAGGCGTGGCCGCCGCCGTTGAAGCGGGCGGCGAGCCTATCCACCCGATAGGCGGCGTCCTTGGCGCGCAGACTGCCCTTGATGGCGCCCCCGCGCACCTCGAGCAGCGCGCCGATCTCGACTCCGGCGACGGCGCGGGCGTAGTCCACGAGACCCTCCGCGTCCTCGATGCTGGTGCCGGTCTCCTCGTAGATGCCCTCGGGCAGGAGTCCGATGCAGACGCGCCCGTCGGCGAGGGTTTCGAGGGAGGCGAGGAAGCGTTGCAGCAATTGCAGTTTTCCGAAGGTCTCCTGCTCGTAGAGCTCCAGTCCCATGCGCGCCGGATCGGCCCCGGCGGCGACCAGCCCGGCGGCGAGGCGGAAGGTGCGCTCGGTGGTGGCGGCGAAACGGAACTGGCCGGTGTCGGTGGCGATGCCGGTGTAGAGCGCCATGGCCACGGCCGCGTCGGTGGCGAGCGCGGCGTCCCGCGCCAGCCCGGCGATGATCTCGGCGGTGGCGGCGCTGGCGGTGTCGATCAGGTTGAACTCGGCGTAGGCGGGATTCGAAAGGTGGTGGTCGATGTTGCCGAGCGGGCGCGGAAACGCCGCCTCGAAACGGCCGGTGGCGCGTCTGCGGTCGGCGCAATCGACAAAGATCGCCGCGCGCGTCTCGGCCAGGGCGGTCTCCAACGGCACGAAGGGGGTGTCGGTGAGGAGAAACACCAGCCGGCGCGGCACCGGGTCCGGGTTGCAACAAACCGCGTCAACGCCGCGATCCCGGAGCAGCCGGCAGAGGGCGACCTGGGAACCGATGCAATCCCCGTCGGGGCGGGCGTGGCCGATGACGACGACGCGCCGGCCCACGCAGGCGGAGAGCAGGGCGGCGAAACTGTCGCGAAATTGTGGATACAGGATGGACAAGACGGGAATGGTTTGGTGGGGCGGGACCGCTGGGCCCGCCGTGGAACGCTTCGGCGGGCCCAGCGGTCCCGCCCCACCCCGCTCAGGAGGCGGGTTTCTTGTCCCGGGCCTCGATCTCGTCGAGGATACCGAGGATGCGGTTGCCGCGGTCGGTGACGGTGTCGAGCTCGTAGGTCAGCACCGGCATGTGTTTGAGAATGATGATGTCGCCGAGGGCGAGGCGCAGCTCCCTGGCGTGCTTGCGCAGCCATTTGAGCCGGTCGGCGGATTGCTCCTCGTCGCCCGTGACGGAGACGAAGACCTTGCCCTCGCGGACGTCCGGGGTCACCTGCACCGCGGTGATGGTGATCGGAGCGGCGTCGGCGTTGTATTTACGCCGGAGCAGGTTGCTCAGCTCGCGCTGAATCAGCTCGTTGACGCGAAGGATACGGGTGGAAGACATGGCGGGAGTTTAACGGTTTCGACTGTTGCGAATCACGAGCGGACACGGGCGGGTCGGCGCGGCCCGGCGGGAGCCGGGTCGCGCGAACGAGGGTGCCATCGTAAATCGCAATTCGTGATTCGTAAACCGGGAGCGGCCCATCAGAGCGAGGCGCGGACCTTCTGGATTTCGAATACCTCAATGATGTCGCCGATCTCGTAGCCGTTGAAATCGCCGAGCTTGATGCCGCACTCCAGGCCGGCGCGGACCTCGTTCGCGTCGTCCTTGAAGCGCTTAAGGGTGTCGATCTTGCCCTCGGCGACGATCTCCTTCTTGCGACGGAGGCGGGCGTTGCCGTTGCGGGTGATCTTGCCCTCGGTGACGAGACAGCCGGCGACGAAGCCCTTGGCCAGCGGGAACACCGCGCGGACCTCGGCGGCGCCGAGCTTGACCTCCTTGAGATCGGGCTCGAGCAGGTCGGCCATCATCTCCCTCACCTTGTCGGCGAGTTCGTAGATGATGCCGAAGGTCTCGATGCGCACGCCATGGTGCTTGGCGAGCGGGGTGACGCCGTTTTCGAGCTTGGTGTTGAAGCCGATGACGACCGCGCCGCCGGTGCCGGCCATGAGCACGTCGTTTTTGGTGATGAGACCAACGTCGGTGGAGACGATCTCGAGCTGCACCTTCGTGGTCTTGATGCCCTCGAGCACATGGCGGACGGCCTCGGTGGAGCCGAAGACGTCGGTCTTGATGATGAGCTTGAGGATCTTCGACTGGTTGGCGGCGATGTCGGCGAAGAGTTGATCGACCGACACGTTTTTGGGCGCGGCGGCGACGCTGGCGGCCTCTTTCCGGAGGCGCTGTTGCTCCTCTTCGGCGAGGTTCTCGGCCTCGCGGGCGTTTTTGACGACCTTGAACTGGGCGCCGCTGTCGGGAGCGCCGGACCAGCCGATGACTCGGACGGGCATGGAGGGCGGGGCCTCCTTCACGTTGCGACCCTGGTCGTCGAACATCGCGCGCACCTTGCACCACTGGGCGCCGCAGACGAGGGCGTCGCCGACGCGGAGCGTGCCGCGCTGGATGAGGAGCGTGGCGAGCGGGCCGCGGCCCACGTCCACCTGGGATTCGATGACGATGCCGGAGGCGTCGGCCTTGGGGTTGGCCTTGAGCTCCAACACGTCGGCCTGGAGGCCGATCATGTCGAGCAGGTCGGAGAGGCCGGTGCCCTTGATGGCGGAGACGGGCACGGTGACGGTCTCGCCGCCCCAGTCCTCGGGGGCGATGCCGCGCTCCTGCATCTGCTGTTTCACGCGGTCGAGGTTGGCGCCCTTCACGTCCATCTTGTTGACGGCGACCATGGTGGTGACGGCGGCGTCCTTGGCGTGCTTGAGGGCCTCGTCGGTCTGGGGCATGAAGCCGTCGTCGGCGGCGACCACGAGGATGGCGACGTCGGTGACCGAGGCGCCGCGGGCGCGCATCTTGTTGAACGCGGCGTGGCCGGGGGTGTCGAGGAAGGTGATTTTGCGACCCTCGTGCTCGATCTGGTAGGCGCCGATGTGCTGGGTGATGCCGCCCGCCTCGCCGCCGGCGACGTTGGCCTTGCGGATGGCGTCGAGCAGGGAGGTCTTGCCGTGGTCAACGTGACCCAAAATGCAGACGACCGGGGGACGTGGGGAGAGGTTTTTGACCTCTTCCTCGGCCTCCTTTTTGACGCGCGCCGCCTCCTTGTCCTTTTTGGACACCTGGGGCTGGGCGGCTTCGCCGCGATGTTTGATCTCGAGGAGGAAGCCGTGCTTCTCCGCGACCTTGGCGGCGACCTGCTCGTCGATCGATTGATTGATCGAGGCGAAGATGCCGGCCTCCATGAGCTCGGAGATGAGCTTGAAGGGCTTCATGCCGAGGGTCGTGGCGAAATCGCGCACGATGATCGGCGGCTTGAGATGGATGATCTTGATGCCGCCCTCCTCGGTGATGGTGGCGGAGGAGGCGGGCGTGGTCGGCGGCGCCACGAAGGGAGCGCGGCCGGGCGCGGCGGGGAAGGACGGGACCGCCCGGGGCGAAGCGGCGGCGGGCGGCGGCGGCGGCGGAGCCGGGGCGCGCGGAGGAGCGGAAACCGCGGGCGGCGCCGACACGGGCGCGGGAGCGCTCACCGGGACCGGGGCGACCGGGGCGGAGACCGCCGGCGGCGGAGTCGGGGCGGAAGCGGCGGCGGGGGCCGGGGCGACCGGACGCAGGGGCACCGGCGCGGGAGCCGAGGCCGGTGCTCCGGCGGGGCGGATGCCCGGGGTGGAAAGGGGCGCGGAGACGGGGCGCGGCGCGCCGACCGGGGAAGCGCCGGGGATGGTGACCGGCCGGGGCGCGACCGCCGGGGGCCGGGACACGGGGGGCGGAGCCGAGACCGGGCGCGGGGCGCTTACCGGAGAGGGCGCGGCGGGGGGAGCGGAAACGACGGGGCGCGGGGGCGCCACCGGTTCCGGAGCGGGCGCGGCCTCGGCGGCGGCGCGGGCGGCGGCCTCGGCGCGTTCCCGGGCCACGTCCTCGACGGACTTGACCATGGGCACGCGGGGAGCCGCGGGAGCGGGCTCGGGCTCCGGGATCGGCGCCTCGGCGGCGGCGGCGGAGGCGTTTTTCTCGGCCATATATTTCTCGAATTCCTCTTCGTAGATTTTGCTGACGGTGCTCGAGACCGACTTCGTATCAGCTGCGATGAAGTTGAGCTCCTTGAGCAAGGCCAGCATGTCCTTGCCCTCCATGTTGTGGCGTTTGGCTAATTCGTGGATACGGATGCTCATTCGGGCTACGTCGGCGGATAGGGTTTAAAAAGAGGGACGAGAAAAGAGGTAAACGAGGAGAGATGAAGGTATTTTCGGCTCAGACGCCGCCCACGCTCCGCATGATGGTGGCGGCCTCTTCGGGCGAGAAACCGGCCTCCTCGAGCGCCTCGGCATCGACGCCTTCGAAGGCGGCGGGCGAATTGATGCCGACGGCCACCAAACGTTCGGACACGGAGGCGGAGATCCCGAAGGCCTCCACCAGCGACTGCACGGCCTGGGCGCGCGGGTCGATGGTCTGGGTCTTGTGCTCCTCGATGTCGATACGCCAGCCGATGAGGCGGGAGGTCAGGCGGGCATTTTGGCCCTTCTTGCCGATGGCGACGGCGAGGTCGTCGGTGGCGACGCGCAGGAGGATGCGCTTGGAGCGCTCGTCGAGCACGATCTCGCGCGGCACGGCGGGCTTCAGGGCCTCGAGCACCATCTGCTTCGGATCGGCGAACCAGTTGATGATGTCCACCTTCTCACCGTTGAGCTCGCGCACAATGGTTTTCACGCGCGCGCCTCGGGCGCCCACGCAGGCGCCGACCGGATCCACCTTGGGATCGCTGCTGGTGACGGCGATCTTGGTGCGGTAGCCCGGCTCGCGGGCGAAAGCCTCGATCTTGACGGTGCCGTCGGCGATCTCACCCACCTCGACCTCGAAGAGGCGGCGGACGAACTTCGGGCTGCCGCGGCTGAGAATGAGCTCGGGGCCGCGCGGAGTGCTCTCGATGGCGAGCAGGAGAGCGCGGATGCGGTCGCCCGCCTGGTATTCTTCTCCGGGCACCTGTTCGCGTCCGGGAAGGACGGCCTCGGACTTGCCGAGGTCGATGAAGATGTCGTTGCGTTCCTTGCGACGCACGGTGCCGGTGACGATGTTGCCGACGCTGTCCTTGTAGTCGTCGTAAATGCGGTCCTTCTCGAACTGACGAAGCTTCTGCATCACCGCCTGACGGGCGGTCTGGGCGGCGATACGGCCGAGCTCGGAGGGATTGACCTCCTTCTCGATGACATCGCCCACCTGCGCGCCGGCCTGGAGGGCCTGGGCCTTCTCGACGTGAATCTCGAGTTTGGGGTCGCTGACCGAATCCACCACGCGCAAAATCGCCCAAGCCTTCAACTGGCCGTTCTTGGGGTTGATCTCGATCTTCAAATCCTGGCCGGAATTAACCCCCTTCAAGGCGGCGGCTTTGATGGCGTTGACGATCGCCGCGATCATGTCGGGGCGCGCGATGCCCCGTTCCTTCTCCATGTATTCGAGGACGGCGAGGATTTCTTGGCTCATGTGGAATCGAGTATTGAGGGGAAAAAAAAAGCGGGCCAGAGGGCCCACTTCTCCGGAAAGTGAACTGTAGCAGAAACCAGCAGTAAGCGAACGGGGGAAAACCGTGTCAAGCCCCGCTCCTGAAAGCGGACGCGGACGCCCTACCTGCCTGTCCCATAGCGACTACGGAAGCTCGCCACGGAAGCGCAGGACGCGGGCCGGCATGGATCCGGACCGGAACGGAACCCATCAGTTTCACCTCCCGGGCAAAATCGCAAACCTCAAACCGGCGAGTTCCGGAGGCGCGCGCAGAACAAACCTTGACCCTGCGCGCGCGGGGCGGCGAGCGTGACCCTTTATGAAAGCCGGAATCGTCGGTCTCCCCAACGTGGGCAAGTCCACTCTCTTCAACGCGCTGACTCGCTCCCGCAAGGCCGAGGCCGCGAACTATCCCTTCTGCACCATCGATCCCAACGTGGGCGTGGTCACGGTGCCCGACGCGCGCCTCCAGGTGCTGCAAAAGATCGCCAAAACGAGCGTGGTCATCCCGGCCGCCATCGAATTCGTCGATATCGCCGGCCTGGTGAAGGGCGCGAGCCAGGGCGAAGGCCTGGGCAACCAGTTCCTCGCCAACATCCGCGAGGTGGACGCGATCGTCCATGTGGTCCGCTGCTTCGAGGACTCCGACATTCTCCACACCATGGGTTCGGTGGACCCGGTGCGCGACATCGACGTCATCACCACCGAGCTCATCCTCGCCGACCTCGACGCGGTGCAGAAGCGCATCGACAAATCCGCCAAGAAGGCGAAGTCGGGCGACAAGGAAGCCCAGGCCGAAGTCGCGCTGCTGGAGCGCCTGGTTCCGCATCTCAACGAGAACAAGCCGGCCAACATCCTACCCTGCACCGAAGAGGAGCAGAAGTTGCTCAAACTCTTCCAACTCCTCTCGGCCAAACCCGTGCTCTACGCCTGCAACGTGGCCGAGGGCGATCTGGCCACGGCGGAGGCCAATCCGTTCGTGGAAAAGGTGGCCGCCTTCGTGAAGGCCCACCACGACGCGGCCTACGTGCCGATCAGCGCCCGCATCGAGGCGGAGTTGATCGACCTCTCCCCCGAGGAGGCGCAGGAGTTTCTCAAGGACCTCGGCGTCAGCGACTCCGGCGTCAGCAATCTCATTCGCTCCAGCTACGCCCTGCTCGGTCTGCAGACCTATTTCACCGCCGGCGAAAAGGAGGTCCGCGCCTGGACGATCAAGAAAGGCTGGAAGGCGCCGCAGGCGGCGGGCGTCATCCACACCGATTTCGAAAAAGGCTTCATCAAGGCCGAGGTCGTCTCCTTCGAGGATCTCTCGCGTCTGGGCAGCACCGCCGCCGCCCGCGAGGCCGGCAAATACCGCCTCGAAGGCAAGGAATACGTCTTCCAGGACGGCGACGTGGCGCTGTTCCGGTTCAACAACTGAGCCGAACCCACCGCCAACCGCCGCGCGTGAGGCCACAGGGGAAGGCCTCCCGTCGGAGGCAGACGTCGAAAGCAGTTCGTCAACGGCAGTTCGCAAAAAAGCCACCCGTTCGGGACTGGTGGCTTTTTTTGTGGAAATGCGGAAACGAATCGGCCGGCGACGATCAACGGGCGGCGCCCGTCGAAGCTCACGCCGCAGGCGCGGGAGGCGTCACCGCAACCGCCTTCGGCGCGGGGGCCGGCACCAGGCCGCCGGTGCCGACCTTGTGGAAGGTGGCGTCGGCGGGGAGAATGACGCGTTCGCAGAAGTCGCCGAACTGCTCGCCGTCGAGGCGCTCCTTGGCGTAGCGCTTGATCACCGGTTCGAGCAGCTTGGCGGCATCCTCCACGGTGATGCTCGGGGCGACCAGACGGCTGATGCGCGTGCCGTTGTAGGCGGCGCCGAGGTAGAGGGCGTATTTGTTGGGCGCCTTGCCCACGAAACCGATCTCGGCAAGGTAGGGACGGGCGCAGCCGTTGGGGCAGCCGGTGACGCGCAGGCTGATGGCGTCCGCGTGCAGGCCGGCCTCGTCGAAGATCGTCTCGAAACGGGCGAGGATGTCGGGCAGCGCGCGCTCGCTCTCGGCCAGGGCCAGGCCGCAGGTCGGGAGGGCGACGCAGGAGAGGGCGTTGAGGCGCAGGCCGGAACGCTCGTTCTCCTTGTCGAGCCCGTAGCGCGCGAGGATCGCCTCGATGACGGGTTTCTCGCGCTCGCTGATGCCCGAGATGGTGAGGTTTTGCGAAGGAGTGAGACGGAAGTCGCCGCGGTGCATCTGGGCGATCTCGCGCAGTGCGGTCTTCATCGGCCAGCCGGCGCGATCCACGATGCGGCCGGAGAGGATGTGCAGGCCGTAGAACCAGCTGCCGTCGGCGTTTTGATGCCAGCCGTGCTGATCCTGGATGGTGGTGAACTTGACCGGGCGGGCCACCTCGAAAGTGATGCCGGAGCGCTTCTCGACCTCGGCCTTGAACCACTCCACGCCCTTGTCCTCGATGGTGTATTTGAGGCGGGCGTGCTTGCGGTTGGTGCGGTCGCCGTGATCGCGCTGGGTGGTGAGGACGGCGTGGCCGATGGCGTTGACGTGCTCGCGGGCGATGAAACCGAGGGTGTCGGCGAGGCGCGGAAAGGTTTCCTCGTTGCCATGGCTCATGCCGAGGCCGCCGCCGACGGTGACGTTGTAGCCGACGAGCCGGCCGTCCTCGATGATGGCGATGTAGCCGAGGTCCTGCGAATACACGTCCACGTCGTTGGACGGCGGCACGGCGAAGCCGGTCTTGAATTTGCGCGGCAGGTAGGTGTCGCCATACATCGGCTCCCGCTCGGGCTCGCCCCCGGCGACGAGCTCCTCGTCGAGCCAGATCTCGTGGTAGGCGCGGGTCTTGGGCAGGGCGTAGTCGGACCAGTTTTTCGCGTCCTGGTAAACCTGCTCCTGCACCGCCGACTGCTCGGGGTTCACCGGGGCCATGACGTTGCGGTTCACGTCGCCGCAGGCGGCGATGGAATCGAGCAACACCTGATGCATGCCCTGGATGAGGGGCTTCATGTTGCCCTTCAGCACCCCGTGAAACTGGAAGGTCTGCCGGGTGGTGAGGCGCAGCGACGGCCAGGCGAGGTCGGTCGCGAGCTTGTCGAGCACCAGCCACTGCTGGGCGGTGGCCTTCCCGCCGGGCAGACGCACGCGGAGCATGAACGAGTAGGCCTTGTCCTTGCCCGCCTTCTTCAGCGCCACGCGCTGGTCACGATCATCCTGCTGATAGGTGCCGTGAAACTTGATAAGTTGCTCGCCGTCGGCGGAAACCGTGGCGATGGACGTGTCGGCGAACTCCGCCTTCAGGTTGCCGCGCAGATGACGCGAGGCGGTTTTGATGCCCTCGTTCGCGACGAGAGGCTTCGTGGGAGCGGCGGATTCGTGGCTCATGACAGAAATGGAGACAGGGGGGACGGAAACGAAAGTGGGCGGCGAAAAATGAAACGGGAGAACGTGAGAACTTAGGCGCCGCTCGGCGAGGGGCAAATCTTATTATTACTAAGTTTAGCTAAATGCTAAAGATTACCGCCCATCCTCATCCGCGCCCGCTCCGCCGCTCCGCCGCCCCACCCCGCCGCCGCGGCCCGGTCCGGCCCACCGCTCCATCCAGCGGAAGCGCCAGGGCTGCGCCGCCCATTGCGGGCCGGCGTAGTCCACCCCCACCCGGGGACCGGCGACGATGTTGGCGGCCGGCACGGGCCCCTCGGCCTCGGTCGCGGACTCGATCCAGGCCGCCACTCCGGCGGCACCGTCCACGTCGGCGCGGGCGCCGTTGAGCGCGCGACCGATTCCGAGCGCGCGCGTCACCCGGCCCGGCCCGCTCAGGCCCTCGACCCCGCGGATCAACACCGCCGCCGGCCACCCTTCCGGACCGGTCACCAGATTGAGCATCTCATGGATCCCATAGCAGAGATAGACATACCAGCGCCCGGCGGCCCCGAACATCACCTCGGTGCGCGCCGTGCGCCCCTTGCTGGCATGGCAGGCACGGTCGTCGGGGCCGTGGTAGGCCTCGGTCTCCGTTATCCGCGCGCGCCGCACCACGCCGTCGGCCCCTCGCACGCAGAGGTGACAGCCGAGCAGGGCCCTCGCATGCGCCACCGTGTCGGATCCCGACCAGCTATCCGCCGCCAATATCCTGCTCATCTCGCGTCGGGCGGGGCCGATACCCCGGCGTCCACGGTTTCGGCTGCATTTTTTCCATTCATCTGAACAACATCTCCGTTCCTTCGCCGCCTTGAACGCAATCCCGACCAGCTCGCCCGGTCCGTCGTCCGATCCCGCTCCCGCGTCCACCCAGGGTGGTCCAAACGCCCCAGCGGAGCCCCTGCCCGGAGACGCGCCGACGACGAGCGCCCCACCGACGACGAGCGCGTCCGGCGACGCACCCCCGGCCGCGCCGCAAGGGGGGGAAGCGGGGGGGAAACGCACCCCCGGGGACCTCGCCCTGAGCTTCCGCCTCTGCACCGGCGAGGGCCTGGCGGCCATGCCGCTCGTCATCATGACCCTTCCGGTCAACGTGGTGCTCGCGGCGCTTTTCACCAAGTTTCTCCATCTGCCGAACCAGACCATCGGGTTGATCACGGCCCTGCCCTTCGTCTGCAATTTTCTGCAGGTGGGCGTCTCGCCCCTTCTCGCCCGCTGGTTTCCGGCCAAGACTATCTCGCTCACCGGCGCCAGCTTTCAGGTCATCTCCTTCACCGCGCTCTGCCTCCTGCTCGCCTTCATACCGGCCGACGATCCCGCGCAGGCGGGGCTCTGGGTCGGCATCTGGTTTTTCATTTCCAGCTTTTGCAGCTCGATCACCGGCGTGGCCTGGAACGCGTGGGTGCAGGAGTGGGTGCCCGCGCGACTTCGCGGCAAATACTTCGGGCGCCGCAACCGGCTCCTCCAGATCTCCAACGTCTCCTTCCTCCTGCTCGCCGGCTGGGTGCTGGCGGTCTGGCAATACTCCCGGACCGCGTTCCAGCTGCTCGTGGCCTTCGCGGTGGCGCTGCGCCTGCTCTCCATCCTGTGGTCGTGGCGCATGCCGACGGAGGCCTCCGCCCCCCCGCCCTCGCGCGGCGCCGGCCTCTCCGCCCAGTTCATCACCCTGCGGCGCTGCCAGCCCTTCCTGCGCTTCATCGCCTTTGGCGCGATGTGGTCGTTCACGGCCAATCTCTTCGGGCCCTTCTACCACGTCTTCATGTTCGACCAGCTGCGGCTCTCCGCCTTCGAGGTGGGCCTGCTCTCCGTGTGCGGCGCGGTGGGCGCGGCCGCGTCGATGCCCGCCTGGGGCCGCCTGCTGGATCTCTTCGGCAACAAGGGCGTGATGGTCGTCTCGCTCGCGCTCTGGCAGGTGCAAAACTTCGCCTGGTGTTTCCTCACTCCGGAAAATTCCCGCTGGCTCTACGCGATGTGGCTTTGGGGCGGGCTGACCAACGCCGGCTTTTTTCTCGGACAGTTCACCCTTCTGTTAAAACTGCTCCCGCTGCCGGCGCGTAATCTGGCGCTCGGCATGAACCTCGCCATCACCTCGCTTTTCGCGGCGGTCGCCCCGGTGTTGGGCGGAGCGGTGCTGGAGTGGGGCCTCTCCCGCTGGTCGGCGCTGCCGGTTTATCACGCGTGCTTCATCGTCCAGCCGGCCCTGTCCCTCGTGGTCGGGTGGTTCCTGCTGCGCATCCGCGAACCGGCGGCCTCGCCCCTCACGCAGGTGGTCGGCGCGATGCGCAACGTGCGCACCCTCGCCAGCCTCTCCGGCCTCTCGTTTCTCTCCAACTACGTCTTCTACCGCAGCCCGCGCCGCTGAGCGAACCGCGCCGGCGACGGAGACACGCGCCCGCGAACCGGGGCGGGGGCCCGCCCCTGTGTAGTGACGAAACCGATACGCCGGCGCCGGGCGGTCGCGAGCGCGGCCGCGGCGCCCCGGCCCCGGCGCGCCCCGTGACGAACACCGCGGGCGCGGACGGGACGCGCGCCCATTTGGTCAAATGTTAGCCCGATGTCCGGCTGGATCCGGACCCGGCGATCGCCGAAAAACCAAACACGCGAGACTTCCGCCCAAACGCGGCGGTCGCGCGGTCCCCGAAAACCCAACCCACCCCGCCCACTCGTCCCCGTCTTTGCAGATAACGCCCGTCTCCCGTCGCCGTCCGGCCCCTTCGCCCCGTCGCGAGGCCGCACGAGCCGAAGCGACAGGCCTCCCACCGCGAAGCGCCCGAACGACGGGTGAGCCACGTCCCACCGCCCGCCACCGAGGCGGCGCGCCCGCACACCGTATCCCTTCACCAAAACCCATCATGACCACCCCCTCCTCCAAGATCCGTCGCGGGTTCACGCTCATCGAGCTGCTGACCGTGATTGCCATCATCGGCATCCTGGCCGCGATCCTCATCCCCACCGTCAGCCGCGTGCGCGAAAGCGCCAAGCGCGCCAAGTGCATGAGCAATGTCCGGCAGATCACCCTGTCGCTGATCGCCCAGGCCAACCAGAACAAGGGACAGAAGTTCCCTCAAAACACCGGCGCCTACTGGGCCTGGGACACCAGCCACGAGGTCATCAAGGATGTGGTCGGGCTGGCCGGACGCGAGGTGCTCTACTGCCCCTCCTCGCCCATGGTGGAGATCGAGGGCATCAACCGCATGTTCGAGTTCTCGCCCAACTACGCGGTGACCAACTACGTCCTCCTGCTCAAGGGCACGCCGAGCGTGGAAGCGGTCTGGCAGAACGAACGCATCCAGGATCTCTACGACAACCTCGAGGGCACGACCGTCGCCAAGGTCGCTCCCAGCAAACGCCTCCTCGTGGTGGACGCGGTCATCTCCACCGGCATCTCCGCGGCCAGCTTCCAGAACGTGAACATGGGCGGCCTGCGTGTGAACGTGAGCAACCACATGACCGGAAGCATGCCCTCCGGCGCCCACGCGGGCTACGTGGACGGCCATGTGCGCTGGCGCAAATTCGTGCTGGCGGTCCGGCCCGGCCCCGAGGTGTTTTCCATCGGCACCCCCTCGGGCAATCCCAAGTTCTGGTTCTGATCGACCGCCGCCCGTCGCCTCCTTCTGGCCGAAGGCCGCCCCGACCGGGGCGGCCTTTTTTTGTATCCACAAATCGGCGACGACGCTCGCGCGCCTCGGCGGTCCTCGGCCGGCTCGGGGCCGTGCGACTGCGCTTGACCGGTGGTCGTGGCGGAAGAGCGGAAGCGCTTTCATCCGGCGGGCGCCGACACGCCGGGCGGCTGCGCCGTCGAACCGATTGGGGACAATCGGTTCCACCCGCTGGGGTCCCCGAGCTGGCGGCGCCCGCGCGAGCGGCCGCCCAGCGCCACGAAAACGAAATGTATCCGCCATTCCGCCACGTCGTCACTCGTCACCTCCGCCCCCCGGCATGCGGCGGTCCCCGGGTCGCGTCGCGGGACGGCAAAAAGCCCCTCGGTCAAACCGAGGGGCTTCGGGCGCCGGCGCGCGCGGCGTGCGGCGTTTGGCTTTTGGCGCGGGAACGTTTACTCGGCCGGAGTGTAGGTCACCGAGAGACGCAGGAAGCGGCGCAATCCCGGCGTGGCCAGGCTGACCGTGTCGGTGTAGGTCGAGACGTCGCCGACCGTGCTGGTCGTGCCGGGGCCGGCCGCGAAGCCCGTCAGGTCGTTGCTCGCCTCGACGACGTAGCTCAGCGCCGGGTCGGCGGACGCGTTGCGCGGATACGTTAGGGTGAGGAAGTCGCCGGAGCGGGCGATCGAGACCGGGCTCACCCCCGCCGCGGTGGCGTCGGTGCCGAGCGCGTATTCCAGCAGGTTGGCCAGGCCGTCACCGTCGAAGTCCTCGGCGTCGCCGGCGAGGACGGTGCCGTCGTCGTCATACACGCCGAAGGTGTCGAAGCGCCAGGTTTGCAAGGCGGTGTAGGGCGTGGCTTCCGGCGTGGCCGAGACCTCGGCGGAGACCGGCCCGGTGAGGTTGGACGAGGAGTCCTTGCCCATGACGACGTAGTAGTAGGTGGTGCCGTCCACGACGTCGGTGTCGGAGTAGCTCAGGCCGCCGAGGCCGTCGGCGATGGTGACGTAGGGGCCGCCGGCGGTGGTGGAGCGGCGCAGGACGTAGGTGTCGGCGTTGGCCGCGGCGGTCCAGTCGAGGTTGACCACCGAGGTGCCGGCGGCGGCGGAGAGGGTGGTCGAGCCGGGAATGACGGCGTCGGTCGCCCCGCTGACGGTGAGCACGCCGGTGGCCTGGTCGAAGGCGTAGCTGACGCCGTTGGTGGTGATGCTCCAGACGGAGCCGTTTTGCGACAGCGGCAGGTTCGTCTCGCCCTCGACCGTGGTGGTGAGGGTGGTTTCGAAGTAGCTGCCGGAGGGCGTTCCGGTGAATTCGAACAGGGTGTAGCTGCCGTTGTAGATGCCCGAGGTGAAGTTCAGGCGAAGCACGCCGCCGTAGGTCAAACCGTTGTTGAGGGTGGACTTGATTCCGGTGAAGGCCGCGCCGGCGAAGTCGAACTGGGTGGTGCCGAACTGGTCGATGTAGAGGGTGTTCTCGAAGGTCAGCTGGCCGCCCGGCGTGCCGCCCGCGGCGGGACGGAGCCAGCCGTAGATGCCGGTGGGGCCGGCGATGGTGCCGGTGCCGGCCAGGGTGCCCAAGTCGTATTCCGCCGTCACGGTCGAGGGCGTGCCGGTGGTGGGATTGACGGCGAGGGCGCCGTCGATGCGAAGCACACCGTTATAGACGAAGGTCGGCTGCGAGTAGGTGTTGACGCCGTTGAGGATCACCGTGCCGGAGCCGTTTTTGTTGAGGCCGAGCAGCGACGCGGTGGTGGTCGCGTGGGCCGGGTGGGCGATCACGCCGTTGACGATGGTCGTGCCGGCGCCGGCGAAGTCGAAGGTGCGGTTGGCCGAGCTCCAGCTGAGGCCGCTGGCGATGGTGAGGTTGCCGTTGAGGGTGAGCGTGCCGGAGGTGGAGGTGATGGTGGTGCTAACCGAGCCGACGTTGCCGAACTCGAAACCACCGTTGAGGGTGTTGTCGCCGGACACGTTCTCCACCGTGACGCCGCCGCCGGTGTTGATGAGGTTGGGCAGGGTGACGCCGCCGACCAGGTGCAGGCGGTTG
>CBINNW010000078.1:0-24495 GCA_966252115.1 uncultured Akkermansia sp.
TGAAAATATGCGTCCAGGCTCATCGAAACTGGCCGCTCCTAACTAAGCGCCATTCAGAACTGACATCGTTTCCTGCTACACCCGGCGACCTGGGCTGCGCCTCACGGCGTCACGACGCGGCCGGCGCAGATGACGCGGTCGAGGTGGTTCACCGCGACCTCGTGGGCGAGTTTGCGCTCGTCGCCGTGGCGCAGGAGCAGCAGGTCCGCGCGGCGACCGGGCTCGATGCTGCCGCGGTCGTCGAGGCCGAGCACGGCGGCGGCGTTGACCGTGCCGGCGACGATGGCCTCGGCGACGCTCAGGCCGCAGTGGCGCACCGCCAGCGCGATGACGAAGGGCATGGAGTGGATCGGGCCGGTGGCGGGGCCGTAGTCGCTGGCGAGCGCGAGCAAGCCGCCGCTGTCCACGAAGGCGCCCGCCCGCGCGTAGCGGCGGCCGGAGTGGAAACTCGCGGCCGGGGTCATGACCGCGAAGGTGTCGCTCGCGGCCAGGGCCTGGAGGTCGGCCTTGGATGCGTTTTCGAGGTGATCGACGCTGCGGGCGTGGAGCGCGAGCGCCTCCGGGATCATGCCGGTGGAGGCGTGTTGGTCGGCGCTCACCCGGATGGGCAGGCCGTGTTTGCGCGCGCGATCGAGGAGGCGCACGCAGGCCTCCGCCGGCCAGGCGTCGGCCCCGCAACGGGCGTCCACGGTGAGGCCGGGAAACTCGTGCCAAACTTCGGGCAACACCTCGCGCACCATGTTGCGGGTGAAGACGGCCGGGTCGCCCTCGATGGCGTGGCCGAGCAGGGCCGTGGGCACCACGGTGCCGGGCCACTCGGAGGCGGCGCGCTGGATGGCGCCGAGCAGCTTGCGCTCGGCGTCGGAATTGAGGCCGAGCCCGCTCTTCACCTCCACGGTGGTCGTGCCGCCGCGCAGCAGGGCGTCGAGCTGGAGGCGAAGTCCGGCGGCGAGCTGTTTGCGGGTGGCGGAGCGTGTGGCGTGAACGAGGGCGGGCAGGCCGCCGCCGGCCTTTTCGATCTCGGCGAGGGTGGCGCCGGCGAGCTCCTTTTCCCAATCGTCGAGCCGCTCCGGCGGCTGGCAGGCGTGGGTGTGGCAATCGACAAAGGCGGGCATGAGCACGCGACCGTCCGCGTCGATCACCTCGGCCTCCGGCGGGGCGGGCAACTCCGGCGCGACCGCGACGATTTTGTCCCCCTCGATCAACACGTCGCCGCGCGGCAGGACACCGAGCTCGCGCAGGGCCGCCCCGCGTCGCGGACGCAGCCGCGCCGGCGCGGCGGTTTCGGGGGAGGCGAGGGTGAGGATGCGGGCGCGACGGATAAACAGGCTCATGGGGCGAACCGGTTTGGAAAAGCCCGGCGCCGCAAGCAACGGGAGATTTACCGGGCGGATTTACCGCGCGGGCCTCGGGCTCCGGCCGGGGTGGGCGGCGCGGTTGCCTGCGGGGTCGGGCGGGGCGTCGTGCCGCCCCGTCGAAAGCGGCGTCATGCCGCCGCACTCCATAGCGAGGCGCCTACTCCAGGAAGGTTTGCTGCTTCGGCGCCAGCGCGGCCTCGGCGGCGGCGCGGCGGAGGGCCTCTTCCTCGGGCGTGAGGTTGAGGTGGCGCGGAGCGCGGGCGACGCGGGCGGCGAGGGCGCTTTCGCGGTCGGCCACGATGCGGTCGCAGAGCTGGTGGACCTGGAGGCGTAGCCACTGCGCGGTGCTGCTCTCGGGGCGGTAGTCGGCGGGCCCGTAGTGGTCGATCCGTCCCGAACTGCGGAGGCGGTCGTTTTGGGCGAACTCGTCGGGGCGGGCGGGGTTGTAAACACCGTAGGCCTTGCCGCCGTTTTTCTTGGTCACGGAAAAGCTCGGCACATCGCTCGGGCCGTCGGCGATGTAGATCATGTTCTGGAAGGGGATGCGCCGGTCCTCGGGCGCGATGTTGGCGTTTACCTCGATGGCGGGGTTTTTGTTGGTGCCCTTGTTGATCTCGAAGAGGGCGCGGGTCTTGGTCGTGTTGTCGATGACGAGCCCGATCTGCGCGATGAGCGCCTCGGCCTCCAGGTTGAAGTCGCCCTGTTTGAGGAAGCCCGGCTGGAGCGGATTTTCGATGAACTCGCAGCCCCAGATGCCGTCCACGTGCGGGGCGATCGCGCTGCCGCGCACCATCTCGGCGAGGCCCGTGCTGACGATGTAGTGTTCCAGGCGAATGTCGTGTTTCCGGTAGGCCTCCTTCTCGGTGACGTAGCTCTTGGCCAGGGGGAAAAAGTCGGGCAGGCCGGGGTAGAACTTTATCTCCGCGCCACACTCGCGGAGGATTTTGTTGCTCAACTTCGGCATGTAGCCGGCGAGCACGTGGGTGAGCAGGTGGTTGAGGTAGGCGATCTCGGGCGCGAGGTGGTAGCCGCGCCGCTGATAGTGGGAGACGAGGTTGTTCGTCTCGTTCCAGAACGCGCCCTCGTCGATGCCGTAGCGCCGGAAAAGCGGCGACTGCATGTATTCCGGGATAAGGGTCTTGTCGAAGTCCCAGATGAGGGCGATGGTGTTCTGCGTGAAGAGAGTCGTGGCCATGGCGGATCAGCACCGTTAGCGCGGTTGAAGAAACCTCCCGCGCTCGCGACGTTTGCGCCCGAAGCAAGCCGCGCGCCGTAAACCGCGCAATGCGCAAAGCGCCGTCCGTCCGTGACGTTTCAGCCCGCGCCGCCCGGCCGCCGGGTCGGTCTCGAATCCCCGCTCCCGCTCTCCCGTTCTCTTTCTCCATCGTCCCCCCGATTTCCGCTTTCCCGCTTCTCCTCCCCGCTTTTTTCCATGGTCACTTTGCCCGACATCACGCCCTTCCTGCGGCGCTCCGACGAACTCGACGCGCAGATGCGCGCGCCTTCGTTTTACAACAACGCCCGCGCCGCCGCCGAGGTCACTCGCGAACACCAACGCCTGGGGGCTCTGCTGGGGGATTTCGCCGCGCTGAAAAAGGCCCAGGCCGACGTCACCGAGATGAAGGCGCTGCTGCGCGATCCGGCGGCCGACGCGGAGCTGCGCGAGCTGGCCGAGGCGGAGTTGCCCGGCCTCGAACAGAGGGTCGAGGAACTGCACGCCTCCGTGCTTCGCCAGATGATCCCGCCCGAGCCGACCGATTCGCGCAACACGGTGGTCGAGATCCGCGCCGGCACGGGGGGCGAGGAGGCCGCGCTTTTCGCCGCCAGCCTCACCCGCATGTATCAACGCTACTGCGAGACGCGCCGCTGGACCATCGAGCCCATGGGAAGTTCGCCCTCGGAAAAAGGCGGCTTCCGCGAAATCAGTTTTCTCGTTCGCGGGCAGGATGTTTACAAACAGCTCAAGTTCGAGAGCGGCGTGCACCGCGTGCAGCGCATCCCCAGCACCGAGGCCAACGGACGCATCCACACCTCGACCGTCACGGTCGCCGTGCTGCCCGAGGCCGAGGAGGTGGACATCCACATCGACCCGCAGGACCTCGAAATCACGGTGCAACGCGCCAGCGGTCCCGGCGGCCAGGGCGTCAACACCACCGACTCGGCGGTGCGCATCATCCACAAGCCGACCGGGCTGATCGTCTTTTGCGCCGACGGACGTTCGCAGATCAAAAACAAGGCCAGCGCGATGGCCGTGCTCCGCGCCCGCCTGCTCCAGCGCAAGCAGGACGAGGAGGCGGCCAAATACGCCGCGCAGCGCAAAAACCAGATCGGCACCGGCGACCGCAGCGAACGCATCCGCACCTACAACTTCCCCCAAAGCCGGCTCACCGACCACCGCATCGGCCTCACCCTCTACAGCCTCGGACAGGTGATCGAGGGCGAGATCGCCCCCGTGATCGAGGCCCTGCAAAAGGCCGACCTGGAGCAGAAACTCGCCGAGCTCACCGGCCAGCCCTACGACATGAAACGCGCCGCGTCCGGCGGGGGCGCCGACGACGAGGATTGATCGGCGTCTTTTTGCGCGAGCCGAGGGCGTCGGCGGATCGCGGGCGGTCTGTGGAGTGCGGCGACGTGTCGCCGCTTTTTTGACAGGCAGCCTCGGCTGCCTGCGCGGCAGAATGGGGCGTCGAGCCGCCCCGTCCAAAGCGGCGTCATGCCGCCGCACTCCATACCATAACGCCGGCATGGGCCGAAAGGGATGATCTGGACAATTTGGCCAAACCGGCCAGATTTCCGGGCCATGTCCGCGACCCTTTCCCGCCCCGCCGATTCCGGGGTCTCCGCTTCCGACCTCATCGCCGCCTTGCCGGTGGTTTCGGCCAGCGAATTGAAAAACAGCTTCGGCGAAGTGACGTCGCGCGCGCTCAAGGGGGCGCTCGCGATCAAACGCCACCGGCGGGCGGAGTTTGTTCTCATGCCCGTGGCCGAGTATGTGGCCTTGCAGGAGGCGCGGACCGCGCCGCTCGCGGAGCTTTCCACGAAGTTCGACGCCATGGTGGCGCGCATGAACAGCCCCGAGGCCAAACGGGGCGTGAAATCGCTTCTTTCCGCCAGCCCGGCGGCCTTGGGAAAATCGGCCGTGAAGGCGGCCCGCCAGCATGGCGGCTAAATCGTCCGCTCGCCGCGCCGCCGCAGCAGCGCCGGCCGCCGCCGCCGGCCCGTCACACGCGGAGATCACCGTGCTGGCCGGGGTAAATGGCGCCGGCAAGAGCAGCATCGGCGGCGCGCATCTGCGGGCCTGCGGCGGCGAATACCACAACCCCGACGAGGCCGCCCGGGCCGCGCGCGCGGCGAGTCCCGGACTGAGCCAGGCGGAGGCCAACGCCTTCGCCTGGCGCGAGGGCAAACGACGCCTGGAGGCGGCCATCGCCGACGGCGCGGCCTTCACCTTCGAGTCCACCCTGGGCGGGGACTCGATCACCCGCCTGCTCATCGAGGCGGCGGCCGCCGGGGCGACCTTGCGCGTGTGGTTCGCCGGTTTGGCGAGCGTGGAGCTGCACCTCCGACGGGTGGCGGCGCGGGTCCGAAAAGGCGGTCACGACATCCCGGAGGCGGACATTCGCCGGCGCTGGGTGGGCAGCCACCAGAACCTCGTTCGCCTGATTCCGCACGTCGCCGATCTGCGGGTTTACGACAACTCGGCCGAGGCCGATCCCGGCGAAGGCCACGCGCCGGAGCCGGTGCTGGTGCTGGCCATCGAGGGGCGGCGCCTGGCCCATCCGACGACACCCGAGGCGCTCGTCGCCACGCCCGCCTGGGCCAAGCCCCTCGTGTATGCCGCCTATGCCCACTTCGGGCTGGCGTGAGCGCGTGGCGTGGCGGAGCCCCGCTCGGAGCCCCGTCGCGCCCCTCGCGTTTCACCGCAGCGCCTCGATGGCGCGGTCGTAGCCGGTGAGCTCCATGTAGGCCGAGCCCAGCGGCGCGCCGTCCGCGTCCACGATGCGGCAGGCGCCTTCCCAGTAGGTCACGCCGCCGAGTTTGCCGCCCAGCTCCTGATCGGCGGCGAAGGGCTCGACATACAGGACCCGCTCCGCGCCGGTGGCCGGGTCCTTGGTGGTGAGGCGGATACGCTGCGGGTAGGTCGTTCCGCCGTGCGGGCTGGTCCAGCTCGTCAGCGGTTCCCAACGAAAGGGCGCCCGCGTGGCCCGGCCGTCGCGGTCGATCCAGGTGAGCATCGAGGCCGGGTCCGTGCCGCCGTCGGTCGTGCGCAGGCGGTAAAACATCAGCTCGCGACCGTCCTCCAACTGCGCGCTCAACCAGTCCCAGCCGACCTGGTCTTCGTCGAGCTGGCTGCTGCTGTATTCGTGGTCCATCCACGCGGTGCCGCCGACCGCCAGCTCCTCCTCGCCGAGCCGGAGCGAACCCTCCGCGGCGAGTCGGGAAAACGTGAGGTAGTAACTCGCGGCGGTGGGCGCGGCGCCCTTGCGCGAGTAGCCGCCCTCGCCGAAAAGCACCAGCGGCTTGCGCGGTGCAAGGGTGAGCCGGAACCGCGCCTCGCCGCGAACGCCGCCGATCAACTCCATGCGTTCGGAGCCCGGCTCGACGAAGCGCAAGGACCAGTCGCCGTTGCGCACGTCGAGCGTCGCGGTGGAAGCGGACGCGTCCCAACCGGCGCGGTTGAGCCGTTCCTGGTGCAGGAAACGGCCGCTCGTCACGTCGATCAGCGCCATGTGGGCGAGGTAGATTTGATCCTGGCCAAAGTTGGCCGACGCGGCCCGCGCGGCGGTGGCCTTGGGCGAGGCGGAACGGAAAAAGGTGGCCTGAAAACCAAAACGCTTCGGCGTGGCTTCGTCGGTGAAAAGGTGTCCGGTGAGATACCACCACTCGATCTTGTAGTCGGGGTGGGAGCCGTGATCGCGCGGGAAGACGAAAGTCGGGTTCGGCCGCGGCACCGCGAAGCCGTCGGCGGTGGCGGGCGGGATCTCGTCCGCGCGGAGAGCGCCCGGAGCGAACACCGAAAGAACCGTCAGGAACAGAAACCGAAAAAGGCGGCGGGGGCGTGGTGCGTTCACGATGGATTCGTAGCAGTTACGTTTTGAGTCGGGGTTCTGCGGAAAGGTAGGGCGCGACCGCCGGGCGCGCCGGTTTGGTGGGCGATCACCGTTCATCCTGCGCGGCGGGCCCGGCGGTCCCGCCCTACCATTCGGCATTCGGCGTTGGTCATTGGACATTGATCATTGGTCATTCCGCGCCGCCGCCGCGGCGGCGCGGCGCGGTCATTCCTCGCGGTCGGCCGGCAGCGCGGCGCCCCAGTGGCCGACCAGGCGGCTCACCGCCACGCCGGTGCCGAAGACGAGGGCGGCGAGCGCGAGCAGCTGGCCGGTCGGCACGGCGAAGGCGAGGGTCCAGCCGAAGCTTTGTTTGTTGATGACGTGGATAAGCAGCCAGCCCAGGGCGAAACTGAGCGCGATGCCCGCCGTGCAGGCGCAAAGCGCGAGCACGCCGCCCTCGATGGCGGTGGCGCGGGCGATCTCGGAGCGTCGAAAACCCAGCGCGCGCAGCGTCGTGAGCTCGTCGCGTCGGTCGAGCAACACGCTGACCAGGCTCAGCGCGAGGCCGACCACCGCCACCACCAAGCCGATAAACTGGAGCGCATAGGTGATGGAGAAGGTTTGGTGAAACACCCGCAGCACCTCGGCGCGCAGGGTCGAGTTGCTCAGGATGGCGAGGCCGGGGAAGGCGCGCGCCAGATCCCCGCGCACCGTCTCCACCGCCGCGCCGGGCACGAGGTCGAGCGCCAGGCTGGTGGCGTGGTCGTCGCCGAACCAGGCGACGGCGTGGCTCCGGTCCACGAGCAAGGTGCCTCGTTCGTTGCCGTAGTCGGCGAAGAGGCCCGCCACCTCCAGCCGGCGCGTTCCCCCCGGCGTGGGCACCTCCACCGTATCGCCCCGGCGGATACGGAAGCGCTCCGCGAAGCTCTCGCTGGCCAGCGCCAGCCCGGCGTTTTTCGCCGGATCGAGGGCCTCCGGCGAGGGCGGCGGGCCGACCCAGAGGAAACCGCCGCGGGCGGACTGGTCGGCGAGATCGCCGCCGCCGAGCGTGGTGGGCTTGCCGTCGAGCACGAGCGGGTGGGCGGAAAACACGGCCGCGTCCGCCACCGCCGGATGGGCGGCGAGGGCGCGCCAGGTGGCGGGGGCGATGCGGTTGTCCGACGAGGCGGTCTGGGCGCCGGCGCTGGAGATGTAGAGATCGGCCTGGAGCGCGCTCTGCACCCAGGTGCGCACCGAGCGCTCGAAGCTGGCGATGAGGATGCCCATGCCCGCCGCCATGCCGATGGCGCAGACGAGCGCGGCCGCCGCCAGCCGGTGACGTCCGCTCGGGCGCGCGAGGTGCCCCAGCGCGACGCGCCACTCGGCCCCGCGGGCGGCGAGGGGACGCAGCGCGCGACCGAGCGTCGGGATGGCGAGCGAGGCCAGCACGCCGCCGCCGAGGATGCCGCAAAAGGCCGCGAGGTGTCCCGCCAGCGGGAAGCGCGTGCCGCCGCCCAGCGCCAGGGGCGGGAGCCGGCTCAGGACCACGCCGAGGGCGAGCGCGCCAAAGGCGAGCGCGGGGCTGCGCAGCCAGGGGCCGCCGACGGCGCCGGGCGCTCCGCGCACCAGCACCTGCGCCGGCGGCGTCTCGGCCGCTACGCGGGCCGGCGACCAGCCGGCGAGCACGCTCGCGAGCACCCCGGCGGCGAGGCTGAGCGCGGCCTCGCCCCACGAAAGGTGCGCGGCATCGACGCTCGTGGCGTAGTAGAGCGCGTTGACCGTGCGGCCCACCGCGCGCACCGCGAACTGCGCGCCGCCCCAGCCGAGGAGCAGTCCGAGCGCGCCGCCGGCCAGCCCGAGCAGGGCGGCCTCGGCGAGCCAGGCGCGCCGGATCAGGCGCGCGTCCACCCCGAGGGAACGCAGCACGGCGATCTCCCCGCGCCGCCGGACCACCGCTCCGTCGAGCGCCTGGAAAACCAGGTAGAGCCCGACCAGCAGGGCGATGAGCGAGAGCACGGTGAGGTTGAGCCGAAAGGCCTCCGTCATGGTGGCGGCCGTCTCGCGTCGGGCGCCCGGGGTGGTGACGAGCCAGCGCGGCGCCGGGGCGAGGTCGGAGACGGTCGATCGGGCGGCGAGGTCGCCGAGGCGTTTTCCCAGCTCGGCGCGCCGTGTCGCGAGTCCCGGACCGGCTTCGAGCACAAACTCGACGCGGTCGAGCCAGCCCTCGCGGCCGACGAGGTTTTGCAGGCGCGGTAGGTCCATGACCACGAGCGTGGCCGGAGCGGCCGGGCCCTCGGCGGCCTGGGGGATGTGGCCCGCCACGGGCAGGCGGACCGGGCGGTCGTTGACCACCAAGTCGAGGTGCTCGGGCAATTCGGGGGCGAGGGTCGGGCTTACCCACACCTGCGGCTCGGGCGAGAACAGGTCGAAAAAGTCTCCGTCCTCCGCGCCGTCCTCCGTGTCGTCTCGCGTGCCGCCGGCGCGACGCGAGCTGCGGAAAAACGGTTCCCCGGCGGCCTGTTGGGCGGCGAGGTTGGCGATGCCCACCAGATCGACGCCGAGCAGGGTGAAGCCGCGTCGGCTGAAACGCTCGGGCGCGGCGGAGGCCGTCGGCGTCTCCGCGGCGGCCTCGGCGGGGAGGCTCGGCGGCGGCTCGGCGGCGGTGGTTTCGACGACGGGGTGGATTTGCACCGCGAGGTCGGCGAGGGCGGTGCGCAGCTCGGGCAGCACCGACTCGGGCACGCGTCCGGCGGGGGCCTGGATGATCCAGTCGCTGCGGCCGGTGAGCGTCTCGGTGAAGTGGGTGAAGGACGACACCGCCGCGCGATTGGCGAGGCGCACGCTGGTGAACACCGCCACGCCCAAGGCGAGGATGAGCACCAGCAGCGCGGTCTGTCCCGGCGCGAGCCGGGCGTGGCGCAGGCTGAAACGGCGGAGGAGAAGGGGGAGCATGGGGGAATGACCAATGACCAAGGACCAATGACCAATGTCCAAGGACCATGGTCCAATGGGGGCGGGAAGGACGAAGGGGGGGCGTTGGTGGGTTTCCGACCTCTGTTATCTGATTTCTGAACTCTGGCCTCTGGTCTCCGGCCTCTGGCTTCTGGGCTCTGGGATTCAGGTCAGACCACGCGGCCGTCGCGGAGGTGGATGCGGCGATGGCAGATGGCGGCGGCTTCCTCGCTGTGGGTTACGAGCACGAGCGAGGTTTGGGTTTCGTCGCTCAGCTCGCGGAGGAGGGCGAGGATGTTGGCGCCGTTGGCGGAATCGAGGTTGCCGGTGGGCTCGTCGGCGAGGAGCAGGGCGGGGCGGTGGACGAGGGCGCGGGCGATGGCCACGCGTTGTTGTTCCCCGCCGGAGAGCTGCGAGGGCAGGGCGGCGGCGCGGTGGGCGAGGCCGACCCGGGCGAGGAGGGCCTCGACCCGCTCCCTGCGTGCCGGGCCCGGCACGCGGACGAGTTGCAAGGGCAGCTCGATGTTTTCCGCCGCCGAGAGGGTGGGGAGGAGGTGGAAAAACTGGAAAATGGTGCCGACGCGTTCGCGGCGCAGGAGGTTGAGCGCGTCGGGGCCGAGTTGATCGACGCGCTCGCCGAGCAGGCGGATCTCGCCGGAGTCGGGGCGATCCACCCCGCCGAGGCAGTTGAGCAGGGTCGTCTTGCCGCTGCCGGAGGGGCCGGTGAGGGCCACGCGTTCGCCGCGCGCGACGGCGAAGGACACGGCGTCGAGCACGCGGCGGGAGCCGTAGTGTTTGGTCACGGCCGCGACGGCGAGGGCCGGCGCGGAGACGGATGCGGGCGGAGCGGGAGCGGCGGGCATGCGCCGCGAAGCAAGCACAGCTTCGGCCGAAGGCGAGCGGACGAAGGCGCGAAAGCGGAGCGACTCGGGATGGATCTAGGGTAGGGTGGGACCGCCGGGCCCGCCGCCGAGGACGGACGGTGATCGGCACCCGGACCGGCGCGCCCGGCGGTCGTGCCCTACCGTCCCGAAAAGTCCCGACTCAAAACGTAGTCGGTATTATCCTGTTGGGTCCGGCACCCGGGCCGGGCGTTCCGGCCGCGGCGAGCGCGCCGGGGCGGATTACCGGGTCAAAGCGGGGTCGAGGGGATAGGGCGAGACCTCGGCGGCGCGGAGTTCGGCGCCGTTGACCGTCTGGCGCAGGCCGAGCATGAGCACGTTTTTCCGGCCTTCGCCGAAGTTCAGCCAGCACTCGGGCAGGTAGAACTCGCGCTGCGGTCCGAGCTCCCAATGCCGGCCGATGTCGTGGCCGTTGAGCCACATGAAACCGTTGCCGGAGGCGTGGAGCAGGAGTCGCCACGGGATCGAGGCGGCCGCGGGGGACACGGGCTCGGGCAGCTCGAACTCGAGCCGATACCAGGTCATCATGCCGTCGCGGGGGCCGCGGGGCTGGATGCCGTTGCCCTTGCGCGCGATGGGGCGCGCGGTGTCGAGCGAGACCTTTTCCCAGCCCTTCGGTGAAAAATCGGGCCGCGTCCAACCGGCGGCGACACCGCCGAGGTCGAGGGCGACCTGCCAGTCGAGCGGGCGGGCGATGGCCGACTCGTCGGCGCCGAGACCGAGTCCGGCGCGCCGGACGCCGCACAGCTCCTCCATCGGGATGTAGCCGTGCTCGTGGCCGATGTTTTCGTGGAGCAGCACGATCTCGTTTTCCCCGGCGCGGAGCAGGCCGCCGATGTCGAAGCGGTTGTCAAACTCGTCGGGGCGGATGCGGTCGAAGGAGAGCTTCTTGTTGCGCGTCGCGGCGGCGGCGTAGGACTCGTCCGGATACAGGCGCCCGGCGAGGCGGCCGTTGACCTGCGCGGTGACGAGATCGCGGCTGAAGGAGTTGACGAGCAGCCGGCCGAAGCGGGCGACCTCGTCCTCCGCGAGCGTGAAGCGCGCGCGGTAGAGCACGTAGCGCTGATCGTCCACGCCGAGCTCGGGCAGCGATTTGTCCTCGCGCAGCGCGCGCCAGCCACCGTCGAGCGGGTCGAGGTGTTTGAGCGCGGAGGCGATGCGCACCGGCGCGGGCAGGCGCGGGGCGGGGGGAAGAACCTGCGGTTTCGGATACCAGACGCCCTCGGCGGCGGACTTGCCGGGCGCGATCACGAGCACCTTGGACCCGAGGTCGCCGAGGGTGTAGTCCACCTCGAAGGGCGGGATGGTGGCGGCGCCCGCGTCGGCTTCGGCGGTGCGGACGAGCACGCGGTTGCCCTCCTGGTCGAAGTTGTAGATCGGGCCGTCGGGGCGGGTGATTTCGCCGGGGACGACGGTGATCTTGCCGGAGACGGGATTCTTCGGGTCGGTGTTGTGCAGGAAAACAAAGCGGGTGCCGTCGGGCGCGACGCGCACGCCGCCGAAGAGCGAGGCGGGGGCGCCCCGGAGTTCGCAGGGGCCGCCCTCGGCGCGGACGAGGAGCGAGGCGTGGTCGCGGACGAATTCGTTCACGCCTTTGGCCGCGTAGTATTTCGGGCTGAGCGCGCCCCATTCGCGGATGGCGGCGTTGTAGTCGTAGGTGGTGGTCTGGCCGCGCGCGCCCCAGCCGCCGAAGTGGGTGCCGCCGGTGAACATGTAGGGATTGAGCCCGGTGGCGCCGCCGAGCAGGGACATCCAGTGGATGGCGGCGAAGTGGCGCGCGTCGGAATAGTTTTCCTCGCTCAGGCGCTCGCCGACCAGGGCGAACCAGCCGCCTTGCAGCTCGGTGACGAAGGCGGGGGCCTGGGGCTGGCGGGCGCGCAGGGAGACCATGCGCTGCGCGCAGCCGGGCGCGCCGTCGAGCGGCACGTAGAGGTTGTCGCAGTCGAAGACCTGGGAGAGCACGGGGTCGGCGCTGCCGCGGGTCTGGTCGGTGCGGCAGGTGAAGATGGGCACCTCGACGCCGGCGTTTCGCACCGCGTCGTGGAGGGCGCGCAGCAGCTTGGTTTTGTCGGCGGCGGAGGCGGTGTAGTAGTCGTATTCGTTCTCGATCTGGACGAGGATGATGCCCTTGGCGCCCTTCGGCTTGCGGGTGATCTGCTCGCGGGCGAAGAGCCGGCAGACGGCGTCATACCAATGCACGCTCCAGGCGATGTGGGCGTCGTCGCCGCTGCGGAGCCAGAATTCCTTCCCGGTCCAGGGATTGAACTTGGCCAGCCAGCGCGGGTAGCCGCCGCCGGCCCACTCGGCGCAGATGAAGGGGCCGGGCCGCACGATGGTGTAGAGGTCGAACTCCTCGTGCGCCATCTTCAGCCAGGCCTCGAACTCGGAGAGATCGACCTTGGAAAAATCGTCGAGGCCGGAGGGCAGTTGGCGTTCGTGCCAGTTCCACGGGATGTAGGTTTCGACGGAGTTGAAGCCGGCGTCCTTGATCTTCTGGAAACGGTCGCGCCACAGCTCCCGCGGGGTCCGGTAATAGTGGAAGGCGGCGGCGGAGAGAAAGAAGTCGCGGCCCTCGATCTGGAGGCAGTGGCCGTCGTAGCGGATGCGCTCGGGATGGGAAAAATGCGGCGCGGGCGCGACCGCGGGCGTCTCGGCGCGGACCGGCGAAAACGCCGCGAGCAGCGCCGTGAGGGCGAGGGCGGACAAGGGGAGGGGAAACGGGAGTTTCATAAGACGGAAAAGGTGGGAGCTGCGGGGGCGGGATCGAGGGGCGGGGCGAGAGGGTGGACGTAACTTAACGGGCGGTGGTTTGGCGGTCCGGGGAGCGCACCCGTCCCGGGTGCCGCGTCGGGCGTCCCGCCCGACGCTCCGGAGGGTGACGGCGGGACGCCGTCACCGGCACGCGGGACGCGTGCGCTCCCCGGACCAAAGGGGCTGTGGTTTCGGGATTCATTGCCCGCCCGGGGCGATGTTCGAGTAGGCCGAGTAACCCTCGGTGTTGTAGGTCCGGACGCGGTAGCGGAGCGCGGCGGGACGGGTGATGCCGGTGTTTTCGAAACGGGAGGCACCGGGGCCGAGATCGGCGATCTCGTAGAAAGGCGCGTCGTCGAGCGAAGCCTCGATCTTCACGCCGCGTTGCGAGCTCCCGGAGGCGTTTTTCCAATCCAGGCGCACCACGCCGCCGTCGAGCGCCACCGCGGTGAGCGCGGTGGGAGCGGCGGGAGCCGGCGCCGGCTCCCGCTCGATCGCGACGTGATCGAAAATACCCTCGGCGGGATCGGTCGCCTTGCGTCCGGGCGGAGTCCCGCCGCCGCTGGCGAGCAGGCCGGCGAGCACGCCGCGCGGGAGCGAGACGGTGCTCTTGCCGATCTCGAACCACTCGATGCCGTCGGACGACTGGTAGGCGGTGAACTCGTCGCCCGCGCGCCGGAGGCGGAGCCAGACGGGGATCCAGGTGAAGTCGCAACCGCGCCGGGCCGTAGTCTTTCCGTCGATACGCGTGCGGAAGCGCGCGAGGCGGCCGCCGACCTCGCCCAGCGTCACCGCCAGGGCGTCGGGTTTGTCCCCGCCGTCCGGCCGGCGAACCGTCAGCCCCATCATGCCAACGGATCCGCGCCAGTCGGCGAGGCGGGCGGTGAGGATGAAGTCGCCCTCCACGGTCTGGCCGGCGAAGCCGCCGTCCAGCTCGCGGCCCGAGGCGGGCACGAGGAAGGAGTTGCCCGCGGCCTTGGAGTGGAGCGTGCCCTCGGCGGAGAGCAGCCGGCCGGAGGCGGGCAGCGGCTCGCCCGGATCCGCGGCGGCGCTCACGGGCGCGGAGGGGGCGCTTTTGCCGGCGTTGTTGAGCGCGGTCACGGTGTAGTGGTAGGTGCGGCCGGGCTCGACGTCGGCATCCACACAGAAGGGGGTGGTCCAACGGGTGGTCGAGTAGATGGACTCGAAGGGTCCGTCCGGGGAGCCGGCGCGGGCGACCTCGTAGCCATGCGCGCTGTAGGCGCCGGAGGGCGACCAGCGCAGCTCGACGCGACGGAGACCCGGCGTCGCGGTGACCTCGCGCGGCGTCGGCGGAGCCATCGAGGGCAATGGAGAGGCCGCGGCGTCGAGGGTGTAGGTGAGCGTGCCGTAGCCGAGCACGTCGATCTCGCCCGGCTCGGGGCGGCGCAGCGCGGCGAGGAGGCGGACGTGCGGGGCGTTCAGGCCCCGGCGGACGACGTAGTGGTTGTAAACCAGCTCGAAGTGCGAGGCGTCGAGGCGACCGTGGTAGTTTTCGGAGATGTAGAACTGGTTGGCGCCGCTGGAGTTGTTGTAGTGGGTGTAGGGCACGCCCTTCCAGAGGGTGTATTGGGCGGTGTGTTCGGCGGCGCCGAGCAGGCGGTTGTCGTCCTCGCCGAAGAGGTCGAGGCCCTGGTTCCAGGCGATCTGGCACATCTCGAAAAGCAGGCCCTGCCCGCCCATGACGTGGGCGTAGTCGCGGCCGCTCTCCTGCCACTGGACGAGGCCGTCCGCGAATCGGAAGGGCGCGGCGTTGCGGAGCGAGCCGTTGCCGCGGCCGTTTTTGAAATACTCCACGGCCTCGTCGAACTTCGCCCGGTCGTCGCAGAAGACGCCGATGGCGAGGATCGCGCGCATGTTGCAGGTGTCCCAGTTGGCCCAGTAGTGGTCCTCCTTCGCGCCGTTGTGGCGGACGAGGAAGTCGTGACAAACCGGATACATGAAATCCAGGAGCATGCGTTTGAAGCGCGTCTGGTCGTCGGCGGACCAGCCGGGGTAGGAGCGCATGAGCTCCGCCGCGATGGCGAAGGTGCCGACGGGGATGCCGCTCAAGCCGGGCATGTTATCGCCCTTCGGAACCTCCGACACCGTCTCGGACCAGGCGTTGAGGATGCGCACGGCGCAGTCGGCGTGGGCGGTGTCGCCCGAGATGAGCCAGCGCAGGGCGTTCAGGTAGGCGGCGTTGGCGTCGTCCTGCGCGCGCTGGCGGCTGACCATGTGACGGTGCGGGCCGGGCCTGTAGTCCTCACGGGCCTTCCGGTCCTGGACGAGCGCGTTCCAGCCCTCGATCCAGGGGCTCTCGCCCGCGGCGACCTTGGCCTTCATACGGTCCAGATCGGCCTGGCTGTGCAGACCGCCGGGGTGAACGAAGTCCTGGGCGACGGCCGGGCCGGCCAGCGCGATGAACAGGGCGAAGAGGAAAGGCCCGAGACGGGAAAAACGAGAGACCATGTGTGAAAAGGAAAGAGGCGGGCTCACTCCAGGCGGTTCGAACGGAAACCGCCTCGGAAAGGTAGCGCGCGACCGCTGGGCGCGCTGAGTCGGAGTGGCGAATGCTGAGCGGCAACAGTCGGCGCGCCCAGCGGTCGCGCCCTACCTTGATCCGCCGGGGGCGCGGCGGGGGCGGCAAGTGACGGGAGCGGATAGGTGACGGCGGCCTTCATGATGTCGGCGTGGGCCGGGTGCGAGGCGGGCAGGTCGGAGAAGATCGGCAGGTTCTCGCGAGGCGGTGGGGTGGCGGCGCGGCCGCTCATGCGGTTGACGGCGACGACGAACTGGGCGCGCGTGACGGGGGCGTCGGGGTGGAAGCGCCCGTCACGGTCGGCGGTCAGCCAGCCTTCCCGAGCGACGCGGCGGATCTCGGCGGCCTGCGGGGCGTCGGCGCCGACGTCCTTCAGCTCGGGCCCCTTGTCGCCCTTCAGGCCCTGCATGCGCGAGAGCGTGAGGGCCAATTCGCCGCGCGTGATGGGAGCGTCGGGATGGAAGCGGTTTTGGGCGTCGCCGACGACATACTTCAGCGGCTGCTCCCAGCCGTTGCCCACGCCCTTGCGGGACATGTAGGCGACGTCGTCGAACCAGGGCGCGTCCTTCGGCACATCGACGAAGGCGCAGTCGTAGGCGCCGCGGTCGGTGTAGTCGTCCACCAGGCCGGAGAGCAGCGAGACCGCCTCGGCCTTGGTGAGTTTTTGGTCGGGACGGAAGGTGCCGTCGGGATAGCCCGAGATGTAGGCCACGTGTTGATTCGGACCGGGTGCCTCGACGCGCTCGCCGACGATGCGCAGTTCGGCGACCTCGAAAATCGCGAGCGGCTTGGCCGGCATGAAGAGGCGGAGGTAACGGTAGGCGTTGTTCCGCTCCGCGGTCTTGACCGTGAGGGTCTGCCAGTCGGGGGAGCGCACGGTTTTGTTTTCGGTCAACAGCGTCCAGTGGCGGCGGTCGTTGGAGCCATAGGCCGCGACCTCGACCATGCGGGCCGGCAGGCCGTCGCGGGAGAGCAGGCGGAAGGCCTCGGCCTTCACCTTGTGGTCGCTGCCGAAATCGAGCGTGAAGTTTTTGTCGAAGCCCCAGATGCCGCCAAAGGAGAAGGGGTCGCCGTCGGCCATGTGGCGCATGCCGCGCTCCGAGATATTCACGGCCACGCGGTAATCGAGGGTGCCGTCGGGCAGGCGCGGGCTGACGAGGCGCAGACCGGCCACGGCGTCCTGCAACGCCGGGAGATCGCGCGCGGCCAGGGCGGCCTGGAACGCCTGCTCGGTCGCCACGACGTAGTGGCGCGACGGATCGTGGGGACGCGCCACATAGTCCAGCGCCGCCTGCAAATCGCCCGCCACATGGATGTCCACGCGCAGGACGCGGGTGACCTCGCCGTCGCGCGCGACGACGTGCACGGCGTGGTCGCCAACCTGCGCGGCGGAAGGGGTCCACGCGAGCGTGCCGGTGGCGGCGTCGAAGGTCGCGCCTGCGGGCAGGTCACGCGCGCCGAGGCGCAGGGCGCCGGAGCCGCCGGAGCTTATGATGGTTTTTTGGATACGCCGACCGGCCCAGGTGGTGATCGCGGGGGCGTCGCCCGGTGGGTTGAAGGTGATCGGGCGCAGGGCCTGGGAATCCGGCTCGATACGGTCGAAGTCGATCATGGCCGCGCCGTCGGCGGAGCTTGCCTGGATGTAGAGGATGCCGTGGCTCTCGACGTCGGAAACCAGATAGGACCACTGGCCGCGGGTGTCGGGCACGAGCAGCTCCTGGAGGAGGCCGCCGCTTCGGGAGAAGTCTTCGTGGCGGTAAAAGCGCAGCGTGATGAAGGCGTCGCTGCGCACGCGCAGACCGGCGCCGCGGGGCATGCGGCCGGTGACCACCAGGGTGCGGGGTTTGTCGGCGGCGATGGTCATGCGGACGTAGCCGGTGCCGTCGGCGTCGCGGCGGACCTTCAGGGGGATGTCGTCGGGCGAGCCGGGATAGATGTCGCCGGGCTGGGCGATGGCCGAGAGGTCAACGAAGCGATGCTCGAACTGTCCGTCCTCCAGCGGGCGTCCCTCGTGGGTCACCTCCAGAGGCGGGAGCACCTTGGCCAGGGCGCGGCGGGCTTTCGCCGGATCGGGCGCGGCGTCGGAGGAGGCGGCGGGGAGGCCGATCCAGAAATCGAAGCCGTAGTTGTGAATGTTGTCCAGGTAGCGGCCGGAGCGCACGCGCTCCCGTCCGGAGGCCGTGGCGTCGAAGCCGGCCTGGATGTAGCGGTTCGAGCCTTGCTCCATGTCGAGGCCGATCCCCTTCAGGTAGTAGTAGCTGAAGGCGGAGCCGAAGGAGCCGCGCCCGCGCGGACTGAGGTGGTCGTAGCGGGCTCCGAAGTCGGGATGCGTGGGGTCGGTCTCGGAATAGGTCGGCACCCAGGGCAGCCCGAAGCCCATGTTGAACTTCGTATAGAGCGCCAGTCCCCGGGCCAGGCGGTCGTCGAGGAAACGAACCGCCGAAACACCGTCGGGGCGCCGGGTGACGGTGCCGGCGACCGGATCGACCTTGGTCTTCTGAAAGTCGATGGTCTTGGCCATCATCAGCAGGTTGGTGAGGTTGCCCTCGGCGTGGGGCATGTCGCGGCCCATTTCGACGAGCTGCAGGTTGGGCTCGACGGTCTCGCCGGTGGCGTCGTTGCGCGTCACGAGGCGGATTTGTCCCTTGATCGAACCGTCGCGGCCCCGGTTGCGCGTGGTGGAGTTGACGGTGGTCCACTCCACGGCGCGTTGGTAGCCATCGACCTCGTCCGCCATGATCGTGGACGCGAGGAAGCCCATGATCGCGTAGGAGTGCTGGTTCATGAAGTAGTCGTTGCGCTCGATGCAGTTTTCCCGAATCGGCAGGAAGCAGTTCCGCTGAAGCGCGTCGATCATGGCGGGGGTGACGGCGAGACCGGAGTCGCCCGGGGTGGTCGCGCGCAGGATGTCGGCCGCGCTGGCCAGGGTGTAAACGTATTTGCCGATCTTGATGTGGCTGTCGGTGAAGTAGCGCGGGAAGAAGCTCTCCTCGGTGCGCGAGCCATACCAGTTGATGATCTCGACCGGGAGCTTCCGGTGGTTCTCGTCGCCGGTGACGAGGTAGAGGATGGTCTGCACCCAGGCGAGGTGGGCGTCGTGCGCGAAGCCGCCGATGCCGCCGTCGTTGACGATCTGGCGAACGCGGGCGGGCTGGCGTTTCGGATCGGCGAAGCGCGTGCGGCGCATGCCCTCGAAGCAGTCCACCCACGGCGACACGCCCGCGATGACTTTCTCGCGCATGACGCGGAGCGTCTCCGCGTCGCAGCTGATGCCCGGGTGCGTGAAGCCCTCCGGCGAGAGCGTGTCGCGGAGCTCCACGATGTTTTCCGTGAGGATCGTCCGGGCCGGCTGCTCCGCCCGCGCGCCCCCCGCGAGGATCAGCAAGACGACGAGACGGAGAACGGAAGACGGAAAAGGCATCGACGATGGGGGCATGGTGACGGGGGCGCGGAGGGCGGCCGTCAGGAGGAGCACGCGACGCAACGACGGGACGGAGTATCGCAAGGGGTGAAAAATGCCGTAGCCCGTTACGGCCGCCGACCCGCATACTCTATCAGACTCCCGCCCGTCCCCCAATATCCCCAAACAAGGGAGGCCCGCCCGGCGCGCCGTCGTGCGACGCCGCGCGCCCCCGGTTTATTTCCGTCGCGGCGCGCCCGGTCGTTCGGCGCCGGAGCTCTCGAAGTATTTGGCGACGGCCTCGGCCCGGGAGTGGACGTGCATCTTTTCGTAGATGTTTTTCACGTAGGTGCGGATCGTCTCCACGGTGAGCGAAAGCCGGTCGCCGACCTCCTTCGTGCTCAGGCCGCGCGCGATCAAGGCGAGCACCTCGGCCTCGCGCTGGCTGAGGCGGCGGAGCTCGTCCGCTCCCTGGGTGCGTTGGCGGAAAAACCGCACCACCCGACGGGCGATGCCGCTGGTCATGGGCACGCCGCCGCGTCGCACGTCGATGAGGCCGTGGAGAAGCTCCTCCGGCGGGCAGTCTTTTAAAAGATAACCGTCGGCGCCGGCCTCGAGCGCGCGAAAAACCAGCTCCTCCTCGTCGGACGACGTGAGCATGACGATCTGGCACGAGGGCAGCGCATCCTTGAGCCGCAGGGTGCACTCGATGCCCGACATGCGCGGCAGATAGATGTCCATGAGCACCACGTCGGGCGCCAGGGTGGGCAGCATCTTGAGCGCGTCCTCCGCGCTGGCGCAGGTCTGCACGCAGACGAAGCCCTCCAGCGAATCGATCAACTGGACCAGCTCGACGCGGATCCCCTCGACGTCCTCGACCACGGCCACGCGGCAGACGCCCGACGCGGGGGCGTCGGAGGGAGGACGGGCGGAGGCGGCGGGCGGAAGAGAGGAGCGGGACATGGCGGCGCGAGGGCCGCGCGCGACGCGACCGAAGGCCGGCAAGTTATCAGGCCGCGCGAACTTTGCCAATATCCCCAGAGACGGGATGCGCGCGTCGGAGGGCGCCGCGCGGTGAGCGTGCTCGTCGCGACGCTATCAAGGTGTGATTTCGGCGTCGAAAGCGTGCTTGTCTTGGCAAGCGGCGAAATCGCCACAAACCATCGGTCCGCCCCGCCATGCTGCCCTCCGGCTCCCCCCAGAACGATGTCACCCTGCTGCTGGAAGCCGTCGCGCGCGGCGAGGCGATGGCGAGCGAACGACTTCTGCCTCTCGTCTATGAGGAGCTGCGAGGACTCGCGGCGGCCCGCATGGCCGCGGAATCCGCCGGTCACACGCTTCAACCCACCGCGCTGGTGCACGAGGCCTGGCTACGTCTGTCCGGCGCCGGCGAACGTCGCTGGCAGGATCGCGCCCACTTCTTTCGCGTGGCCGCGATGGCCATGCGGCGCATCCTCGTGGACCACGCGCGCCAGAAGGCGCGGCTCAAGCGCGGCGCCAACCCCGTGCGCCTCGATCTGCTCGACATCGACCTCGCCACCACCGAGCCCGACGAGCGCGTGCTCCTCGTGGACCATGCCCTCACCCGCCTGGAGCAGCTCGACCCCGAGGGCGCGCGCGTGGTCACGCTGAAGTTTTTCGGCAACTACACCATGGGCGAGATCGCGGGCATCCTCGGAGTCGGCGAGCGCACGGTCGAGCGGCGCTGGACCTACGCGCGGGCTCGCCTGATGCAGCTCATCAAGGATTCGTCATGAGCGACGAGCGCGACCTGGAGATCGAGCGGGCGCTCTTCGAGGCCGCCCTCGAATTGAGCGACCCGGCGCTGCGCGAAGCCTTTCTCGACAAAACCTGCGCCGCCGATCCCGCCCTGCGCGAACGCCTCCGCGCTCTGCTCGCCGCGCACGTCGAGGCCGCGACTTTTTTCGACTTCGTCCCGCCCGCTCCGTCTGTCCAGGCCGCTTCGTCCGATTCGCCCGCTTTGTCCGCTTCGTCCGCCTCGTCCGAGTCCGGTGAAACGTTCCGCCCGCCCGAGGTCCCGGACGACGCCGAAGCCGCCGAAGCCGCCGCGACGGATCCGGCCTTGTCCGCGGCGGACCCCGCGCGCATCGGCCGCTACCGCATCGTCCGCCGGCTGGGCGAGGGTGGCTGCGGCGTGGTTTACCTCGCCGAGCAGGAGGAGCCGGTGCGCCGCCAGGTCGCGCTCAAGATCATCCGCCTCGGCATGGACACCGAGCGCGTCATCGCCCGTTTCGCGCTGGAGCGGCAGGCCCTCGCGATGATGAACCATCCGCACATCGCCCGCGTTTTCGACGCCGGCGCGACCGACGCGGGCCGGCCCTTTTTCGCCATGGAGCTGGTGAGCGGCGAACGCATCACCACCTTTTGCGATTCCCGGCGCCTGGCCGTGCGCGAGCGGCTGGAGTTGTTCATCCAGGTCTGCCTGGCGGTGCAGCACGCCCACCAGAAAGGCATCCTCCACCGCGACCTCAAACCGTCCAACGTGCTCGTCGCCTTCCAGGACGGCGTCGCCATGCCCAAGATCATCGACTTCGGCGTGGCCAAGGCCGTCTCGACCCACGCCGCCGACGAGCCGAGCGTCACCCTCGGGGCGGACCAGTTCATCGGCACCCCCGCCTACATGAGCCCCGAGCAGGCCGAGCCCCGTCGTGCCGACGTGGATACGCGGGCCGACATCTACGGCCTCGGCGCGCTGCTCTACGAATTGCTCGCCGGCCGCCCGCCCTTCGACTCGCGGCGGCTCATCGACGCCGGCCTCGACGCCCTGCGCCACACCTTGCGCGAGGTCGATCCGCCCGCGCCGTCGGTCCTCTTGAGGAGCCTGCCCGCCCCCGAACTCGCGGAGCTCGCCGCCCTTCGCCGTTCCACGCCGACCGCGATCCTCGCGACGCTGCGGCGCGACCTGGACTGGGTCGTCATGCGCGCCTTGGAAAAAGACCGACAACGCCGCTACTCCACCGCGCAGGGGCTGGCGATCGACCTGCGCCGTTATCTGGACGACGAGCCCGTGATCGCGCGGCCGCCGGGAGGATTTTATCAATTGGGAAAACTGGTGCGCCGCCACCGCTTCGCCTTCGCCGCCGGCGCCGCGATCTTCGCGACGCTCCTCGGCGGGCTCGGCGCCTCCACCTGGCTCTACCTGCGAGAACGCGCCGCCCTGCAGGAACAGACCCGCCTGCGCGCCCTCGCCGAAGATGCGGAAAAAGTCTCCAACGCGGTCTTTCTAATCCGCGAAAACCGCATGGAGGAGGCCAACGCCGTCCTCGCCGCCGTGCGCCATCCGCCCGACCGGCCCTCCTTCGAGGGGCTCACCGCCTATCGCACCATCGGCACCTGGCTGGCGATCCAGCAGCGATGGGCCGAAGCGGCGGACCGCTTCGCGGTCGTCGAGCGCGTCGGCCTGCTCGACGCCTGGCAGTCGGCCACCCTCGACGACCATGCCTACGGCGTGGCCTTGCTCATGAGCGACAACCTCGCGGGCTACGAAACCTTCCGCAGCAACCACACCGATCGCTTCGCGGCGATGGACAACGACAACGCGCTCTCCCGTGTGTTTAAAATTTGCCTGCTGCGCCCGGTCGACGCGGCTTTGCGGCAACGCCTGCATCCCTTCGGCGAACGCATGGAACGCTGGCTTGCCAAGGGAATCGCCAACCCGTGGGCCACGCTGCCGGTGGCTCTCTGGCGATATCGGCTGGGCGACATCGCCGGCGCCCGCCAGGCGGCGGAATCAGGCTACGACGCGGAGCTCCACTCATCGGCGCTCACCGCCAGCAAACGCGCCCTGCTCGCCTTGTGCGCCTTGCGCGAAGGCGACCGGGAGACGGCCGCCCCCTTGATCGCCACCGCCCGGGCGGATATCGCCGCCAAATTCTCCGGCAGCTTGAGCGAGGGCAGCAGTGGCGACGGCTTCTGGTATGACTGGGCCTTTTCCAAGTTGCTCTTGGACGAAGCCGAGTCGCTGGCCGCCACGACGCCGGACGCCGCGCCTTGATCCTGGCGCGTCGAAAAAAACGCGGGCCCGGGCAAAAGAGATGGCGGAGTTTCCCCGGCGGCGGCGCTTTTCCGCCGCAGCCCTGCAAACGTCCGCACTCCCGAACCCCCAAACCCGTATCCATGCGCCCGATCCTCGCATCCGCCTCGCTCCTCCTCGCCACCGCCGCCGGCCTGTCCGCCGCCGGCGAGATTTCCAGCGACATCAAGCCCCCGGTCATCGTCTCGACCGCGGCCGAACCCGTCGCCCCGGGCAAGTTCCAGCCCACCTGGGAATCGCTCTCCCACTACGAGGTCCCCGAGTGGTTCCGCGACCGCAAGTTCGGCATCTGGGCCCACTGGGGCCCGCAGTGCGAGCCTGAGTCCGGCGACTGGTATGCCCGCAAGATGTATGCGGAGGGCAACGGCTACTACCGCACCCATCTGGCCAAATACGGCCACCCCTCCGAGTTCGGCTTCAAGGACGTGATCAACGAATGGAAGGCCGAGAAGTGGGAGCCCGCCAAACTCGTCGCCCTCTACAAGCGCACCGGCGCGCAATACTTTTTCGCGATGGCGAACCACCACGACAACCTGGACATGTGGGACTCCAAGTATCAGCCGTGGAACTCCGTCGCCGTCGGCCCGAAGAAAAACATCATCGGCGAGTGGGCCAAGGCCGCGCGCGCCGAGGGCCTGCCCTTCGGCGTCAGCGTCCACGCCGCCCACGCCTGGTCCTGGTATGAGACCGCCCAGGGCGCCGACAAAAACGGCGAAAAGGCCGGCGTGCCCTACGACGGCAAACTCACCAAGGCCGACGGCAAGGGCAAGTGGTGGGACGGCCTCGACCCGCAGGACCTCTACGAGCAGCGCCACCAGCCCAGCCCGGGCTTCGAACACGAAGGCGGCATCCACCGCCGCTGGAACTGGGGCGCCGGCGTCAGCCAGCCCGACCAGGCCTACTGCGAGAAATTCTACAACCGCACGATGGACCTGATTAACAAGTATCAGCCCGACCTGCTCTACTTCGACGACACCGTGCTGCCCCTCTGGCCGGTCACCGACGCCGGCCTCAAGATCGCCGCCCACTTCTACAACACCAACCTCAAGCGCCCGGGCGTCGGCGCCGGCGTGCTCTTCGGCAAGATCCTCAACGAGGAGCAGCGCAAGGCCCTCGTCTGGGACATCGAGCGCGGCGTGCCCAACGCCATCCTGCCCTTCGCCTGGCAGACCGACACCTGCATCGGCGGCTGGCACTACAACCGGGCCGACTACAACCGCTACAAGAGCGCCAAGACCGTCGTCCACATGCTCGCCGACATCGTGAGCAAAAACGGCAACCTCCTGCTCAACATCCCCGTGCGCGGCGACGGCTCCATCGACGACAAGGCCGAGTCCATCCTCGAGGGCATCGCCACCTGGATGGAGGTGAACCAGGAGTCCATCCTCGCCACCCGCCCGTGGAAAACCTTCGGCGAAGGCCCCGCCGGCGCCGGCCAGGCCCTCTCCTCCCAGGGCTTCAACGAAGGCAAGGGCAAGCCCTTCACCGCCGAGGACGTCCGCTACACCG
>CBINNW010000079.1:0-24416 GCA_966252115.1 uncultured Akkermansia sp.
CGTCACTCGTCACTCGTCACTCGTCACTCGTCACTCGTCACTCGTCACTCGTCACTCGTCACCGCCATTGGTCCTTGGACATTGGTCATTGGTCATTTCAACCTGCCCCCGATCATGACGCCCATCCGTCGCCTCGCCTTTGTGGTCAACGAGCAGAAACCCGGCGCCTGCGCCCTGGCTGACGACCTCGTCGCGCGCGCCTCCGACCACGGGGTGGAGACCCGTGTCACGCACGCGTTTCCCTTGCCGGCGGACTTTCTTCGCGCCGTGGACGCCTGCTGCGTGATCGGCGGCGACGGCACGCTCCTCGGGGCGGCCCCGGCGGCGGCCGACGCGGGCGTGCCGGTCATCGGGGTCAACCGCGGCAGCCTCGGTTTCCTCACCACCTTCAGCGCCGACGAGGCCCGCGATTGTCTGCCGACCCTGCTCTCGGGCGATTTCGTCACCACCGAGCGCGCCCTGCTCGCCTGCCGCGCGGGCGACGCCCCGCCGGTCACCGCGCTGAACGACATCCTCATCAAGGACGCGTCCAACTCCCGCCTCGTCCGCCTGGAGGTCTTCGCAGACGAGGAGTTTGTCACCGACTACCTCTGCGACGGCCTCATCTTCAGCACGCCGACCGGCTCCACCGCCTACAATCTCTCCGCCGGCGGCCCGCTCATCCACCCCGACGCGGAGGTGCTCGCGATGACGCCGATCTGCCCGCACACCCTGAGCAATCGCGCCATCATCTTCCGCGCGGGAGTCTGCCTGCGGGTGAAAAACGTATCGGAGTCGTCGCCCGGCCTCGTGATCGCCGCCGACGGCCGCACCCTGCCCACTCCGCGCGGCGGGGACTCGATCCAGATCTCGCTCGCGCCGCGCCGGCTGAGTCTGGTCCACCGCCGCGAGCACAGCCACTTCGCCGTCGTGCGCACGAAATTGAAGTGGAACGGGGGCACCGAGGCCAAACGCTGAGGGAGAACGGACATTCCTGTCCGCTTTTGGCCTACATGGACTTGCCGAACATTCGGGCCGACGGACAGGAATGTCCGTCCTCCTTGGGCGTCCCCTTTACCTGCATATTTGTTTAGTAGCGCTCAGCACACCGGCAGCCGCTCCGCCAACAGCCGCAGCGCCGCCGTCGCCACGCGGGCCTGCATCGCCTCTCGCGCCAACCCGCCGCCATCGACCCGAGCTGTCGCCACCCGCAGGGGCGTCGGAACCGAGTCCGAAGCCGCGCCCGCGTCCGCATCCGCGCCCGGCGTCCGCCGCGCCGCCGACACGGGCACCGCCACCGCCACCCAGGCGAAGGGCGTGGTCACGCCGCGCGCCGGGTCCGGTTCGGCGTAGCCCGTCGTCGCCACGCCGAGGTCGGCGTCGAAAAGCCGGCAAACACCCCGCGCCATCTCCTCCGCCACGCGCGCCGAGACGGCGTTGACCTCGGCGGCGTGCTCCGCGTCCACGCCGAGCAGGCGCGCCTTGCTCGGGATGGTGTAACAGGTGACGCCCCCCGCGAAGTAGGCCGAGGCGCCGCCGATCCGCCCGAGCGCGGCCTGCACGTGGCCGACGCTCAGGCTCTCGGCCGCCGCCACCCTGAGCCCAAGCGCGAGCAGCCGCCCATGCAGGCCGCGCGCCTCGCTCTCGCTCCAATCGTCCGGATCCGGCCGTCGTCTGTGTTCATCCGTCGCCATCGTATCCCGACATCCGCTACCGAAGCCTCGTCGGCACGCAACCCGGCGATGAACCCAATCCCGCGATGGCCGCGACTCATCTCGCGCAACGTGCTCATGATCCCGCGCGATCCATCGCCGATCCCCGCCCCTCAGCCACCCGCGTCGGGGAGCGGACGGGCGTCGCTCCCGCGGTGTTTCAGCGCCGCCTCCAGGCGCGTGCGGACGTGGAGCTTTTCGTAGATGTGCCGCAGGTGGAAACGCACGGTGGGCAGGCTGATGCCGAGCTCCGCCGCGATCTCCTTGTCCGGCAGTCCCCGCGCCAGGCGCTCCAGCACCTCGCGTTCGCGTTCCGACAACTGCGCCGCCTCGCCGCCCGCCGGCGCGGCGGGCTGGAAGGCCTCCACCACCTTGCGCGCCACCTCGTTGCTCATCGGCGCGCCGCCCCCGTGCACGTCGATGATCGCGCGGACGATCTCCTCGGGCGCCGCGCGTTTCAGGAGGTAGCCGTAGGCCCCGGCGCGCAGGGCGCGGAAGATGCTGTCGTGGTCGCGATACACCGTGATGATGATCACGCGCGTCGCCGGCGTGAGCTCGCGCAGACGACGCGTGCACTCGATGCCCGACATGCCGGGCAGGTGTATGTCCATGAGCACTACATCCGGCGCCGGCCGCGGCAGCTCGCGCAGCGCCTCCTCCGCGTCGGCGAAGACGCCCGCGCACCGAAACTCGGGCGTCCGCTCGATCAGCAGACCCAGGCTCTGACGCAGACCGGCGTTGTCCTCGACCAAGGCGATGGAAATCATCGGCGGCATCCTCACGCCCGCGCCGGCGCTTGCAACGCCACCCGCGTGCCCCCGCCCGGCCGCGCCTCGATTTCGCAGCCGCCGCCGATGCGTTCGAGACGCGCCCGGAGATTTCGCCGGCCGTCCCCGCGCGCGCCGGCGACGTCGGCCGCGATGCCCTTGCCGTTGTCCTCCACCACCACGAGCAAGCCCGCCTCGTCCGAGGAGATCGTCACGGCGACCTCGGTGGCGGCGGCGTGTTTGACCACGTTGGTCAGCGCTTCCTTGAAGGCCAAAAACAACTCGTGTCGCGGCTGCGCGCCGAGCTCCAGGTCCGGGCTGAGCCGTCCGGTGTCGAAACGGCAGACGATCCCGGCCGCGCGCAAAAACTCCTCCGCGTATTCGCACAGGTAGCCGCGCACCGAGCCGGCGCTGTCGTTGCGCGGATTGATCGCCCAGACGATTTCGTCGAGCGCGCCCACCAGCTCGCGCGCTTTTGCGGCGATCATCGCGACCTGCGCTCGGCTTCCCTCCGGCGGCTCGCCCGGGCGAGCCGCCATCGACCCGAGCAGCCCGATCTGCGTGAGGCCGGCCCCCAGCTCGTCGTGCAGATCCCGCGCGACGCGCGCCCGCTCCTGTTCCAGCAGCCGGCGTTGCTCGATCCGCTGCCGCTCGCGCACCTCCTTTTCCCACAACGCGGTGCGTTGCGCCACGACACGGCGCAGGGCCGCCACCCACGCGAAGGCGGCGACCAGTCCCGCCGACAACAGGGCCAACACGAGCACCGTGTGGCGCGTCGTCCACCAGGGCCCCCGGCTCAGCAGCTCGAGGTCCGCCGGGGAATCGACCAGAAGCTCGAAACCGTCGAATCCGGCGCGGTCCCGGACGGGCTCGCCGCGCAGGCTCGCGTAAACGCCCGTCACCCGCAGCCGCGCGCCGGCGCGCAAACCGCCCGGAAGCGGTTCCGTGTCCGGCAGCCGCGCCAAAAACGGATAACGCCCCGCCTGCAGTTCCAGCACCCGCTCCCCGCGTCGCGTTTGCGTGCCCGCCAGACGCGCCTCCACCCGCACCCGCGCGGCGTCGTGTTTTTCCTCGGCCAGCTCCGCCTCCCCGAGATCACGCGGCGCCGGCAGGGGGGCGTGGCCGGTGCGTCGCGCCACGGCCTCGATCAACACCGGCGAGGGCCCGCCCAAACGGGGAAAACCCACCACCTCGACCAGCGCGCCCGCGGCGGGCGCGAAGGGCTCGCGCGGGCGCACACGAAGGCTGTTGTCGCCATCGCGCAGAAAGAACTCGCCCGGCCGCGCGTGCAGCACCTGACCGACGACCTTGAAACGACGCAGCGCGTCCGCGCCGGGGTCGAAACGCAGCAGCTCATCCGCGTGCCGGGTCGGAAGCGCGAAGGGATCGGCCGGCGCCGCCTCCTCGATTTCCAGGCGCGCGTCGCCGAGCAGAAAATGGGCGGGCACCAGCCGCCGCGTCGCCGGATCACGATAGGCGAAAAACACCCCGCGCACGCGCAGCAACGCGCCCGGCGAAACCTTGCCGGCGGACGCTCCGGACGGCCCGGCCCCCTCGACCGGCGAACCCTCGCCCGGCTCCGCGGACCGCCGGGGCAGCGGATATCCGGCGTGTTCCAAAATCTTCGCCGTGCCCCCCGGCAGCAGCAGGGTCATCTCCTGGTCCGCAGCGCCGAGCAAAATCCCGCGCAGCTCGATCAGCTCCACGTCGAGGCTGCCGTTGACCAGTTGTTCCCAGGCCGGCTGCAGCGGTCGCGGCAGCTCCGCCTCGCCGAGCCGCGCGCCGCGCGCCGCCAGGACGATGGGCGAAAATTCACCCGGGTCGGTGACGCCCTCGAACTCCCAACGCTCGCCCACCCGCGGCCGCCGCGCCCAACCCGCGCCGGAGGCGGCGACATAGACGGGGCCGCTCGCATCCTGCACCACGCAGGAAACGGCGTTCACCGTCGTCACCACGCCGCGGATCACCACGGGCCGATGCCGCGCCGCCTCCTCGGGACGGAGCGCGCGCACGTGCGCCGCCCGCGTGATCGGCTCCGCCCGGACCGCCGTCGGTGCCGCGCTCGCGACCGAGGATGGAGCCGTCCCCGTTTCCCCGGACGCCGTCACCACGGAGCCCGTCGCGGCGACGGCGCACATCACCGTCCACCGGATCCGGCGCGGAACGAAGCGGGTTAAAAAAGTCGTGGCGCGAACAAACGGCATCGGCGGGTGCGCGGCGGAGGCGGCGCCCCTTCGCTGACCCAAGCGGCTCCGCTCGTCAAACCACCCGCCCCTCGCCATCCGCCCCGCGCCTCCACCGCCTCCACCGCGTCGGCCGAGGAGGCCGTATCGGCCGGGCCTATCACAAATGATAGCTTACGCGTCCGCCCCGGCCGGGCTAAGCTCGCTCGTTCCGTTTCGCCCCTCCGCCCCTCCGCCCCTCCGCCCGTCCGCCCCTCCGCAGCAACCCGCCCCCGCGCCAACCCCCGCCTCGCGTCATCGTCGATGTCCTCCCCGCTCCGTCCCTTCGCTCTCGGTCTTCTCCTCGCGCAAACCGGCGCCGCCCTCGGTCTCGCCGGCGCCGCCCCGCGCGACCAGTCCTTCGACGCCGACTGGCGTTTCCTGCGCGGCGACGCACCCGGCGCCGAGGCGCCCGCCTTCGACGATTCGAGCTGGCGCCTGCTCGACGTGCCGCACGATTGGTCGATCGAGGATCTCCCCAACAATGCGTCCTCCGTGCCGGAGTTCGCCGCCGTGAGCGGCCCGTGGCTTTTCCGGCGCGGCGACGACGCCGCGTGGAAGGAGAGAGAGCTCGACGACGGCGGCTGGCAGACGGTGACCCTGCCCGACATTTGGGAAGACCACTCCGGCCTCACCGCTCCCAACGTTTACGGCTGGTTCCGCCGCCGCGTCGAGATCCCCGCCGACTGTCGCGGTCGCGACTTCGACCTGCTCATGGGCCGCATCGACGACGTCGATGAAGTCTTCGTCAACGGCCGGCGTGTCGGCGGCACCGGCTCATTCCCGCCCGACTACAAGTGGGCCGACACCGTCGAACGCCGTTATCGCGTGCCCGCCTCGCTCATCCGCGGCGACGGCACCGACCTCATCGCCGTTCGCGTTTACGACGGCGCCAACAATGGCGGCATCTACGCCGCGCCCCGGGCCGCTCTCCGCATCGGCCCCTTCGCTCCCGGCGAGAGCCTGAGCGCGCACTTCACCGGGCACACCCTCGGCGGCATCGGCTGGTATCGGAAACGCTTCCCCTCGCCCGAGGCCGGCCGGCGGGTCTCCGTGACCTTCGACGGCGTTTACATGAACCCGGAGCTCTGGCTCAACGGCCACCGTCTCGGCGAGCATCCCCACGGCTACACCGCCTTCAGCTTCGATCTCACGCCCCACCTCGCTCCGCCGGGTCGCGAAAACGTGCTCGCCGTCCGCGTGCGCAACGAGGGTCGCAACAGCCGCTGGTATTCCGGCTCCGGCATCTACCGCCCCGTCGTCCTCACCGTCACCTCGCCCGTCCACGTGCCCACCTGGGGCCTCTTCGTCACCACGCCCGAGGTCTCCAAGGACCGGGCCCTCGTCAAAACCTCCGTCGAGGTCCGCAACGCGACCGCGTCCTCCACCCCCGTCCTCGTCCGCACCCGCGTCCGCGACGCCGAGGGCAAGGTGCTCGGCGTATCCGAATCTTCGCTACACCTCGTCGCGAACGAGACCCGCGCCGTCGAGCGTTTCGTCGAGGTCGCCTCGCCCCGGCTCTGGTCGCCCGACTCCCCCTCGCTCCACACCGCCGAGGTCGAGATCCTCGTCGGCGGGGAGCTCGTGGACACCGTTTCCACGACTTTCGGCATCCGCACGCTCCAGTTCGACGCCACGCACGGCTTCCGGCTCAACGGCGAGACGCTCAAGCTCAAGGGCGGCTGCATCCACCACGACAACGGCCCGCTCGGCGCCGCCGCCATCGCCCGAGCCGAGGAGCGCAAGGTCGAGCTGCTCAAGGCCAACGGCTACAACGCCCTCCGCTCCAGCCACAACCCGCCCTCCACCGCCCTCCTCGAGGCCTGCGACCGCCTCGGCATGCTGGTCATCAACGAGGCCTTCGACCAGTGGACCGAGTCCAAGGAGCGAAACCCGCAGGACTACAACCGCTTCTTCAACCAGTGGGCCGAGCATGACGTCGCCGCCATGGTGCGCCGCGACCGCAACCACCCGTCCGTCATCATGTGGTCGATCGGCAACGAGATCCCCGAGCAGTTCCGCGCCGGCGACAAAGGCATGCGCCTGCGTCGCGCCGTCCTCTCGCACGACACCACCCGCCCCGTCACCCAGGCCATCTGCACCGATTGGGGGAACGTTATCAAAGACTGGGACAATCTCTCCGACCCCGGCTTCGCCCACCTCGATGTCGCCGGCTACAACTACCTGCCGCAAAAATACGAGGGCGATCACGCCCGCCACCCGGAGCGCGTCATGTATGGCAGCGAGTCCTTCCCCAAGGACGCCCTCGCCTACTGGCAGCCCGTCGAAAAGCATCCCTACATCATCGGCGACTTCGTCTGGACCGCGATGGACTACCTCGGCGAGTCCGGCTTGGCGCACGCCTATTTGAGCAATGAGAAGCCGCCTTTCTTCATGCCCTGGCCCTGGTTCAACGCCTGGTCCGGCGACCTCGACCTCTGCGGCTTCAAGAAACCCCAGTCCTACTACCGCGACATCGTCTGGCGCCGTAGCCAGCTCGAGATGATGGTGCATGAGCCGATTCCCCCCGGCCTCGCCGAAGAGCTCAGCTGGTGGGCCTGGCCCAAGGAGTCCGCGAGCTGGAGCTGGCCCGGACAGGAGGGCAAGTCCCTCCAGGTCGCCGTTTACTCGCGTTGCGAGCGCGTCCGTCTCGAACTCAACGGCAAGGTCGTCGGCGAGCAGCCTGTCTCCGAGGCGGCCAAGCTCACCGCCAAGTTCGACGTGCCCTACCAGCCCGGCGAACTTCGCGCCCTCGGTTTGATCGGCGGCAAGGTCGTCGCCGAAACGAAGCTCGAGACCGTCGGCGCGCCGAAAAAGCTCCGGCTGACGGCCGACCGCGCGAAGATCCGCGCCGACCGCTCCGATCTCGCCTACGTGAGCGTCGAGGTCGTGGACGCCCAGGGGCGCCGCGTTCCCCACGCCGAGATTCCCGTCCGCTTCACCGTCGAGGGGGCGGGCGAACTCGCCGGCCACGCCAGCGCCGTGCCGAACAAACCCGCCAGCTTCCGCGGCCCCCTCCGCGAAACCTGGCAAGGCCGCTGTCTCGCCATCCTTCGCCCCACCGTCGCCGGCGGGGTGGCGGGGGCAATCACGCTGCGCGCGGAGTCGGAGGGCCTCGATCCCGCGACGCTCACGGTCCGGACCGCCGACTGACCTTCCCCCGGGGCGCCGCGATCAGTTCCACGGCGCCTCTCGACCCCCCCGCAACCGCCCCCCCCGCTCTTGCCCTAATTCGGCGCACACGAGCGTCGTCACGGACAATAGCGATTCGGCCATCCGATCCGGGGTCTTGGCAGTATCCGCCCCCGTCTTCGGCCAAGCGGCCGGCAGCGTCGGACGGGCTTCCGATTTCCAGCACGCGGCACCACGTCGAAGACGAACCACGGCTCGCCGTCCCGCGTGGTCACTCAGGCCCCCTTGGCCATCCAGGAGGACACGCCCTTGCCCGCCTGCGGTCCCTCGGGTTCACGTTTCAAACGCGACTTCTGGCAGGTAGGACGAGCTGGAAAATGGCCAAGACGTGGCCGGGCAAAAAACTTAAGCGCAAAAAAGCCCCGGAGACTTGCTGTAAGTCTCCGGGGCCAAAGTGGCTGCCCGGGCTGGGATCGAACCAGCGACCAAGTGATTAACAGTCACCTGCTCTGCCACTGAGCTACCAGGCAATGAACTTCCCGAAATGGGGCGGTGGAAAAACCAAGCGCGCGGGGTTCTTGTCAATGTCCTTTTGCGAGAAATCCAAAGATTTCCGCCGCCCCTCTCAGGTTTTGGTTGCCAAGGGCCGGGCGCGCCACCTTTGCTCAAACCCTTTTCCATTACGCCTGCCATCAATTCCGGTGCGACAGGGGGAACGAAACCTATGAACCAACCGCTCAGCCTGACCATCACGCCGCGCGCCCAAACCGGCCGCTCGGCTTCCCGCCGCGTTCGCAAAGCGAACCAGATTCCCGCGATCCTCTACGGAAAGCACACCAGCCCGCAGACCCTCGCGGTGGACGCCCCGGAGTTCTCCCGGCTCGTCAAGGCCGTCGGCGGCCGCGCGCTCATCATCGAGCTCTCCCGCAAGGATTCCGCCGACAAGGCGCTCTCCTTCGTGCAGGAAATCCAGCGCGACCCCATCACCGACAAGTATCTCCACGTTGACCTTCAGGAAGTGAAGGCCGACGAGAAGCTCGAGATCAACGTTCCCGTCGCCCTCGTCGGCGAGGCCTATGGCGTGAAGACCCAGGCCGGCGTGCTCGAAATCGCCACGCACACCCTGCGTATCCGCTGCCTGCCGAAAGACCTCCCCCCCGTCATCGAGGTGGACGTCACCGAGCTCAAGATCGATGAGACCATCAAGGTCGCCAACCTGAAGCCCGTCGCCGGCGTCGAGTTCCGTGACCTCCCCGGTCAGCCGGTCGTTTCGATCCTCAACGTGGCCGAAGACACCGCCGCCACCGCCACCCCGGCCGCCGGTGCCGCCGCCGCGCCCGCCGCCGGTGCCGCCGCCAAGCCGGCCGACGCCAAGGCCGCCGCCGCGAAACCCGCCGCCGCCGCCAAGAAGTAAGTGCCCGCCGCGCCCCGCGCCTTGTCGCCCGGGGCTCGCGCGTTTGTTCTTTGAGTCATGTCCATCTCGATCGTTGCCGGTCTCGGCAACCCCGGCCGCGCCTACGCCGCCACCCGCCACAACGCGGGCTGGCTGGTGCTCGACGCCCTCGCCGCGACGGAGAAGTTGTCCTGGCAGACCCAGGATCGCTTCGAGGCCGAGACCGCCCGCTGGGACTTTGCGCCCGGGCATACCGTGTGGCTGGCCAAGCCGCTGACGTTCATGAACCTCAGCGGACGCGCCATCCAAAAGCTGGCCGCCTTTCACAAGGTGCCGCCCGCCGCCATCACGGTGGTTTACGACGACCTCACCATCGACCTCGGGTTGATGAAGGTCGCCGTGCGGGGCAGCGCCGGCGGCCACAACGGCGTCGCCGACCTGCTCCAGCGCATGGGCGACGGTTTTGTCCGCTACCGCCTCGGTGTCGGACCGAAATCCCCCCCGGAGATGGACATCAAGGACTACGTGCTCGGCCGCTTCACCGACGAACAGCAAACGCTCTTCAATCAACAACTCCCCCGCTTCACCTCCGGCCTCCGCCTCCTGCTCGCGCAGGGTCCCGACCAGGCCATGAATCAACTTAATCGCCGCACCCTCACACCATGAGCTCCACCGCCAACCGCAATTATCTCGCCACCTTCATCCTCGATAACCGGGGCAAGGAAGAGACCGTCGAGCAGATCGTCGAACTCGTGAAGACCGAGATCGCCGCCGTCTCCGGCACCGTCGCCTCCGTCGAGAACGTCGGCCGCAAGGACTTCGCCCGCGTGACCGACAACAAGTTCCCCGCCGCCAGCTACGTGCAGATCACGTTCTCCGGCCCGGCCACCGCCCCCGCCGCTCTCAAGGAGCGCCTCCGCCTCAAGCACAGCGTCTATCGCACCCTCGTCCAGGCCGCCTAATCGGCCTGGCCTCGTCGTTTCGTCGTCACGCCGCCCGGCCACCCCTCTCCGCCCACCGCTTTAACCAAGCCCTTCAACACTCCGTCACCATGGCCAACCTCAACCGCGTCCTCCTCATCGGCAACCTGACCCGCGACCCCGAAGTCCGGGTCACGCCCAAAGGCACCACCATCTGCCAGTTCGGCCTCGCCATCTCGCGCTCCTTCAAGGACGAGAGCGGCCAGACTCGCGAGGAGGCGACCTTTGTCGATATCGAGGCCTGGGGCAAACAGGGCGAGCTGATCGGCAAGTATTGCAGCAAGGGCCGTCCCCTCTTCGTCGAGGGCCGGCTCCGCTTCGACCAGTGGGACGACAAGTCCACCGGCCAGAAGCGCAGCAAGCTGAAGGTCGTGCTCGAGAACTTCCAGTTCCTCGGCGGTCGCGAAGGCGGCGCGCCCGGCGCCGGCGGCTCCGCCTCCGGCGGCGACGAGGGCGGCGAGCACTCCTACGAACGCCCCTCGGCCCCGCCTCCGCGGGCGCCCGGCGGCGGTCGTCCGGCCCCCGCCCCCCAGCATGACATCAACGACGAGGACGTGCCCTTCTGAGCGCGTCGTCCGCATCCCTCCCGTATCCTTTTAACCAATACAACACCTCCCTACCATGGCCCACCATGAAGTCCTCCTCCTGAAGCCCGTCGCCAACCTCGGCGGCGAAGGCGACCAGGTTCGCGTCCGCGCCGGCTACGCCCGCAACTTCCTCCTCCCCTCCAAGGCGGCGGTCGCCCTCACCCAGTCCAACCGCAAGCGCGTCGAGTCGCTCAAGAAGCGTCGCGCCGAGCGCGAGGCCTCCGAGCTGGCCGGCGCCCAGGAGCTCGCCAAGAAGATCGCCAAGGTCTCGCTCGCTTTCGTCGTCAAGACCGGCGAGGGCGGCCGGATGTTCGGCGCCATCACCTCCGCCGACCTTCACCAGAAGTTCGTCGAGGCCGGCCTCGATTTCGACAAGAAGAAGATCCACCTCCACACGCCGGTGAAGACCCTCGGCAAGCACGAGGTCTCCATCAAGCTGCACCACGACGTGAGCGTGGACGTGTCCTTCGACGTGGTTTCCGAAAACCCGATCGAAGCCGCCCCGGCCGCCGAGGAGGCCCCCGCCCCCAAGACCTTCTCCAAGTCCAAGAAAAAGGCCGGCGAGAAGGCCGAGTAAGCCCGACGGGCCCGCAACGGTCCCCCGCGCTTTCCAAGAGCCGCGTCCACTTCGGTGGGCGCGGCTTTTTTGCGTTGTTGGACCAAAGCGAGAGGACCGGCCTGGTGCCGGGTTCACTTCGGCAGCCGACGGAAGGCCTCCTCCGCCCGCAACTCAAGCGCTCGCGCCTCCTCCTCCGAAATACCATTCCCACCCAGGGAAAGACGGGCAAAACCTCGCGCGATGAGCTTGTCGGGTATGCGCTCCAGCCGGTTGTCCGCCAAGTCCAGATCCCTCACCGAGATCGGCAGCCAGGAAAGATCATCGGGCAGGCTCGTGATGCGGTTGCCCCGCAACGACAGCCGCTTCAAACGCGAACAGGCCGCGAGATCGGGCACCGCGCTCAACTGGTTGCCGGACAATTCCAAGGTCTCCAATAAGGCCCAACTGGTGGGCGCCGACGGAAATTCCGTCAGGCGATTATTCTCGAGCGAAAGCTGCGAGAGCGCGGCCAGTCGCGACACCACCGGGGGCAGGCGCTCGAAACGATTCCCGCTCAGGATCAGCGTCGTGAGCGGCGCCCGCTCCAGCGAATCGGGCAAGTCCGTGAGCTGGTTTTCCCCGGCGCTCAGCAGCGTCAACTCGGGCGCCTCGCCCAGATCCAAAGGCAAGCTACGCAGACGGTTCGCACCAACGATCAAGGCGGTCAACCGGGACGCTTGCGCCCAGCCCGAAGGCAGCTTCGAAAGTCGGTTATCATAAAGCTTCAGCTCCCGCAGCGCGGGTGTGTCGCCCGGTTGCCACGGCAAGGTCCTCAGACGAGCCCGGCGGATCTCCAAATTCGCGAGCTTGGGCAGGCGGAGCGCGCCGGGCTCGATCTCGAGGGCGTCCTGATTGGCCAGCTCCAAGCCCTCCAGCTCGCGCCACCCATCCGCCGCGGGCCAGACACGGAGCCGATTCCAGTTCACCGAGGCGGTGCGCCAACCGCGCTCCGCCTGCAATGACTCGGGCAAGCTCGTGAGCCCGGGGCCCGACAAATGGAGCGAGTCCAGCGAACCCTCGCGGATTCTCCGCAGCGCGGCATCCACCTCGTCGGTCACCTGCCGGGCGATCCGTCGCTCCGTCGCCGCCGTTTCGTCATAGGGCGGCGCATCGGCGCGCCACCAGATCATGCCGCCCGCCACCCCCGGCGCGGGCATGCCGTTCTCGGTCTTCAGCACCAATCCCCCCGCTTCATCCTCCAGTAGAACAAATTCCATGGGACGGGAAAGATCTCGAATTTGGGGGTGCGTGAACATCACGCGCACGGCGATGCCTCCTTCGATTTCCCGCCACGCAAACGGGGGCCATGAGGGAGTCTCCCCCATGCCGTCCTCGCGCAAGGTCAGCGGAAGGGGATGCCGGCTGTCGCCGCGAAGCCACGCCCCACGGAATCGACTGCCTACGGTTTCCGGGAATCGCCCGGCCCAGTCAGGCCTGTCTTCGGCCTCCATCCACGTCCGCACCCAAGCAACGTGGCCCGCCTGCACGGCGAACTCGCCCCGTCCGCGCCCATCACTCGTCCTTGCATGGATGTTCGCCCCCGCCGCAACCAGTCTGTCGTAGGCGGCCTCTCGCCCGTGCTGAACCGCGACGAGCAGCGGAGTAAAACCGTCGCCGTCGAGTGATTCCAACGCGGCCCCCCGTGCGAGCAAAAGTTCGATGCTTGGCACGTTCCCGGCGCGCGCTGCGGCATGGAGCAGGCTAAAAGGGCCGCCCTTGCGCGCGATGTCCTGCTCGGAGCCGGACTCCACCAGGAACATTTCATTTATCGGCAATCCCGCATCTAACGCGACTGCGAGGCAGTCGGCCTGGGCGGCCAGCTGATCGAGCACGAGACCTCGATTTTTGCCCAAAGAGACCCAGCTCGCCCCGGCACCCAACAGCGCACGCAACACCTCGGCATCGCCGCACCACTCTTTGGTGGAACTTTCGCGGATGAGCGCGAGGTTGAAGACCGACGCCGGCTCGCGCCGCATGTTCACCCAAACGGGCACTTCGGCATCGGGGTTGACCCCCTCCGCAAGCAAAGAGCGGATGGCCTCATGCTGGGGCCCGGGTTGATCGAAGGGCGGCGGAGACGCCCAGCGCGCCTTGCTCTGTGCGTGAGCCCGAAGCGCGGCGGCAAGGCGAAGTTCCCGTCCTTTCCGCCAAAGCGCCGCCAAGTCGCGCGCCTGCGGATTGTCTGGCTCCAAAAGTGCGAGCAACTCAACCGCCCCCTGTTCCGCGGCGAAATCGCCGGCGCTTCTTCCCTGAAGATCCCGCGCCCGGGCATCCGCACCGGCCGCCAACAGCGCCCTGACCAACGCCTCCGACGAGGACGTGGAAACGAGATCCCTCCGCGCCGCCACCTCCATCAGCTCCGTGCGCCCCTCGGCGTCGGGACGATTCACCGGCGCCTCTTTGCCCAGGAGCCAAAGCGCTATGTCGTCCCGTCGCGCCCGTAACGCGTGAAACACCAAACCTCCGGACGGATCCCTCACCCCCAAGTCGGCGCCCGCCTCGAGCAACCGCTGAATCATCTCAGTGGGAACCTCGCGCCTACTCACCGCGACCACCAGCGGACTCGCTCCGCCCATCGACGTCCGCTCAACGTCCGCGCCGGCCTTCAACAGCGGTTGAACCAGCGACAAATCGCGCCCCCCCAACGCGGTGGCGAGAAGCGGATACCGCGCCGAGCGCACCTCGGCCCCGGCGGAAATAGCCTCCTCCAAACCGGGTAGATCGCCGCGCTGGATCGACTCCCGAAGCTGCTCATCGGCGGACTCGCCCGCCAGACGCACGGACAAACCCGAGAGAAGCCCGACGACGCCAAGCAGGACACGACCCGACGGAAAAGGGATTTTCATGAGCGGAGACACACTTGAGCCTTGGGCGCGTCACCGATCAAGCGAAGGTGCCCCGGGGCGAGTGCCCGCGATCACCCGCAGGAGGATCATGCTCCGGGAATGCGCCATCTATAGCGCCTCCCGCCGCGCCATGCCACTTACCCACCGGTTATTCACAAGCCGCTCGGAACCCATTCCCAGCGATGGGAAAATAGGGACCGGAAATAAACACCACCCGGGCCCCGGCGGCCTTGCGGCCTCCCCTCCGGCGGCCTTGCCTCCTCCGTTTCGCGATGTCCGAACCCGTCAGCAACTTTTCCTCCGGTGCCGCCCGCGGCTCCGCGCGTCGTCCGCGTGGCGCCGCCTCCGATCCGCTCGCCAATCCGCCCTCCGCCCCGGGCCGCGTGCCGCCGCACTCGGTCGAGGCCGAGGAGCAGTTGTTGTCGGCCTGCTTGCTCGACGGCGGGGATGTCGTGGCCCGCTGCTTGGAAGGCAAAATCGCCGCCGCGTCCTTCTACGTTCCGGCCAACCGCGTCATCTACGAGAAGCTGCTCGAGCTCTACAACGCCGGCAAACCCATCGACCTCGCGGTCCTCGCCGAGGAGCTCAAGACCACCCGCCAGCTCGACGAGATCGGCGGCTACCCCTACCTGACGCGCATCAGCGGACGCATCCCGACCACGGCCGGCGCGGGCTATTTTATCGAAAAAGTCCGGGAGCTCGCCCTCCTGCGCGAGATCATCCGCGCGGCGACCGGCGCCGTGGAGGATTGTTACAACTACTCCGGCGGCATCCAGGAGTTCGTCGACAAGGTCGAGCAGTCGATGTTCAAGGTCACGCAGGAGCGCGTGGGCGACGGCGCCAAGCCCATGCGGGAGCCCACCCGCGAGGCCATGACCGTCATCCACAAGATGCTCATGAAGAAGGGCGAGCTCACCGGCGTGAGCACCGGCTACAAGGACATCGACCGCTACCTCTTCGGCCTCCAGAAGTCGGAAATGATCGTGCTCGCGGGTCGTCCCTCCTGCGGCAAGACCTCGCTGGCGATGAACTTCGCCGAACACGCGGCGCTGCCCCTGCGCGGGCAGGGCGTGGCGACGCTCATCTTCTCGCTCGAAATGAGCGCGGCCCAGCTCGCCCTGCGTCTGCTCTGCTCGCGCTCCCGCGTGAACATGAAACTTTTGCGCGACGGCCTGCTCTCCAAAAACGGCGAGGAACAACAGGAACTGCTGCGCGTGGCGGACGAGTTCACCAAGTCGCCTCTTTTCATCGACGACTCCAGCTCGCTGTCGGTGATGGAGCTGCGCGCCAAGGCCCGCCGCCTGCACGCGCGCCAGCCGCTCGGCCTCATCGTGGTGGACTACCTCCAGCTGCTCAGCCCGAGCGATGGCAGCGTGCCGCGCGAACAACAGGTCGCCGAGGCCTCGCGCGGATTGAAGGCGCTGGCCAAGGAGCTCGAGGTGCCGGTGCTCGTGCTCGCCCAGCTCAACCGTTCGGCCGAAAAGGAAAACCGCGCCCCGCGCCTCTCCGACCTGCGCGAATCGGGCTCGATCGAGCAGGACGCCGACGTCGTGCTGATGCTCAACCGCCCGAAGGAGGAGAACGATAAATTCCAAGTCGCCAGCGGCACCATGGAGCTTTTCATTTCCAAAAACCGTAACGGCGAGGTAGGCGACCTGAAGCTGACCTTCCTTAACGCGATCACCCGTTTTGAAAACTACACCCAGTAACCCCGCCGCGCGACTTCTCGCCCGGCTCGCGCTCACTGTTTCGCTCCTCGCCGCCTCCGCTCTCGCGCCGCTGGCGGCCCAGCCCGTCGGAGGCGGCGCCGTCCCGGTCGCCCCCTCCTCCGCCCCGCAGAACCAGGTTCGCGTGGGCGAGATCACCGTCCGCTTCAACGGCCCGGCCAACGTCTCCGAGCAACTCGTGCTGGCCAACATGCAGCTCCAGACCGGCTCGGCGCTGGAGGACGCGTTGATCGACCGCGACATCCGCTCGCTCTACCGCACCGGCCAGTTCGAGTTCATCGAGTTTAAACGCGGCGCGCTGCAAAACGGCCGCGTCGATCTCGTGGTCGAGGTGACGCCGAAATACCGCGTCAGCAAGGTGGACTTCGAGGGCAACGTGAAGGTGCGCGACAAGCGCCTCGCGAAGGAATCCAAGACCAAGGAAAACCTCCCGCTCGACGAGCGCCAGGTGAAGGAGGACGCCGAAAAGGTCCGCGAGTATTACCAGAAATCCGGCTACAACCAGGCGACCGTCGAATACCGCATCGAGCGCGACCGCGCCACCGGCCTCGGCCGTGTGATCTTCGACGTGAAGGAGGGCGAAAAAGTTCGCATCCGGAAGGTCGAGTTCGAGGGCAACGACAACGTCACCGACCGCCGCCTCCGCAAAACCATCGAGACCAAAAAGTGGAACTGGTTCTCTTGGCTCACCGACACCGGCCGCTTCCGCGACGAGCGTTTCGAGACCGATTTTGACAAGCTCCGCGACTACTACCGCGAGCAGGGCTTCCTCGATGTCGAGATCGACCCCGCGAAGGTTAAGTTCGATTACCCGAAGCCCAACCGCCTCGTCCTCACCTTCGTCATCGAAGAAGGCCGCCGCTACAAGGTTGGCGACATCTCGATCACCGGCAACACCCTCTACCCGACCGACACCCTGCGCGGCCTGCTCAAGCTCAAGACCGGCGACACCTTCTCGCCCTCCGGCGTGGAGAAGGACCAGAAGGCGCTCGAGGACTACGTCGGCAAGGACGGCTACGTGGACGCCCGCGTGCGCGTTGTCCGCAAACCCAACCTCGAAACCGGCGCCATCGACCTCGAGTATCAATACACCGAGGGCGACAAATACTTCGTCGAGTCCATCCGCCTGGAGGGCAACACCAAGACCAAGAGCATCGTCATCCTGCGCGAGCTCGCGCTCGGGCCGGGCGAGGTCTTCAACACCGTCCGCATGCAGACCTCCAAGCTGCGCCTCGAGAACACCCGCTTCTTCGAGGAGGTGAACATGAGCCCGGAGAGCACCAACCTTCCCGGCCGCCGCAACCTCAAGATCGCGGTGAAGGAAGGCCGCACCGGCAACCTGACCTTCGGCGCCGGCTTCAGCTCGCTCGAACGCGCCATCGTCTTCGCCGAGCTCAGCCAGTCGAACTTCGACCTCTTCAACCGCAAGAGTCTCTTCCAGGGCGACGGTCAAAAATTCCGCCTCCGCCTCCAGCTCGGCTCCCGCTCCAGTGAGGCCACGCTGAGCTTTGAGGAACCCTGGTTCCTCGAACGCGAGCTCGCCCTCGGTTTCAACCTCTACCGCACCTCCTCCGACTACTACAGCAACATCTACGAGGAGACCCGCACCGGCGCAGAAGTTTACCTGCGCAAGCGCCTCTTCGAACTCGTCGAGGGCCGTCTCGGCTACACCTACGAAATCGTCGAGATCGGCGACGTGGACCTGAACGAGGCGCCGTTCTTGGAGAAAGAGGAAGGCGAACGCAGCGTGTCGAAGGTCACCTTCAAGCTGCTCCGCGACACCCGCGACCGCATCTTCAACACCACCCGCGGCAACCGCGTCGAGCTCGGCACCGAGCTGGCCGGTGGACCCTTCGCCGGTGAAACCGACTACTACAAACTCGAGTTCCGCGGCTCCCAATACTTCAACACCTTCGAGACCCTCAACCAGGTGTTCTCCATCATCGGCCGCGCCGGCGTGATCAACGAGTATGGCGACAGCGACCGAGTGCCCTACTTCGACCGCCTCTTCCTCGGCGGCCCCAGCACCCTCCGCGGCTTCGAATACCGCGAGGTCGGCCCGAAGGATCCCACCACCGGCGATCCCATCGGCGGCAAATCCTACGCCATGGGCAGCCTCGAATACACCTTCGAGGTCGTGGACCCGCTGCGTTTCGCGGTCTTCTACGACGTCGGCTTCGTCAACGCCGACGAGTGGGACTTCGCGACCTCCGCCTACAACGACAACTTCGGCTTCGGCATTCGCCTGATGGTCGGCGGCGCGCCCCTCAGCCTGGACTTCGGCATCCCCATCACCACCGACGAGGAAAACGACGACGGTTTGCAGTTCAATTTTTCCTTTGGCACCCGTTTCTGATTCCCGTGTCGTCACCTTTCCCCTCCAGCCCGAACTTTTAAACCCACCCGCATGAACAAGCTTATCACCTCCCTTTTGGCCGTCGCCGCCTTTGCCGGCCTCGCGGCCGCCCCCGCCGTCGCCCAACCCGCCCCCAAGATCGTGGTGGTGGACATGGCCAAAGTGCTCGACGAGCACCCCGACACCGCCGAACAGAACGCCAAGCTCAAGGGCGACGAAGCCAAGGCCAACGAAGAGCTCGAGAAGCTCAACAAGGAGGGCCAGGACCTCGTCGCCCAGCTCAAGGAAATGGAAGAGAGCGGCAAAAACCCCGCCCTCGCCACCGAGGCCAAGGAGAAGCTCCAAGCCGACATGCGCACCAAGATCGAGGAGATCCAGCGCAAGCAAAACGAGGTTCAGTCCTTCCGCAGCAACACCCAGCGCTCGCTCCAGCAGCGCATCCAGAACTTCCGCAAGATCATGTTCGAGAAGATCAGCGGCACCGTGAACGAGGTCGCCAAGAAGAAGGGCGCCACCCTCGTCCTCGACAAGTCGGGCTTCACCCACATCGGCATCAGCCCCGTGATCTACGCCGACCCGGCCTACGACATCACCGAGGAAGTGCAGAAGGCGGTCGGCAAGGCCCCCTCCTCCGGCGCCTCGGCCGACGGCTCCACCGTCACCTTCCCCGGCGCGGCCAACTGATTCGGCCCACGCCACACGCTTAAATCTCCGCCCGACGCGCCCCCGGCGTGTCGGGTTTTTTTGCGCCCGGCCACCAGCCGGGCCACGAGCCGGTGACGCATGTGGAAAGCGGGAAAACAGGAAGAAATCCGGAGTATGCGAACCACGACCACACCGCGCGGCGGCCCACCACCACCTCCTCCTCCTTTCCAGCTTTCCACATTCATCCCCGAGCCCGGCCCCGACCCTCGCACCCCCTCGCCGCCGCTTCACCACCCGCCGCCGACCCCATACGTCCCAGCCAAATTGTTTCCAAAGTCCGCGCGAATCGTGTGAGGTCATCCCTTCGACCATGATTCTCGCCTTCAGCGCCGCCGACCTCATCGACCTGCTTCGCCCCCGCTCCACCCGCGGGACGACCACCGAGACCATCCGGCAAATCGCCGCGCTGAAAGACGCCGAACCCGGCGACCTCTCCTTCCTCGGCAACCCCAAATACAAGAACGAGGTCGCCGCCACCCGCGCCTCCGTCGTGCTCCTGCCCGCCGACTTCGAGGGCGAACCGCCCGCCGGCCAGCTCTGGCTCCTGGTGGAAAATCCCTCCGCTTCCCTCGCCACCCTCTGCGCCCGCCTTGAGGCCGCGCTCTGGCCTCGCCCCGCCGCCGGCATCCACCCAAGCGCGGTCGTCGATCCCTCCGCCACCGTCGATCCCTCCGCCACCGTCGGCCCCCTCTGCGTCGTCGAGGCCGGGGCGAGCATCGGCCCCCGCAGCGTTTTGCAGGCGCAGGTCTTCGTCGGTCGCGCCGCCCGCGTCGGCGCCGACGCCTGGCTCATGCCGGGCGTCCGCATCGGCACCGAGTGCATCCTTGGCGACCGCGTGCGGCTCCACTCCGGCGTGGTCGTCGGCGCCGACGGCTTCGGCTACGAATTCGAGGCCGGCCGCCATGTGAAGGTCCCGCAGGTCGGCATCGTGGAGATCCGGGACGACGTCGAGGTGGGCGCCAACAGCACCTTCGACCGCGCCCGCTTCAGCCGCACCGTCATCGGCCAGGGCACCAAAATCGACAACCTCGTGCAGGTCGCGCACAACGTCGTCGTCGGCCGCCACTGCATCCTCTGCGCCCAGGTCGGTATCAGCGGCAGCACCACGCTGGAGGACTACGTGATCCTCGGCGGACAGGCCGGTGTCGCCGGCCACATCCGCATCGGCAAGGGCGCCAAGGCCGACGGCCAGACCGGCATCCGCACCGACGTCGAACCGGGCGTCTTCCTGAAGGGTTCCCCCGGTCTGCCCTACCAGCTGGAGCAACGCATCAACGTTCTCCGTCCCCGCCTGCCCGAGCTCTTTCGCCGGGTGGACGGCATCGCCGCCGAGCTGGCCGAGCTGAAAAAGACTTCCTCTCCCGCCGCCTGAATCCTCACCCTGACCCACTTCGCCACACCACACCGATGAGCGCCGCTCCCCGCCTGAAGATCTTCTCCGGCAATTCCAATCGCCCTCTCGCCGAGGAAATTTGCCAACACGTCGGCGTGCCGCTCGGCGAGGCCACCGTCACCTCCTTCCCGGACGGCGAGTCCTTCGTCAAAATCAACGAGAACATCCGCGGCCAGGATGTCTATCTGGTGCAGTCCACCTGCACCCCGACGAACCATCACCTGATGGAGCTGCTCATCATGATCGACGCCGCCAAACGCGCGTCGGCCCAGCGCATCACCGCCGTCATCCCCTTCTACGGCTACGCCCGCCAGGACCGCAAGGACCAGCCCCGCGTGCCCATCACCGCCAAGCTCGTCGCCGACCTGCTCACCTCCGCCGGCGCCCACCGCGTGCTGACCATGGACCTGCACTCCCAGCAGATCCAGGGCTTCTTCAACATCCCGGTGGACCACCTCTTCGCCTCCCCCGTCATCTTCAAATACCTGGAGCGTTTCCCCGCCGAAAACCTCGTCGTCTGCTCGCCCGACGTCGGCGGCATGAAGATGGCCGCCGCCTACGCCGGCGCCCTCGGCACCGGCCTCGGCATGGTCTGGAAAAAACGCACCTCCGCCACCACCGTCGAGTCGGTCAACATCGTCGGCGAGGTCGCCGGCAAGGACGTGCTCGTGGTGGACGACATCACCGAGACCGCCGGCACCCTGGTCAACGCCGCCAAGCTCCTCCGCGAACACGGCGCCAAGTCCGTCCGCGCCGCCGTCTCGCACTCGCTGCTCTCCCCCATGGCCTACGAGCGCCTGCGCGCCGGCGCCATCGACGAGCTCATCACCACCAACTCCATCCCGGTCGAGCCGCGCGATCTGCCCATCACCGTGCTCAGCGTCGCCGAGCTGCTCGCCCAGGCCATCGTGCGCATAAACAACAACGAGTCCGTGACCTCGCTCTTCAAGGTGAAGGGCTTCTGATTCCGCGCGGTCCGGTCCACCGGGAGCGCCGGCATCTTGCCGGCTGTTTGCCCGCGCAGCCGGCAGGATGCCGGCGCTCCCAGTAGCGAGCCGAGACTTTGACATCGCTTCCCATCCCCCTCCGCCGGCGATTCGAGCCGCCGTCTTGCGCTCCTCGCCTTTGCCGCATTCTTCGGAATGCGGCTTTTTGTTTTCGCCGATCCTCTTCGCGAGGGATGCGAGCCGCCGGGGAACTTCCCGCGCGTCCCGTCGGTCTTCAACCCCCTCCTTCCCGAACATGAAAACCCGTCTTCTGGCCTCGACCAGTCTTGCGCTGTTCAGTCTCGCCTTCCTGCCGGCTTGTCACGCCGCGGAGGACGCCAAACCCAAGCTCGAGCTCAAGCTCGACCCGGAGCCGATCGCCTCCGCCGCGCCCAACGCCCGCGCCACCTCCTACGCCGACGTGCTCGAACCCGTGCAGCCCGCCGTGGTCTCCGTCTATTCGGCCAAGATCGTCCGCCAGCGCGCCCAGGTCCCCGAAATCTTCCGCCAGTTTTACGGGGACGGCGCCTTCCCCGACCGCGAGCAACGCATGGAGGGTCTCGGCTCCGGCGTCATCGTATCCAAAAACGGATACATCCTCACCAACAACCACGTCGTCGCCGAGGCCGACGAGCTGAAGGTCTCGCTCAACGACGGCCGCGAGCTCGAGGCCAAGCTCATCGGCACCGATCCCAAGACCGACGTCGCCGTCATCAAGATCGAGGCCGAGGACCTCCCCGTCGTCACCCTCGCCGACAGCGACAAACTCCAGGTCGGCGACCTCGTCTTCGCCATCGGCAACCCCCTCGGCGTCGGCCAGACCGTCACCATGGGCATCGTGTCCGCCACCGGGCGCAACAACCTCGGCATTCTCGCCGAACAGGGAGGCTACGAAAACTTCATCCAGACCGACGCCGCCATCAATCAGGGCAACTCCGGCGGCGCCCTCGTGGACGCCCAGGGCCGCCTCGTCGGCATCAACACCGCCATCCTCTCCGGCGGCGCCCGCGGCGGAAACATCGGCATCGGCTTCGCCATTCCGGTCAACCAGGCCTCGGCCGTCCTCACCAGCCTCGTCGAGACCGGCACCGTGCAGCGCGGCTACCTCGGGGTGAACATCGACGACCTCAAACCCGACGTCGCCGAGGCCCTCGGGCTCGATAAGGACCAGCGCGGCGTCATCATCACCAACCTCCCCAAGGACAGCCCGGCCGCCAAGGCCGGCCTGGAGCGCAGCGACGTCGTGATCTCCATCGCCGGTCGCGAGGTGCGTTCGCCGCAGGAGCTGCGCAACGCCGTCGCCGCCAAGGCCCCCGGCACCGAGGTCGAGGTCAAGGTTCTCCGCGGCAAGAAGGAACGCACCTTCGCCGTGAAGCTCGGCTCGCTCGCCGCCGTCGGCTCCGCCTCGGAGCTCCTGCCCGGCGTCACCGCCAAGCCGCTCGACGACGAGGCCCGCCGCCAGATCGGCGCGCCCCGCGACCTCGAGGGACTCGTCATCACCGAGGTGGCGGAAAACTCGCGCTACGCCCGCCGCCTCATGCCCGGCATGGTCGTGGTCGAGGTGAACCGTGAAGCCGTGAACGATCTCGAAAGCGCCCAGCAGTTGCTCAAGCCCGGCCGCAATCTGCTCATCGTCTTTATCCGCGGCATGTTCACCCCCATCGCGGTAACCATCGAGTAAGGGCCGCCCGCCCAACCGCCGCCGTGCCCGGCGAGATGCCACGGTCCCTCCCGACCGCTCAATCCGGTTGATTCTGGACGAGCGGGCGGTCGGGCGGACCGGCCGGGTGGAGCGGCGGGGTGGAGCGGCTTGTCCCCAAGCCGCTTCGGTTGACCGACACCCGACGGGGCGCGGCTGCGGCCGCGTCAGCGCATTGGGGACAATGCGCTCCACCGGTGCGTCTCCCTCGCACCCCGACGAATGGCCGGACCACAAAAACGCCCCGGCCGTGTCGGGTCAGGGCGGGGCCGAGGGTGGAGCGGCTTGTCCCCAAGCCGCTTCGGTTCGCCGACACCCGACGGGGCGCGGCTGCGGCCGCGTCAGCGCATTGGGGACAATGCGCTCCACCGGTGCGTCTCCCTCGCGCCACGGCGAAAGACCGGGCCAAAAAAACGCCCCGTCCGTGTCGGGCCGGGGCGGGGCCGAGGGTGGAGCGGCTTGTCCCCAAGCCGCTTCGGTTCGCCGACTCGCGACCGGGCGCGGCTGCGGCCGCGTCAGCGCATTGGGGACAATGCGCTCCACCGGTGCGTCTCCCTCGCGCCACGGCGATAGGCCGGACCAAAAAAACGCCCCAGCCGTGGCGGGCCGGAGCGGGGCGAGGGTGGAGCGGCTTGTCCCCAAGCCGCTTCGGTTCGCCACGACGCGATGGGGCGCGGCTGTGGCCGCGTCAGCGCATTGGGGACAATGCGCTCCACCGGTGCGCCTCCCTCGCACCCTGGCGAAAGGCCGAACCACAAAAACGCCCCGGCCGTTTCAGGCCGGGGCGGGGCCAAGGGTGGAGCGGCTTGTCCTCAAGCCGCTTCGGTTGGCCGGGCCGCGTTTTACCGATACTCCTCGCCGGTGAGGGCGTTGATGATCTTGAAGTTCTCGACGTGGTAGCCGGGGTCGGCGCGGAAGGCCAGCTTCACGCCATACTCGCGCTCCATGCGGACGAGCAGGTTCGCGTCCTCGCTGCGCAGGCGCTCGAGGATGCCGGGGTGGACCATGACGCGCAGGTTGTATTGTTTGCCGTCCTTGCGGTTGACCAGGCGACGGATGATCGCGCTCAGCTTGCGCTGGAGCTCCACCGACATGGTGGTGGCGCTCTTCACGATACCGCGGCCGCGGCAGTAGGGGCAGTCCACGTAGAGGTTGCTCGTGAGCGACTCCTGCTGGCGCTGGCGGGTCATCTGGAGGATGCCGAGCTGCGAGATGGGCAGGATGTGGTTCTTGGCTTTGTCCTCGGCCATGGCCTCGCAAAGCTTCTCGTAAACGCCGTTGCGGTGGCGGCGCTCCTTCATGTCGATGAAGTCGATGATGATGAGGCCGCCGAG
>CBINNW010000080.1:0-24100 GCA_966252115.1 uncultured Akkermansia sp.
TGCGGTCTGCCTATCGACCCCGAGCTCAAGGCTCCCCATCCCATGAGCTTCAGCCTCGACCACTTCGTCCCGGTCTCCATGGGCGGCGCCCTGACCGACCCGGCAAATGCTCGGTCCGCTCATCGCCGCTGCAATCAGAAGAGAGGCACCGGCCGGGGCAGGGCATCGACCCCCGACGACCGCTCATCGAAGTGGTGAGGCGCTTCTGTAACTCGCCTGAGTAACTGAAGCCCCGGAGTCGAGACTCCCCGCCCCCGGGGGTGGGGGAGCGCCGGGTGTAGCGCCCGATTTTTTTACTCGGTCGAAAAGTTGCGCGACGCGCGCCTAACCGGAGGTCCAACTTGCCGCGAAAGTCCCTGCTCGTCCTCGTCCTTGTCGCCCTACTGGCCCTCGGGGTCGGTGGCGCGCTCGCCATCGGCGAGACCACGACGACCGTGAGCGCCTGCGCCACGGCCTCGACGCCGGCGCATACGGTGGCGGTCGACGGGACGGGCGTCTCGACGATTCCGGGCGCGAGCTCGACCGAGTGCACGACGTCGACGGTCACGATTCCGACGACGACGGAGACCGTGGCAGGCCCCACGACCACGGTCACGACGACCGTGACGGCCCCGACGACCACGACGCCGACCGAGGCGCCCTACTTCTCGGACACCTTCGAGAGCCCCAAGTTTTCGACGGCCTGGGCCGTGACCGGCCCGTCGTCGAACTTCATCACGGTGCCCGGCGCGCACGGCAACGGCCTCGCGCTCCGCACGACGCCCGGCCAGAGCGGCCCCAACTCGTCGAGCGTCATGACCGCGTTGAACTTCTGGCCCTACCAACAGGCCCACGCCACGAATGGGGAAAGTACCTGGTACCACGTCCGGCTCCGCGTGCCGTCTCCGGTTCCCTCATGCGGCGCCTGGAATTGGCTCAACGTCTGGCACGTCGACAATGACTCCGAGGTCAAGAACGGGCCGCACCTGGTGAGCCCGGCGCTCGGCATCTACACGGACTCCCCCTCCAGTTGCGCCAACCCGCGCCTCATCATGCGCTACGCGGGCGGCTCGGGCACGAGCCCGACGTATGAGGAGTTCAACGTCTCCGCGCCCTTCCAATTCGGCCATTGGTATGACCTCCTCTGGCACTACGTTTGGTCTCCGTCGAACACGACGGGCCTGGAGGAGATCTGGGTCGACGGCGTGCAGAAGGTGAGCAAGAACACGGCGACGCTTTTTCAGAACACGGACGGCACCGTCTCCTTCAACTCGTTCGGCCTCTACAACTACCACTACGTATCCCCGACGCTCGGCGACCATCAGAGTCAGACCGAGTGGGATGACGTGTCCTACGGGCCGACGCGCGCCAGCGTCGGCGGCTAGTGGAGTCGCCCTTCCCGCTCCCGGTCCCGACGTCCGATGCAACGCTTGCTCGGCTAGCGCTCACGCCGACGACTTTGGAACTGGATGATGAGGAGCTTGCTGCGCTGGACGAGATCGTTCAAGCGCGACTCGCAGGGCCCTTGCTTCGGGGGCCCTCACACGTCTGAGGAGACCCACGGTGACCTCACCTTTCCCGCTGCCCATCCTCTTCACTGCCTGGACGTGGAGGGACGGCGCCGGCATCGCCGGGGAGGTCATCCGCCGGTCCAAGTTGGGCGGCTTCAAGACGGTGGCCGTCGAGCTCTCGGAGAACACGGGCGGCGACCCGGGCTCATCGCTCGACGCCCAGGACGTCCGCTACCTCAAGGACGCGGGTCTCTTCGTCGTCGGCTGGGGCCCAGTGGACGCACGTATCGACCTGGAGCTAGGTCTGGCCTTGGACGGCTGGCTCCCCCAGGTGGAGGGCCCCGGCCAGCGTGACGCGCTGCTCGACGCCCTCAAGCGGGGCGCCGCGGCCGGTCTCCCCCGCGCCCTCGTCACGACCTATGGCGGCCTGGACACGACGGCCGACGTCGCGGCGCTCGTCAAGGCGTGGGGCGGTATGCCCTTCACCTTCGTCGAGTGCTACAAGGGCGACGGCTACCCGCATAACGACATCGACCGGATGCTGGCCCAGGGTGAGGTCTACGGCTTCGCCAGGGGCACGCTCCGCGCGCTCGTCGGCACCTACCGCGGCGAGCTCCCGGCCGACTATCCCGGCCTGACGAGCTCGAACTATGGTGGCGCCTACCTCGAAGAGAGCATGACGGACGCCCAGCTTCGCGCCTTCGCCTCGACGGTGCCCGCGCCGGCGCCGACGCCAGCCCCGACCCCGGAGCCCACCGTGACCAACGATTCCGCAGAGCGCAAGGCCAAGATCGCCGCGATTTGCGACGAGTGGCTGGCCAACTTCGGCCCCGCGCCGCTCACTCGGCTGGGCATCATCGACCGCATCGCCAAGTCGGGCACCGAGTGGGAGGACGAGCTCCGCGAGGACGTCAAGCTGGCGCTCGACGGTGGCGTCGGCAAGCTCCGCGACGACCTCCATGCCGCGCAGAGCGAGCTCTTCACGCTCCGCTCGAAGATCACGGCCGCCAAGGCCGCGCTGGGCTAGTGCCCAAGCAGGTGGCGCCCGTCGCCAAGACGGGAGACCGGCTCAAGACGCTCCAGGCGCTCCGCGACCGCCTCGCCGAGGCCATCGACCGCGAGCCAGACGCCTCGGAGCTCTCTTCGCTGGCCCTCCGGCTCCAGCGCGTGCTCGCCGACATTCACGAGCTCGGCGGACAGGTCGAGGACGATGACAACGATGAGCTATCAGCCGCTCGCGCCGCCAAGTTGCGCGCCGCGACTCGTTCATAGGCCACCGGGAGCCGTCGGGAGCTTCGGCCCCGAGGCCCGGGAGCTCGCCCGCGAGTGCGGGCTTGAGCTAGACGACTGGCAGGCCTGGTACCTCGACGGGATGCTGGCCTACGCGGTCGGCGGGCGCTGGACCGCGTTCGAGACCGGCCTCGTGGTGCCCCGCCAGAACGGTAAGGGCGGCATCATCGAGACGCGGATGCTCGCCGGGCTCTTCCTGCTGGAGGAGCCGCTGCTCACGTACACGGCGCACGAGTTCAAGACGGCCCAGGAGCACTTCGCCCGCATCGAGAGCCTCATCGAGCGCGCGCCGCGTCTCCGGCGTCAGGTCAAGCGGTTCCGACGCGCTGCCGGCGCCGAGGCGGTCGAGCTCAAGGACGGCCGACGCCTTCGCTTCCTCGCGCGGAGCGCGGGCTCGGGCCGGGGCTTCTCCGGTGACGTCATCTTCTTCGACGAGGCCATGATGCTATGGGACGCCGCCATGGGCGCGCTGCTCTCGACGCTATCGGCGCGCGAGCTCGTGACCGTCGGCGGTCCTCAGATCATGTATTCGGGCACGGGCTCACTCGGTGAGCCGTCGCAAGTCCTGGAGCGCGTGCGAGACCGCGCCATCGCCGGGACCGACCCCGGTCTCTTCTACGCCGAGTGGTCTGCCGGTGCGCCGGACGACCATACTGGGGAGAATGTCGACCTCGACGACCGCGGCGGATGGAGGAGCGCCAATCCCGCGCTCCAGTCCGGCCGCATCTCGGAGGAGTTCTTCGAGAAGGAGCGCGCCGCGCTGGAGCCCGCCACCTTCGCCCGCGAGCGCCTCTGCCTCTTCGGCGGCGCCGGGAGTGCCAGCCCCATCGACGCAGACGTCTGGAAGGCCCTGGCCGACCCCGAATCCCGACCGACTGGCGCCGTGGCCCTGGCGGTGGACGTTCCACCGGAGGGGAAGCGGGCCAGCATCGCGCGAGCCGGACTCCGCGCGGACGGCAAGGTACATGGTGAGATTGACACCCGGCCCGGGACGCTCTGGGCCGTCGAGCGCCTAGCCGAGCTCGCCAAGAAGCGCAACGCCGTCGTGGTCATCGACGGTGGCAGCCGGGCGGCCAGCCTGATGGCCCCGCTCATCGAGGCCGGAGTCAAGGTCGTGACCTACGGCTCCCGCCAGGTGACGACCGCGTGCTCCCGCTTCATGGACAAGGTGGACGAGGACGGCCTCCGACACCTGGCCCAGCCGGAGCTCAACGTGGCCGTGGACGCGGCCCGCCGGCGCAAGGTCGGAGACGCCTGGGCCTGGCATCGCCGCGACACGAGCGCGGACATCTCACCCCTGGTAGCCCTCACGCTCGCCGTGGAGGGACTCAACGAAGAGCCACCGCGGCGAAAAACGGGCCGCTCGATGGCGGTCTAGGAGGACCATGAACCTTTACCCATACTTCAAGCAGGTGGCGCTCGACTCGGGCGCAACGGACAACGTCGACCTGAACACGGACACCATCAAGGTGCTGGCCCTCAACGGCTACACCTACGACTCTGCCGATCAATACGTCTCCGACGTGCTGGCGGGCGCGGGTGCCTCGGAGGTCGCGCGGAGCTCGGCGCTCACGTCGCCGACCGTCACCAATGGCACCTTCGACGCGGCCGACGCCTCCATCGCGGCCGGTCAGGTGGCCTCGGGCGAGACGGTCACGGACCTCGTGCTCTTCAAGGACACGGGCTCGGACGCCACGAGCGTCGTCATCTGCCATATCGACCAGGACACGAGCGCCGCGGCCATCTCGCTGCCCGGTAACGGCGCGGCCGTGACGATCACCTGGGACGCCGCCGGAATCTTCGACCTGTAAGCCCCGAAGGGGTTAGACCGTGGCGACCGTCACCAAGGCCACCCGTGGCGGAGTGGCGGGCAACTCGTGGACTAACCCCGGCAACGCCCTAACGGACAACGGCGTCTACTCGACGTGCGCCCCCGCCAAGAACGGGACCGTGGTCGGGGATTGGGACTTCGCGGCCTTCACGGATGCGGAGATTCCGCCCGGCTCGACGATTGACCAGGTCAGGGTCAAGGTCAACTGGAAGGCGTCGAGCTCGACGCTTCCGATTGACCTGACCATATCGGGCGTCAATAACGGCACGACCGTCGGCTCGGCGACGGATAACACGCCCGCCACGACCGACTCGGACATCACCTACACCTTCACGACGACGCCGTCCGAGACGGACCTCAAGACGGCCGGTCGCATCGTCGCCCACCTGGCCGGTCACCGCGGTAACACGAATACGGCCGTGACCATCTCGGCCGACTACGTCGAGATTGCGGTCGACTACACGGAGCCGCCCCCGGTCATCGAGGCCGGGAAGGTCGAGAGCGGCACCGAGCGCATCTCCAACCCGGGCGTTGAGACGGACGCCGTGGGGTGGGACCCGTGGGTAGGCACGACCATGACCCGCGACACGACCAAGGGGCACTCGGGCTCGGCATGCCTCAAGGCCACGACGACGGGCGCCGGGGCCAACGCCTATGTCGGTATTCAGACCGACACGGTCGAGGACACGGACGCCCGCATCGACGCCGGGAAGCGCATCCGCGTGCGCGTCTGGGTCCAGGTCGAGACGGGCGGCGACTACCGACTGGAGTCGGGGAACGCGCCCTCGACCTGGAACGCAGTAGGAGCGACCACGACCCTGACGGCTGGCGACTGGACGATGCTCGACGTGATCGTCGCCCGGCCCGTGACCGACACGAGCACGGAGCCCATCCGCTTCGCGCTCTGGAAGATCGGCGGCGCTAAATACGCCACGGGTGAGTCGGCCTACTTCGACGACATGAGCATCCTGGCGCTCGACGAGGGCGTCAACGGCGCGGACGTAGCGGCGGGCGCCGCCCCGCAGACGCTCGACGCCGGGAAGGTCTCCTCAGGCGCGGCCGTTCGAGGCGCAGACCTCACGGCCGGGACGGCGACCCTCGCGGCCGGGAAGGTCACGAGCCCCGAGCTCGTCCAGGGCGCAGACCTAACGCCGGGCACGGCGACGCTCTCCGCCGGGAAGGTCACGAGCTCCCAGGCGGTCCGAGGCGCAGACCTCGCGGCGCCGGCGACACTCGACGCCGGGAAGATTGCAAGCCCCGCCGCGGTTCGCGGCGCGGACCCAGCCCCCTCCGGGGCGGCATCTCTCCAGGCCGGAGCGGTGCCGTCCTCGGAGGCGGTGCACGGCGCAGACCTCACGCCCGGCACGGTTACGCTCCCGGCCGATAAGGTCACGAGCTCAGAGCTCGTGCGCGGCGCCGACCTGGCGACCGGCGCGGCTGGAATCGCCGCTGGCCACGTCGCATCCGCCGAGGCCGTACAGGGCGCGGACCTCACGCCCGGGACGGCGACGCTCTCGGCCGGTAAGGTCACGAGCTCCGAGGCGGTGCACGGGGCCGACGTCGACTCCGGGGTTTCCCACCTTCAGGTCGGGAAGATCACGGGCGACGCGGCCGTCAACGGCGCCGACCTCACGCCCGGCACCGCGAGCCTGGCCCCCGGCAAGGTGGGCCCGGGCGCGGCGGTCAGGGGCGTCACGCTCACGGCTGGGGCGGTCACGCTGGCCGTCGGCAAGGTGGGCGGCACGAGCACCGTGCGCGGCGTCGAGCTCGGCCAGGGCGCGAGCACGCTCTCACCCGGCAAGATCGCGGGCGCCGGCGCAGTCCGTGGCGTCACGGTCACGGCCGGGACGGCGACGCTGACCGTCGGGAAGCTGGCCAGCACGAGCACCGTGCGCGGCGCCGACTTCCTCGGCGTCGTGCCGGAGGGGATGGCATCGCTCCGCGTCCACCTGATGCGGCAACTCCGGCTCACGGCCGCGGTTGGCTCCATGCTCGGCCGGAGCCACGAGGCCACGCAATGGCGCAACCTCGTCAAGGGCCGCGACGTCCAGGTCACGAGCGAGCAGCTAACCGAATTTGGGCATCCCATGATTCCGGCAGACGTCGCGGATCACCCCCTCTGGACGTTGTCCGGGGATAACACGCTCACCCCGGTCTAGGGGTCTTAGGAGGGACAGTTGGCCCGGAGTAAAGACAGCGTCGAGACGCTTGCCAGCATCTTGATGACCAAGCGCCAGACCGAGAAGCAACGGCTGGACCGCATCCTGGCCTACCGCCGCGACGGTATCGAGCCCAGCGGCCCCTTCTCGGCGGCCCGGCTCCAGTCCCTCCCGGCGGGCGTGCCCTCCGAGGTCCGCGCGTTGGCCACGCTCTCCCGCGTCAACCTCATCCGCTACGTGGTGAGTGCCCGCGTCCAGAACATGTACGTGGACGGCTTCCAGACGACCGACAGCCCGGACAACGTCGACGGCTGGGACGTCTGGCAGGCCAACGGTATGGACGCCCGCCAGCTTGGCGTCCACCGTGCCGCCCTCACCTTCGGCGCCGCCTACGTGGTCGTGCTGCCGGGTGACCCGATGCCGGTCATGCGGGGCGTGAGCCCCAAGGACATGACCGTCGTCTACGGGGATGACGACGTCTGGCCCCGCGCCGCGCTCTGGCGCACGCGGAGCGGCTGGCGCATCGTCGACGAGACCTCCGTCTACGAGATGACGGGCCGGGACGACGGCGAGCTTGAGCTCGTGTCGTCCGCCGATCACGACGCCGGGGTCTGCCCCATCGTGCGCTTCCGTGACACGGTCGACCTCGACGTCGAGGTCGAGGGCCTAGTGGAGCCATTCATCCCGCTCCAGGACCAGGTCAACATCACGAGCTTTGGCCTCCAGGTGGCGCAGCACTATGGCGCCTTCCGCCAGCGGTACATCATCGGCTGGCTCGCGGACTCCGAGGCCGAGGCGCTCAAGACCGGCGCCTCCCGCCTCATGATGTTCGAGGACGACCCCTCGGACGTCCAGGTTGGCGAGTTCGCCCAGACCGAGCTCCGCGGCTACATCGACAGCCGCGAGGCCACCATCCGCCACCTGGCGACTGTGAGCCAGACGCCCGTCCACGAGCTCATGGGGCAATTCGTCAACATCAGCGCCGAGGCGCTGGAGGCCGCCCGGGCCAGCCATCAGGCGGGCATCGACGAGAACCGCATCGCCGCCGGCGAGTCCTGGGAGCAGGCGCTCAACCTGGCCGTGACGCTCAACGGAGGCCAGCCGGATGCCAAGGCCTCGGTCGTTTGGCGCGACACGCGCATCCGCTCCCTGGAGCAGGCCGCCAACGGTCTGGGCACGCTGGCCGAGAAGCTCGGCGTCCCGGCCAAGGCGCTCTGGGCCCGCATCCCGGGCGTCGCCCAGCACGAGCTCGAACAGTGGCGGGCCATGGCAGACGAGCCCGGCGCCTTCGACCAACTGACGGCGCTGCTCGACCGCCAGAGCGCCCCGCCGAGTGGCACGGACGCCTGAGGGATCGCTCCTTACGGAGCGACATCGCCGCCTTCAACTTACGTTGAGCGCGGCGGTCATCCGGGACTTACTCCAACTCTGGGGAACGGTCGACCCGGCCGCCCTGCGCGACACCATCGCGCCCTTCACTCACGCAGCCGCCACCATGGTGCTCGCCGGACGCCGCGCGAGCGCCCTGGCCGCCCAGCGGTACTACGCTCAGTTCCGGCTCGTGGAGGGCGTGCAGGGCGGAGCCGTCCTGCTGGGCACGGCGCCGTCGCCGGAGGCCGCCGTGGTGGAGGGAAACCTCCGCGGCGCGGGTCTCAAGGGCATCACGACGTCGCGCGACGCCGGACGGTCGACCGAGGAGTCGGCGCATTATGGCTTCGTGCGGATGGCGGGCTCGGCGTCGAGCCTCGTGCTCGGGGGCGGGCGCGACACGCTCATGGGCGCCGTCCAGAGCGACCCCCACGCGCGGGGATGGCAGCGGGTCACGGACGGTAACCCGTGCGCCTTCTGCGCCATGGTGGCCAGTCGCGGCATCATCGCCGGCGACGAGGCCAGCGCAGGATTCGAGGCTCATGGTCATTGCGGGTGCACCGCGGAGCCAGCCTTCGAGGGTACGCCCATCCGGCCGGATAACGAGCGATTCGCGCAGGCCTGGAGGGATTCGACGAATGGACTCAGCGGAGGGGAGGCCCTAAACGCCTTCCGCCAGCACCTAGCGACCTAAGGAGACGCATGGAAAAGCATCGCATCACCTACTACAACGAGGACGGCGAAGCATCCGAGGCAATCGTCGACGGCAAGGACGCCGACGACGCCATCTCGAAGCTGCCGGACTTCGGCCGCCACGCCATCGTCGAGAGCGTTGGCCCGGCCGCCGAGGAGCTCCCGACCGACGAGGACGTCAACGAAGGCGACGACAAGCCTCTCGGCATCGAGGAGACCAACGAGAAGCTGGACACGCCCCACTCGGGCCCCGAGGGCTCCGAGGACGAATAGCAGCACACCCCACGACCCAACCCCGCGCGACGCGGGAGGAGGAGGACGCCGCGATGGCGGACGAGCCGAAGGTCGACGAGACCGACAGCACGGAGGAAGAGACCGACACGAAGTCGGAGGAGCTTGGCGATGCAGGCAAGCGGGCGCTCGAAGCAGAGCGCAAGCGGGCCCGCCAGGCCGAGAAGGAGCTCAAGGCGATCCGCGAGCAGTTGAAAGAGCGCGAGGACGCCGACAAGTCCGAACTGGAGCGACTCCAGGAGCGGGCGGCGCAGGCGGAAAAGCGCGCCGAGGACGCGGAGGCCAAGGTCATCCGCTCCGAGGTAGCAGCCGCCAAGGGACTCAGCGCGGCGCAGGCCAAGCGCCTCGTGGGTAGCACCCGCGAGGAGTTGGAGGCCGACGCCGACGAGATGAGGACCGAGCTCGGGCTCAACAAGGACGACGAGAAGAAGGACGACGAGAAGGACGAGTCCACGGACGAGTCCGTTTTCGGCCGGAAGCCGGAGGAGAAGCTCCGCGCCGGCGCGTCCAACGAGGAGGACGAGGGGCCCGACGCGGCCAAGCTCGCCGACTCGATTCTCGACAGCCGCTTTTAGCCGCCGCGGTCAAGTAGGGCCGCGGCCTCTGTGACACGAAAGGAAGGCAATGGCCCTTCTGACTGCCCAGGGGATTAGCAACGTCGCCATCGAGTTCCTCCGGCGCCAGCTTGCGCTTCCCCGCACGGTCACCATGGTCCCGGGGAGCGAGTTTTCCGGTTCCAACGGTGACACCATCACGCTCCGCGTCCCGCTGGCAATGACGGCACGGACGCAGGCGTCGCGCGGTGCCGCGCTGACGGCCGACACCAACTCCGAGGTTGGCGTCGACGTGACGATGGCGCACAAGTACTCGCTGAGGAACCTCTCCGACCAGGAGATTGAGTTCGACATCGAGGACTTCGCCCGCCAGATCACGCTCCCCCAGTCGGAGGCAGTTGCCATCGGCGTGGAGGACGTGCTCACGACCGTCATGAACGCGCTGGCCGCGGACGACTCCGTCTACGAGCTCGCGCTCACGGCGTCGGACGACGACACCTACAACGCCATCGTGGCGGCCCGGCAGGAGCTCGGTGAGAAGAACGTCCCGCTCTCCGACCGCTACCTGGCGGTCTCGCCCGAGGTTGCATCGCGCCTGCTCAAGGTCGATACGTTCATCAAGGCGAACGAGTCGGGCTCGACGGACGCGCTCCGCAACGCGGTCATTGGCCGCATCCTCGGCTTCGAGGTCGTCGAGTCGAACGGCCTGACCGCCGGCACGTTCCTGGCGTACCACAAGTCGGCGTTCGCGCTGGCCATCCGCTCCCCGAAGGCCCCGCGCGGCGCGTCGAGCTCTGCTCAGACGACCGCCCAGGGCATCGGGATGCGGCAGGTGTTCCAGTACGACGCCAGCACGGCGCAGGATCAGTCCTTGCTCTCGACCTTCGCGGGTGCCGCGGCGGTCTGGGAGGACGGGGCGACCGCGACGGACTCCCGCCGCTGGGTCAAGGTCGACACGAGCGCGACCTAGTCCCTGATGGCCGGGCTCATTCAGGTCTCGGACTTGACGGCTCGTAAGGTCGAGTACGAGGACAGCACGCAGGCTCAGGCCGCCATCGACGACGCTTCGGCGGTGGCCCGGGCCTGCGTGGAGCCCGTGTTCGATGACCTCGACTACTCGGGCACCGTGCCCGACCTCGTCAAGGCCGTCGTCGTGGGGATGGTGCGCCGCGTGCTCACCAATCCCCGCGGACTGGCGCAGGAGACCCTCGGCGATTATTCGTTCGCCGCGGGTGCCAACGCCGTCGCCACGCTTCTCCCCACGACGCGGGAGAGGAAGCTCCTCAGGAAGGCGGCCACGGCCTACGCCGTCGCCAATGACCTGACCGTGCCGTCCTTTGGTGCGGACGGGGTCTACATGCAGGCGGACCTCCCCATCACGGACGACAGCACGCTCACGGACCCGCAGGCCTAGTCCTTGCCGGTCCTAGTGCTCGTTACGCCCGTGCATGGGCGACGGGCCCTCACCGCGCTCGTGTTCGAGCAACGGGCGCGAGTGCTAGTCGAGCTCGCCGACTTAGGGGTCGAGGCGCATCAGGTCGTAGTTGGCGAAGCCGCCGACCTGGCCTCGGCCCGCGAGCACTCGTTCCACGTTCTGGAGCGCCCCAACGTGCTGGGCCTCCGGGTCAATGACGGCTTCGAGTTCGCCTTCCGCGAGCTCGGCGCCGAGCATGTCTGCTACGTCGGCTCGGACGACTGGCTCCTCCCGGAGCACCTGGCCGACGTGCCGGCGCAGGGCAAGGCCCGCGCGTCGCGCCGGGTGGCCTTCGTCTCGCCGGACGGACGCTGGCTCTCGACGACCGAGCGCCCGCCGCATCGCGGCGCCGTGCCCTGGACGTTGAGCCGCGAGCTTCTGGCGCCCGTCGGCTTCCGCCCCGCGGACGACGGGCTCATGCGTGGCCTGGACACGTCCATCCTGGACGGCTTCCCGGTCTCGCGCGCCGAGGCCTTCGAGTACCACTCCGAGGACGACCCGCTCCGGTGCGTCGACTTCAAGAGCCGCGACGAGCAACTCACCCCGTGGCGCGTGCACGCAGCGCGGCCACAGCCCAATCCCTTTGACGTGCTCGCCACGCGCTACCCCGCGGACCTGGTCGAGCGGATGGAGGAGCACTACTTCTCGTGATTGCCCATCGCCTCAACTCGACGCTGACCGTCTACCGCGCCACCTACGCGGACGACGGCGCGGGCGGGCGCACCAAGACCTTTGCCAGCGTCGGCACCATCCGGGCCCAGGTGAATCAGCCGGGCGCGACGGAGCGCCTGGCCGCCGCGCAGCTTGGCGCCGAGCTCTCCCACGTCGTGCATACGATCTTCACGGCCGACGTCGAGGAAGGAGACGAGCTCGACGCCGGGGGGCCGCGCCGCCTGCGCGTGCGCGCCGTCCTGAACGACTCGCGCGAGACGTACAAGCGCCTGGAGTGCGAGGTCGTCCAGGGTGGCTAGGCACGTCACGATCCTTGGCCTCACTGAGCTCAAGGCGGCGCTTGCGAGCAAAGCCGAGGAGCTCCGCGCTGGCTCCATCGAGGCCGTCATGATGGAAACACGAGCGACGGCCGACGACGCGCGGGCCCTGGCGCCGGTCAAGACCGGGGAGCTCCGCGGAAGCATCGACGCCAACTCCTCCGCGATGGAGGGCACAGTCAAGGCGACGGCCCGCCATGCCACGTTCGTCGAGCATGGCACCTACAAGGACCCGGCCCAACCGTTCATGAAGCCCGCGGCCGATAAGGCGCGTAGGCGCATCCCGGAGACGGCCGCCGCAATCATCAGGAAGGCACTCGGAGCATGAGCGCAGTTGACCCGGCCGACGCTCTCCAGGTTGGCATCTATGAGCTCCTGAGCGGCGACGCCACGCTCGACGGACTGACGCTTGGCGTCTATGACGGCGTCCCTGAGGGCGTCACGCTCGCGGACGATGAGGGCTACGTGACTCTCGGGGAGATGTCGTCGACGCCTGACGGCGTGCATGGCAAGGAGGGGCGGCAGACAGCGGCCGTCCTCCATACGTGGACCCGCGCAGAGTCGCACCGCCCCGGGAATCAGATCGGGGCCCGGGTCGTAGCGTTGCTCTGGCATCGCCACGTCGAGCTCGACGCCGTCGTGACGGGTCACACGGTTTGGCGTGTGGATCACGAGTTCTCCCAGACGCTCGTCGACCCGGAGCCTGGCATCCGCCACCGCGTCGACCACTTCCGCGTCTGGACGAGGGAGGCCTAAATGGAGTACCGGAACACGCTGACGGGGCGCGTCATCGAGCGCGCAGCCGCAGACGAGTGGTTGGAGGCATCGGCGGGCTGGACCCGTGAGGAAGAGCCCGCCGGCCATGACGAGCCCGAGGCAATCGCCGAGGACAACGAAGAGAAGGAGAACGACTGATGGCTGGAGTTGACGCCTTCGGTACCACTCTCGGGATGGGCAACGCCGACGGGCCGCCCGAGACTTTCACGGCCGTGGCCGACATCACGAGCATCGACGTGCTGGACGTCTCCGTCGACAACATCGACATGACCACGCACGGCTCGACGGGTGGCTGGCGCGAGTTCGAGGCGAGCCTCAAGGATGGCGGCGAGATTTCGGCGGACATCAACTACGACCCGTCCATCCACGGCACTCTCTGGAGTGCGCTCGGCACGGAGAAAAACTGGCAGATCACGCTGACGGACAGCGGCGCGGCCACGGTGACGTTCGCCGCGTTCATCAATGGGTTCAAGGCAACGGCGCCCTACGATGACAAGCTCGGCGCGACCATCACCCTCAAGGTGACGGGCGCCGTCACGATCACGCCGTAAGGCGTAGGAGGCAATCCCACGATGTCTCTTCTGACCCGCGAGGCAATCCTCGCCGCGGACGACCGCAAGACCAAGGACGTCAAGGTCCCGGAGTGGGGCGGCACCGTAAGGGTGCGCGCCCTCTCCGGCGCCGAGCGTGACGCCTACGAGGCCTCTCTCGTCCGCATCAAGAGCAACGGCGAGCGCCAGCTTACGCTCGCCAACGCTCGCGCCCGGCTCGTGTTCCTGGCCACGTGCGACGAGGCGGGAGACCGTCTATTCACGAAGGAGCAGGACGTCAATGAGCTCGGCAAGAAGTCGGCCGCAGCGCTTCAGCGCGTTTGGGAGGCCGCATCGGAGCTCTCGGGCCTGACCGACGAGGACGTCGAGAAGGCGGCCGAGACTTTCGTCGACGCCCCGAGCGACGGTTCTACTTCCGGCTAGCGGCCCACCTGGGCCTAACCGTCGCCGAGCTTCTGGCCCGGACTTCGTCTCACGAGCTCGCCGAGTGGCGCGCCTACGAGCAGGAGTTCGGGCCGCTCGGCCCGGAACGGGGCGACTGGAACGCGGCCCTCGTGGCCCACACGGTCGCGGCAATGCTCGCCGGCAAGAAGGGGCGCCGGTTGAAGCTCCAAGACTTCGTATTGACCTGGACGGGGCGTAGGCGTCAGACGGGCGACGAGATGCTCGCCGTGCTCAAGACGCTGGCCGCCAGGCAGGAGGGATCTAACTAAGTGACCATCGCCGACCTCGTCATCAAGATTCGTGCCGACTCGGCCGCTGCCGAGAAGTCTCTCTCTGGCTTTGGCGCGAAGATGGGGAGCGGCATCCGCAAGGCCGCCATCCCGGCCGCCGCGGCCCTGGCCGGGCTGGGGGTCGTCGGCAAAATCGCCTTCGACAATCTCCAGGACGGCGCCCGCAACGCCAAGCAGACGGAGACGGTCATCAAGTCGACTGGCGGCGCCGCCAACGTGACGGCCAAGCACGTCGACGACCTGGCGATGAGCCTGCGCCGCAAGGCCGGGGTGGACGACGACGTCGTGCACTCGGGCGAGAACATGCTCCTGACCTTCACCAACATTCAGAACCGCGTTGGGAAGGGCAATGACATCTTCGACCAGGCCACGAAGGTCATGCTCGACATGAGCCACGCCCTGGGCCAGGACACGAAGAGCTCGGCGATTCAGTTGGGTAAGGCGCTAAACGACCCCATCAAGGGCGTGACCGCGCTCCAGCGCGTCGGCGTGAGCTTCACGGCCGATCAGCGCAAGCAGATCAAGGCCCTCGTGGACAGCGGCCACTCGATGGAGGCCCAGAAGCTCATCCTCCACGAGCTCAATAAGGAGTTCGGCGGGTCGGCCACCAACATCGACCCGACGACGAAGGCGCTGGGCAACTTGAAGCTCGACGCCGTCGACCTGGCCTCGTCCCTCATCTCCGGCCTCCTGCCCGCCTTCCAGACACTCATCGGTTACGCGGGCCAGGCCGCGACGTGGCTTCAGAAGCACGAGCAGGTAGCCAAGATTCTAGGCATAACGCTCTTCGGACTGGCAGCGGCCATCATGGTCGTCAACGCGGCCATGGCCGTGTTCGCCGTGGTCACGAGCCCGATAACGGCCGTGCTGCTACTGCTGGCCGCGCTCGGAGTCGCCGTCTACCTGGCGTGGACTCGCTCGGAGCAGTTTCGTGACGTGGTGACGGCCGCGTTCAACGCCATCAAGGCGGTGGCCGAGGTCGTGCTCGGATGGCTCGTGGCCAACGTGCCCGCCATCTGGGCCACGATTCAGGCCGACACGGTGGCCGTCTGGAACGCCATCGTTGGCATCGTCACGGGCGTTTGGGCGCGCATCCGCGGCGTGGTGATGACCGCGCTCGGCGCCGTCAAGGCGCTCGTCATGGCCGACCTCCAAATCATCAAGGGAATCATCGACGTCGTCATGGGCCTGATTCACGGCGACTGGAGCCGGGTCTGGAACGGCATCAAGGAGCTCACCGCGGGAATCCTGAACGGCATCGTGGCGCTCATCCGCGGGACCATCGGCATCGCCCAACAGGCGGCCCGCGCGCTCGGCGACGCCATCCTCGACGGCATCATCTCGGTCCTCAAGACCATTGCCTCCAAGGTCACGAGCGCGCTCTCCGCGCTCTGGGGCGCGCTCAAGGGCATGGTGGGCAGGGCGCTCGCCGCCGGCGCGGAGATCGGTCGGGCCATCGTCGACGGCATCGCCAACGGCATCAAGGGGGCGGTGGGTCACGCCCTCAGCGCGGTGGAGAACGCGGGCGGCTCAATCCTGAGCCACGCCAAAGGCTTCTTCCATATCAATAGCCCCTCCCTGCTCATGGCGCGCGAAATCGGCTCTCCGATCATGGAGGGAATTGCCAAGGGCATGAAGGACAACTCGGACATGATGCTCCAGCCCTTCAAGGAGGCCAAGTTCGCCGTCGACGCCTGGGCAAACACCAAGGGCGTGGACAACTTCAAGGGACTGGGGGAGTCGATGGCCGGGGCCCTGCGCGGTGGCTTCGTCGGCGGCTTCAAGACGCCGGGCGGTCCGCTGGCCGCGGGCATCGCCAATGCCACCTTCGGCAACGATGGTCTGGACGCCCCCTTCGCCAACGCCATCGCCAACGGCAGTCTGACCGACCTGGGGCACGGCACGGGTGACGTCTACCTCGACGGCCGCAAGGTGGGCACGATTCTGCGCCGCGGTCTCAACGAGACGAGCCGCGACGTCGGCGGCCTGGGCCTCGGCTAGATGACGCCCACGCTCCTCTCGGAAATCGCCTTTGAGGGCGACCCCACCGCGACCTACTTCGACACGGTCAACTTCGATGACTCGTGCGCGGCCTACTGGCGATTCAACGGCGCGAGCACTCTCGACGACGAGCAGGGCACGAGTGACGGCACCTTCGGCGGCGCGCCGAGTCTCGTCACCGGCCTCCTGCCGCTCGACTCCGACCAGGCCCTCTCATTCGACGGCGTGGACGACTACGCCACGGTGCCGTCCACGTCGGCGCTCTTGCAGGCAGGCTCGTGGACGCTGGAGGGGCTCGTCAAGTTCTCCGCCCTGCCTGGGGCGCTCAAGCCCATCCTGACGAAGGGCTCGCTCTCGCTGGAGATTCGCGCCGACGACCTCCTCCAGTTCTCAGTCCAGAATCACGTCTCGGGCGTCTCGACGAGGACGACGGTCGTGGGCACGACGCCCCTGGAGGCCGGGACGGAATACCACGTCGAGCTCATTCACGACGCCGCCGCGGACGAGCTCCGCATCGTCCTGGACGGCCGCGTCGAGGCGACGGCCGCGCATAGCGCCGGGACCGAGCTATGGGGCCTACCGCTTCTGTTTGGCGCGCGCCACTCCAGCACCGCGCCATCCTTCGGCGCAATAGGGGCGCTTTATGGTGGCACGGGCGTGACGTCCCACCCCATCGGCGCGCCCGCAGGAATCGCGGCCGGGCATGTCCTCATTTGCCACGCTGAGGTCTCTACTACGGGCGGACTTCTGACCCCTCCCGCGGGCTGGCAGACGCTCTACACGGTGGCGATGGGTACCAACGTCACCTACGTCTTTTACCGAATCGCCGACGCCGGCGACGTCGGCGCCGTGTCGTACACGTTCACCGCGGCCAACGCAGTCGGAAACGTAAGCGCCGTCATGGCGCGTTACACGGGTTGCGACACGTCACAACCCTTTGCGAATCCTCCCTACGCAAACGTCGTGACTCCGAGCGGAACCTCCTACACGACGGGTCAGAGGATTCCCCAATGCGACGACGTCCTCCTGCTCGGCCTGTTCACCGCCGAGCGGCGTATCAACTTCACTTCGTCCGCGACTGAGCGATACGACACGAGCAGCGGGGCCGGAACGGTCGGGCAGGAGCTCGCCCTCTACACCCAATCGGTGGGCACGTCCGCGGCCACGTCCATCGACGTCACCGCTAGCGGCGTACCTGGCTCCGGCAACATTGTGGGTATATGGGTGGCGCTCAAGGGCCCGGACGCGCAGGACTTTTGCGCCGTCACGCTCGACGACTGGGCGCTCCTGAGCACCGCCCTTGATGGCGACGAGGCGCTCGACCACGCCGAGGCGCTCAATAGCGGTACCGGCACCTGGACGGACGTGACCGACGACTCCGTCGGCGAGTTCGACATCACGCGCGTGCGCCAGTACGAGCTCGACCGCATGGAGCCCGGCAGCCTGACCGAGACGCTCAAGGACCCCAACCGGGACTATGACCCGTCGAACACGGACGGGGCCTACTACCCCAACGTCAAGACGCAGCGCCGCCACCGCGTGCGCGCCACCGTGGGGGCCACGACCTATCCGCTCTTCGACGGCTACATCACCAAGTGGCCGCCCAAGTGGCTGGCGCCCGGCGTCCAGACGGTCGACATCGCGGCATCCGACGGCCAGCGGTTCCTCAACCTGGCGCCCGTCACCGGCAGCATCGCGGCCGGACTGACCGGGGCGCAAATCCACCGCCTGCTCGACCTGGCGCGCTGGCCGCGGGACCTCCGCGACATCGACGACGGCCAATTTCTGATGGCCGCGTGGGACCTCGATAACGCCATGGCGGGCGCCTCAATCCAGGAGCTCGTCGACTCCGAGCTCGGGCTCTTCTTCATGAGCGCCGCCGGCGTGGCCACGTTCCACGACTACGCCCACCGCTGGACGGACGCGCGCTCGCTCGACGCCCAGGCCATCTTCTCGGACGACCAGGACGACATCGACGCGGGCGCCATCCCCTACCTCTTCGGCGGGGTCGATCCCTCGTTCGACGACGGGAACACGACCAACTCCTGGACGGTCTCGACGTCCGACGGCTCCTCCGTCACGGTGACCGACGTCGTCGGGGCGCGCCAGTCCTTCGCCATCGGCAAGACCCGGAGCACGCGCCTCTCGTCCATCGTCGACGCCGAGACGCAGGCGCTGGCCCTGCTTCAGCACACGGCGCGGGCCGGGCTCCGCTTCGACCGCCTCGGCCTGGCCATGGGCTCGCCGCGCATCCCGGACAAGGAGGCCGCCTGGGCCACGGTGCTCGGGCTGGAAATCTCGGACCGCGTCACGTTCAGGCGCACGCCCTCGGTTGGCTCGGCGCTCGTCGTCGATTGCTTCGTGGAGGGCATCGAGGTCCAGGCCGTGCCGGGAAGCTGGGCGGTCTCCGTGACCCTCAGCCCGGTGAGCCCGGCCTCCTTCTACGAGACCGCGCTCCGCTCTGAGCCGCGCTCCTACTACCGAATGGACGAAGGAGAGTAAATGCCGACGCTGACGCTGGGAGGCTCCCCCACCTTTGGCGGCGATTCGTCCTGCACCATCGACGGCGCCGACCGCGTCCAGGGACCGGCCGCCCTCGTCGACGAGAGCCAGGCGTGGGTTGCCGTGCGGGCCCGCATGAACGTCGCCTCGACCGACGCCCTGCTCGTCAGTACCGGCATTACGTTCTTCTCTTGGCGTGACGACTCCACCCACAAGTTCTACTGCGGCGCCTACGAGACGGGCAGCGGGGTCAAGTTCAGCATGGAGCGCTACGCCGGCAGCGGGACTCAGGCCCAATCGGCGGCCCAGACCTGGGCAGTCGATGACGAGTTCACCCTCGTGTACGCCTGGGAGGCCGGGACGCTCAAGGTGTCAGTGAATGGCGGCGCCTTCGTGTCGGCGGCAGACGCCAACGTGCCCACGCTGGCGTCCACGCTCATAGACATCGGCTCAAATAACGGCTCGGAGCAGGCCAACGCGGACATTCTCTGGCTAGCACTCGGGACCGGGACGCTCGCCAACGCCGACGCCGCAACGCTTCACGCCTTCGGCGACACGGACCCGGACTGGAGCGCGTTGCCGACGCCGACGATGCTCTGGACGGCCGAGAGCTCGACCTACCAGGACGCGGCGCCCACGACGCAGTTGCGCGACACCATGCAGCGCAACCCCGGCACCCTCACGGGCGGCGTCTCCATCTCGTCCATGCTCGTGCGGGACACGAATCCGGCCATCCGCTTTAGCGGGGGCTCCTCGTTCACCGTTCCGCACTCTGACGCGCTCGTGCTCCTCAACGGCGCCGTGGGTGGCGTGGCCTTCGCCTTCCCGCTCCGGCTCCACTCCTACCCTGCGTCCGAAAAGTACCTGTTCAACAAGTCGGGCGAATACGCCGCTTCGATCCTCTCGGACGGGACGCTTCGCTTCTACCTGACGTCCGGGCACGTCGACTCGTCGGCCCCCATCCCGCTCGACACCAACGTATTCGTTTCGCTCGTCTACAACGGCGCCTACTCGGGCGTCACGAAGGTGGGGCGCACGAGCGCGGGCTCGACGACCGAGGGCATGGGCGCCGACTACATGGCGGGCACCACGACGGGCGAAAACAACGTCCGCGCCAACCGCCACCAAATGCTTGAGCGCGGGCAGATCACCGAGCTCGTGGCCTTCCTACAACGCTACGACGGCGTGCCGTCCTTCCAGGACGTGGCGCTCGTCGCCTTCTCCGACACGTCGGGCCCTCTGCCCGACGCCGTCCTGGGGCAGAGCGCGGGCCAGCTTCTCGGAAGCACGGCCCTGGGTACGCAGCCGTTGGAGGAGGTCACCTTCGCGGTGCCCGAGCCCTTCGAGCTCGACATCAATGACTTCGTCTGGCTCGGCTACGCCGGCGGCGCCCGCCACACTTCCGAGAGCCCCGTCATGCTCGTGAGCGTCAACTCCTCTGGGGGTACCCGCAAGGGCAAGAACGCGGTCGTGTCGGCGTCGAGCGCCGGACCGGCCAGTCAGTCGCTCTCGTCCTTCGGCGCGGCGGCCCTGAGCGATTCCGTCCTCATGGCCGTGTACGCCAACTACACCCCGCTGGCGCGCACGGGCGACGAGGGCAACCTGCTCGTCTACCTCGACGGGCAGGAGGACGCCCGCGCGGCCTACACGAGCGGCATCACCGCGGGCACGGCCGACCTGACCGGGCCCGAGTTCGACGTCGACATGGACGAGCTCCTGCTCTGGGATCGCAAGCTCGGCCCGGTCGAGGTCGCGCAGTTCTTCGCGGCGCGCTAGCCGCCACCCACCCCCACGAGGTACCCATGACCATCACGAAGCGCGAAGCCGCGCTCCGCGAGCTCTCCAAGCTCGTGGGCGTGCACGAGGACGGCGCCAACAATCGGGGGCGCATCGTCGACATCATCGAGGCGGCCGACTCCCTGCCGGGGAACGGCTACTCCTGGTGTCAGTCGACCCAGAACTACGCCTGGCTCAAGGCCAACGGCGAGAAGCTGGCGGGCGGCACGGCCAGCGTCTTCTTCTTTGTGCGCTGGGCCGCCGACCCGACGCACCACGCCATCATCAACCCGAAGGACGGCCCCAAGCGCGCCGACCACGTGACGTTCGCCTTCCAGGGTGACGGGCCGTTCGATCACGTTGGGCAGATCGAGCGCGTCATCAAGGTGGGCCCGGTCATGTACCTCCAGACCATCGAGGGGAACACGGGCGCCAGCGGCGCCGTCAGTGACCCGGGCACCGGCCGCGACGGCGTCTACCGCAAGCGGCGCGTCGTGTACCGCTCCAGCATCGACGTCGTGCGCGTGCTCGGCGAGTGCCCGCACCCCGAGCGATACGTCAAGCGGACGGCATACGAGCTCTGGCGCGATTGGTACCTCACGCGCCCGCTCAACATGGCGAAGCGCCCCAGGCTGGCGCCGCGTCGCATCAGCCCGGCGTGGTGGAAGAAGCTCAGGGCCGACCTGGCGCGGAAGGGGAAGAAGGCATGAGCCCGGGCTGGGAGGGCTACGAGCGGCTCGTGATGTCGAAGCTGGAGGACTTAGGCGCCGACATTCACCGCGTCGAGGACAAGGTGGAGGCCCTGCTCATCGACGTGGCCATGCTCAAGGTCAAGGCCGGAGTCTGGGGAGCCGTGGCTGGCCTCATCCCGGCCTCGGTGGCCGTCGTCCTCATGGTGGTCGGCCAATGACCGACGAGCAGACACTCCAAGCCCTGGCCGAGTCCCGCCGGCGCGCGGCGACTCGCTCCGTCGTCAAGTACGGCCTCGCGGCCTTCCTGGTCGTCGCGGCCGTCTCCCTCATGCTCGTGTACGTCGTCTGGGACGCCGGGCAGCGAGACGCCGCCAGGCGCGCCCGGGTGGCCGAAAACAATGCCGTCCGCCTGGAGCTTTGCGTCGAGCTCGAAAAGCTCAAGGCGCAGAACCGCGCCGACGTCGCCGAGGAGAAGCGGAACTACAAGCGCAACCTCCGCCTCCTCCACCTGAAGGATTCGCCCGAGCTCCGCCGCGCCGCCGAGGAGGGCTGGGCCAAGAAGCTACGCCAGAACGCCGCGAGGCCCTGCCCGTACACGGGCGCGCCGGGCGCCTGATTGACGACAGAGCGGCACGGCGGGACCTAGTCCCTGCCCGGCGCGTGGGGCCGGAACGTGCCCTCAACTCTCACCCACGAAGGGAGGACCAAATGATGGAGACCGGACTCGGTCTGCTCCGCGACATCGTCGCGGCGGCGCTGGCGCTGCTCATCGCGTTCGGCGTTCACCTGGCGGACAATCAGGTGGCGGGCATCCTGCTCCTCGTGACGACGCTCGGCGCGTTCGGCACGTGGGCGTATAACGCCCGGAAGGCGTAACGACGAGGGCCCCTAACCGGGGCCCTTGTCGTTTTGGGCGGCGCGGCAGAGACGGCACAGACGCGGGTCGTCGAGGCTCCCTCCGGGGTACGCCTGCCAGATGAGACCATGACGCCCGCAGACCGTGTCCGCCTCTCCGTCCTCGTCGAGGGCCTCAAGCCAGGGGCCCTCAGGGACGTGGAGCACGTCGCGCTCGTCGGCCAGTGAGATGAGCTCAGTCATTTTGGAGCTCGACCTCCGTCTCGCCGTGGGGGCCGCGGGCGACGAAGGTGATGGGGATACCCCCGTCGGTGCGGCGTCCCACGCGGATGGCTTTCCAGAAGAGGGAGAGAGCCGAGCGGCGGTCCTCCGTCTTGAGGTCATCCCACACGTCGCGCAGTCTAAACTCGTGCGCCGGCACGCCCGCGTCCTGGCGGGCCTCACCCAGTCGGGCCAGGGCATCGTCGCGCTCGGTGCGCCGGGCCTTGACGTCCGCGGCCCAGAGCTCTCCGAGTGCGTCCCGGGCCTCGGGGGCCATGACCTGGTCGAGGCGGCGTGACGTCCGCGCGACGGCCTCCTCCAGCGCGCCCAGGTCGGGGGCCTCGGAGCGCGTGGCCAACTCGTCGCCGAGCTCGAAGCTCCTCAGCGTGACCCACTTCTCCAGCCGGTCGGCGTCGACGCTGGCCCGCTCCTCGCATGACCGATTCACGCAGCGATAGCGGCGCGGCACGTTGGGCACGTCTACCCAATTCATCTTCCCCCGGCGCGGGTCCTGGCGTCTGCGCTTCGCCCCGGTCCACGGGGCCAGGGCGTTGCCACAACGGGCGCACCGTGCCAGTCCGGTGAGGAGCCAGCCCGAGTCCCTTGAGCGCGCCTTGCGCGGCCTTGGCGCGATCCGTTGGGCCGCGTGCCAGAGGGGCTCATCCACGAGCGGCTCGAAGGCGTGCTCCTCGTCACTCAGGATGCCGTTGTACTCCAGGCGGCCGGTGGCGTATATGCGGTTGGCCAGGATGCGCGAGACGCCCTGCCGCGTCCAGGCCCGGCCCGTGCGCTCCTCCAGGAAGTCGGCCAGGGCCGAGTAGCCGTCGCCGCGGGAGCGCCGCTCGAAGAGCTCGCGGATGGTGCCGCGGTGCTCGGGGTCGGGCTCCAGCGTGCGGTCCTCCTTCGCCCGCAGTCCGAGCGGGATGGGACCGACGGGGATGCCCGCACGAATGGCGCGCTCCTTGGCGCGCTCGAATCCGGCCTTGGCCCGCTTGCGTTGGTACTGGGCGATGAGCAGGAACATGCCAAGCTGGAGCTCGCCCTCGGGGGAGCTCACGTCCTCGGGCGCCTCGGGGGCGTAGACGCGCCCGCCCGCGTCCTCGATTTCGCGCAGGAGGTCGTATGCCTGGGGCGCATCGCGGCTGAAGCGGTCGAGCCACGCCACGACGAATCCCTGGCTCTCTCCTGCCCGGACACGGGCGAGCGCCTGCCGCAGTCCCTCACGCTCGACGGTGCCGCCCGAGCGGTCGATGTCGGGCGTCAGGACGACGCCCTCCTTGAGATTGTGCGTCCCGAGGTAGGACCGGGCTATTGTCTCCTGCTCCTCGGGGGAGTGGAAGCGCTCGTCCGAGCGCCCCGCCCGGCGACTGACCCGAACGTAGATGTCAACCGGCAGGCTAGAACGTGGGCGCATACCCCGAGCAATGATAGACGCCCGACTGCTGGAGCATCGAGGCGACGGCATCCTGGTAGGCCGTGCGGAGCATCTCGCGCCCGGCCCATCGGTCGTACCTCCCGCCCCAGACCTGGAGCCAGAATCCCGGCAGGCGGGCTAGCGCGAAGCAGTTGGCCTCGGCCTCGTTCTCAATGCCCGTGACATGCCCGACCTCGTGGAGCAGCACCATCAGACCGTGGCCCCCGCCCGTGCGTGCGTCCTCGTAGGCGTCGTGGCCAATGATGAGCCAGGGGATGCCGGGGAAGGCGCCGCCGCTCCAGGAGCCCGGGAGCATGGGGGCGACCTCTATGTCCACGTGCCGCCCGGCCTCGGCCGAGACCGCGGCCTGGAGCGTGGCGGGGTCAAGCTGGCGGGCG
>CBINNW010000081.1:0-23742 GCA_966252115.1 uncultured Akkermansia sp.
CCCGCCGTATCAGCGTGAAAACTAGTGCGCTTCTTCTAGAAAAACCAAACTCGAGAGCGAAATGGCTCCGCCATTCCGCCACGAGTCGGAAAGTGGAAGGTGCTCGCGGAAGCGCGTAGCGGAACGGCGGATGCCGTTTCGTGGATCGCGAGGCGAAGGCTCGAAACGGCTCCGCCGTTCCGCCACGCCTACGGCGCGAAGAGGGCCGGGAGGCCGGCTTCGGGGTCGATAAATTCGATGGCGGTGACGACGCCCGCCGCGTCGAGGCGGAGGACGGTGAGTTTCTTGTCCTCGTGCGGATAGCGCTCGAGAAAGGTCTCCGCGTCGGCGAGCAGGATGCGGTGCGGGTAGCGCTTCATCTTGGGCATCGCGAAGAGGCGGCCGACCGCGGGCATGCCGTGGATGTTGGCGATGAAGACCGTCTTTTGCTCGTCGAGGAACGCGGCGCCCTTTTCGGCGAAAAACCCGTTGGCGGCTTTGCCCTCGGACATCTCGAAACTCACGATCACCAGGCGCGGGCCGGGGGCGAAGGTGTAGTCCTTCTCGTGCTGGTCCTTGGTGGTGAAGGGCTCGAGGGTGTCGCCGACTTTGTAGAGCTCGGCGGCGAGGGCGGTGGCGGCCGAGAGGACGGCGGCGAAGGTCGCCGAGAGAAGCGTGCGGAAAAAGTTCATGGGATGCCGGTGGCGGGATCGAGGGTGGGCGTCAAATAGCTCGCGTCTCCGGGACCTGCAAGCGGGGCCGCGAGGCGCGGCGGGGTTTGGCGCGCGCCCGGTGGCCCTTGGGCGCGGGACCTTGGCTCGAGAACGTCGGGGGGGGGCCGAGGGCGTGACGGGGCGACGAGCCGAGGCTCGTCGTCGAAAGCGGCGTCGTGCCGCCGCACTCCACGGCACGGTTTTACCGCCGGCCGTCATACCACATCGCGCAGGCCTCGCGGCTGCGGGTGGTGCGGAAGGGACGGAAAACCAAGCGCACGAAAAAACGCAGCATCACCGCGTTGCCGTAGAGCCCGAATTTCCGCCCCGAGGTCACCAGGGGGTGGCGGTGCAGGATCACCGTGCGCTGGCGCTCGCGGCGGCCGACCTGTTTTTGCAGGCGCACCGCGAGGTCGAGCTCCTCGCCGGCGAAGTAGCGCATGTCAAAACCGCCCACCTCCCGAAAGGCCTCCGCCCGCACCAGAATGAAGGATCCCGCCACGAGCCGGCGCAGACGGCTGAGCAGGTTCCACAGCCGCGAGAAGAGCCGGGCGAGGAGCGGCAACTCGTCGAAGACCACCGTGGCGCCGGCGAGCAGCACGTCGGGCCGGCGGGTGAGCGCGGCGGCGTCGGCGAGCAGCCCGGGCGAGGGCGCGGAGTCGGCGTCGATGAACAACAACCAGCGCCCGCGCGCGGCGGCGGCGCCGGTGTTGCGCGCGCGGCCGATCTGGTTGAACGGCTCGAAGACCACGACGGCGCCGCACTCGCGCGCGATCTCGCCGGTGCGGTCGGTGGAGTTGTTGTCGCAGACCACGAGTTCCCACGCGAGGCCGGCGGGGTCGAAGGCCGCGGCGGCGGAGGCGCGCACGGCGGCGAGCGAGGCGGCGAGGACCTTTTCCTCGTTGTAGGCGGGAACGATGATCGAGAGGTCGATGGGGCCGGGCGCGTCCACGACGCGAAGCCAAGACGGGCGGCGGGGAAACGCGAGCGCCGGCGTCACGCCCGGGCGGGATCCCGCGCCGCGGCCGCGGTCGATGTGCCCGCCGGAGCCGCCGGCGCGGATCGGGGCGCGCCTCGTGCCGGCGCTCGCGGTCGGCGTTTCCGCCCATGCGGCGGGGCTTGCCTTTGTGTTCAATCGAACACATCCCTGTCGCCACCATGCTCACGGAAAAACAGGAAGCCATCCTCGACTACATCCGCGCGGTGCAGAGTGAGCGCGGTATGCCGCCCCGCACCCGCGAAATCCAACGGCAATTTGGCTACGCCAGCCAAAACGCCGCGATGAACCACCTCCGCGCCCTCGCCCGCAAGGGTGCGATCGAGCAGATCGACGGCCGCACCTGGGGGCTCAAGGCCAGCGTCGTCCAGGCGCAGCTTTTCTCCGTGCCGCTCTACGGCACCATCCCGGCCGGCCTGCCCTTCGGCGAGGAGCAGGTGGCCGACGAACACCTCCCGCTCGACCCGGCGCTTTTCGGCCTCGCGCCCGGCTCCAGCCGCCGCCTCTGGGCGCTGCGCGTGAGCGGCGATTCGATGATCGAGGCCCACATCTGCGACGGCGACCTCGCCCTGCTCGAACATCGCGAGCCGCGCGCCGGCGACATCATCGCCGCCCTCGTGGACGGCACCGCGACCACGCTCAAGCGCCTGCTCTACCGCGAGGGCCGCCCGATCCTGCATCCGGAAAACCGGCGTTACGCGGACATCGTGCCCGAGACCGGCCTGGAGTGTCAGGGCGTGTTGGTCGGGCTCATCCGGCCCGCGATGGGCTGAGCCGCGGCGGGATAAACCGATCACGTCCGGCACGCGGACTGAATTCCCCGGGCGGGGGCGCGGCGGGTCCGGGGAGCGCACCCGTCCCGGGTGCGGCCTTGGGCGTCTCGCCCAAGGCTTCGGAGGCGAGGGCGGGACGCTCTCGCCAACACGCGGGACGCGTGTGCTCCCCGGACCACCAAAACCCGGACCATCACTCCCCCGGACCGCTCCTCCCACCTGACCATCACGCTCCCCTGACTCCCATTTTCCCGGAGCGCCGGGCAGCCCGCCGTTTCGGTGAGCTTCGTTTCCGGGCGCCACACCTGCCTCTCCGGTCGTGCATTTCCGGCATCAACCGTCCTCCCTCCCGTGCCCGCCAACGCCGCCACCGTCGCCTCGCTTCGCCAGCTTCTGGCCGAGCGATTCCCGCAGGCCTCCCGGCCGGTCGGCGGCGTCGTGCCCACCGGCATCCCCTCGGCGGACGAGGCCGCGGGCGGCCTGCCGCGGCATGCCTTGAGCGAGCTCGTCTGCCCGGCGCCCAGCGCCGGCGGGCACCTGTTTCTCGCCCAGCTGCTCGCCGGCACCCGCGCCCGCTCGGCCCGCGTGGCGCTGATCGACGCCGCCGATCAATTCGACCCCGGCTCGTTTCCGCCGGAGGAGCTGGAGCACCTCGTCTGGGTGCGGTGCGCGCGCCCCGCCGACGCGCTGCCGGTGGCCGATCTGCTGGTGCGGGAGGACAACTTCGACCTCGTGGTGCTCGATCTCTCCGCCCTCGCCCTGTCCGCGCTGCGTCGCATCCAGGCCGCCTCCTGGCAGCGCCTGCAACGCGCGGCCGAGCAGACCGACCTCGCCTTTCTCGTGCTCTCGCCCTGCACGCTCGTGCCCGGCGCGCGCCTGCGCCTCCAGCTCGGCCGTCCCCACGGGCTCGCCGCGCTGGAGCTGGAGCGCCCGCACCTCGCGGTGGATCTGGAGGTGTTTGTGCAACGTCGGAGGCCCGTCGTGGCCGCGGCCGATTTCGCCTCCTGATCCCGAACTTGATCCGTCGCCGGCCGAGGCGCCGCGTGCGCGCCTCTCCTCGGCCCTCCCTCCTTCGCCTCAGCCCTCCGCCTTCAGCCTTCAGCCCTTCACCGCCGTCCGTCGCCTCCGTAACTTCGCCCGCCCGCCCGCCCGCGTGGCGCCGTCATGTTCGCCGTCCTGCACGTATCCGACTTTTCCTTACACGCCATCCTCCGCGCGGAGCCGCGGGCGGGAGCGAACGCGGGCGCGGGCCCGGACGCTCACCCGGGCGGCGCGGGCGCGGACGGCGGCGCGGACTCGCGCGGGCGTGAACGTGAACGCGAGCGCGAGCGCGAGCCCGGGTCCGCCGGCGGTCCGCCGAGCGCCCTGCTCGATCCCGCGACGCGGCCCGCGCGCGTGTTGGCGGTCAACGCCTCCGCGCGCGCCCGCGGGGTCGAGCCCGGCCAGACTTCCGCGCAGGCGCTCGCGCGGTGCCCGGCGTTGCGCGTGCTCACGCCGCGTCCGGAGGCCGAGGCGGAGGCGCGGGCCGGCCTGCTGGCGGCGGCCTTCGCGCTGTCGCCCCAGGTCGAGGACACCGCGCCCGGCGTCTGCACGGTTCGCCTCGACGGGCTCGCCGAGGCCGGGCGCGAGCCCGCGCTGCGGCGGGCGCTGGCGCGACTGGCCGAGCTCGGCCTGCCCGCCACCGCCGGCGCCGGGGCCACGCCGCTGCTCGCGCTCTACGCGGCGCGCCGGGCCGAGCCCCTCCTGATGGTGGGGCGCGGGCGCGCCTTTCTGGCGGCGCTGCCGCTTGCCGCCGCCGATCCGCCGCCCGAGCTGGCCGCCATCCTCGCCGGCTGGGGCGTGCGCACGCTGGGCGAGCTCACCGACCTGCCCAAAAGCGCCATCGCCCAGCGCCTCGGCCCGGCCGGGCTCGCCCTCTGGGAACGCGCCGCCGGGCAGGCCGAGCGTCCGCTGCGCGTGCTCGCTCCGTCGCCGAGCTTCACCGCGAGCCTCGGTTTCGAGCACGAGCTGGAGACGCTCGAGCCGCTGCTCTTCGTGGTGCGCCGCTTCATCGACCGCCTCGCCCTCGAGCTGCAAAACGCGTCCCTCGCCGCGGCCGGGATCGTGTTCACCCTCACGCTCGCCGACGACACCGAGCTGCGCCGCGTGTTGCGCCTGCCCGAGCCCTCCGCGCGGGCCGACCTGCTCTTCGGCGCCCTGCAAAGCCACCTCGCCACCCTGCGCGCCCCGGCCGCCGTGACCGGGCTGCGCCTGGAGCTCACGCCCGCGCGCGTGACGGCCCGGCAGCCGGGCTTTTTCGAGCGCTCGCTGCGCGATCCGCACCGCTTCGCGGAAACGCTCGCGCGCGTCGCGGCCCTGGTCGGGGACGACCGGGTGGGCACGCCCGTTCGGCAAAATACCCACCGTCCGGACGCCTTCGCGCTCACCGCGCCGGCCGACGAGATCGGGCCGCCCGCGCCCGGTGTTTTCCGGCATCCGCCGCGCGGTTTGGTGCTGCGTCGTTACCGGCCCGCGCGGCCGGTGGCGGTGGAGACCGATCCCGTGTCGAAACAGCCGCTTTCGCTGCGCGCGCTCGACCGTCCACCGGCGGCCGGTGGCGCCGGTCCGCGCGAGGGGACGCGCCGTCTGGCGGGCGAGCCGGAAGAACGCATTCAGGCCGTCGCCGGGCCCTGGCGCGCCTCGGGCGATTGGTGGCAGGCGGACCAAAACTGGTGGCGCGAGGAGTGGGACATCCAGCTCGAGCACGGCGCCCTGCATCGACTCAGCCGCGGCCCCGACGGCTGGCGGCTCGACGGCGAATACGACTGATGCCAATCACGTTTTGAGTTGGGACTTTTCGGGAAGGTAGGGCGCGACCGCCGGGCGCGCCGGTTTGGGTGACGATAGCCGTTCGTCCTCGGCGGCGGGCCCGGCGGTCCCGCCCTACCCTTTGGTCGCAGTTCATCCCGTAACTGGTATGATGCCGATATTCGGCGGGCGCGACCGGCGGGGGCGGAGTTTTTTTCGACACGGAGGGCACGGAGCGCGGGCCCGCGGAGGGCACGGAGGTCTCGTCCGGGGTGGGGTGGCGCTTCCGTGGTGGTCGGAGCCCGGGTTCCGGGCTTATGCCGATGAATACCAATCCCCTTCCAAATTGGGACTTTCCGGAAAGGTAGGGCGCGACCGCCGGGCGCGCCGGTTCTTTGGGGGGGCGAACACCGCCCGTCCGCGCGGCCTACCACCAGCTGTTGCCCTTGGCGAGGTTCTGCTCGATCCGCTCGTAGAGTTGGCGCGAGAAGTCCTTGTCGCCCACGACGTCCACGCGGATGCCGACCTCGGTCTGCTTGCTGTTCACTTCCTGGATGCGGACCTTCACCTTGGCGTCGTCCTGGGTGCGCGCGGCGAGCTCGGCGTCGTAGGTGCGCAGGTCGTGCTGGATCTCGAACATGCCGAGCTGCTTGAACGCCTCGCTCGTCGCCTTGGCCGTCGCGGGCGCGTTGGCGTTGACCAGCATCCGGAATTCGCCCGCCACGTAGGTCGCCTGCATGTTGCCCCGGTCGTCGAGCTGCACCGTGCTGCACCCGGTTCCGGCGAGCGCCGCGAGGGCCGCCGCGGCGGCGCCGGCGCGCATGACGGTGGGAGACGAGAACATGGGCATACGACGGAGGCGGGAGAACGAGTGCATGGTGAGGTGGTGAAGCGAGGGTTGGGAAAAACGTTTCGGCAAAACCGGAGAAAATGCCGACGCCGACAAGTGTTCGTCCCGGCCCGCCTCGTCAAACCACGGAAGGGGAAACTCCGGGACGGGAAACGCGTCCGCCCGTCGCCGCAGCGCCGCAGCGCCGCCCCGCATCCACGCCGCCATGCCGCCCGTCGCCGCGCGCCGCTACGCGCCCGACCGCGCCCGGGCGCGGCGCGCTTTCACCACGCGGTCGCACAGCGCGTCGCACCAGCGGATAAAGGCGTAGGGGCGCGGGCTGCGGAAATCCTGCGGCTCCCAGCCGCCGCCATCGACGTAGAGCGTCTTCGGGTTGATCCAGGTGCCGAAGACCAGATCGGGCAGCGGGAAGGTGAAGAAGCCCGAGATCGCCTCGTTGCAATCGATCACGGCGTGGTGGCGCAGGTGGAAACTGTAGATGTGGCGCCACATCCAGCCGAAGTGGCGGTGCTCGATCAGGGGCGCCCATTTTTCGAAGGCCCAATGCTCGATGGCGTGGAAGACCTCGTAGAGCACGAGCGAGGCGGCGAGCGCCGCGTAGCCGGCGGAGAACCACGGGAAGAAGGGCGCCGCCCAGTGCAGCACGACCAGCACCGGGGTGAGGGCGGCCGCGAAGGCGAAGAGCGTATACCAGGGGAAAAACGAGGCCTCGTGCTGCTCGGGCTTCGTCATCGGGAAGATGTTTTCCACGTAGGGCAGCTCCCGGCCGGTCGCGGTGCGGCGCCGCGTGATGCGGGTGAGGCTGTGGTGCAGCGTGTGTTGTTTGTAGAAGCGGGAGAGCAGGGGGATCACCGGCTTGTGCAGCACGTAGCGGTGGAAGAAAAACTCGGCGAAGGCGTTGACGACCTTGATCGCCAGGAACGCCGCGAGGAAGGCCCACCAGGGCGCCGTCCACTGCGCGTGCCACACCTCGGACGGCGCGAGCAGCCAAAACAGCCCGCCGATGCCGGCCAGCGAGACGGCCACGGTGGCGATGAACAATGGGAGGGAAAACTCCTCCTCTACGGGAGCGCGCTGGGCATTGGGAACGGACGACATGTCCCTCCGATCCAACCTCCGTTCGGGAGGGGCTTACAACCGCCATAAACACCTATTTCTTGTCGTCCCGCCCGCCCGCGTGCTGGGGTCGTGCGCGTGTCCGGCGGCGGTTTCCCGCTCCGGATCCCCCTCGCGTCCTCCTCCTTTGCCCCCGCCTCCCATGATCGCCCTGCCGGTCGATTCCGGTCTGCGTCTCGCCTCGCTTCAGCCCGACGATGCCGAGGAACTCTTCGCGCTCACCGACGCGAATCGCGCCCACCTGCGGCGTTGGTTGCCCTGGCTCGACCAGACGCGCGTGCTCGCCGCCACGGTGCGTTTCATCGACCATGCGCGGGCCGAGCAGGCGGCCGGCACCGGGCTGCACTGCGGCATTTTTGAGCAAAACATCCTCGTCGGCGTCTGCGGCTACAACCGCATCGACGCCGTGAACCGCTCCGCCTCCATCGGCTACTGGCTGGCCGCCGACGCGCAGGGGCGGGGCATCATGAGCCGCTGCGTGACGGCGCTGAGCCTGTATGGATTCGCCAAGCGCGGGCTGCACCGCCAGTCGATCGCCTGCGCCGAGGAGAACCACGCGAGCGCCGCCGTCGCCCTGCGCTGCGGTTTTCGCTTCGAGGGCGTGGCGCGCGACGTGGAGTGGCTCTACGACCACTACGTCGGCCATCGCGTGCACTCGCGCCTGCGCACCGACCCGTGAGCGCGTCCGGGTGATGCGATGTAGGGTTGGCCGTCCCCGGCCAAGGGATCGTCCCGAGGCGCCTCGGGGCCGTTAGGGTTGCGGGCTCAAGCGCAGGCTCAGGATCCCGTGGCGCCGGGATTGGCGCCCGGGTGGGTGCCGGGCGCGTCGCCGGTGTTGACGCCGTCGGCGCCCGGTCCCGTCTCGGGGGCGATGTCGGTGCCGCGCCCGGTGTGGTCTCGCGGGCAACCGGAGAGGCCCCAGGTGACGCCCGCCGCCACGAGGAGGATGGCGATGCTGTAAACGACGCGATTGCGCATGGCGGCATCTTGGCCGGCGCGCCCCCGCGCCGGCACCGGGTCGGCGGCGGCGCGGCGCGTGGGGGATTGGCGGGAGCCGCGTCCTCGCGCCCGACCCCGGGCCTGGGGTTAGGGTTGCGGGCTCAAGCGCAGGCGCAGGAAAACGCGTGCGCCGGTCAGCGGCGTGCCGGCGGTGACGGTCGTGGCGCCGGTGTCGCCCTGGTCCACGCCGGACGGGCTCCACGACGCGCCGGCGCCGAGGTCGCCCGTCGCCTCGACCGAGTAAACCACGTCGTCGCGCAGGCGTTGGTAGGTGAGGGTCAGGCGCTCCGGGCCGCTCGCGCGCGCGACCGTCGGGCGCGCCGCGTCGGCGGCGTCGATCGGGGAGGAGCCGAGGGCGTATTCGGCGAGGTTGGGCAGGCCGTCGCCGTCGGGATCGGCCGTGTCGGCGCCGTCGCCGGTGCCGTCCTCCGGCAGGCCGAAACTCGCGCGCCACGCGGGGCGACCGTCGGCCGGCCCGCCGGCGGCGTCGAGCGTCGCCGAACGCAGCGGGAAGATCGCCGCCACGCCGGTGCCGCCGAGCGGTTCCCAATACCGCTCGTCCACCGCGGCGGCGTCGGTGATTTCCAGCTGCACCGTGCCGGCCGGGGCGACGCCGGCGGCGGGGTGCAGGCGAAGTATCCAGATTCTGGATTCGTCCGGATGCACCCGGGCGTCGGTGAGCGCGAGCTCGGCCACGGCTTCGGCGAAGGGCGCCGGCGCGACGCCGGGCGACAGTTCGCGGTCGGCGGCGGACCAGACGCCGTCGCGGTCCACGTCCTCGAAGAGCGACACGCCGGCGAAGGCGGTGGCGGCGTCGGCGCTGCCGAGCGCGCGCACGCGCAACATCGTGACCTCGACCTCGGCGCCTTCGGAGGTGGCGGTGAGAGGCACGGCGACGAAGGGCGCGGCGCCGCCGGGCCAGGCGCGGGTGCGGGCGCCCTCGCCGGGCGGGGTGGCGAGCGAGAGGCCGAAGGTCTCGGGCAACACGACCGCGTTGGTGAACTGGGAGGTGTCGCCGGTGAGCGCGTCGGTCGCGGTGGCGGTGATGACGCCGGGCGGCGGCAGGAAGGGGTAGGGGAAACTGAAGCGGCCGTCGGCGCCGACCAGTCCGCGAGCGAAGAGCACCTCGCCCTCGGGTTCGGGCGCGTTGGGGTTCATGAAGACCTCGATCACGCTGCCGACGGGAGTCTCCGCGAGGCTGGCGACCTGGCCGTGGATGGCGCCCTCGGAGAGGGTGAGCAGGGAGGGCGGCGGCTGGTTACGGTTGCCCGTATCGACATGGCGGATACCGAGGCCGCCGTTGGAGTGGATGGAGTTGGCGAGGATGGAGTTGCCGACGGTGGCGGCGCCGGCGACGCGCACGCCGTCGCCGGTGTTGTCGCGGATGGTGTTGGGCGAGAGCAGCGGGGGCGAGGCGGGCGAATCCCACGAGGTCTGGAATCCGCCGACGAGGTTGCCGTGGGCGCCGTCGAGCAGGTGGACGCCGGAGCCGAGGTTGCCCTGGTTTGCGCTGCGCGGGGCGCCGAAGCCGATGCGGTTGTTGCCGATCTCGTTGCCGGTGGAGCCGGCGCCGGTGATGCGGATGGCGTCGCCGGCGCAGCGCACGAGGGTGTTGGCGGAGGCGCGGGCGGGGCCGCCGACGCGGTTGCCGGCGGAGTCGGAAACGAGGATGCCGTGGGCGCGGGAGGCCCAGATCGTGTCCACCGTCTCGTGGTCGCCGACGAGCACGCTTTCGATCCGGTGGCGGCCGCCGCCGGCGAGCACGATGGCGGCGGTGAGATCGTCGCCGGCGGTGGCGGAGCGGGTGAGGTGCATCCGCAGCGCGGGGTCGGGGCCGCCGACGCGGCAGTCGGTGGCGTCGCGCATGAAGATCGTGCCGCGGGCGCCGAGGTCGAACCAGCAGGCGCGCAGCCAATGGTGGTCGCCGCCGTCGAGGTAGGCGATGACGCGGCCGCCGCTGAGCTGGTTGTAGAGCGCCCAGTCCTCGCCGACGACCTGGCCGCGCGCGCCGCCGGAGATGAGCAGGGGCATGGCGGTGACGGGGCCGGCGAAGGGATCGGTGTTGACCGTGCTGTGGCGGGTGCCGACGGCGGCGCTGGACCAGGTGCCGGTGATGCGGTTGCGGTGTTCGTAGCTCGGGATCTGGCCGCCCTCTAGCCAGATGCCGGCGTGGCCGAAGCGGCTGAACTGGTTGCCGTGGGCGCGGGTGGGGCCGCCGAGGATCTGGCCGGTCACCTGGCCGAGCAGGTGGATGCAGACCTCGGGGTGGAGGATGAAGGACGGGTCGCCGCCGAAGACGGTGTAGCCGAAATGATTTTGGACGATGTGGTTCGCGTCGGTCGGTTCGCCGTCGGGCGAGAGGGTGGCCTGGAGGTTTTCGAGGCGGATGCCGGCCTCCTCGATGTTGCCGAAGTTGTTGTAGGGTTTCCAATTTTGGCCGAGTTGCACGCCGGTCTCGCCGATGCGGTTGGCGGCGGCGCCGTCGAGGATGTGGACGCCGACGCGGACCTGTTGGCCGGCCAGCTCGATGTCGGTGCGGAGCCGGCCGATGGTCGCGCCGAGCACGTGGTTGCGGTCGGTGCCCTCGCCCTCGATGCGGATGGCGGCGCCGTGCGGGGTGGCGTAAAAGTGCGCGGCGGCGACCTGCGCGGCGGAGCCGATGGTGTTGTCGTGCGCGCCGGCGCTCAGGTGGAGGGCGTGGGTGGCGGCGGGGGCGAGCAGTTGCTGCGGCGTCTCGTCGGTGACGTGGAGCGGGTCCATGATGCCGAAGACGGAGGCGTCGAGGACGTTGTGGTGGGCGTCGGCGCCGGTGATGAGCACGGTGGCGCCGCCGAGGGAGCCGCCGAAGTGGTTGTCGGTGGTGTTGAGGCCGGAGTCGGCGCCGCGGGTGCCGATGGTGTTCCAAGGGGCGCCGTCGATGACGAGGCCGTGACCGGCGTCGGGCGACACGAAGTCGTCGGTGCCGGCGGCGGCGAAGTCGAAGCCGGTGGCGGAGCTGCGCACGGTGTTGTGCGTGGTATCGGCTCCCTGGATACGGAAGCCGTCGGCGCCGCTTCCGGAGACGGCGAGGTTGGTGAAGAAGTTGCCGCGGGCGCCGGCCTCGACGCGCACGCCGCAGCCGACGGAGCCGGCGATGTCGCGGAAACCGGGGAGGGCGCCGGCGCCGAACTGGTTGCCCTCGGTGCCGGCACCGGTGACGCGCAGGCCGTCGCCGCCGGAGTCGCGAATCTCGCCGAGGTCGAGAAAGTTGCCGTGCGCGCCGGCCTCGACGAGCACGCCGTGGTCGGTGGAATCGTAAACGGCGAAGAGGGCGCGCGGGCCGCCGAAGATGGGGAAGGCGGCCGCGCTGTAGAGGGTGTTGCGGGTGACGCCGGAGCCGGCGAGGCGCACGCCGACGCCGCCGGCGGCGCGGATGACGGGGACGTAGAAGCTGTTGTCGGAGGCGTCGCCCGCGAGCACGAGGCCGTCGCCGCCGCAGGTTTCCACCGTCACGGAGTCGATGCGGTTGAAGCGGGAGCCGTTGCCGAGGAGCACGCCCTCGGCGGGGAAGTTGCGGAAGGTGACGCCGTTTAGCTGGTGGCCGGAGACGCCGCGCAGGTCGAGGGCGACGCTGTCGGAGGGCAGGCCGGCGGAGGCCTCGAGGACGAGGCCGGCGAGCGAGACGGTGTCGCCGGTGCCGGGGAGCGGCACGGGGCTGGTGACGGCGATGGTGGTGGGTCCGGTGGCGAATCCGGCGATGCCGATGGAGTCGCGGATGGAGGCGCCGCCGCCGTAGTTGGTGCCGCTCACCCAGTCGGACTCGAAGTGGGCGGAGCCCTCGTAGTTTTCCGGGCGCACGGTGATGGCGCGGCCGAGGGTGCCGGAGGCGAGGGCGAGGGCCTCGCGCACGCTGAGGTCCTCGTCGGGGGTGTTGGACCAGTCGCGGCGGGTGATGGTGAGCGAGCGGGAGTTGGACGGGGTGGGCGCGGGGTGGGGGTCGAGGACGGAGAAGTTGACGGTGTTGGACGCGCCGATGACGGAGAAGTTGTTGGGGTCGCGGAAAACGACGCGCAGGGTGTGGGAGCCGTCGGCGAGGCCGCCCGGGAGGCGGGCGAAGATGCGCGTGCTGGTGGCGGAGAAGGCGTAGCCGGCGGACTGGCCGTCCACCTCGAGGGCGAGGTCGCGCAGGGTGAGCGGGTCGAAGCGCGGGCCGGTGATCTCGACGATGTCGCCGGAGCGGGCGGGCGAGGGGATGACGGCGGTGATCTGCGGCGGGGCGCGGTAGGTGAACTGGTAGTTGGGAAACGGGTTCGCCTGGGTGGTGGTCTCGCCGCCGGTGACGGTGTTGCGGATGGAGAGAAACACGTCGTGGTCGCCGGGGCCGAAGGCGGCCTCCCACTGGGCGGCGGTGGGGAGTTTGACGCGATACACGCCGCCATTGGTCTCGGCGATGGGCACGTCGAGGCGGGCGGAGAGGGGCGGCGGGCTGCCGGTGGCCTCGAAGGTGACGAAGGAGAACTGGAGATTGGTGGGTGTGAAGGTGAGGTTTTCGCCGTAAACGAGCAGGCTGTCGCCGGCGCGGCCGTAGGTGGGCTGGAAGGAGCGGATCTGCGGCGCGAAGGGATCGCCGATGACCAGGATCGTGCGCTCGACGGCGTAGTGGGTGGGCGCGACGAGGGCGGTGCCGCGCTCGATGGCCTGGAGGCCTGAACTGAGTTTGCCGGCGACGTTGAAGATCTCGCCGGCGGTTTTGGCGAGGGCGCCGAAGAAGCCGGTGACGGTGATGTTTTCCGCCTTCTCGGCGAGTTTGCCGACGGCGGCTTTGGCGAGGCCGATGGCGGCGGTTTTGCCGATCTGGATGGCGCCGTCCTTGTCGATGCTTCCGTAGGCGGCCTGGTAGGTGATGACGGTTTTGGCCACGTCCACGCCGACGGTTTTGACCACCTCGCCGAGGTCTTTTCGGTCGAGGATCTTGATGTCGGGCAGGACGACGGAGGCGAGGTCGATGGAGGCGATGAGGAGGTTGGCGACGTAGGCGGAGGTCCACTGGCCGTTGGGGTCGATCTGGGAGAGCAGGGCGGACTGGGAGCGGGCCGGGTCGATGGTGGCGGAGCCGAACCAGACGTTGCCGCTGAAGGAGTTGACCATGTAGATGGCCGGCCGGTCGCGCGGCAGGATGAAGAGCGCGTCGGTGGAGGCGGTGTCGGAGACGCCCTCGATGGCCCAGTTGGCGACTTTGCCGATCCATTTGCCGGGATCGAGGTTCTCGGAGCCGAGTTCGGCGCCGACGAAGCCGGTCGCGTAGGGCAGCACGTCGAGCTGGGTGGGGCGGTCGGAGATGGAGAGGCGGTTGATGTGGTCGAAACCGTCGCTGAACCAGGACGGGTTCACGCGCCAGAGCTCGATGTGCTGGTTGAGGCGGGTGGGGTCGGTGGCGGAGGGGCTGGCGTTGAGGCGCTGGGTCGGCGGCGTGGCGGTGTGTTGGGTGATGGCGAAATCGACCCGGCGGTCGGCGATGGGGCTGTCCGGCTCGAGCGCGCGGAGGTAACCGGCGCCGGGCGGGACGAAGGCCGATGCGGCGGCGAGGGCGGGCGGGATGGACGCGGCGCCGGAGCCGTCGGGGAAGGCGGCCAGCAGCAGGGCCTCGAAGCGGGCGGCGAAGCGGCCGTCGTCCACGTAGGCGTGGCCGGCGGCGGAGGCCTCCGTGATGAGCGCGGCGAGGGAGGCGAGCTCGGGTCCGCCGGCGACGAGATCGAGCGTGGCGTCGAGCGCGGCGGGATCGCCCCGGGGCGCGAAGGGCGAGATGGCCACGAGGGCGAGCGCGGTGGATGCGGCGTCGATGACGACGTGGTTGTTTTCCGGATACACCAGCGCGGCGAAGAGCGGGTCGCCCGTCTCGCGCCAGGCGAAGACCAGCTCGACCGCGTGGGCGGAGAGCGCGACGGAGAAGGATGCGCCGACGGTCCCCTGGGTGAGCGTGCCGGTGGAGTAGCCGGCGGCGTCGAAGCCGGCCGGGGGCGTGAAGGCGCCCGTGACCGTGCGGGTGGAGACGAAGGGCAGGAGCGAGGCGGTCGCGTCGCCGTTGACCGTGATCGAGACGGGGCCCTCGGCGACGGGAGCGGCGAGGGTGACTTCGGTGTCGGCGACGGCGGTGACGGTGGCGGCGACTCCGCCGACGCTCGCCTGGACGGCGCCGAGAGCGGTGCCGAAGCCGGAGCCCTGCACGGTGATCGTGGTGCCGGGCGGGCCGGAGCGCGGGGCGAAGTCGTCCACCTGCGGGGCGGCGAGGGCGGACGGCGTCCCGGCCGTGAGCCAGAGGGCGAGGGCGAGCGGAGCGAGGAGATCGAGGAGCGTCGGGCGGACCGTTCCGAGGCGGCGGGGCGAACCGGGGTGCCGGGTGGCTTGCATGGGTTTTCCCCTAGGCCGGCGGCCGGGCCTTCACAATGGAAAGGCAAATGCCCTGCATCGTTTGATGGGTGATTCATGCGTGGCCGGGGCAAGGGACGGGGCGCGCGTCCCGAGAATAACCATCGACGCGGGGCCGGCGCGGTTGGCATTTTGCCGCGCATGTTCATCGACGAGTGCGTCATCAAGGTTAAGGCCGGCGACGGCGGAAACGGCTGCGTGTCCTTCCGCCGCGAAAAATACGAGCCTTGGGGCGGGCCCAACGGCGGCGACGGCGGCCGCGGCGGCGACGTCGTGCTCGTCGGCGACGACGACACGAACAACCTCATCGACTACAAATACAAGCCGCACTGGAAGGCCGAGCGCGGCGAGCACGGCCAGGGCAAGGACTGCCATGGTCGCGAGGGCAAACCGACCCTGCTCAAGATGCCGCTGGGCACCGTGGTCATCAACGAGGAGAGCGAGGCGGTCGTGGCCGAGATCACCGAGGACGGCCAGCAGGTCGTGCTCTGCGCCGGCGGCAACGGCGGCTGGGGCAACCCGCACTTCAAGTCCTCCATCAACCGCGCGCCGCGCACCGCGCTCCCGGGAAAGCCGGGCGAGCAGGGCACCTTCCGTCTCGTGCTCAAGTCCATCGCCGACATCGGCCTGGTGGGCTTCCCCAACGCCGGCAAATCCTCGCTCACCCGCGCCATCACCAAGGCCCGGCCCAAGGCCGCCGCCTATCCCTTCACCACCCTGCACCCGCAGATCGGCGTCATCGAGTATCCGGAGACATTTGACCGCCTGCTGCTCGCCGACGTGCCGGGCCTGATCGCCGGCGCGAGCGAGAATCGCGGACTCGGGCACCGGTTTCTGCGGCACATCGAGCGCTGCACGCTCCTGATGTTCCTCATCGACATGGCCGGCGTGGACGAACGCGATCCGCGCGAGGACTACGCGACGCTGCTCGCCGAGCTGAAGGCCTACGACCCCAAGCTGCTCAAAAAACCCCGCGTGGTGGTGGCCAACAAGATGGACCTGCCGGCGGCGAAGAAAAACCTGAGCGCGTTCAAGCGGAAGTATCGGGTCGATGTCCTCAAAATCTCCTGTCTCGAGGAGGCGGGCCTCGAGGAGCTGAAAGACGCCCTGCGCACGCGCGTCATCAAACATGGCGGCAAACCGCGGGTCATGTCGCGCCCCCGCGTGCTCGCCTGAAGCCCCCGGCCCCGGCCCCCGTTCCGGAAAAAGCCCCCGTTCCCGCGCGCTGTATCCTTCTGTAAACTACATCCATGGCCGCCGCCACCGCTCCCACCCCCGCCGAAATCCGGTCCCTGCTCATGCGCGCCAACCGTCTGCTCGGCGCCAACCTCGTCGAGGCGAACCTCGTGACGGTGGACCAGCTCGAAAACGCCAACGAGAAGCTGCTTGAGCTCATTTCCGAGGGGGCGCCCCGCCAGTGCACGTTGCTCGGAGTCCTGGCCTACGACCTCAAGATACTGAAGGAGGAGGACGTGCTCCAGCACTGCGTGGACGAGCACCACATCGGCCTGGTCGATCTCCGTGCCTACGACGGGGCGGACGAGGCGCGGTCCGGCCTCAGCCTGCCCGCCTGCTGGGCCACCTGGACCGTGCCCTTCGACCGCGACGAGGACTTCACCCTCGTCGCCACCGCCTACTATCTCAGCCCCGCCGTCCGCACGTTTTGGGAAAAACAAATCGGCGGCCCGGTCATCTGGTATGGCGCCATGCTGGAGGACATCGCCGAGACGCTCGATCGCCTCTCCTCCGCCAGGCCCTGATTGATTCCGCCCGCGGCGTCCCGTCACCGCAACCGCCGCCGCCGCCCCGTTTCGTTTCCCGCGTCGCCCATTCCGTTTTTCACCCTCCCCGACTTTTTTCGCCATGCCGCTCGGCAAACTTCAGCTCCAGATCGTGCAACAACTTCAGCTCCAGGGCCGGCTGACGCCCGAGCAGGTGAGCGCGATCTCCTCCCGCCCCGACGAGATTTCCGGCGACGATCTCGACAAGCTCCTGCGCGAGCAAAACGGCATCAGCGCCACCCAGCTTTTCGTGGCCAAGGCCCGCGCCTACCAACTGGCGCCGTTCTTCGCCGGCCGCTTCCGCGTCAATCCTACGACCTTCGAGCGCCTGTCGCAGGAGTTTTGCCAGCAAAACCTCTGCCTGCCCGTCGGCTACGTCGGCGACACGCTCCTGCTCGCGGTCGCGAACCCCTTCGATCTCTCGATCCCGCAGCGGGCGCACGAGGTGACCGGCAAACGCGTGGTGCGCCTGCTCGCCCGCGAGAAGGAGATCCGGGACAAGTTCGCGGCCGAGAAGGCGGCGTCGGCGCCGGTGGGTTTCGACGACGTGCTCGGCGCCATCAATTCGGACGGCGACGCCCTGCTGGAGGCCAAGGACGACGAGTCCGGCGACGACGAGATGTCGGTCAGCGAGGCCTCGGCGCCCATCGTGCAGCTGGCCAACCGCATCATCGAGGAGGCCTACCACGTCGGCACGTCCGACATTCACATCGAACCCTGGGAAAAAGAGGTGATCGTGCGCTACCGCGTGGACGGCATCTGCCAGGAAAAACTTCGGCTGCCGCGCAAGCTCGGCCCCGCCCTGGTGGCCCGCCTGAAGATCATGTGCAACCTCGACATCGCCGAGCGACGTCTGCCCCAGGACGGGCGCATCGTTTTCAAGCAGTTTACCCGCAAAAGCATCGACATCGACCTCCGCGTCTCGACCGCGCCGCTCAACCACGGCGAGGGCGTCGTCATGCGTATCCTGGACAAACAAAAGTCCACCCTGCCGCTCACCGCGCTCGGGTTTTCCGAGGAAAATCTCGCGAAATACCGCGAGTGCATCCGCCAGCCCTACGGCATGATCCTCCACTGCGGCCCCACCGGTAGTGGAAAGTCCATGACGCTCTACTCCGCGCTCGGCGAAATCAACTCGCCCGAGATCGTCATCCGCACCGCCGAGGATCCGATCGAATACACCCTGCCCGGCATCAACCAGATGCAGATGCACCGGCAGATCGGCCTGACCTTCGCGTCCGCGCTGCGCTCCTTCCTGCGTCAGGACCCCGACATCATCCTGGTCGGTGAGATCCGCGACAAGGAAACCGCCGGCATCGCGGTCGAGGCCGCCCTCACCGGTCACTTGCTCATCTCGACCCTGCACACGAACGACGCTCCCAGCACCGTCGCGCGTCTCACCGACATGGGCATCGAGCCGTTCATGATCAGCTCGTCCCTGCTCTGCGTCTGCGCCCAGCGCCTCATGCGCCGCGTGTGCAAGCAGTGCAAGGTGCAATACGAGCCGCAGGGCCGCGAGCGCGACCTGCTCCAGGCCGCCATCGGCTGGTCCGGCCCGATCTACAAGGCCAACGCCAAGGGTTGCCCGAAGTGCAACTCCACCGGCTACAAGGGCCGCGTCGGTATCCACGAACTGATGGTCAGCAGCGCGGAGCTGATCGACGGCATCAACAAGGAGCTGGAGTCGGCGGAGCTGAAGAAAATCGCCATGCGCGGCGGCATGAAGAGCCTGCACCAGGACAGCATGCTGAAGGTGAAGGACGGCCTCACCACGATGGAGGAAGCCATCGCCACGGTGCCGCCGGATATGCTCTGACACCAGTTCGCGTTCCATCGCAATAGAACCGGCGGTCGCAACCTGTAGGCCTGAGCGCTGGTCAGGCAGCCCGACCGACGGTCGGGCCTACGGCGAAGCGGTGGTTTACGTCTTTGAGCGTGAGTTGGCATCGACCCGCCCCGCCTCCGATTCGTCCGAATCGAGATAACAGTTTGCGCCGCGCCGCCGTGGGCGCTTTTTTCCCTTCGCCATGACGATGCACGCGCCTTCCGAGCCGACGCCTCCCTCCCGATACGACGACCAGCCCTCCCTGGGTGATATCAAAATCAACCACACGGTCGTCGCCAGCATCGTGCGTCTCGCCGCCCTGCGCGTGTCCGGCGTCGCCGGCGTCGGCGGCGGCATCGTCGATGGCATCAGTGAGCTCTTCGCCAAGCGCGAGTCCGACCATCGCGGGGTCAGGGTCAGCGAGGATGCCGAGGACCAGTATTACATCGAGGTCCGCATCATCGTCGCCTACGGCGCCGAGATCGGCAAAACCGCCTACGAGGTCCAGCTCGCCGTTCGCAAGCAGGTCACGGCCATGACCGGCAAGGAAGTGCGCAAGATCGACGTCATCATCGAGGGCGTCCGTCTCCCCTCCGAACAGGCCGGCGGCGGCAAGGACGACGACTCCTGGCCCGAGGCCCACGGCACCGACTGAGCCGCGGCGTTTCGCCGGCTCCCGATCCCTTTCCGTCCCGCTTTTTTCGCTCCAGCCATCGTCACCATGACCGACATCAACATCTGGGCCGAGGTGCTCTGGGCCGATGCCACCCGCGAACTCGTCCTGCTGTGGTTGGTTCTGGCGCTCTGGGTCGTGCTCATCCTCCTCCGTCCCGCCTCGACGATCGTGCTGCGCAAAACCGACGGCGGGCGCCTCGCCATCTCCCGCCACGCCCTCAACCGCCTGCTCGAAGCCTGCGCCGAACAGCTCAAGGGCGTCGTCCACGCCCGCGCCCAGGTCACCCGCAGCGGCGGCAAGTTCCACACCACGCTGCACCTGAAGGTGCGTCCCTACGCCAAGCTCGACGCCATCCAGGGCTACCTGAGCGAGGAGATTCGCGACATTTTCGCCGAAAATCTCGGCCTCCCCGACGCCTCCGGACGCGTCGAGGTCAAAGTCACCGGAGTCGTGCCGGAACCCCAGGGCTTCTGAACTCCACGCGCCGGGCCCCGACCCTTGTTCGTCGGGGCCTGGCGCCGGAGTGCGTCAGCCCGCCTGATTGCACCCCTCCCCCCAGAATTCCGTTCGTGGCTCGGATACCGTGGCGCTCTTCGCGCCGCCCACCGAGGCCGAGCTTGGCGCCGAGGCCGACTCCGCCGCCTGCCTGCGCTGCGGCGTCTGCTGTTTCTCCTCCTTGGAAACGTATGTGCGCGTGACGGGCGCCGACTGGGCGCGCCTCGGCCCGGAGGCCGATCGGCACGCCCATTTCATCGGGCACCGCGCCTACCTGCGCATGCGCGACGGCCACTGCGCGGCGCTGGACTTCCGCCTCGATCCGCGAACCGGCGCGCGTCTCCACGTCTGCACGATCTACGAACGCCGCCCGCAGATATGCCGGGATCTCGCGCGCGGCTCCCCGGAATGCGAGGCCGAGCTCGCGCGCAAAGGCCCCGGCGGCGGCGGTGCCGGCGCGGGTGCCGATCGTCCCGCCGCGTGATCCTGCGGCGGGGGGCGCCCCATCCTTTCGGAAGGTCTTGGGGCTGTGCGACGGCGCTTGACTGCTGGTCGTGGCGGAAGCGCGGAAGCGCTTTCGTCGGACGGGCTCCACCGAAGCGAAATGGCTCCGCCATTCCGCCACGTCCACCCGCTGAAACAGTGTGGAACCCGCTCCGATGCGGGCCCGACCGTTGATCGGGCTGCCTGACCAGCGGTCAGGCCCACAGGTGGCGATCACCGGTTTTACTGCGACGGAACTCGAATCGGCATCAACGCGTGGTTGGCACGACTCACCATTCACCGCGCCCCTTTGGCCTACTTTTTCTTCTCCAGCGCCGTCTGGATGGCGCGGCAGGCGGTGCGCAGGACTTGCAGGCGGGCGAACCGTTTGTCGTTGGCCGGGATGAGGTGCCAGGGCGCGTGCTCGGTGTCGGTGAGGGCCAGCATGTCGCCGACCGCCACCTCGTAGGCGTCCCACTTGCGCCGGTTGCGCCAGTCCTCCTCGTTGATCTTGTGCAGCTTGAAGGGCGTCTCCTCGCGGGCGCGGAAACGTTTCAACTGCTCCTCCCGGCTGATGTGTAACCAGAATTTCAATACGATCTGGCCGTGCCCGGTGAGCTCCTCCTCGAAGTCGTTGAGCTCGGCGAAGGCGCGGCGCCACTCGTCGGGGCGGCAAAATCCCTCCAGCCGCTCCACCAGCACGCGGCCATACCAGCTGCGGTCGAAGATCGCGATCTGTCCGTCGCGCGGCACGTGCCGCCAGAAGCGCCACAGGTAGTGGTGCGATTTTTCCTCCTCGGTGGGTTTGGCCACCGGATACACGCGGTAGTCGCGCACGTCGATGGCGCTGGTCAGCCGGCGGATCGCGCCGCCCTTGCCGGCGGCGTCCCAGCCCTCGAAGACAAAGGTGATCGCCCGGCCCGCCTTCTGGGCGGCGCGCACCGCGGCGTTGAGCCGTCCGAGCCATTTGTCGCGCTTCTGCTCGTAGTCCTCCGCGCTGAGTTTCTGGTCGAGCGGCAGGCCGAGCAGACGACGGCGGCCGTAGGCGCGCAGCGGGGTGGGGCGGGTTTCCGGCTTCGCCTTCGCCCGGGTGGACGCGAGCTGGGCGAGGCGTTTTTGGTGCTCCGCGAAGCGCTCCAGCAGCAGGTCGCCCACCGCCAGATTGCGCGCCCGCTCGTCCTCCGCGTCGATCACGGTCCACGGCGCGCCGGGGCGGTGGGTGGACTTGAGGATGTGCAGGGCGGTGCGTTCGAGCCGGTCGTAGATGCGGTGGTGGCGCCAGTCCTCCTCGGTGACGCGCCACGCGGTGTTGGGATCGGCCTCGAGTTTTTTGAAACGCTGGCGCTGGGTTTGTTTGTCCAGATTCAGCCAAATTTTGATCACCAGGGTGTCGTTATCGGCCAGCGCCTTCTCGAAGTGCCGGATGCGCTCGAGGTCGTGGTCGAGGGCGACGAGGTCCTTTTTGCTCCGCGCCTCCTCCGCCAGCGTCTCCGTATACCAGGAGCCGGCGTAGATGCCGATTTTGCCGCGCTGGGGCAGGCTGCGCCAAAACCGCCAGAGAAAGGGGCGGCGCTGTTCGTCGTCCGTCGGCGCCTGAAACGAAAACGTCTCCACGCCGCGCGGGTCGAGCCAGCCGCCCAGGGTGTTCAACACGTCGCCGCGTCCCGCGCCGGCCACGCCGGCCACGATGAGCAAAATCTTGAAGGGCTGCTCCTTCAGCTCGACCTGCAGGCGCACCAGTTGCTCGCGCAGCGTCGCGGTCCGGGCTTCGTAAACCTTTTTGGCCACCCGCGTGGGGCCGCCCTCGCCGTTCGCCGCGTTCGCCGCCCGCGGCATTTCGGTCGCGGGCTTCGCGTCGGTTTTTGCGGTGGCTCGGGAGGCGGGCTTTTTCGCGGTTGGCATGGTCGGCGCGGGAGGAAGCGCGGCGAGCGAAACGGCGAACGGCGGCCGGCGAAAGGCTGAATCCCGCCCCGGCCGCGAAAAGTTTTTTTCATTCCACGCCGGCTCGACGGGTGGCACCGAAAATGCAGTATGACGTTTTCCTAAAAACGTAATACTGCTGCTCGAATTTGTCCGCCATGTCCCTGCACATCCCCCCCGCGCCCAGCGGCACGTCCTTCACCACGCCGCGTCCCGGCGGTCCGCCCGCCGCGCCAGGTCCGATCCCGCCCGAGCGTCTGCTGCTGGAGGAAACGCTGCCCGGCGGCGCCGCGTGGTCCTTCGCCGTGCGCCGTCACCGCACGCTGCGTCTCACCGCGCTCGCGGCCGGCGCGAACGTGTCGCTGCTCTGCTTCAACCGCCACGAGCCGATCGACCGCTACAACATGCCCGACACGCTCAAGGGCCAGCACACCGCGCGGCTCACCACCGGCTACATCCTCGTGTCCGACATGGGCCGCGCGATGTTCTCCATCACGGGCGACACCCTCGGCTGGCACGATCCGCTCGGCGGCCACGACACCGCCGCGCACGTCGGGCGCAAGTGGGGCGCGAAAAACTACCAGGACGCGCGCAACGACTTTCACCGCAACTCGCGCGACCACTTCCTGATCGAGCTGGCCAAGCACGGGCTCGACGCCCGCGACCTCGTGCCGAACGTGAACTTTTTCAGCAAGCTCGTCGCCGACGAGGGCGGCCGGCTCGCCTTCGTGCCCGGCCACGCCCGCGCCGGCGATTTCGTCGATCTGCGGGCCGAGATGGACCTCCTGGTGATCCTCACCACCTGTCACCATCCGATGGATACGGCCCCCGCCTACGGGCCCGCGCCGGTGAAGCTCCAGCTCTGGCAAAGCGAGCCGCCCGCCGCCGACGACTACTGCCGCACCTACCGGCCGGAGAACGAGCGCGCCTTCTACAACTCCGAGCTCCTCTACGTCTGACGCTCCGCGTGTTCCGCCCGCCCATTTCCCGCTCCCGCCCCCGTCCCCGCTCCGTGCCCTCCGAGTTCTCCGTGGTTAAAAATTAGCCGTCATGTCCGCCCTCAACTACACCGAATCCCCGCTCGCCCCCGCCGACGCCGCCTATCGTCTCACCATTCCGGCGGGCGATTTCTGGATGCACGAGATCAAGGCCGGCCAGACCCTCCGCATCGTGGACCTCGAGGGCAACCAGGCCGCCGACACGCTTTTCTACCGCGCCGACGATTTCCGCGAACGCTACAGCGCGCAGGACACCATCCGTGAAAACGGCGGCATCTATCTCACCACCGGCACCAAGCTCTACTCCAACGAGCTGCGCGTGCTGGCCGAGATCACGGCCGACACCTGCGGCCGTCACGACACGCTCGGCGGCGCCTGCGCCTGCGAGAGCAACGCCGTGCGTTACGGGCATGGGAAAAAGCACATGCACGCCTGTCGGCAGAGTTTCCTGCTCGGCCTCATGACCTGGCCCGGCGCGGTCGGCTATCCGCTCAACAAGCGCGACATCCCGCCCAACATAAACTTCTTCATGAACGTGCCCGTGACGCCCACCGGCGCGCTCCAGTTTGACGACGGCGTGTCGTCCCCGGGCAAATACGTCGAGCTGGTCGCGCGCATGGACATCGTGTGCCTGCTCTCGAACTGCCCCCAGCTCAACAACCCCTGCAACGGCTGGAACCCCACGCCGGTCGAGGTGTTGATCTGGGATGTGGAAAGCGGGAAAGCAGGAAGCTGAGTTCCGGTCCTTCACGCTTTTTCCAAATTTCCAGCCTTCCACATAAATTTCTCCCCACCGGTTCCGGCGGCCCGCCGATCTCTGTTTCCAGATGAGGAAAGCGGGAAATCAGGAATCAATCCACCCGGCGCCCCCTGCCTTCTTCCAGTTTTCCAGCTTTCCACATAATTTCTCAATGTTCTCGAAGGTCCTCATCGCCAATCGCGGCG
>CBINNW010000082.1:0-23681 GCA_966252115.1 uncultured Akkermansia sp.
TTATACGTTTGGATGCAAACTGGTATTAGGCCTCGCCGGGCTCGGTCCGGCGGCCGTGGGCGCGGCCGAGGCGGGAGCGGGCGGCGAGGGGCACGATAAATTCGAGGGTGGTGCCGGCGCCGACGCGGCTCCGGAGGGTCATGCGCCCGCCGGCTTCGCGGATGCGGCGGGGGAAGTTGCCCAGTCCCTCGCCGCCGCGAGCGGTGGCGAGGTCGAAGCCGCGGCCGTCGTCGCGCACGACCACGCGGAGCACCTCGCGGCGCCACTCGACGCGTAGCTCTACCTCGGAGGCGCCGGAGTGGCGGAGGACGTTGGTGAGCGCCTCCTTGACGGCGAGGAAAAGGTTGCGGCGCACGCCGAGGTCGCAGGGGGCGGGCGGGAGGTCGTCGTCGATGGCGAAGCGGCAACGCACGGGGGTGTCGCGAAAAAAGGTCTCGGCGTGGCGCACGAGGTAGTGGGCGAGGTCGCGCACGGTGTCGCGGCTGGAGTTGATCAGCCACACGGTCTCGTTCATGCCCCGGGCGAGCTCGCGGGCCTGGTCGCAGAGCCGGGCGAGGGGCGCGTCGTTTCCGGGGCCGGAGGGGGAGCCTCGGCGCGCGGCCTCACCGAGGTAAATCAGCTGGGTGAGCCCGCCGCCGAGATTGTCGTGGAGGTCGGCGGCGATGCGGGCGCGTTCGCGGCGCACGATGCGCTCGGCCTGGGTTTTGAGCAGGAGCAGGGCGCCGAGCACGAGACCGGCGACCAGGCCCGCGAGGGCGAGGACGATGAGGCTGATCTGGAACCAGCGCTTTTCCCAGAGCGAGACGGGCAGGGGGAGCGAGGGCGGGGCGCGGTAGGTTTGGGGGCGGGAATTGGTGTCGAAGGTCTTGACGATGGTGGCGGAGGGCCAGTCGGGGGAGAGATGGCGGGGGGGAAAGGCGGGCCAGCCCTTGGCGTCGGCGGGGGCGATCCGCCAGCTCGGGTCGGTCGGGACGCCGATCTCGCGTCCGTCGTCGAGCCGGATACGCAGGCCGGCGAGGAGGCCGGCGATGTCGAAGTCGTTGACCGCATGCACCGCGAGCACGTGGCGACCGGGGGCGAGCAGGCGGGCGAGCTCGTATTCGATCAAAACACGCCAGTCGCCGCCCTGGCCGATGGGGGCTCCGTCGAGGAAAACGTGGTAGGAATTGTCCGCCGTGATGCGGAGCACGGCCGAGGTGACGCGCGCGCCGGCGGGCACCTCGAACTCGCGGACGAAGCGGCATTCCTGGCGGTCGGTGGTGGTGGCGCTCCAGATCCAGTCGCCGACGCCGACCACCGGGTGCAGCTCCGAGGTGGCCGGGGCGGCTTGGGCGCGCGCGAAAGGCGCGGCGAGCGACAGGGCGAGGACGCAGACAAGCGCGAGCAGGGGCCGAAGCGGAAGCATGGGGTGGCGCGGGGCGTTGCGGAATCGGGGCGTTGCGGAAGCGGGGTCGATGTGGATGCGAGCGGACGGCGCGGCGGAGCCGGACGGGCGAGGGCGGGGGCGGGCGAGGAGAAAGTGGGGCCGGGACGATGACGCGCCCGGGAGAAAAACGAGGGGGCGGGCGCGGATGGGCAAGGCCACACGAGAGAGACTAAGTGTAAGTCATTGATTTTATTTGACTCCATCTCCCGACGCCCCGACTGAAATTGCCTTAGAACAGGGTAGGCGATTCTCCGTATTTCTCCCCCAACCGCACTTATCACCCATACCATGGAACTGGCCAACAACACCTCCGATGTTCAGAAACTCAAACCCATGATCGTCGATCTGGGGAAGACCAAGAAGAAGAAGATCAAGGACTTGAAGAAGGGCAAGGGCGACCTCCTGGTCGAGATCGACCAAGCGGTGGAAATGGCCGCCCACGGCCTCGGCGCCGAAGCCGACGGCAAGGTGTTCGTGCCCGTCGTCATCCTCTACAAGCCGAAGACCAAGCGGATCGGCCTCTTCTCTTAAATCGTTCACTACCAACCCAAAATAATCATGAGCTCAGATGCCCAGCCCACCTTGAAGTCGAGTTCGAACTCCGCCGTTCTTTTGGTGAAGTTGCCCAAGAAGAAGGCGAAGTATTCCAAAAAACGTCGCACCCGTCTCGAGCTCGAGAACGCGGTTTTGATCGGTGTCCGTCGCCTGACCAAGGCCTTGGACAAGGGCGTCGGCACCTACATCGACGAGCGCGAGCAGTCCGCCGCCAGCGGCAAGGACGGCGCCCACCACGATTCCCTGCGCAACGCCGCTCGCGGCCTGCGGGTGTTCAACTCCCACGCCGCCGAGGCTCCCGCCGACTTCCTCGAGGCGGTTTCGGAGATGAAGGCCACCAAGCGCATCTTCCGTAAGCTCAAGTAACCCGGAAACCCCGTCCCCGTTCCGCCGGCTCCCGGCGGTAGGCCAGGATGCCGCGATGCCCAATCGCGGCATTTTTATGAACTCCCAACGGGGTCGGGCGTTTCTTTCGGGGCGTTTTCCCAGCACAGCACCCACTCACCGATGAAAATCCTCATCGCCGGCGGCGGCATATCCGGACTGGCCCTCGCGACCTTTCTCGTGCGCGCCGGCATCGACTGCCATGTGTTCGAGCAGGTGCCGGAGTATCGGCGGGTGGGGCAGACCATCACCCTCGCGCCCAACGGTCTCGACGTGCTCGACATGCTCGGCGCCTTCGAACGCGTGGCGCGTTCCGGCCGGCTCGTTGAACGGGTGCTCGTCACCGACATTCGCGGCGCGCTCCTGCGGGAGACCCACATCGCGCCGCTCGGGCGCATGCTCTCGATCCACCGCGCCGACGTGATCGCCGACCTGCTGGCCGGCGTGCGCGACCACCCGCGTTTCCGCCTGACCCACGGCGCCCGCGTCGTTCGTTGGGACGAGGACGCCGCCGGCGTCACGGTGCATTTCAGCAACGGCGAGAGCGCCCGCGGCGACGCCCTGATCGGCGCCGACGGCATCCAGTCCACCGTGCGCGCCGGGCTCTTCGGCGCCGAGGAGATGAACACCTTCCGACTGGGCTGCGTTTACGCCATCACCCGCTTTCCCGAGACCGACCCGGTGTATCGGAATTTGCTCAACACCTTCTCCTTCGTCCTCGGTCCGGGCGACGGGCGCAGCGGCATCTGCACCCATATCGCGGACGGGCAGATCGGCTGGTCCTTCATGTTTCGCCGCGAGGCCCCGGCCAACACCGCCAACACCCCGGCCGATCCCGCCTTGATCGAGACCATCTGCGCGGATCTGGGCGATCCCTACCGCACCGTCGCGCGACGCGTGGATTTCTCCGAGTCCGTGGTCCTGCAGATGCGCGACAAAAACGTGCTCCCGAGCTGGAGCAAGGGCCGCGTCGCGATCATGGGCGACGCCGCGCACCCCATGCTGCCGACCATCGGCCAGGGCGCCAACCAGTGCCTCGAGGACGCCTACGTGCTGGGCGCCCTGCTGACCTCGCCCGGACTCGCCGGCCGCCCGGTGCCGGAGCTGCTGGCCCTCTACGGCTCGAAACGCATCCCGCGCTCCTCCGCCGCCGTGCACGAGTCTCGCGCCACCCTGAAGCGCACCGCGAATTTCCCCGAGCAGCCGCTCCTGCGCGCCGCGCTCATGGCCCTGGTCACCGCCATGATCAAATACGCCCCGCACCGCCTCGACAAAATCGGCTTCGACCGCTGGCGCCTGCTCGACTACGGCTACAAACCCGCCGTCGCGACGACCTGAGCCCGGGCACGGACGCGCCGCCCCCTACCGATCCCGTTTTTCCCATGACCGAAACCGACATCTTCGACCTCGTGAAACGCCACATCCGCAACGTGCTGGTCGATGTGGACGCCTCCGCGATCACGCCCGAGCGCAGCCTCACCGAGCTCGGCGCCAATTCGGTGGACCGGGTGGAGATCTCGATGGGCGCCCTCGAGGAGCTCGCGCTCGACATCCCGCGCGTCGAGCTCAACGGCGTGCGCGACATCGGCGGGCTCGTCCGCGTCCTGCATCGCCACCGGCAGGCCCGCGCCTGAGCCGCCGCGCCCGAGGATGGAGTCCGTCGTCATCACCGGCATCGGCGCGATCGCCAGTTGCGGCCGCGATGCCGACGAGTTTGCCGCCGCTCTGCGCGAGGGGCGCTCCGGGGTCTCCGCGCTGCCCCCGGGCATGGTCACGCGAGTCGGCGCCGTGCTGGGCGAGCCCGCGTGGGAAGCCTATTTTGAACAACTGGCCGCGGCCGGCGCCGAGTCCGGCCGGCGGGCCAGAAAACTGCTGCGCAACACCCCCGGAGCCACCCGCCTCGCGGCGATGGCGGCCAGCATGGCCTGGCGGGATGCGCGGGCGGCCGGCGCCCACCCGCCGGAGTCGGTCGGCCTCGTGGTGGCGGGCAGCAACCTGCACCAGCGCTGGACCCACGAGGCGCACGAGCAGTTTCGCGCCCGCGGCACCGTCAACCCCCGCCACGGGCTCGCCCTTTGGGACACGCACCAGGTCGGCACCATCAGCGAGCTGCTCGACCTGCGTGGCTGCGGCTGCAGTTTCGGCGGCGCCTCGGCCTCGGGCAACGTGGCCCTCTTCAACGCCCTCCTCTGGCTCCGCGCCGGAGCGGTCGATGCCTGCCTCGTGGTCGGCGCCGCCCCCGAGCTCTCGGCGCTGGAGTTGACCGGCCTGTCCCAGCTCGGCGCGCTGCACTCCGGCGAGGACGTGGCGAGCGGCGCCTCGACGCCCGGCGAGGCCTGCCGCCCCTTCGATCTCGGCCACGCCGGCTTCGTGTTCGGCGAGGGCGCGGCCGCGCTGTTTTTGGAAACGGAAAACTCGGCCCGCCGACGCGGCGTCCCGCCCCTCGCGCGGCTGGCCGGCGCCTCCTGCGTGCTGGCGGGCAGCCACCTGCCGACCCCGTCGCACGAGGGCGAGGTGCGGGCGATGCGCCGCGCCCTGGCCGACGCGGGGCTGGGGGCGGCGGACGTGGATTACGTCAACGCCCACGCCACCGGCTCGCCGGCCGGCGACATCACCGAGGCGGCGGCCCTGCGCGAGGTGTTTCTCGGCTGCGCCCCCGACGCCTCGGCGTCGCCCGCCGCCGCGTCGCCGGTCGGCGGCCCTTGGATCAACGCCACCAAGGCGCTCACCGGCCACACCCTCGGGGCGGCCGGCCTGCTGGAGGCGGTGGCCTGCGTGGTGCAGATGCGCGACGGTTTCCTGCACGGAAACATCAACCTCGCCCGGCCCGTGCCGGCCGGCGCCGGCCTCCGCTGGACCGGGCCGCGCGGCGAAACCGCGCGCGTGGACCGGGTGCTTTCCAACTCTTTTGGCTTCGGCGGCATCCACAGCTCGATTGTGCTTCAACGCGTCGCGACGCCGGCCTAGCCCTAACCCCGAAACCACGCGCATGAGTGTCGGCATCGAAGCGATCAACGTATATGGCGGACGGGCCTTCCTGGACGTCCGGCGCTTGTTCGAGGCCCGCGGCCTCGACCTGAGCCGATTCGAGGGCCTGATGATTCGGCGCAAGGCCGTCGGCTTCCCCTGGGAGGATCCCGTCACCAACGCGGTCAACGCCGCCAAACCCATCGTGGACGCGATGGCGCCCGAGGACCGCGAGCGTATCGAACTCGTCATTACGGCCACCGAGTCCGGCATCGATTTCGGCAAGGCGCTCGGCACCTACGTCCACCACCACCTCGGCCTCTCGCGGCGCTGCCGCCTCTTCGAGGTCAAGCAGGCCTGCTACGGCGGCACCGCCGCGCTCCAGATGGCGGTCAACTTCGTCGCGGGCGGCCTCTCCCCCGGCGCGAAGGCGCTCGTCATCGCCACCGACGTCGCCGGCGCGGCCGTGAAACACAGCTACGTCGAGCCCACCCAGGGCGTCGGCGCGGTCGCGATGATTGTGGGCGACCGCCCCGCCATCCTCGAACTCGATCTCGGGGCCAACGGCTACCACAGCTACGAGGTGATGGACACCTGCCGTCCGACCACCGAGATCGAGACGGGCGACGCCGACCTCTCGCTGCTCTCCTACCTCGACTGTCTCGAACAGTGCTTCGCCGCCTACTCCGCCCGCGTCGAGGGGGCCGACTTCGTGGACACCTTCGACTACCTCTGTTTCCACACCCCCTTCGGTGGCATGGTGAAGGGCGCGCACCGCATGATGATGCGCAAGCTCAAGCGCCTGGGGCCCGACGCCGCCGAGGCCGACTTCCAGCGCCGCCTGCTGCCCTCCTTCACCCACTGCTGGGAGATCGGCAACATCTACTCCGCGACCGTTTACCTGGCCCTGTGCGGCTTGATCGAGACGGGGGATTTTTCGGCGCCGCGCCGCGTCGGCATTTATTCCTACGGCTCGGGTTGTTCCTCGGAGTTCTACAGCGGCGTGGTGCCGCCCGGCGCGCGGGAAAAAATCCGCGCCCTGCGCATCGGCGACGCCCTCGCGAGCCGCCACCCGCTCTCGATGGAGGAGTATGACCGCCTGATCGACGCCAACCTCTCCTGGCGCTTCGGCCTCCATGACCGGCGGATGGACGTCACGCCCTTCGCCGACCTGCACGCCTCCCTCTTCGCCGGTCGCGGCCTGCTCGTCCTGCGCGGCGCGGCCGAGAACTACCAGCGCCAATACGCCTGGAGCTGAGCCCGTGTGCGCCGCTTTTGAAACCCTGCTCGTGGACGAGACCCCCTGGGGCCTCACGCTCACGCTGAACCGCCCGGCCGCGCAGAACGCGCTCAACGCCACCCTGCTCCGCGAGCTGCGCGAGGCGATGGATTTTGCGGAACGCCGCCCCGCCGCGCGCCTCGTGGTCCTGCAGGGCGCGCCGGGCGTGTTCAGCACCGGCCTCGATTTTTCCCCGCCCGGGGAGGGCGCCTCCGCCGCCGCCGGCGCGCAGCCGGGCGGCGCCGACTACATGGCCGCCCTCAAGCGGCTCTCCGAGAGCCCGAAGATCGTCATCGCCAAGGTGGACGGCCGCGCCGTCGCCGGCGGGGTGGGGCTCGTCGCCGCCTGCGATCTGGTGATCGCGACCCCGCGCGCCAAGTTCGCGCTCACCGAGGCGCTGTGGGGCCTGCTGCCCTGCTGTGTATTGCCCTTTCTGATACGCCGGATCGGCTACCAGAAGGCCTACGCCATGACGCTCACCACCCGCACGGTGGAGGCCGCCGAGGCCGAGCGCATCGGGCTGGCCGACCAGTTGCACGAGGATCCGGACGAGGCGCTGCGCCTCCTGCGCCTGCGGCTCGAAAAACTCGAGGAGGCGACGGTCCGCGACCTGAAGGCCTATTTCCGGAAAAACTGGATCCTCGACGACACGCTGGAGCGCGCGGCGGTGGCCGAGATCGACCGTCTGGCCGCCACCCCCCGCGTGCGGGAAAACATCCGCCGCTACGTGACCGAGCAGAAATTCCCCTGGGACCCCCGATGAGCGCGACACACGGCGACAATCTTCCTGTGGTCCGGCTCGCGTATTCGCCCGACGACATCGCCACCGTCGCGATGGAGGACCGCGCGAGCAAAAACACCTTCTCGCCCGAGCTCGTCGCCGGTCTTTTCGACGTGTTCGCGCGCATCCGCGCGGAGGCGCGGGCGAAGGTCGTGTTGATCCACGGCTTCGACAACTATTTCTGCTGCGGCGGCACGCGCGCCGAGCTGCTGGCGATTCAGGAGCGGCGGCTCGATTTCACCGACGCGCGTTTCTTCGATCTGCTCTTGCAGTGCAAGGTGCCGACCATCGCGGCGATGCAGGGGCACGCGCTCGGCGGCGGCCTGGCCTTCGGGTGTTTCGCCGACCTGATCGTGATGGCCGAGGAGTGCCTCTACAGCGCGAACTTCATGCGCTACGGCTTCACGCCCGGCATGGGCGCGACCTGCATCGTGCCCCGGAAGTTTGGCGAGATCCTCGGCGCCGAGATGCTTTACGGCGCCGCCGGCTATCACGGCGGCGAACTGCGGGCGCGCGGGGTGGGGGCGCGGGTGGTGAAAAAGGCGGAGGTGATCGCGACCGCGACGACGCTCGCCACCGAGCTCGCGGAAAAGCCCCGCGTGGCCCTGCTCGAATTGAAACGCACTCTGGCGGCGCAGCTCCGGGCCGACCTGCCCCGGGTGATCGAGCGCGAGGTGGAGATGCACCGCGTCACCTTCGCCCAGCCCGGCGTGCGCGCCCGGATCGAGGAGCGTTTCGGCAGGTAGCAGGGAGTCGCAATCCCGTCGGGAATCCGCATGCGCAGGCGGCCCGGCCCGATGGGTCGAGGCCCCCCGTGGGGCGCCTCGATTTTTGCCCGCTGGAAACCCTTTCCCGCGCCGCCGATGCGCTTCGCGACGATGTTGGCGGGCAAGCTGATTGCACCAACCCGCCGCGTCTGATTGAGCTGCCTGCGCCTCCCCCGTCCCCGCTCATGACCGCCCCCCTCGTTCCCGTCCGCCCCGCATCCGCCCTGGGTTATCTCGACCGCGCGCTCGGCGCGCTCGCGAAACTCGGCCTCCCCGTCCCCCAAAACCATCCCGCTCCCATCCTCGCCTTGTTGCAGGACGTGAGCGCCATCAACGAGGCCGACGCGCTCGCCATCGGGCGCACCCTGGATCACGCCACCTATTTCAACGAGGTCGCGCGCGAACAGGTCGGCGCGATGGAGCTCGGCACGCGCTACGTCGCGATCGCCAAGGCCTTCGATTCCATCGTCGAGGACTCCAAGGTCATGCTCGCGCAGCTCGACGACGGCACGCTCTCCTGGACGGAAAAGATGCGCAATCTCGGCATGAAGCTCACCCGCGGCTCCATCCACTCGCGCTTCATGAAAATCCGCGACGACTTCGCGGGCATCAATCGCTCCACGAAGGACCAGCTCGAGCGCGAGAAGATCATCATGGACGCCTACCTCGATTTTCGCGGCGCGCTCAAGGAGGCCGAGATCCTCTCCGCCCGGATGCTGAAAACCCAGGAGGCCACGCTCGAGGCCGCCCGCAAGGACCTCGCCGAAAAGGCCGCCGCCGCCCCCGGCGTGGGCGACGACGAGGCCCGCGCCCGGGCCCAGCTCGCGCGCGACGAGGCCCAGCGGCTTTTCCAGACCGAGGAGCGCCGCTTCGACCGCATCAAGAAAATCGCCGACAACCTCCGCCTCTCCTACAACGTCGGCGAGACCATCATGGCCCGCCTCGCCCAGACGCACGCCGCGAAGGAGGCCGTTTACGACCAGTCCGTCGTCTTTTTCACGACCAACGACAACGTCTTCACCTCGCTCGATTCCGCGCTCACCTCGCAGGCCGGCCTCCACGAATCCACCCAGGCCATCAACGCCATGACCGACGGGGCCAACAAGAGCCTCGAGGTGCTGGCCGAGGTCGGCACGCGCGTGCAGGAAGACGCGCTCAAGGCCGGCCACGGCGTCACGATCAAGGCCGAGTCCGTCAAGAAGCTCATCGACGCCGTCGTCGATTATCAGCAGCGCTCGGTCCAGATCGTCGCGCAGGCGCGGCGGGAGGCGACCGACAACGCCGCGCTCATCGCCCGGCTCGTGGACGAGGGCAAGGCGCGCCACGAGGCCCTGATCGCCACTCCGCCGACCGCCTGAACCCACGAACATTCACCACGGAGACACGGAGGCACGGAGAAAACCTGTTCAGCTCGGCTCCGATCTCCGTGCCTCCGTGTCTCTGTGGTGATGTCTTGAGATTATCCTCCGCGCCCTCCGCGCCAGCGCCCCCCGCCGCGAATGAAATCCACCCCGCCCGCCGTCGCGCCCGCGCCGTTTCAGGACCTGCTGGCGTCCATGGCCGAAGTTGACCGCCTCAAATCCCGCGAGGAACTGCTCGCCCTCGAGGCCGATCTGCCCGCGCGCGTCGCCGACGTCACCGAGCGCTTGAAAAAAGCCTACGCCGCACAAGGCGTCGCCGTGCCCGAACACGTCATCGAGCAGGGCGTCGAGCGCTTCTTTTCCCAACGTCTGGTCTTTGCCCCGCCGCCGCCGACCCTCGGCTCCCGCCTCGCCCTGCTCTGGATCTACCGCGTCCGCATCTTCGCGGTCGGCGCGATCGCCTCGGCCCTGCTCCTCGCGGTCGCGAGCGGCGTCTATTATGGCGTGGTGCTCCCGGACGAGCGGGCGCGCGAACGCGAGCGCGTGGCCGCCCTCCGGCAGGTGGAGGACTCCGCCGCGCGGCTCGACTCGACCGCGCGGCGCGGAGCCGAGGTGTTCGCGCAGGTGAAAAGCCATATCGACGCCGTGCGCCACGAGGCCCCGGAGCCCGAGCTCGCCCGCGCCGCGACGGCGGCGGAGACGGAGATCGAGGCCGGCCACGCCGCCTTCGACCAAAAGCTCCGGCAGGCCCGCGACGCCCTCGCTCCCTTCTCCTCCGCCGATCAACTGGAGGCCGCGCGCACCCGGCCCGCGAGCGACGGAGCCCGCGAGGCGCTGACCCTTATCGAATCCACCGCCTCCGACCTCGCGCAGGTGTCCGCCGCAGCCGAGCGGCTCGACGCGCTGCGCGCCGAGCGGGCCTCGCTCGAGGGCGCGTGGCGCCGCCTCGATCACCCCGGCCTGCCCGCCGGGATCCGGGCCTCGGCGGAACCGCTCTACGCCCGCGGCCTCGCGGAGGTGTCCGCCTTTGGCCAGGCCGTCGAGGTGCGGCAGACCACGGCGAAACTGCACGGCCTGGCCGACGCCGAATCGGCGCTCCGCGCCTTGCCCGCCAAGCTCGAGGCCGCCGCCGCCGAGGCCCGCGCCATCTCCCACGATCCCGACGCGAACCAACAAATCGCCTCGGCCGAGCGCTCCGGACTCGCCGCCGTCGATTCCGGCGACGCCGCCGCGGCGGAGAAAAGCCTCGCCGAGCTGCGCCGGCTCACCGCCCGCCTCGGCGAGGCCTACACGCTGCGCATCGTCAACCGCCCCCGCGAATACACACGCCTGTGGCGCCACCCCAACGGGCGGCCCGACGTGAAAAACTTCTACGTCGTCGTCGAGGCGGTGTCGGCCGACGGCGCGCTCGTGCCGCTCAGGATCCGCAGCGAGGAGGACGGCTCCACCAACACCGTCACGAAGTGGGCCGAGCGCGTGGACGAGGCGACCTACGAAAGCGTGGGCCGCGACAAAAAGGACGACGGCGTCGTCCAGAACGACACCTTCGGAAAAAAGGAAAAAGGCCGGCTCGCGCCCGAGTATCTGCAAGGGACCAAAACGCGCGGCGGCGACACCGAGTCTGGCCGGATCAACCGCTGGGAATACAGAGGCTAAGCGATGGCCAGAATCAACGGACGCTCCCTGCTCGGCCATTTCGACGGCGAAGTCTCCCGTCGCGCCCTCGAGCTGCGCCTGGTCGAGAACGACATCACGGCGCACGAGCGGCGCATCGCCGCCGCCAACGCCGAGCGCGAGGCCGCCTACACCGCGCTCGCCGAGATCTACTCGGCGGACGACGGCACCCTCGCCGCCTCCTTCGGCGAAATCTCGCGGCGCCTGCAGGCCATTTTTAACGAAAAGATGCGCCGCTCCGGCGAGGTGGACGCGCTGATCGAGCGGACCGCCGGCCTGATCGCCGATCTCCGGTCCCGGATCCCCGCCGCGCAGGAGGCCGAGGGCGTTTGCCAGACACGGCTCGACGAAACGCGCCGCGCGGTCGAGGCCGACCTCGCCGCCGACCCCGCGTTTCAAACCCTCAAACGCGAGGCGGACGCGCTCCTCGCGGCGACGAAGCAGGCGGAGGCCGCCCACCGGCGCATCCGCGCAGAGTGCGAGGCCAAGCTGGCGGCCTTCACCGGCAATCGCCTTTTCCGTTACCTCGTGGCCGCGAAGTATGGCACGCCCGACTACCGCGGACGCGGCCTGGTGGCGGCGGGCGACCGCTGGGTGGCGGAGCGGGTGGGGTGGCGGCGCAACCATCCCTCGTTCACGATCCTCAACGAACTTCCCGGCTTCGTGGAAAAACGCGTGCGGGCTGCGCGAAAAGAGTCCGACCTCGCCGCGACTGCGGTCGCCCTGCACGTGCAGGCGCGTGAGCTCGCGCTCGGGGTGGTGGCCGCCCGCACCGCGCTCGCCGGCGCGACCCAGGCGCTGACAGGTCTGCGCGACCAGATTACCAAGCTGGAGACGCAGCAGGCCGCGCTCGACGAGGAACGCCGCGCCATCGACACCGGCCGCGATCCGTTTCGCCAGCGCGCGAAGGCGGAGATGAAGGCGTTTCTCGCCGCCAACCCGGCCTCCGTGCTCAAGGCCAAGGCGGCGGCCACCGCCAACCCCCACGACAACGCCCTCGCCGACCAGGTGGAGCAGGCAGAGCTCGCGATCAACGAAGGCCGCCGACAGGTGAAACGATTGGTCGCGGAGCGGACCGAAGCCGCCGCCCGCCACCGTCGCGCGGTCACGGCCCGGCAGAAATTCTCCTTCGACTACACGGGGGCCTACGACGAGTTCGATTCGCGCATCGATCTGAACGGGCTGCTCCTGGGCTACATCGCCGGCTCCACCTCGGAGCGCGCCCTGTGGAGCGGCTTGGACCACCATCACCACGACACGACGCCCACCTACTCCTACCGATCTGCGTCGGACAGGGGCGGTGCGTTCGGAGGTTTTGGCGGTGGCGGCTTCTCCGGCGGCTTTAGCTCGGGCGGCGGCGACAGCGGCGGCGGTTTTTCCACCGGCGGCGGCGACTGACGCCGCCTCGGTGGACTGACTTCGCTTCCCGTGGCTCCGTGCGCGCTCGGTCCGGCCGAGCTCGGCCCCATCGTCTTCCACCCTTCCCACCCGCGCCCGGCTCGTCCAGCGTTCCCGCGCCAACTTCGCTCCCGGCCCACCAGGAACCCACCTCGCGCATGGATCTCCTCAGCCTCATCGGCCTGTCCTTGTTCACCCTCGGCGCCGATGCCGTCGCCTCCATCCCGGGCGGCGTGGTCGGCAACCTCGTCACCGACCTCGGCAAGGAGGCCACCCGCGCCCTCGTCGAGCGCGCCGGCCGGGGAGAACTCGCGCCCAACCACGACCTGCTCCGCGCCACCCGCCGCGCCGCCCTGCGCGCCACCTCCCTGCTCGTTCGCCAGCTGCGCCTCACCCTCGCCGCCGAGCGCTACGAAAACCGCACCGACGCCATCGCCTGGTGCAACCGATGCGGCGAATGGCTGGAGGAGGAGTGGATCCAGACTCGCCAGCCGGACTACCGCTGCCCACCCAGCGCACTCGGCCACGACTACGCGCGCCTCGTCCGGGTTTACGAAAGCCCGGGCGGCAGCGGCGCCGGCCTCGCCGAGCTGCAAACCGCCCTCGTCGATCAGATCCTGGCCGAGATCGCCGACTGGCACGCCCGCGAACGCCGGCAAACCCCCACCGCCCCCGGCTTCGCCGCCGACGCCCCGCCCGCCCGCCTGCGCGCGCGCCTCCTTGACGGCTGGCCCTTCGTGGAGGAGCCCGCCCCGCCGCAAAAATACCTGCTCGCCTTTCTCACCCGCCGCCGGGGCCGCGCCGCGCGCATGGCCCGCCGCCAACGCGCCGCCTCCACCCCGCCCGGCCCGGATCAAGCGGTGACGTGATTCGCCCTCTTCGCCGCCTTGTTCGCCGAGGAGCTGAAGACCGATGCCCGCGTGCAGGCCATCTTCACCGCCAAGCTCCTCGCCGATCTCCACGCCCGCAACCCCGGCGGCGTCGAGCCCGCCGCCGCCCTTCGCGCCTCGCTCGCCACCCACGCCCGCGACATTTGTGATCGACTCGACCAGCTCGAATCCCTGCTCGCCGAGCGCCACCACGCTCTGCTCGACCAGTTTCTCCAACTGCAAACCCGGGCCGAGCGCGACGCCCTTCTCCTCCGCGAAATCCGAGACGACGCGAGGGCCGCCCGCGCCGGCGTCGATGCCGCCAACGCCACCCTCGCCACCCTCCCCGAGCGAACCGCCGACCGGGTGGTCGAGAAACTCGCGTCCACCGCCCCCGCCGCCCCGCTCTTCCGCCCGCCTCCCCGCGCCCGCGCCGGCGAGTATTTCGGCCACGCCGAACTCCTGGCCCGACTCACCGCCCGCCTGCGCGCCGGCGTCGAGCGCACCCTCGTCATCGGTCCCGCCGGCTTTGGCAAAACCGCCCTCGCCGCCGAGGCCCTCCACGCCGTCGCCCCCGCCGCCGCCGATCTCCCCGCCGGCCCCTATCCGCACGGTCTGCTCTGGCTCGACCTCTACACCCACCGCGCCAGCCTCGACGCCGCCCTCTCCGCCCTCGCCGACGCCCTGCGCGGCCCCGACTTCGAGCCGCAAAGATCGCCCGCCGAGCGCGCCCGCCGCGCCTGCCACGCCCGCGGCTTTCTCCTCATCCTCGAGGGGGCCGAGCTCTTCGACGGCCGCGAGGGCCGCCCCGCCCTGCGCGAGCTCGAGGCCGTGCTGGATCGCCCCGCCAACCGCCTGCTCGTGCTCACCCGCGATCGCACCCAGGGGACGGGCTGCGCCGACGATACCCTCTCCCTCGAGGACCCGCTGGCCCCGCCCGACGCCGCCGCCCTCCTCCGCCGCGTGCTCGGCCCGGATCGCCCCCTCCCCCCGGACCAGGAAAAAGATCTGCTCGCCCTCCTCGCCGGCCACCCTCTGGCCATCACCTGGACCGGCGGCGAACTCCGGCTCGACGAGCGCCGCGCCGCCCCCGCCCGCCTCATCGACGAGTGGCGCGCGGGCGGCGTCAGCCTCTCCCTCCACGATCCCCGGCACGCCGGGCACACCCTACGCTGGCTTTTTAGCCGCAGCGTCGCCGCCCTCGCGCCCGAGGCCCTGCGCGCCCTCTCCGCCCTCGGCGCCCTCGCCCACGCCCCCGTGCCGGAGGCCCTCCTGCTCCCCCTCTTCGCCGACGCCGCCGCGCGCGCCCAGGCCCTCCTCGCCCTGCGCCACCGCGAGCTGCTCCGCCGCCCCACCGACGACGCCTGCTGGCAGTTCAGCCATGTGCTCGCCTACGGCTATGCCCGCGAGGACCATCGCCCCGCCGCCGACCTCGCCCTCGCCCTCGGCACCGCCCTGCAAGCCGAGTTTGCCGCCCTCCTCCGCACCCGCCCGGCCGACGCCCTCGCCCGCCTCTCCGGGCACCTGCCCCACGCCGCCGCCCTGCTCGACTCCGTCCCCGAGCCCCGGCCCCACTGGCCGCTGGCCAATCAACTTCTCTACGCTCTCGGCGACCTCGCGGAGGAGCGGGGCAATCTCGACGTGGCCGCCCGGCTGCTCGCCGCCTTCGCCCGCTGGTGGGATCGCCTCCCCGCCCCCACCCAGGCCGAGCCGGCCTGGCAGCGCGAGAAATCCGCTTGGGCTAGCCGGCTCGGCAACCTCCACGTCGCCCAAGGCCGCCTCGGCCTCGCCCTCGCCGCCTTCGCGCAAGCCAAGGCCATCGGCGAACGCCTCGCCGCCTCCGACCCCCAAAACGCCGGGTGGCAGCGCGACCTCTCCGTTTCCCTCGAAAAACTCGGCGACGTCCACGTCGCCCAAGGCCGCCTCGACCTCGCCCTCGCCGTCTTCGAGCAATCCAAGTTGATCGCCGAACGTCTCGCCGCCTCCGACCCCCAGAACGCCGGGTGGCAGCGCGATCTCTCCGTTTCCCTTGACAAACTCGGCAATCTCCACCTCGCCCAAGGCCGCCTCGACCTTGCCCTCGCCGCTTTCGAGCAATCCAAGGCCATCGCCGAACGCCTCGCCGCCTCCGACCCCCAAAACGCCGGATGGCAGCACGACCTCTCCGTTTCCCTCAACAAACTCGGCGACGTCCACGTTGCCCAAGGCCGCCTCGACCGCGCCCTCGCCGCCTTCGAGCAAGCCAAGATCATCCGCGAACGCCTCGCCGCCTCCGACCCCCAGAACGCCGGGTGGCAGCGCGACCTTTCCGTTTCCCTTATCAAACTCGGCGACCTCCACGTCGCCCAAGGCCGCCTCGACCTCGCCCTCGCGGCCTTCGAGCAAGCCAAGGCCATCCGCGAAGGCCTCGCCGCCTCCGCCCCCCAGAACGCCGGGTGGCAGCGCGATCTCTCCGTTTCCCTCAACAGACTCGGCGACCTCCACGTCGCGCAAGGCCGCCTCGACCTCGCCCTCGCGGCTTTCGACCAAACCAAGTCCATCTGCGCACGCCTCGCCGCCTCCGACCCCCAAAACGCCGGGTGGCAGCGCGACCTCCAGATCAGCTACGAGCGCCTCGCTGGCCTGTGCGCCCGCCAGGGCCGGTTGGGCGAGGCCGAGGTCCACTTCCGCGCCGCCCTCGCCCTTGCCCGCCGCCTGGTCGCCCTCGCGCCCGATCACGCCGAGTTTCTCGTCAGCCTCATCTCATCGCTCGCCCAGTTCGCCATCCATCTCGCCGGGCGCCCCGAACCCGCCGCCGGGGCCGAGGCCCGAGCCCTCTTCACCGAGGCCATTGCGCTCCACGAGCGCCTCGCCGCCGCCGGCACCTTCACCAATCAGCGCCAGCTCGCCTGGGGCGACGATCTCCGCGCCCGCCTCGCCGCCCTCCCGCCCGCCGACGGAGCCACCCCCGCCGACGCCTGAAATCCGCGCGCCGGCTCGTGCGCCACCGTCCCGTATAAACGTCACCCCTCCGGAGATTTTTTCAGCGATCACGCCAACTGCTGAACTCGGGTTCAGGTTCAGATTGCGTTGAGCGCGGATCCAAACTCCGGCTCAAGCATTGGCTGGAAGTGACGATGAATCGTTGGTGAATAAGCTTTTGTTGTTAAACGGCTTGTGTGCCGCAAAATCCACTCCTGCAAATACATAAACCAGATCATAGCATGAAAATGAACAAACGCGTCATCGGGATCGGCATCGGGGCCTTGGGCCTCCTGGGCTTGCTCCAGCCTCTCCACGCTTCGACCTCCACCGTCTTGTTGGACAATACGGGGAACCTATCGACTGCGAATCTATCGACCTCCAGCGCTACGGGTTACGGAAGTAACTCGACCGCTTACAATCGCATAAACGGATACGTTTTCGTCACGGGAGAGTCCGCCTTCGAGCTGGATTCCGTCTCGATCGGCATGCGATACGGCCCCGGCACGATCAGCCCCACCCTGCGCGTGACGCTGTGGGAGCTGGGCGCGAGCGCCACCACCCCGTCCGGAGCATCCCCTTTTTACACGGAAGATTTTACGGTTTCGGATCTTAGCTCCGTCGCCCGTTACTGCACGTTCAGTCCCGGCTCATCGGTGGTTTTGGAGGAGGGCACCCGCTATGCGATCGGTTTCAGCACCGACTGGACGACCAGTTCGTCTTCCTTGCAGTGGCTCGGCTTTAGCCCAACCGGAACAAAGCCGGTTGGAAGCGAGGGGTTTAGCTCGATCTCGGGCGGGTCGGGTTTCTTTTCGACCAACGCCGGCAGCAGCTACTCGACCACCTCCATGGTTTATTCCTTCCAGTTGACCGGATCGGCGGTGGGCGGGGCCATTCCCGAGCCAAGCGCCGCCGCCGCGCTGGCCGGAGTCGGAGCGCTGTGCGCGGTCACGGCTAGCCGTCGTCGGCGGCGTTGATCCGAGGACGGGCCGGCCGCCGGATTTGGGGCCGGCAAACGAACGGAGTCCCGCCGAGTTTTGTTCATCCCGGCCCTTCGCCGCCGAGCGCGCGAAGTGGCCGCCGCACGCTCGGTTCGCGGTGGAGCGTGTTGTCCCCAACACGCTTGCCCGGGACCCGGGCGCGGCTGGGCCGCGTCAACGCGTTGGGGACAACGCGTTCCACCCGGCGACGGGGTGGGCTTGGATCCTCGTTCCCAAGCGGCAGGTGGGTTGGGTTCAGGGGACGGTGGCGGGGACGGGGACGACGGCGGCCTTGAGCCTCACGCGCGGTTCGCGGTGGAGCGTGTTGTCCCCAACACGCTTGCCCGGGACCCGGGCGCGGCCGGGCCGCGTCAACGCGTTGAGGACAACGCGTTCCACCCGGCGACGGGGTGACCTTGGGTCTTCGTCCCCAAGCGGCAGGTGGGGTCGGTTCAGGGGACGGTGGCGGGGACGGCGGCGGCCTTGAGCTGGAACCAGAAGCGGCTGCCCTGCCCCAGGGCCGATTCGAAGCCGTAGCGTCCGTTCATGCGCTCGACGGCCTTGCGCACGATGGTGAGGCCGACGCCCGTGCCCTCGTATTCGGCGGGCGCGTTGACCTGCTCGAAGAGGCCGAAAATCCGGCGGTGATTTTCGGGCGCGATGCCGATGCCGTTGTCCTCGATCCATACGCGAATCTCGTCGTCCAGCGGCTCGGCCCGGATGCGCACCCGCGGATGCGCGCCGCGGGGCTGAAACTTCACGGCGTTGCCGATGAGGTTGGAGAAACACTGGGTGAGAAAGGCCTCGTTGCCCGTGACGGCGGGCAAGGTGCCCTCGATCACCACGTCGGCGCGCGGCGGCTGCCAGTCGGGGTAGGTCGCGATCATGTCCCGCGCCAAGCGGTCCAGATCGAAGGGCTGGAGCGGCGTCGTGGTGCGCAGGATTCTGGTGTAGCTGAGGACATCCTGGATCAACTGGTCCAGCCGCGCGGCCGAGCTGGCGATGCGGCGCAGATACTCCAGCCCGTCCGCGTCGAGCTGGCCGGCGTGTTCCGCCCGCAGGATGTGCGCGAAGCCCTGCATCGCGCGCAGCGGGGCGCGCATGTCGTGGGCGATGCTGTAGGAAAACGACTCCAGCTCCTGCACCATCTCGTGCAGCTCGGCGGTGCGCTCGCTCTTGATGCGGTTGGCCTCCTGCAGGGCCTGCTCCACCTGGCGGCGCTCGGCGACCTCGGCCTCGAGCGCTGCGTTGGCGAGTTTGAGGTCGCGGTTTTTTCGATACAGCTCGGCGAAGACCGCCACCTTCGAGCGGAGGATGTCGGCGTTGAGGGGCTTGGTGACGTAGTCCACCGCGCCGGCGCCGTAGCCGCTGAGGATGTCGCGCTCGGCGTCGTGGTGCGCGCTGAGAAAAATGATCGGCACGTCGCGCGTTTTTTTCCGCTCCTTGATGGCGTGCGCGAGCTCGATGCCGTTCATCTCGGGCATCTCGACGTCGAGCACGATGAGCGCGAACTCGGCCCGCAGGAGCTCGAGCATGGCGTCGCGCGCCGAGGTGACCGAGGTCAGCTTGTAGTCGGGCTGGGCGAGCAGGCTTTCCAGCGCGACGAGGTTCTCGGGTTGGTCATCGACCAACAGGAGGTTCAGGGTGGGGTCCATGGCGTGGATCGGGCCGATCACCGATACAGCCAGATGCGCAGGAGCGAGAGGAGGTGCTCGGTGTTGATGGGCTTGGCGAGGTAGTCGGACGCGCCCGCCTCGAGGCACTTTTCGCGGTCGCCCTTCATCGCCTTGGCCGTGACGGCCAGAATCGGCAGGGCGCGGTATTGGGGATTTTTTCGGATCTCCGCCATGGTCTCGAAGCCGTCCATCTCGGGCATCATGATGTCCATCAACACCACCGCGAGGTCGGGGGTGTTCTCGATCATCTCGATGGCCTGGCGGCCGTTGGTGGCGCTGAGTATCTCCATGGACTCGCCCTCGAGCACGCTGGCGAGGGCGTAGATGTTGCGCGCGTCGTCGTCCACGATGAGGACCTTGCGGCCGCGCAGGATGTCGTTGGAGCGGTGCAGGCGGTCGATGATCTCCCGCTTCTCCGCCGGCAGCTCCTCGATGGAGCGGTGCAGGAACAGCGCCGTCTCGTCGAGCAGGCGCTCGGGCGAGCGAACGTCTTTCAGGACGATGCTCTTGGCGGTGACGTGGATGCGCCGCTCCTCCTCGGGCGTGAGGTCCTTGCCGGTGAAAACGACGATCGGCACGTTGTGCAGCGCGGGCTCGGCCTGGATTTTCTCCAGCAACTCGAAGCCGCTCATGTCGGGCAGGCGCAGATCGAGCACCACACATTCGAAGGGGCGGTCGAAGAGCGCCGCGAGCGCCTCGCCGCCGGTGGCCACGCCGGTGATCTCGATGTCGTCGTGCGCGAGCAGGTCGATGACCGCCTGGCGCTCGGTGTCGTTGTCCTCCACCACGAGCAGGCGTTTGGTGTGCGGCTGCAAAAACACCGCCAGCCGGTCGAAGGTCGCCTCGAGAAACTCGGCCGAGGTCGTCTTCCACAAAAAGCTGAAGGCGCCGCGGTCCAGCCCGAGCATGCGCTCCTCCTCGACCGACATGATCTGCACCGGGATGTGGCGCGTGCCGGGGTCGTGCTTGAGGTTGTTGAGCACCGTCCAGCCGAGCATGTCGGGCAGGAAAACATCCAGGAAGATCGCCGAGGGCCGCAGCTCGCGGGCCAGCGCCAGACCCACCTGGCCGCGCGGGGCGATGACGACCTTGAAACCCTTGCCGCGGGCGATGTCGCGCAGGTGTCGGGCGTAGTTCGGGTCGTCCTCGATGACGAGCAGGGAGCGCTCGCCCGGTTGCAGCGTGCCGCTGTCGTCCTCCACTTTTTCCGCGGTCGCCGACACGCCGGCGGAGCGGATGGGGCCCGGTTTCGCCTCCGGCTCGGTCTTCCGCGACGGCACGCGCTCGGAGGCGGGGCCGGTGTAGTGGAGCGGCAGATACAGGGTGAAGGTGCTGCCCTTGTTGGGCGTGCTGACGAGGCGGATCTCGCCGCCGAGAAACACGCTGAGCTCGCGGCTGATGGCGAGGCCGAGGCCGGTGCCGCCGTATTTGCGGCTGGTGCTGGCGTCGGCCTGCTGGAAGGCCTCGAAGATGAGGCGCTGTTTGTCCGGCGCGATGCCGATGCCGGTGTCGGTGACCTCGAAGGCGACGACCTGCGGCGCGCGGCCGAGGACGTGGTGCGATTTGCTCCAGCCGGATTTGGCCAGGAAAACGCGCGCCGAGACGTGGCCCTGATGGGTGAACTTGAACGCGTTGGAGAGCAGGTTTTTTAGGATCTGCTGGAGGCGCTTCGAGTCCACCGTGAGCTTGGCCGGCAGGTCCGGCTCGAAGTCCACGTGGAAGGGCAGATTTCGCGACTCGGCGACGTGGCGGAAGTTGCGCTCGATGGTGTCGTGCACGGTGCTGAAGGTCACCTCCTCGGCGTCCACCGAGACCGTGCCCGACTCGATCTTGGAGAGGTCGAGAATGTCGTTGATGAGGTTGAGCAACTCGCTGCCGGCGGAGTGGACGTTGCGCGCCCACTCGACCTGTTTCTCGGTGAGGTTGCCGCCCGCGTTGTTGGTGAGCTGCTGGCCGAGGATGAGGATGCTGTTGAGCGGCGTGCGCAGCTCGTGGGACATGTTGGCGAGGAACTCGGACTTGTATTTCGAGGTGAGCGCGAGCTCGGCCGCCTTTTCCTCGAGGGCGTGGCGCGCCTGCTCCACCTCGTTGTTCTTGCGCTCCACCTCCACGTTTTGGTCGGCGAGCTGCTTGGCCTTGTCGGCGAGGGCCTGGTTGGTTTTTTGCAGCTCGGCCTGGCGGGTCTGGAGCTCGGCGGTGAGCTCCTGCGACTGCTTGAGCAGCTCGTCGGTGCGCATGTTGGCCTCGATGGTGTTGAGCACGACGCCGATGCTCTGGGTGAGTTGCTCGAGGAAACTCAGATGCGCGGGGGTGAAGGCGTGCAGCGAGGCCAGCTCGATCACGGCCTTGGTCTCGCTCTCGAACAGGACGGGCAACACGATGACGTGGCGCGGCGGCGCCTCGCCGAGGCTCGACTGCACGCGGATGTAGTCGGGCGGCGCCTCGTTGAGCAGGATGCCGCGTTTTTCCAGCGCGCACTGGCCGACGAGACCGACGCCGACGGGGAAACTCTGCGGCTCGCGTTTGGGTCCGCCGGTGGCGTAGCTGGCGAGCAGGTGGAGCTGCGCGCCGGCCTGGCGCTGGGATTTCTCGTCCACCTCGGACATCTGGTAGATCGTGCCGCGCTGGGCGTTCACCACCGAGGCGAGTTCGGACAGGAGCGTCTGGCCCACGGTGACGAGGTCGCGCTGGCCCTGGAGCATGCCGGTGAAGCGGGCGAGGTTGGTCTTGAGCCAGTCCTGCTCCTGGTTGCGCGAGGTGGTTTCGCGCAGGTTGCCGATCATGGTGTTGATGTTGTTCTTCAGCTCGGCGACCTCGCCGCGCGTCTCGACCGTGATGGAGCGGGTGAGATCGCCCTTCGTCACCGCGGTGGCCACGTCGGCGATGGCGCGCACCTGGGTGGTGAGGTTGGCGGCGAGGAGGTTCACGTTGCCGGTGAGATCCTTCCAGGTGCCGGAGGCGCCGGGCACGTGGGCCTGGCCGCCGAGCCGGCCCTCCACGCCGACCTCGCGGGCGACGTTGGTCACCTGATCGGCGAAGGTGGCGAGGGTGTCGGTCATGTTGTTGATCGTCTCGGCCAGCGCCGCGACCTCGCCCTTGGTTTCGACGGTGAGCTTTTGCCGCAGGTCGCCGCCGGCGACGGCTGTAACCACTTTTACGATACCGCGCACCTGGTTGGTCAGGTTGGCGGCCATGACGTTCACCGTGTCGGTCAGTTCCTTCCAGGTGCCGGCCACGCCCTTGACCTCGGCCTGGCCGCCGAGCTTGCCGGCGGTGCCGACCTCGCGGGCCACGCGCGTGACCTCGGCGGCGAAGGAGTTGAGCTGGTCCACCATGATGTTGACCGTGTCCTTCAGCTCGAGGATCTCGCCCTTCACATCGACGGTGATCTTGCGGGAAAGGTCGCCACGCGCGACGGCGGTGGTGACCTCGGCGATGTTGCGCACCTGGAGCGTGAGGTTGGTCGCCATGGCGTTCACCGAGTCGGTGAGATCCTTCCAGGTGCCGCCGACGCCGGGCACGATGGCCTGACCGCCGAGCCGGCCCTCGGTGCCGACCTCGCGGGCGACGCGCGTGACCTCGGAGGCGAAGGAGCGGAGCTGCTCGACCATGGTGTTGATGGTCTCCTTGAGCTGCAAAATCTCGCCGCGCACATCGACCGTGATCTTGCGCGAGAGGTCGCCCTTCGCGACGGCGATGGTGACGTCGGCGATGTTGCGGACCTGGGCGGTGAGGTTGCCCGCCATGGAGTTCACGTTGTCGGTGAGATCCTTCCAGGTGCCGGCGACGCCCTTCACGTCGGCCTGGCCGCCGAGCTTGCCCTCGCTGCCCACCTCGCGGGCGACGCGCGTGACCTCGGAGGCGAAGCCGTTGAGCTGGTCCACCATGGTGTTGACGGTGTTTTTCAGCTCCAGGATCTCGCCCTTCACGTCCACGGTGATTTTGCGCGAAAGGTCGCCGCGCGCGACGGCGGTGGTGACCTCGGCGATGTTGCGCACCTGCGACGTGAGGTTGGCGCCCATGGCGTTCACCGAGTCGGTCAAATCCTTCCAGGTGCCGGCGACGCCGATGACCTGCGCCTGGCCGCCGAGCTTGCCCTCGGTGCCGACCTCGCGGGCGACGCGCGTCACCTCCGACGCGAAGGAGCGGAGCTGCTCGACCATGGTGTTGATGGTCTCCTTGAGCTGCAAAATCTCGCCGCGCACATCGACCGTGATCTTGCGCGAGAGGTCGCCCTTCGCGACGGCGATGGTGACGTCGGCGATGTTGCGGACCTGGGCGGTGAGGTTGCCCGCCATGGAGTTCACGTTGTCGGTGAGATCCTTCCAGGTGCCGGCGACGCCCTTCACGTCGGCCTGGCCGCCGAGCTTGCCCTCGCTGCCCACCTCGCGGGCGACGCGCGTGACCTCGGAGGCGAAGCCGTTGAGCTGGTCCACCATGGTGTTGACGGTGTTTTTCAGCTCCAGGATCTCGCCCTTCACGTCCACCGTGATCTTGCGCGAGAGGTCGCCCTTGGCGATGGCGGTGGCGACCTCGGCGATGTTGCGAACCTGGCCGGTGAGGTTGTTCGCCATCGAGTTCACGTTGTCGGTGAGATCCTTCC
>CBINNW010000083.1:0-23466 GCA_966252115.1 uncultured Akkermansia sp.
GCCGCCACCGCGGGGCCTTCGCCGCCGCCGCCGCCGTGCTCGCCGCGCTCCTGCTCGGTCTCGGCGCCACCAGCCGGATGTTCGTGAAAGAACGACAGGCCCGCCGCGAACAGGCCGTGCTCCGCGAGCGCGCCGAGGCCTCGCAACAAAGGGAGAGCCTGCTGCGCGAACAGGCCGTCGCCCGCGAGACCATCACCCGCGCCGCCATCGCGGTGAACGAGGGCGACTTCGTCCTCGCCGACACCCTGCTCGAACGCGTGAAAAACGTCTCGCCCGAGCTGAGTTTCGACTCCGTCTCCGCCTACCGCGCCGTCGGCGAATGGCACGCCGTCGCCGCCCGCTGGGACAAGGCCGCCGAGCGCTTCCGCGCCCTCATGGAGATCGACCGGCTCGACACCTGGGAGGTCATCACCCTCGACTACCAGTCCTGCGGCGTCGTCCTCGCCGAGAGCGGCGCGACCCCGGCCTACCGGGATTTCTGCCAGGAGGCCCTCGCCCACTTCGCCGACATCGACAACGGCGACGCCGCCGGTCGCATCGTCAAAACCCTCGTCCTCCTGCCCCCCTCGCCCGAGCTCATGGCCGGGCTCCGCCCGCTCATCGAGGTCAACCGTCGCCACTGGCGGCGGATCGAGGAGTCCCAGCCCGACTACCGCCCCGGATGGGAGATCATCCCCCTCGCGATGGCCGATCTCCGGCAAGGCGACTTCGGCCGGGCGGCCGCCCGCTGCGACCGCCTGCTCTCACAGCGCGCCATGGCCGCTCCGCTGGTCGCCACCTGCCAGCTCATCCGCGCTCTCGCCCGCCACCGTCAGAACCGCGATCCCCGGGCCCGCGAGTGGCTCGCCGCCGCGCGCCCGGCCATCGAGACCCGTTTCGCCGCCGGGCTGAAGCGCGGATCCTCGGGCGACGGCTACTGGTTCGACTGGCTCTTCGCCCGCGTGCTCCTCCGCGAGGCCGCCGCCGAGATCGAAAACGCCGGCATCCCGTAGGGTCGCCGCACGCCCACGACCGCGACGGCGTGCCCATCCCGCCCGCCCGCGATGATCCCCCGCCGCGCGCCGATTTCGTCGAGGAAAAAAATTTTGGCGGAAACGATACGACCGCGACGCGTTGACAGGAGCCGCCTCCCGCGCCGGCCCCCTTCCGCGGACGACGAGGGAGGCGGCGCCCCCCAAAAAAAGACATACCATGATCAACCGTTCCCACGCTTCCGCTCCATCCGCGTCGCGCCGTGCAGGCGCCGCCGCGTTCGCCTTTGCCGGGTTGCTCCCCGCCATCGGTTTCGCCGCCTCGGTCTCCTTCCAGACGCCCACGACCTTCACCGACACCTCGGTGCTCGACGAGCCGCTCTCCCTCTCCGGCTACACCGGCGCCACCCTGGTCCAGGCCCAGAACTTCGGCGACGCCGCGATCAAGACCGTCTCCACGCCCGCGTCGCAGACCATCGTCTTCGCCAACGCTCCCGAATCCGGCTCCGGCCCGACGGGCACCTCGTCGGGCGTGTTTTTCGGCGGTTCGGAGTGGAACGCCGGCCTCTTCTCCGGAGGCACCGGCAGCGTTCAGTTTGACGACCTCCTGCGCGGCCAATCCTGGGCCAACGGCCAGCCGACCAACCGCCAGACCGTGCGCATCGGCGACCTCAGCATCGGCCAGACCTACATCTTCCAAATGTTCTTCTCCGACCAACGCGCGGGCAACGGCGGCCGCACCCAGTTCGTCGCCGACGCCACCAGCGGCGGCAACCTCTCGGCCGAGTTCTCCACCGCCTCCGCCACCTCGTTGATCGGCACCTTCATCGCCGACGCCGCGACCCAGGACATCTTTATCTTCCCCGGCCTGAGCACCTCCGCGCCCAACGACAGCACCGTCTCGGCGTTCACCCTCTACAGCGCCACCGCCATCCCCGAGCCCTCCGCCGCGGCCGGCCTCGCCGGCGCCCTCGCGTTGGGCCTCGTCGGCCTCCGCCGCTCCCGCCGCCGCTGAAGCGTTCCCTTCGGCTTTTTTTAACCACGTTCTACCGAGGCCGACCGCCCTGAACGGTCGGCCTTTTTCACCGTCTCCCCCGTCCCCTTCCCCAATCCCCCGTGTTCGCCTCCCCTCCGTCTCCCGCCCGACCCCGCGCGTCCTTCCGCGCCGCAGCCCGTCGCCTCCCGATCACCCTCGCCTGCGTCCTCGCCGGCGCCTCGTCCGCGCTGCTCTCCGCCTATGAAATGCCGGAGCTGCCGCCCATCCCCGCCGTCCCCGCGCCCCGGGCGGTGAACTCCGTGCCGCTGGGCGACATAAACGCCTTCCCCGAGGTGAAACTCGACTTCCCCATCGCCGAGGGCCCCGTCGAGCCCACCTGGCCCTCCATCGCCTCGCATCTGCCGGTGGATTCCGCCGCGCTGCGCGCCGCCAAATTCGGCATCTGGATCCACTTCGGCCCCCAGGCCGCCGGCGAAAGCGGCGACTGGTATGCGCGCCGCCTCTACACCCCCGGCACCACCGCCTACAACAACCACCTCTCGCGCTACGGCCACCCCTCCGAGGTCGGCTACAAGGAGGTCCTGCGCGACTGGAATCCCGCCGCCCTCGACCCCGCCGGCCTCGTCTCGCTCTACCAACAGGCCGGCGCGCGCTTCCTCCTCATCCAGGGCGTGCACCACGACCAGTTCGACCTCTGGAACTCCCGCTACCAGCCCTGGAACGCCACCCGCCTCGGCCCCCACCGCGACATCCTCGGCGAACTCACCTCCGCCGCCCGCGCCGCGAACATGGCCTTCGGCATCACTTTCCACCACGAATACTCCTGGTGGTGGTGGCAGACCGCCTTCAACGCCGACTCCTCGGGGGCCAAGGCCGGCGTGCCCTACGACGGCCGCCTCACCCTCGCCGACGGCGTTGGCCAATGGTGGGAAGGCCTCGACCCCCGCCTCCTCTACGGCATCGACCTGCGCGAATACCAGGGCGTGGCCTCCGCCGCCGTCACCGACTGGAGCCCCCCGCCCGCCGGCCTCTTCGGCGACCACCTCGACCACGCCGAATGGTATAACACCTGGTGGGCCCTGCGCATGATCGACGCCATCGAGCAATACGACCCCGACTTCGTCTATACCGACGGCACCTCCTCCCAGCCCTTCAGCGGCTCCGGCACCGGCACCGGCTACAAGTCCGACGCCATGCAGCGCGTCCTCGCCCACCTCGCCAACCGCTCCATCCAGCGTCGTGGTTCCGTGGATACACACGCCGTCGTGAAGTTCCACTCCGGCGACCGCCTCACCACCACCTTCGAGAACAACTACCCCTCCGGCATCAAAAACGACCAGCCCTGGATCGGCGAGTTGCCCGTGGGCGACTGGTTCTACGCCCCCGGCTTCACCTACGACTCCGGCATGATGATCCGCTACCTGCTGGAATGCGTCTCGCGCGACGGCGCCGCCGCCATCTGCATCTCTCCGAAACCCGACGGCAGCCTCGACGCCGGCAGCACCGCCATGCTCCAGTCCGTCGGCCAGTGGATGACCATCAACGGCGCCGGCATCTACGGCAGCCGCGCCTGGGTAAAGCACGGCGAAGGCACCCGCAACCTGCCCCACGGCAAGCTCGGCTCCGCCCAGGCCAACTACGCCTTCACCACCTCCGACCTGCGCTTCACCGTCGGCGCCGACAAGTGCCTCTACGTCTATTGCATGACCGTGCCCGCCCCGGGCGCGCAGCTCCGCATCGCCTCGCTCGGCACCGCCGCCGGCCTGCTCGCCGGCCCCATCCAGGAGGTCTCGCTCCTCGGCTCCGCCGCCCCGCTCACCTGGTCCCAGGAGTCCGACGCGCTCGTCATCACCTGCCCCGCCTCGATGCCCTTCCAGACCGCCGTCTGCTTCAAGGTCGGCCCCTCCGCCGCCGTCGGCATCCCCCCGCCGGCCAACGTGGACGCCGACTCGCTCCCCGACCGCGTCAACCTCGCCTGGTCCGCCTCCGCCGGCACCACCTACGGCATCGCCCGCGGCACCGCTCCGTCCGGCCCCTTCACCACGGTCGCCACCGACCTGGCCGCGGGCGCCTACACCGACACCGACCTCGCCCCCGGCACCCTGTATTACTATACCATTACGGCCCACGCCGAGGGCCTGACGTCCAATCCCTCCGCGCCCGTGGCCGGCGTGGCCACCGGCGGCGGCGCCCCCGCCTGGACCAGCGCCGACATCGGCGCGGTCGGCACCTCGGGCTCCCTCCGGCAATCCGGCGACATCCTCGTCATCGAGGGCTCGGGCGCCGACATCTGGGGAAGCTCGGACGAGTTCCGCTTCGTTTACCAGGCGATGAGCGGCGACTGCGCCGTCACCGCCAAAATCGTCAGCCAGCAAAACACCTCCGGCTGGGCCAAGGCCGGCGTCATGATCCGCCAGTCCCTCGACGCCAACTCCGCCTACGCCCTCAACTTCGTCTCCCCGACCAACGGCATCTCGTTCCAACGTCGCGCCACCGCCGGCGGAGCGGCCGGCAGCATCGGCGACAAGGCCGGCGTCGCCGCCCCCCAGTGGCTGCGCCTCCTGCGCTCGGGCAACACCTTCAGCGCCTACCACTCCGCCGACGGCCTCAGCTGGACCCTGCAAAACACCACCACCCTCACCATGACCGGCACCATCTACGCCGGCATCGCGGTCTGCGCCAACAACGACGGCGCGATCAACCAGGTCATCGCCACCGACCTCTCCGTCGGCCCCCTGCCCCCGCCCGACCGCCCGACCCAGCTCGCGGCCTTCGGCGGCAACACCCAGGCCTCGCTCACCTGGCTGCCCTCCACCGGAGCCACCAGCTACACCGTGCAACGCGCCAGCGCCGCCGAGGGCCCCTACACGACCGTCGCCAGCGGACTCACCTCCACGCTCTACACCCAGACCGGCCTGAGCAACGGCACCACCTACCACTATCTGGTCCAGGCGGTGAACACCAACGGCACCAGCCAGCCCTCCTCCTCCGTGTCCGTGACGCCGGCCCCGCTCTCACTGCCCGTCGGCTGGGCCCAGCAGGACGTCGGCGCGGTCGCGGCCGCCGGCTCCGGCGGTTACTCCAACCGCTCCTTTCTGCTCACCGGCTCCGGCGCCGACGTGTGGTTCGCCGAGGACGAAATCCGCTACGCCTACGTGCCCGTCACCGGCGACTGCACCATCACCGCCCGCGTGCGTTACCTGCAAAACGTCCACCCCAACGCCAAGGGCGGCGTCATGATCCGCGAGTCGCTCACCACCGGCTCCGCCCATGCCATGGTCAACGTCACCCCGAGCGCCGGCGTGGAGTTTATCCGCCGCACCACCAACGGCGGCGGCACCACCGCCGACGCCACCGCCGGCCTCATCGCGCCGCACTGGGTGCGCCTCACCCGCGCGGGCAACACCTTCACCGCCCTCCAATCGGCCGACGGAGTGACCTGGACCCAGGTCGGCGCGCCCGTGAACATCACCATGGGCGCCTCGGCCCACATGGGCCTGGCGGTAAACAGCCACCTCGACGGCACCCTTTGCCAAGCCTGGTTCGACGAAGTGTCCACCACGCCCGCCAGCCTGCCGCCGCCCGCGCCCGCCGGGCTCGCCGCCAGCGCCGGCGACGCCCGCGTCGAGCTCGCCTGGTCCGCCACCGCCGGCGCCACCGGCTACACCGTGCAACGCGCCGACTCCGCCTCCGGCCCCTACTCCACCCTCGCGAGCGGACTCGGCGCCACCACCTACGCCGACGAGATCGGCCTGACCAACGGCTCGACCTACTTTTACACCGTGAGCGCCGCCAACGCCTTCGGCACCGGCGAGGCCTCCGCGCCCGTGTCCGCCCGCCCGCTGAGCCCGGCCATGAGCTGGCGCCGCGAACACTTCGGCGACCCCGCCGCCACCGGCCCGGCAGCCGAGCTGGCCGACCCCGACGCCGACGGCCTGGTCAATCTCCTCGAATACGCCCTCGCGGCCGATCCGCTGGTCGGGGACAGCTCCGCCCTGCCCGCCATTTCGCGAGAGGCCGATCACCTGGTCCTGAGTTTTCAGCGCATCGCCGACCCCGCGCTCCACTACTCGGTCGAGGCCACCGGCGACCTCGCGGCCAGCCCCTGGCCCGAGACGATCTGGGACAGCACCGGGGAGGACAACGTCGCCGGCCCCGTGTCGGTGACCGACCCCGTGGCGATCACCGCCGCCTCGCGCCGTTTCCTGCGCCTGCGCGTGGAGTGATGCCATTTCGCATTCCAACGTATAATAACGCCGTGTTGATGTAGGCCCGACCGCGGTCAGGCCTACAGCTTGCGATCACCGGTTTTATTACGACAGAACGCGAATTGGTATCAGCGCCACTCGTGGCGGGGGTAGCGCCGGCTCAGCTCCGCCTTCACCTTCGGATACATGTCGCGCCAGAAACTCGTCAGGTCGTCCGTCACCTGGATCGGCCGGTGGTTCGGCGCCAGCACGTGGATCTTCACCGGCACGCGCCCCCGCCCCAGCGTGAAGCGCCCCTCGATGCCGTAGAGCTCCTGTATCCGCGCCGACAATACGGGCGGCCCCTCCCTGGCGTATTCCAGCTTCGCCTTCCGCCCGTTCGCCATGACGAGCCGCTCCGGCAGATACTCGTCGATCACCGCGAGCTGCTCCGCCGTCAGCCAGTCGCGCAGCACCGCCATGATCTCGCCCTTGTCCTTGTTCATCACCGCGCGGGCGCCCAGCTCGCCGTAGCAGAGCTGCTCGATCAGGGTCGCCCGGTCGGCCTCCGTCAGCGGGTTCACCTCCAGCTCCGGGAACCACTCGGCCATGCGGTTCACCCGCACGATCCACTGCTCCACGCTCTCGTCCCAGGCCTCGATCTTCACCCGTCCCTCCACCACCTCCCGGGTCAGAAGCGCCGCCGCCTCGCCGAGGGGCGCGTCGTCGCCGCTCACCTTGGCCTCCAGCACCAGATCGCGAAAGCGCCGCTCGCGGCGCGTGATCACGCGCTTCATCTGAGGGTCGTAAACCACCCCGCGCGTGTCGCGGTAATCGCCGGGAAACAGCTCCGCCAACCACGGCTCCTCGATCGCCGTGGCCAGCGAGAGCAGGGTGCTCACCTCGCCGTCGCCGCGCCCGATCTCGCTCACCTCGGCGACCACCAGCAGAGGCGCCTTCTGGATCGCGCTCTCGCGGGCCAGAAACCCGCGCCGCCCGTGCACCAGCTCGCAGCGCAGGGTGCCCGTGTCGAGCCGCCTCGCCACCTGGTCGGAAAAGCCCGCCAGCACGCACTTGCGCACCGCGTCGCCGTCCACGCGTTTCTCGGAAACGTCGAGCCCCTCCTTCTCCGCGATTTCCAGAAACGACTCGAACAAGGGCCCCACCGCGCGCGCGCCCTGCGCGTGGATCCCGAGCCGACGGCAGGCGTCGATCCCGAATCGCGCCTGATCGGCGAAACGCCAGGCGCGCATGAGCAGGAAAAAGTCGCTCTCCGTCTCCTCGCCGAGCGCCTCCTCGCGCGCGTCGTCCACCGCCCGGGGCAGCCCGCGCTGGAGAAAGTTTCTCCCCTGGGTCAGCGCCGCCATCAGCGCCACCGGGCGCACGCAGCCGCGCGCGTCGGCCTCGAGCAACATGCGCGCGTAGCGCGGATGCACCGGAAACCGCAGCATGCGCCGACCGGTCTCCGTGATCACGCGCGGCGCGGCGCCGGCCCCAGCGGCGGTTGCGGCGGACGTGCCCGCACCCGCGTCCGCGCCGGCGTCCCGCGAGCCCAGCGCGCCGAGGTCGGTCAGCAGGGTCTCCGCGCGTTCCAGCGCCTTGGCGTCGGGCTTTTCGATCCAGGGAAAGGCCGCCACGTCGTCGATGCCGCTGGCCTTGAGCGTGAGCACCACCTCGGAGAGATCGAGGCGGCGCACCTCGGGCAGCTCCTGAGCCGGGCGTTGCTCGTGTTCGCGCCGGGTCCAGAGCCGCACGCAGCGGCCCGGCGCGGTGCGGCCGGCGCGGCCGGCGCGCTGGTCGGCGCTGGCGCGGGAGATTTTTTCCACCAACAGGGTGTTGATGCCGCGGTTGGGGTCGAACTTCGCCTGCCGGGCCAGCCCGGCGTCGATGACGATGGTCACTCCGTCGATGGTCAGGGAGGTCTCGGCCACGTTGGTCGAGACGATGATCTTGCGCGCCTCGCAGCGCTCCACCGCCCGGTCCTGCGCCTCCGGCGGCAGCTCGCCGTGCAGGGGCAGGACGACGCAGCCGTTGAGCGCGCGGTGCTGGGCCAGGGCCGACACCGTGCGGCCGATCTCGTGGGCCCCGGGCATGAAGACGAGGAAATCGCCCGCCGTCTCCGGCGCCACACGCGCGCACTCGCGCGCCGCCACCTCCCACACCGGCTCGGTCTCGAAGTTCACCGTTTTGGGCAGATACTCGATCTCCACCGGAAAACTCCGCCCCTGCGAGGTGAGGATCTCGCAGGGCGCCAGGTAGTCGCGCAGGCCCTCGGCGTCGAGCGTCGCCGACATCACCACGATCTTCAGGTCGGGACGGATCGTCTTCTGGATCTGCAGCGCCCGCGCCAGCGAGATGTCGCCGTAGAGATGGCGCTCGTGAAACTCGTCGAAAACCAACGCCGCCACCCCGCGCAGCGCCGGATCGAAGGACATCTGCCGCAGCAAAATGCCCTCGGTGACGAAACGTATCCGCGTCCGGGCCGACACCCGCGATTCGAGCCGGATCTGGTATCCCACCGTGTCGCCCAGCGCTGAGCCCGCCTCCTCCGCCACGCGCCGCGCCAGCATGCGGGCGGCCAGACGGCGGGGCTGGAGCACGACCACCTCGCCCGTATTCAGAAAATCGTGACGCAGCAGCATCTGCGGTATCTGCGTGGACTTGCCCGAGCCGGTCGGCGCCTGCACCACCAGCCGCCCGCGCGCGCGCAGCGAGGCGACGAGGGCTTTTTCCAGTTCGTAGATCGGCAGTTCGCGGGGCGTCATCGGAGCGTCTTCGGCGGCGGGTTTTTCAAGGGAGCCCGCCACCCCACACCGCCCGCTCCCACGCATCAAGCCCGGGTTCGCGGCGGCCCGGCTCGACGGCCCGGCTCGACGGAGGGGCGGGTTTGGAGTCACATCGGCGGCCCCGCCCACCCCCACCCTCCCCGCCCATGCGTCTGCCTCCGCTTTTTACCTCGCTCGTTTTTCTCGGCGTCTCCGCCGCCTTCGCCCACGCCCAGACTGGCGAGACACCCGCCGCTCCCGCCTCCGTTCCGCTCTGGATCGACGCCGCTCCCGGCGCGCTGGGAACCGAGGCCAAGGACATCCCCACCCTCACCCTTCACGCGCCGTCGCCGGAGTCCGCCAACGGCACGACGGTGCTGGTGCTGCCCGGCGGCGGTTACTCGCACCTCGCCGCGCACGAGGGCGAGGGCTACGCCCGCTGGCTGGCCGAGCACGGCATCACCGCCTACGTGCTCCGCTACCGCCTCGGCTCCGCCGGCTATCGGCATCCGGTGATGTTACAGGACGCCGCCCGCGCGCTCCGCACCGTGCGGGCGTGGGCGCGACGCGACGGGCTCGACCCCGCCCGCGTCGGCATCATCGGCTCCTCCGCCGGCGGGCACCTCGCCTCGACGCTGCTCACCCATTTCGCCCCCGGAGCGGAGGCCGCCGAAGATCCGGTGGAGCGCGAAAGTTCCCGCCCCGATTTCGGCATTCTTTGCTACCCCGTCATCAGCCTCGGCGAGTTCACCCACGCCGGGTCCAGGAAACAACTGCTCGGCGAGGCCCCGCCGGAGGAGCTCGTCCGCCTGCTTTCCAACGAGCTGCAAGTCACGCCCGATACGCCGCCCTGTTTCATCTGGCACACCGCCGAGGACCAGGCGGTGCCGGTGGAGAACGCCTTGCTTTTCGCCTCCGCGCTGCGCCGCGCCGGGGTGCCCTTCGCGCTGCACGTTTACGAAAAGGGCCGCCACGGCCTCGGCCTGCCCGCCGCCGGCAAAGGCGCCCCGGCCTGGGACGAGACCTGCCTCGCCTGGATGCGCGGACGCGGCCTGCTCCCGGCGGTCGGCTCCCCGACGGCGGTCGCGACCGGAACGGCCGCTCCGATCACCACCCCCTGAGGTCGCTCGCGAGCAGGTCCGCCTTTTCCTCGGCGGTGAGAATCGTCGTCTCCTCGATGAAGCGGGTGGCGGCGGCCGGATCTTTTTTCAACCACCACGCCACCCGCCCCCGCATCGCGGAGAGTTTTGTCTCCGGGTCCGGCGCCAGCCGCGCGGCCAGTGCCAGCCCCGCCGGCAGATCCTCGAACAAGGCTTGCGTCGCCATAGCCGCCGCGCCGATCACCTGCCGCCGGCCGTTGCGCTCCGCCCAGGCGGTGGCGGAGGCGGAGTCCTTTTTCATCCATTCCGTCAGCATCGCCTGCATCACGCCCCGGTTGCTCGGCTCGGGAAATTCGGACGCGAACCACGCCACCGCGGCGCTCGGATCGCGCTCGGCCCAGCCCACCGCCACCCGCGCGGCGGCGCCCTCTTTGCTCGCCGCGTCTCCGCCCATCTCACGCCAGGCCGTGATCGCCACCGTCGGGTCCTCGCGCGCGATGGCTTGCAGCGCGCCCGACCGCACCGTGTCCGCCCCCCGGGCGTCCTGCGTCCCCCTCGCCCAGGCCAGAGCCTCCGCCGGCTCCGCCGTCGCCCAGCGGTCCAACACGATTCCGCGACAACCCGCCCGGATCTCCTCATCCTGCATCAGGTCCAGCAGGTCCAACATCAGCTCCGGCCGAATCGTCCGCCTGGAGCCCTCGTTGGTGCGATACTCCGCGGTGCCGGCGACGGCACCAAGGATCTCGTCACGCATCCGCCCCTCGGGCAGTTCGCGTATCGCCCGCGAAGCCTCGTCCGGATGGGTGCGGCAGAGGGAGGACATCAGAAACGCCATCGGCCAGGCCGGGAAATGCGGTTCCACTTCGCCACCGCCTTGGGTCTCCCACCACGAAACTGTGGCAAGAAACACCGCGAGGCCGGTCGCCGCGTCGCCTGCGGCCTCGAAGGTCCCGTAGTAGGTCGCCCGCGCCTCCTCGTCGTCGATAGCCGTCAGAAAACCGGCCGTCGCCAGCGTCGGCTCCCGTCGGGCCCACGCGGCCGCGACCCTGGCCCGAAGGAAACGAAACTCGCGCGCCTCCAGCGCTCCGGTAGCCGCCCAGGCGGCCTGCGGCTCGCGGCTCGCCCACAGCGCCGCGATGTGCTCGGTGATACGGCGTCCCTCGCTGGCGTCGCTCAACACGGCCAACTCCAGCGCCGCCGCCGGATCGGCCTCGGCGAGATGCCCCAGGATCTTGGCCAGGAGGCCGTCCCAGCGGGTGGCGTCCGGTTCCTGTTTCGCCCAAGCCAGCGCTTCGGCGAAATCCGCCTCGGCCCAGGCGAGCGCCGCGAGACGTCGCAGCTCCGCGCCGTCCGGCGCGCCGATCTCGCCCTTGCGGGTGATCGCGCTCCAGCGCGCGGCCGAGGCCGGATCGACGCCCGTCCAATGGGTAAACACCTCCCGGAAACGCGCCCGCGCCTCGGGCGTGCCCATCCGCCAGAGCTCCTCCAAAAGCCGCCCGTAATCCTCCGCCGCCACGGCGGAAAGACGCGCCAAAAAATCCGCGCCGAGAAGGTCGGCCGCCTCCACGCGGCGAGACGCGGGCCCGACGTCGGCCGGGTCGCCGATGGCGGCCGACACCTTGGCGGGCGCGGCTCCGCCGTCGAATCCCCAAACGCCCACCGCCACCGCGGCGGCACCGAGCGAGCCCAGCGTGAGCGCCCAGACCGCGACGGATTTGCCGCCCCACCACCCGGTGCCGCCGACGGCGATGGTCGCGACGGCCGAAGCGCCGGCGGCCTGCGCCAGGGCGCCGGCGCTCACGGACGCGATCAAGCCGGCCGGTGGCGCCACGCCGGCTTCGGCGGCCAGCGCGGCGGCGAAGGCCGCGGCGGAGGAACGCACTCCTCGACGCTCCAGCGCCCGTCGCAGTTTTTCCATCGCCCGCTCCACCCGGCGACGCGCCGCCTCGGCCGAGAGCCCCAGCGCGCCGCCGACCTCGGCGTAGGCCTTGCCATCGAAGTAGCGAAGCAACACCGCGAGCCGGTCGCGCTCCCCGAGGCGGGAGAGGGCGTCGTCCAGCACCGGTCGCAAGCGCTCCGCGTCCACCGCGAGCCCGGCTTCTGAGGACGCGGGGGTGACGCCGCCACCCGCATCCGAGTTTTCCGCCGCATAGAGCGTCTCGCGTCGCCGCCGGCGCTGTTCGGCACGCAGGAAGCGCGCGGTCTCGTGAACGGCGGCGCGATACAGCCACCCCGCCAGAATCGGCGGCTCGTGGGTGAGACCCGCGGCCTTTCGGGCCAGGTCGGCAAACACCGCCAGCGCCGCCGCCCGCGCCTGATGGGCGTCGCCGCCCAAACGGCGCAGGGCGGTGTTGTGGACCAGCGCCAGATGTCGCCGCACCAGCTCCGCAAAAGCGGCTTGGTCGTGGTCGCGGGCAAAGCGGGTGAGATAAACAGCGTCGTCGTCCATGGGCTTGGGGCGGGTTTTCAGTAAAGCCGCCGCCAAAACCAAAACCGGACAAAAAAAGTTCTGCGCCGCCGGCGATTGAAGCCGGACGGACACCCGGCCGCATAATCCAAGCCGACAGACTCGGTGATCCGTAAGGTCCTGTTTTCCGGAATAGTCACGGAGCCAAGCCGGAGCGCGGACACGGAGGGCACAGAGCGAAGACATTGTTTTCAGGGTGGATCGGCCCTGTGCCCTCCGTGTCCGGGCTCTGTGTTCTCCGTGGCGAAAAATCCGAAATAACAGCGGTGACAGGATGCTCAGCGCACGCACACCGCCAGTCCCGGTCGCGCCAGCCCCGTCGGCGGAGCGGGCCCGGGTCCGCTCGCGCGCAGGGCCGCGTCGGCGCAGCCCTCGGGACGGAAACGCTGGATCACCCATTCGCGCACGCCGGCGGCGGCGAGGGTGTCGGCCATCTCGTGCAGATCGGCCTCGCCCAGGAGCGCCGGGTGCCAGGTCGTGCGCACCTCCAGCGCCACGCGCGCCGCGAGCAGCAGACGCAGGCTCGACTCGGCCGCCGCCTCGCCGCCGCGACGGCCGGTCACGGCGGAGTAGCGGGCGAAGGGCGCCTTGAAGTCGAAGCCCACCCAGTCGAGCAGGGGCAACACGGCGGCGAGCAGGCGCGGCGCCGGACCGCCGGTGTGCAGGCCGGTCCTGAAGCCGAGTTCACGCGCGTGGCGCACCGCCTCGGGCAGGCCGGGCTGAAGCGTCGCCTCGCCGCCGCTGAAAACCACGCCGTCGAGCAGACCGCGCCGGTCGCGCAACCAGGCGGCGACGGCGGGCCAGGTCCAGTCCTCGGATTCGGGTTCGCCGCCCCGCGTATCCGCGATGCGGTGACGAAAGGGGATGAGATCGGGGTTGTGGCAGTAACGACAACGCCAGGCGCAGCCCTGGCAGAAGACGGTGGCCGTCATCATGCCCGGCCAGTCCACGGTGGAGAAGCGGGCCAGGCCGCCGACCGCGAGGCCGGCGGAGGAATGGGAGCGGGGTCGCAAGGGAGGAGGCGGGGAGCGAGGCGGGCCGGGAAGGGCGCTTCTGGAGGGGCCTTCACGGCGGGTGGAGCGCGTTGTCCCCAACGCGCTGACGCGGCGCAGCCGCGCCCAAAGGGCCGGCGGGACGCGGGCCGGGCCGGGTAGGAACGGGTGGGAAGGGGTGGCTCGCGAGGGGCGGCGGCTTCGCCGCCGTCGAACCGATTGGGGACAATCGGTTCCACCTGATCGGGTGCACCTGATCACGTTCCACCTGATCGGGTTTCAGGTGGAGCGCGTTGTCCCCAACGCGCTGACGCGGCGCAGGCGCGCCCAAAGGGCCGGTGGGACGCGGGCCGGGCCGGGTGGGACGGGTGGGAACGCGAGGGGCGGCGGCGAAGCCGCCGTCGAACCGATTGGGGACAATCGGTTCCACCTGATCGCGTGCATCTGATCACGTTCCACCTGATCGGTTTTCGGGTGGAGCGCGTTGTCCCCAACGCGCTGACGCGGCGCAACCGCGCCCAAATGGCCGGCGGGACGCGGGCCGGGCCGGGTGGGACAGGTGGGACACGTGGGGACGCGAGGGGCGGCGGCTTCGCCGCCGTCGAACCGATTGGGGACAATCGGTTCCACCTAATCACGTTCCACCTGATCGCATTTCACCTGATCGCGTTCGACCTGATCGGGTTCCAGCTGGCCGGTTCCACCCGATCGGTTTTCAGGCGCGGTAGAAGCGGCGTTCGACGTGCTCGCCTTGTTTGCCCGTGTTGAAGCTCGAAACGGGGCGGTGGTAGCCCATCACGCGGGTCCAAACCTCGCAGGGCTGGCGCTCGCTGTCGGCAAGCGTGACGGCCTCCGTGCGAAGGACGGGCGCGCCGGCGCCGCGACGGGCGGCGGCGAGATCGAGGGCGGGAAGCGAGACGGTGAGCGGATCGTTTGTCATGATGGATTGGATACGGTTTGGGTGGTTCGACAGGCGTGTGTGTTTTCGCGGGAAAAAGGAGGAGGCGCGGGGAGGCGGGGCGATGGCGATGGGACGGTTGGGGGCAAGGTGGGGTGGCGAGCCGGGAGGCGAGCTCAGCCGCGACCGGGCGTGACGCGGGTGGCGGCGCGTTTTTTCTCCAGCCGTTCCTCGTCGCATTTCGGGCAGAAGGGATGCTCGCCGGCGAGGTAGCCGTGGGTCGGGCAGATGGAGAAGGTGGGCGTGACGGTGATGTAGGGCAGCGCGTAGTTTTCGAGCACGCGGCGCACGAAGCGCCGGCAGGTGTCGGCGTCGTCGAGTCGTTGCCCGAGGTAGAGGTGGAGCACGGTGCCGCCGGTGTATTTGCGTTGCAGCTCCTCCTGGTGGGCGAGCGCCTCGAAGGGGTCGTCGGTGTAGCCGACGGGGAGCTGGGACGAGTTGGTGTAGTAGGGTTTGTCGGGCGTGCCGGCCTGGAGGATGTCGGGCCAGCGTTTACGGTCCTCGCGGGCGAAGCGGTAAGTGGTGCCCTCGGCGGGCGTGGCCTCGAGGTTATACATGTGGCCGGTCTCCTCCTGGAAGCGGGTGAGCCGGGCGCGGACGTGGTCGAGCAGGCGCAGGGCGAGCGCCCGGCCCGCGGCCGTGGTGATGTCCTCGCGGCCGGAGGTGAAATTCCGGATCAGCTCGTTGATGCCGTTCACGCCGAGGGTGGAGAAGTGGTTCCGCAGGGTGCCGAGGTAACGTTTGGTGTAGGGGAAGAGGCCCTCGTCCATGAGGCGCTGCACGGTCTTGCGTTTGAGCTCGAGGCTGATGCGGCCGAGGTCGAGCAACTCGTCGAGGCGGCGCAGGAGCGAGGCCTCGTCGCCCCGGTGAAGGTGGCCGAGACGGGCGCAGTTGACGGTCACGACGCCGATGGAGCCGGTCTGCTCGGCGGAGCCGAAGAGGCCGTTGCCGCGCTTGAGCAGCTCGCGCAGGTCGAGCTGGAGGCGGCAGCACATGGAGCGCACCTGGTTGGGCTTCAGGTCGGAGTTGATGAAGTTTTGGAAATACGGGAGGCCGTATTTCGCGGTCATGGCGAAGAGCCGGGCCGCGTTTTCCGACTCCCAGGGGAAGTCGGGGGTGATGTTGTAGGTCGGTATCGGAAACGTGAATACGCGTCCGCGCGTGTCGCCGCCGGCCATGATCTCGATGTAGGCGCGGTTGATGAGGTCCATCTCCGCCTGGAGTTCGCCATAGGTGAAGGGCTGCTCCTCGCCGGCGATGATCGGCACCTGGGCGCGCAGGTCCTCGGGGCAGGTCCAGTCGAAGGTGAGGTTGGTGAAGGGCGTCTGCGTGCCCCAGCGCGAGGGCACGTTGAGGTTGTAGATGAGCTCCTGGATGCACTGGCGCACCTCGGGGTAGCTCATGCGGTCCTTGCGGACGAAGGGGGCGAGGTAGGTGTCGAAGGAGGAAAAGGCCTGCGCGCCGGCCCACTCGTTTTGCAGGGTGCCGAGGAAGTTGACCATCTGGCCGACGGCGGAGTGCAGGTGACGGGGCGGGCCGGCCTCGGCCTTGCCGGGCACGCCGTTGAGGCCTTCGAGCAGGAGGGTGCGGAGCGACCAGCCGGCGCAGTAGCCGGAGAGCATGTCGAGGTCGTGGACGTGGATGTCGCCGTTGCGGTGGGCGGCGCCGACGGCCGGCGGATAGACGTGGCTGAGCCAGTAGTTGGCGATGACCTTGCCGGAGATGTTCAGGATGAGGCCGCCGAGCGAGTAGCCCTGGTTGGCGTTGGCCGAGACGCGCCAGTCCTGGCGGGTGAGGTATTCGTTCACCGAGGCCTCGACGTCCACGACGGTGCGGCGGTCGGAGCGGGCGGCCTTGCGCCGTTCGCGGTGGGAAATGTAGGCGCGGGCGGTGTCGATGTGGCCGGCGCGGAGCAGGGCGCGCTCGGCCTCGTCCTGGATCGACTCGATGCCCACCGTCTCGCCGGGCGAGCGGGCGAGCAGGGCGGCGGTGACGTCGGCCGCTAGCCGGGCGGCGCCGGTCTCGTCGTAGGCGCGGGTCTCCTCGCCGGCGCGGCGCAGGGCGAGACGGATTTTCGACTCGTCAAAGGCCACCAGACGGCCGTCCCGTTTGACCACCGTGAGGCCGGAAAACGTTTCGTCGCCCGCCTCGTCACCCGACCCGCCGGACACAATAGCTTGTGGAGTCATCATGCCGAAACCACTACGGGCGGTGCCCAGCACGACCAGTCCCATCCCCCACGCGCGCCGCTTTAGAAGTCCCTCCAAACGCGGCGCGCCAAGGCTTCTTATCGGAAGTGTGCATTCCTTGTTCGGGCGGGCTGCGCGGGCGGGCGACGCGGGTGGTCGGGCGTCCGGATAAGCACGGAATCCGGGTTGAATTGCCCCGCGCACCCGCCCACCTTCCGGCCCCAGCCATGCCTCTCATCCCCAAGCTCACCGAAAAACTCCAGCGTCACCCCAAGCGAGTCGTGTTTGCCGAGGGCGCCGACCCCCGCATCCTCCAGGCCGCGCGCCAGTGGGTCACCCGTCGGATGGGCGCGCCGATTTTGCTCGGCGACCGGGCCGCGATCAAGGACGCCGCCGCCAAGCTCGACGTGAACCTTCAGGGCATGCGCATCATCGAGCCGGCGCGCAGCGAGGACCTGAACACCTTCGTGACGCAGCTGGAGCAGATCCGGCGCATCAAGGGCATCAAGGCCGCCGAGGCCGCCGAGGCGCTGAAAAACAGCGGCTACTTCGCCACCATGATGGTCGCCACCGGACAGGCCGACGCGCTGGTCTCGGGCGGCACGATCTCGGCGGCCAGCGCTTTGCGGCCGATTTTCCAGATCATCCCCCGCCTGTCGGGCGTGGACAACGCCTCCTCGCTCATGGTGCTCGACTTCGACGAGAAGAAGGTCGGCTCCGACGGCGCGCTGTTCCTCTCGGACTGCGGCGTCATCCCCGACCCCACCGCCGAGCAGCTCTGCGACATCGCGCTCTCGACCGCCAGCATCGCGCGGCACCTCACCGGCGAGATCCCGCGCGTGGCCATGCTCAGCTACGCCACCCACAGCAGCTCCAACCACCCCGCGCTGGTGAAGGTGCGCCACGCCACCGAGCTCGCGCGCGCCAAGGCCAAGGCGCTCATGCTGGAGATGGAAATCGACGGCGAGATCCAGGTGGACGCCGCCCTCGACCAAGTCGTGGCGCAGACCAAAAAAGTCACCAGCGCCGTCGGCGGCCGCGCCAACGTCCTCATTTTTCCCGACCTCAACTCCGCCAACATCGCCTTCAAGCTCGTGCAGCTCCTCGCCGGCGCGAACACCTTTGGCCAGATCCTCACCGGTCTCACCAAACCCGCCGCCGAGATCTCCCGCGGCGCCTCCGCCCACGACGTCTTCGGCGCCGCCGCCATCGTCGCCACCCAGGCGATCGACCGGCGCCTCCTCTACGGCACGACCTGAGTTTCCTCCCCGTTGCGGGCCGAATTTCCACCCGAGTTCGGCCCGCTTCTTTTTTCGGTAAACCTGTCCCGCCCTCGCCAGCTCCCGCGTTTTTCCCCGGCTTCAGACGCGCCCAAACTTCGCCCATGGCCTCCGCCACCTCATCATCCCGGTCCCCCCTTCCCATCGAGCCCGATTCCACCTTCACCGCCGAGGGCGCGCCCAATCCCTTCGCCCAGCCGGCCCTTCCCCTGCTCACGGGGCCGACCAACAACGTCACCAAACGCGTCTTCGTCGCCGCCACCCGGATGAACGACGGCAAGACCACCACCTGCCTCGGCCTCTACGGCGCGCTCCAAAGCCGCTTCCCCCGCGTCGGCTTCATCAAACCCGTCGGTCAACGCTTCGTCGATGTGCAGGGCAAAAAGATCGACGAGGACTCCGTCCTGCTCGACTCGATCTTCCAGGTGCGCGTCCCGATCGAGAGCATGAGCCCGGTCGCGGTGGACAGCACCTTCACCCGTCGCTTCCTCGAAAACCCCGAGGACTGCCTGCCCAAGCTCGAGGACCAGATCTGCCGCGCCTTCGACCGCGTTTCCTGGGAAAAGGACTTCACCATCATCGAGGGCACCGGACACGCCGGCGTGGGCTCGGTCTTCGAACTCTCCAACGCCCGCGTCGCGAAACTGCTCAACTCGAAGGTGCTCCTCGTCTCCCCCGGCGGCATCGGCCGCCCCGTGGACGAGCTCGCCTTGAACAAAGCCCTCTTCGACCAACACGGCGTCGAGGTGGTCGGCGCCATCCTCAACAAGGTCGAGCCCGACAAGATGGACATGATCCACAACTACGCCGGCCGCGGCCTCGCCCGCCTCGGCATCCCGCTGCTCGGCGTCCTGCCCGTGCAGCCGCCCCTCACCGCGCCCAACCTCGCCCAGATCGCCGAGGAGATCGGCGGCAAATGGCTCAACGGTCGCCGCGGCGGCGCCAAACAACGCGTGCAACGCGTCGTCATCGGCGCCATGTCCGCCAAGGGCATCGTGGACTACCTCAACCCCGGCACCCTCATCATCTCCCCCGGCGACCGCGACGACATCCTGCTCGCCGCCCTCGCCAGCGCCAAGATCTCCGGCGGCGCCACCATCGCCGGCCTCGTCGTCACCAACGACATCAAGCCCCACCCCAAGCTCGCCGAGCTCCTCGCCCAGACCGACATCCCGGTCATCGCCGCCAAGGAGGAGAGCTACGAGGTCACCCGTCGCATCAACCAGATGTCGGTGAAGACCCAGCCGCAGGACCACGACAAGTTCCCGATCATCAAACAACTGATCGCCGACCACGTGGACCTCTCCAAGCTGGTCGCCAGCGTCTGAGCCACGGCCGCCGAGGCCGCGACCCCAGCCCATCCTGCTAAAGGGATCGATCTTCCGCGGGTAGGACGCGACCGCCGGGCGCGCCGCGAACTACGCCCACCGCCCATGCGCGCGGAAGGGCCCGACCATCCATGCGCGCGGACGACACCGGGTTCCATCCGTCCCCGTCCGCCCCACCCGCCCCCGCCCGCACCCGCACCCAAAATAGTGCGCCGCGGAGCTCGCCAGCGGCGGCGAAAGTGTTCCACGCTCCGGCCACCAACCCCCAGGCCGGCCGCCATCCCACCTTCCCTCCGATGAAGCGCTTGCAACTCTCCGAGCCGGTCCGGTTGGCGCTCAAATACCTCCTCATCGCGGGGCTCTGGATCGTCGTTTCGGACCGCGTGCTGGCCCTCTTTTTCGGCGGCGGCCCGTCCACCGAGTTCTGGAGCATCGCCAAGGGCCTCGGCTTTGTCCTCGTCACCGCCGGCATCCTGCACGCCCTCGCCCGCCGCATGCAGAGCCGCATCCGCGAAGCCGACAGCTCTCGGCAGACGGAGCTCCGGCAGGTCAACGAACGCCTGCAACGCGCCAAGGGCTTTCTCGCCGCCCTCGCCCGCGCCAACCAGGCCGCCGCCACCGCCCGCGACGAAAAGGCCCTCTGCCAGGCCATCGCCGAGGCCCTGGTCGGCCTCGCCGGCATGCGCTTCGTCTGGTTCGCCTGGGTCAACGAATCCACCGGCTGCATCGAACCCGCCGTCTGGGCCGGCGACGGCGCCGAGTGCATCCAGCACCTCGTCTGCACCGTCCACCCCGAAGATCGCCTCGGTCGCGGCCCCACCGGCCGTGCCCTGCGCGAAGGCCGGGTGATCACCTGCCACAGCATCGAGCGCGACCCGGCCATGGAGCCGTGGCGCCAGGCGCTCCTCGCCTGCGGTTTTCGCTCCAGCGCCTCCGCCCCCATCTGCGTCGGCGAGCGCCGCGGCGCCGTCTGCGCCTACGCGTCGAAAGAGGAGTTTTTCGACGAGGAGCTGATCGAGCTCACCGGCCGCCTCGTCGCCGACCTCGAACACGGCCTCGAACTGCTCGCCGCCCGCGCCGAGAAGGAGCGCCTCGATACCCGCCTGCGCCTCATGCAGACCGCCATCGAGGCCGCGCCGAGCGGCATCCTCATCGCCGACGCCCAGGGCCGCATCGAATGGGCCAACCCCGCCTTCACCACCATGACCGGTTACGCCCTGGACGAAGTCGCCGGACGCAACCCCAGCCTGCTCAAATCCGGCCGCCAAGACCCCGACTTCTACGCCGCCCTCTGGAAAACGATCACCCACGGCGAGATCTGGTCCGGCGAACTGCAAAACCAGCGCCGCGACGGCACCCTGTATTGGGAACGCATGATCATCGCCCCCGTCGTGATCGGCGGCCGCATCGAGCACTTCGTGGCCATCAAGCAGGACATCAGCGCCGAAAAGGCCATGGAGCGGCAGGTCGCCCGCACCCAGCGCCTCGAAAGCATCGGCCTGCTCGCCGGCGGCATCGCGCACGACCTGAACAACGTGCTCGCCCCCATCCTCCTCGCGATCGACATCCTCAAACTCGGCCGCCCCAACCCCACCGACCGGGAGCGCCTCGAGATGATCCGCGCCGCCGCCGAACGCGGCGCCGGCATCGTCCGCCAGGTGCTGACCTTCGCCCGCGGCGTGGAGGGCGAACGCATGAACCTCCCGGTCGAGCACGTGGTGAAGGAGGTGCGGAACCTCCTGCGCGAAACCCTGCCCCGCCTCATCGAGCTCCGCTGCGAGATCGAGCCGGACCTGCCCATGATCCGCGGCGACGCCACGCAGCTCCACCAGGTGTTGCTCAACCTCGCCGTCAACGCCCGCGACGCCATGGTCCGGGGCGGCACGCTCCGGCTCGGCGCCGGCCGCGTCCGCCTCCCCGAACCGCTCATCACCCAGTCCGGCCTCACCATCCCCGCCGGCGACTACGTCGGCATCTCCGTTTCCGACACCGGAGAGGGCATCGCCCCGGAGGCCCTGGAGCACATCTTCGAACCCTTCTACACCACCAAGCCCCGCGGCGCCGGCACCGGCCTCGGCCTCTCGACCGTGCTCGGCATCGTCCGCGGCCACGGCGGCGGACTCGACGTCACCAGCCGCCCGGGTCGGGGCACGGAGTTCCGCGTGCTCCTGCCCGCCGCGGCCGAGGACGCTCCGCCCGCGCCGCCCGCCGCCGACGAACTCGAGGTGGAGGGCCGGGGCCGGGAGATCCTCGTCGTCGATGACGAGGACTCCATCCGCGAAGTCGCCGGCCTGGTCCTGACCAATCACGGCTTCACCCCGGTGGAGGCGTGCGACGGCCGGGCGGCCTTGGATCTTTTCGAAAAGGAGCCCGCCCGCTTCACCGCCGTGATTCTCGACCGGCTCATGCCCCGCATCGGCGGCGACGTCGTCGCGGCGCGCATCAAGGAGCTGCGTCCCGACCTTCCGGTCATCCTGATCTCGGGCGTGCTCGACGCCGGCCCGCCGCCGGGCGCGCCCCCCGGCCCCGCCGAGCTGTATCGAAAAAATGGCGACACGGTCCTGCAAAAACCCTTCTCGCAACGCGAGCTAATCGCGGCGCTCGCCCGCGTCCTCCCCCCGACCGCGGCGTAAGCCCGGCCATGGCCGGCCGTCCCCCGATGCCAAATGTGACGTTGGCCGTCCTCGGTCAAATGTAGCGTTGGCCGTCCCCGGCCAAATGCAGCGTTGGCCGTCCCCGGCCAAAATCCGGGCGGGGTGGTGGGGCACGGACGGGGTATCGGCGGTGATTGGCCGGGTATCGCCAGCGCTCCGGCTGCATTTGGCCGGGGACGGCCAACGCTACACCCCGCCCCCCGATCTTGGCCGAGGACGGCCAACTCCACATCCCGGACCAACGGCCACCGGCGTCGCGCGCGGCAAATTTTTGCACAAAAAACACACTCCCCGTCCCCGGCGGGCCGAATCCGCCCGATGCACAAGGCTCTTTGATGAGAAGAAGCCAAAATCCGCATGGGCCGGGCCGCCTTTTTTGTTTCCGCGCCCGGAGCGGCGCCTAGGGTGCTCGGCCGATCATGCCCACGCGCGTGCCAGTTTCATCGTTCCCCGTCCGGCTCCGCCGGCTCCCGGACGCGCACCCGGCGCCGCTCGTCGTCACCAACCCTTCCTGATCCCCGCCATGTCCACCTGGACCCGCTTCACCCAAAACAGCTACCACAACGCGTCGCTCGGCTTCGCCCTCGACTACAGCCGTATCCCGTTTCCGGATACGTTTCTCGCCGCGCAGGAGCCCGCCGTCCGGCGCGCCTACGCCGCGATGCGGGAGCTCGAGCGGGGCGCCATAGCCAACCCCGACGAGAACCGCATGGTCGGCCACTACTGGCTGCGCGCCTCGAAGCTCGCCCCGACCGCCGAGCTCACCAAGGCCATCGACGACTCGCTCGCGCAGATCCGCGCCTTCACCGCCGACGTCCACGCCGGCCGCCTGCTCGGCTCCACCGGGAAAAAGTTCACCCAGCTTCTGGTCGTCGGCATCGGCGGCTCCGCCCTCGGACCCCAGCTGGTCAACCACGCCCTCGGCCAGCCCGGCGCGGACAAGATGGCCGTCTCCTTCTTCGACAACACCGACCCCGACGGCATCGACTACGTGCTCGCCCAGCTCGCCGGCAAGCTGCCCGAGACCCTCGTCGTCGTCATCTCCAAGTCCGGCGGCACCGTCGAGACCCGCAACGGCATGCTCGAAGCCGCCGCCGCCTTCCAGGCCGCCGGCCTCGCCTACGCCAAACACTTCGTGGCCGTCACCGGCGACGGCTCCAAACTCGACCAGACCGCCATCAAGGAAGGCTGGCTCGCCCGTTTCCCCATGTGGGACTGGGTCGGCGGCCGCACCTCCGAGCTCTGCACGGTCGGTCTCCTCCCCGCCGCGCTCCAGGGCATCGACACCGACGCCATGCTCGCCGGCGCCGCCGCCATGGACGAGGTCACGCGCTCCACCGTGACCACCGAAAACCCCTCCGCCCTGCTCGCCCTCATGTGGCTCTACGAAACCGGCGGCAAGGGCCTGAAGGACATGGTCATCCTCCCCTACAAGGACCGCCTCCTGCTCTTCTCCCGCTACCTCCAGCAGCTCGTCATGGAGTCGCTCGGCAAGGAGTTCGACCTCGAGGGCAAAGTCGTCAACCAGGGCATCGCCGTTTACGGCAACAAGGGCTCCACCGACCAGCACGCCTACGT
>CBINNW010000084.1:0-23100 GCA_966252115.1 uncultured Akkermansia sp.
ATGCCACCCGCCCCGCTCCCCTTCCTGGACTTCAAGGCGCTTCACGCCCGCCATCGCGAGGCCCTGCTCGCCGCCGCCGCGCGCGTGATCGACAGCGGCTGGCTGGTGCTCGGCAAGGAGGTCGAAGCCTTCGAACGCGAATTCGCCGCCTGGAACGGCAGCGCCCATGCCATCGGCGTCGCCAACGGCCTCGACGCGATGGAGCTGGTTTTCCGCGCCTGGATCGAGCAGGGCCGGCTCGCCCCCGGCGACGAGGTCATCGTGCCGGCCAACACCTACATCGCCACCGTGCTCGCCGTCTCGGCCTCCGGCCTGCGCCCCGTCCTCGTCGAGCCCGCCGAGCCCACCTTCAACCTTTGCCCGAAGTCCGTCCGCGCCGCGCTCACGCCCCGCACCCGCGCCCTGCTCCCCGTCCACCTCTACGGCCGGATCGCCCCGATGGACGAACTGCGGGCCATCGCCGACGAACACGACCTGCTCGTGCTCGAGGACTGCGCCCAGGGCCACGGCGCCGCCCTCGCCGGACGCAAAACCGGCGCCTGGGGCCACGCCGGCGCCTTCAGCTTCTATCCCAGCAAAAATCTGGGCGCCATCGGCGACGCCGGCGCCATCACCACCGACGACGCCGAACTGGCCGCCCTGCTTCGCGCCCTGCGAAACTACGGCTCGCACGTCCGCTATGAAAACGCCTACCGCGGTCGCAACAGCCGCCTCGACGAGCTTCAGGCCGCGTTTCTCCGCGTCATGCTGCCCGAACTCGCGCCGGATACCGGGCGGCGCCGCCGGCTCGCGGCGTTTTACCGGCGGCACATCACGCATGCGGAGGTCCGCCTGCCCGACTCGCCGGCCGCGACGGACGAGCATGTCTGGCACCTGTTCGTCGTCCGATCCTCGCGACGCGATTCGCTCCAGGCCCATCTGTCCCGGCTCGGCGTCCAGACCCTCATCCACTACCCCAAGCCGCCCCACCTCCAGCGCGCCTACGCCGGCCAGCTCGACCACCTCGGCTTCCCGCTCACCGAGCTGATTCACCGCGAGGTGCTTTCGCTTCCCCTGAGCCCGATCCTGGGCGACGAGGACGCCGAACGCGTGGTCGCCGCCGTCAACTCCTGGGACGCCTCCCGCTGACACGCCATGACCCGGTCCGCCCAGCCGCCGAAGGTCTCGGTCATCGTCCTGACGTATCGACAAGAGAACTACATCGACTCCGCCCTCGGCTCGATCCTCGGCCAGGAGGGACCGCCCGTGGAGATCGTCGTCGGCGACGACGCCTCGCCCGACGGCACCGCCGCGCGCATCCGCCAAATCATCGCCGACTACCGGGGCCCCCATTCCGTCCGGCTCCTGGCGCATCCCCGAAACCTCGGGCTGCTGGGCAACTTCAACCGCTGCGTCGCCGCCTGCACGGGCGACATCGTGGTGGCCGCCGCCGGCGACGATCTCTCCCACCCCCGGCGCTGCCTCCGCACGGCCGAGCTTTTCGTCGAGCATCCCGACGCCGATCTTGTGGTGTGCAACGCCCGCCAGATCGACGAGTCCGGCCGGGTGGTCGGCGAGCGCATGTTCCCGGACCGGCCGCGTCGCGAAGTCCGCAACCTCGCCGCCAAACTCGCCGACATCTATCAGGGAGTGCCGAGGCTGGGCGCCGCCTACGCCTATCGCCGCCGGCTCCTGACCGATTTCGCGCCGCTTCTCCCCGGCAGCCATGCGGAGGACAACACCGTCGTCTTCCGCGCGCTCCTGCGCGGCGGCTACTTCTACACCCCCGAGGTGCTGGTCGATTACCGAGTCCACTCCGCCAGCATGTCGTTCGGGTTTATGGACAAATCCGCCGACCGTCAGGCCGAGCTCAAACGTCAGGCCCGGGCCTTTCGCCGAGCCCGCGGACTGCGTCAACAACACCGGGCCGACCTCCGGCGCGCCTCCGACGCGGGCTGGCTCGACGCCGACGAAGCCCGACTCCTCGACCGGCGGATCGAATTTGGTTTTCACGAACGCAGACTCCGCCTCCACGCCCGCGCCGCCCGACTCCGCCCCCGGCATTTCGCCGGTCTCTACTGCGCGCTCCTGCGACTCGCGCCCGGGCACTCGCTGGTGAAACTGAAAAGCTACCTGCGCACCTACCTGCACGCCCGGCTGAAGGCCGCTCCCGGCACGCTCCTCCCTGGTTGTCCGCCCGTGCGACGACCGGCCCCGCTTCCGCCCGCCGGCGCCGCCCGCCCCTGAGCCAAACCCCGCCCATCGCCCGCCCATGTTTTCCTTGGCCAAAATGAAGGTGAAGGCCGCGCGCCTGAGCTCCCGTATCCTCCTGGGGCGCGTGGCCACCGACCTGCCGCGTTACTACCTCGAAACCATCTCGGAAGGCGACATCCGCCTCGGCGCCCACCTGAAGCGCATCACGCCCGTGCGCGAGCCCGAGACCATCACCTGGGAAACGGCGGACTCCGCCACGCCGCCCTGGTTCGAGCGATCACACGCGTTTGATTCCCTGTGCCGCCACGAGGTCCGCGACGTTTGCGTGGGTCCCCACTCGGGCGCGGTCTGGCTGCCCGGCGGCTTCGTGCTCGGCCCCAGCCATGGACGGCTGGCCAAGGCGCTTTCCTACGGCGGCGTTCGCCTCGACCTCGCCGACCGCGTCGTTCCCGTGGCGGCTCCGGCGCCTGTTTTCGCCCTGCCGCACGTGACCTACTTCCACTGGCTGGTGGAGACCGTGCCGAATCTGCTGCGCCTGGCCTCCGATTCATCTCCCTTCGTGCTTTTGTGCACGAGGCAGCGACCGCGCTACGTGAACGACACCCTCCGGCTGATCTTTGGCGAATCCTGGCGATCCCGGCTTCTCGAGGTGGACCATCCCGCCCGCGTGCCCGAGGCCGTCTTCTACTCGGCCCCGAGCGCCGGCTTCGCCCATCCCGCCGACGCGGAATGGGTGAGAAACTGGTTTCGCTCCCGACTCCCGGCCGGGGCGGCCAATCCCTTCGGCCACTCCAAAATCTACATCTCCCGCCGCCACTCGCTGCGTCGCAACTTCGACGACGAGGCGAAAATCGAGAGCCGCTTCGAACAGATGGGCTACCACATCGTCCACGCGCAGAACTACTCGTTCGCCGATCAAGTGGCGGGTTTTGCGGGCGTCACCCATCTGGCCGGTCTCCACGGCGCCGGTCTCAGCAACATGATTTTCGCCGCCCCCGGTGCCACGATCCACGAGATTTTCCCCAAACGACAGGGCGACTCGAAGAATCGTGGCACCGATCTGCGCCACTGCTACGCTTGGCTGGCGCACGCCCTGAACCACTCATACCACCACGAGCTCGCCGAGATGAGCGCCTGAGCAGGCCCACGACGCCGGCGCACGAAGGCCCGCGCGGATGCGCGCTTCCCCGCCCGCGAGGCCCATACGCGAGGCCAAAATCATCGCCCCGGCACCAGCCGCGAAAACAGCCGCACGTAGGCCTCGGCTATCGCCGCCCGCGAATACTCCCGCGCATAGGTCCGCGCGCCCTCCTCCGCCAGCGCGGCCCGCCGGGCCGGATCGGCCAACAACCCGCCGATCACCCGCCCCAGCGTCGGCGCGTCGTCGATGGGCGTCAGCAGCCCGTCGCGCCCGTCCGAGATCAATTCCGCCGGCCCCTGGGAACGCGTCGCGATGAGCGGGCAGCGATGCGCCCACGATTCCAGCACGATCGAGCCCAGCCCCTCGTGCCGCGAGGGACACACAAAAACATCCGCCGCCCGCATCAGCGCGGTCACATCCTCCCGCCAGCCCAGAAACCTCACCCGCCCCGCCAGACCGAGCTCCCCGGCCAGCGCCCGCAGCCGCGCCTCCTCGGGCCCCGTGCCCGCCAGCCACAGCACCGCGCCGGACACCGCCGCCATCGCGTGCAGCAGGGTGTCGAAGGCCTTGTTCACATGCAGCCGCCCCGCCGCCAGCACCAGCGGCACCCCGTCCGGCGTCTCGCAGCTCGCACGGCTCACCGGCTCGACCGGCGTTTCGTCGGCGAAATTCGGGATATGAAAGACCCGCTCCTCCGGCATGCCGCCGTCCACCAGATGACGGCAGATCCCGCGCGTGATCCCCACCCAGTAATCCGCGTGCCGGTAGGACTTCAGGTCGTAGTAGTGACCGAGCCGGTTAACCAAAACATAGCGCCCCCGCCCCGCCGGCGTGGACACGCTCGCCCGCCCCATCCAGGTCATCACCACGTCCGGCCGAAACTCCGCCAGCCGGCGGCGGTAGCGCCAACGCCCCAACACATCCAACGGCCCGCCAAAGGGGAATCCCGCCGTCGCCACCCCGCCCGCCTCCAGCGCCGCCACCCGGTGCGCGTGCGGTCGCAGACAGGCCAGTTGCTCCAGCTCCGGCCGCTCCCCCAGGGCGAGCACCAGCCGCGTGTAGAAATTTTCCGCGCCGCCGCGCTCCGCTCCGGCCAAAACCTGGGCTACTCGAATGGGTGGCATGACGACTCCGCGCGTGACGACCGGGCTCCGGAAAACCTAGCGCAACGACCCGTCCAGCCGGATGTCCCGCGCCCAGACGTAGTCATGGGAAAACGGGATCTGCAGCGACGCCTCGACGATGTATTGCGCGTAAAGCCGCGAGTTGATCTCGCGGTGAAAAAACTCCCGCGCCCGCCCCGCCCAGGCGCGGCGCTTGTCGTCGTCGCGATGAAATTCCCGGATCTTGGCGAGCAACTCGTCCTCGCCCCGGAAATACACCACGCTCTCCGCCGGCAGCAGGCTGTCGAAGCCCAGATTCGCATGGGTAAACTGCAGCACGCCGTTGCCCGCCAGCTGGGCCATCCGCGCCGACGAATACCAGCGATGGATCTCCTGCCGGTTGAAGTTCAGCCCCATCTTCGAGTCGCCCAGCGCGCGCTCGTAATCGCGCCCCCACACCGGCGGCTGGCCGAAACTGCCGTGGGTTTTGAAAACCAGCTCGTCCTTCAAACGCTCCCGCAGCCGCCCCACCATCGCCAGCCGCTCGGTGAAGTCGTCGCTGTTGCTGCAAAAAATCAGATCCACCGGCAGGTCGCTGCGCCTGGAGTTGTCCAGCGTCTCCACCGCCGCGTCCACCGGATTGGGCATGTGGTAAACCCGCGCGCCGATGCCCTCGAACATCCGCAGCTCCGATCGTCCCGTGGAGACAAACACCGCGTCCACCACCGAGGCGCGCGACTTGATGCGCTCGACGTTGCTCGGCACGAAAAGCGGGTCGTTGTTGCAATGCACCACGCCGCACGACGGGCGCAGCCGCTTGATCTCCCGCAGCGTGCCGTTGGTGATCATGTCGCAGTGCCCCGCGATCACCAGATCCGGCTCCACCGCGCGCACCATTTCCAGCAAGCGCCGGTTGGCCTTGCCCACCCCCAGCGCGCGCATGCCCAGCGGCGCCTCGAAGGCCGCCACGTCCCGGTCGCTGAAGCCCACCGTGTAGTGGTCGTTTTTCACCAACCCGAAGGTGAGCTTCTGGGCCCAACTCACCCGCGTCTGCCCGTAGCGGCGGAGTTGTTGGTAGGCGACGTGAAGGACTCTCATGGAAAAGTGCGAAGGCCCGCGCGGAGCCGGGAAGGGCTTCAAGTGTCCCAGCCGGAAAAACGACGCAAGGACATGTTTGGCGAGCGCGGTTTGGCGACCGGGAACGCGCCCCCGCGCCCACCCGCGACTTCAGCGGTGATGCAAAAAACCGTTGCGCCACTTGAACGCCGTCGCCGCGCGCTCCGGATCGGCCAGCTTTTCGGCGAGCTCCTCGAAACGTCCCCAGCTCCTCCGCAGTTTCTTGTCGATCCGTCGCCGCGTGCCCCCCGGCAACAGCGCCGCCACCGGAAGCGCCGCCGAGTCCCCAAAACCGTCGATCAGGAAAAACCGAAGCCCGCCGGCCGCCTCCCGCCGCACCGTCAGATTGTGGTCCAGCAGGTCGCGCGTGACGATTTTGTGCTCGAGCAGGAAGCGGCCAAACTCGTCGTAGGCCGCGCGAAAATCCTCCAGGCGCCCGCCCTCCGCCAAATGCTCCCGCAGGCTGCGCGAGATCCGCCCGTCCGCGTCGCGCACCAGATCGAGCACCAGGCCCGGCCCCAGATCGGTGTCCACCATGCCGTAAACCCGGGGAAAATGCCGCGCCATCAACGCGTCGCCCAGCTTGCGTTGCAGACGCCCGAGCTCCTTCAGCTCGTCGGCGTTGTTGTCGTAGGCCCGCCGCCAACGTTTCGGCAGCCAAGTCGGACCGCCCAGCTTCGCCACCAGCCACTCCTCGGTGCGCGCCACCTTGATGCAGCGATTGGCGTCGCGCGGATCGACATAACACCGCCGCCGTCCGCCCGTCGCGAAAGCCGGCAAATCGGAAAGCCGCACCGGCTCCGCGCGATCCTTCTCCGCCGCCGCCTTCGAGTGTTCGTTCGCCATATCGTCCCGGGCAGCAAAACCCCGGCGCCTGCCCGCGCGAGCAAATGATGCGTCGCCCGCTCGGCCCACGCCCACCTCAGCCACGCCAAAAACGCCAGCGTCGGGCGCGGCGCAGATCCCAGCGCGCCACCGCCGCCTCGACCACGAGCAGACCGGCCAGCGCCGCCAGCCACCAGCCACGCAGACCGCGCACCTCGGTCTTGCGCGGCGCGTCCCAGATCGCCGCCAAGTCCAGCCGTTCCCCGCCGCCGCTGCGCGTGGCCAGCTGCCGCAGCTCGCGCAGGGCCTCGCCATCGAAAGCCCACTCCGGCGACCCCGCCGGCGCGACGGGGCCGAAGGCCAGGGGCGTCGCCCCCACCCGCACCACACCGCGCGCCGCCTCGTCCGGCGCCAGCGCCACCGTCGCCCGGAAACGCCCCGGCTCGATCTTCTCCCACACCAGCTCTCGCACACCGGCGCCCGCGCCCGCCGTTTCGCCCGCCGCGGACGCCGCGCCGCTCCGTCCCGGCGCACCCGCCAGTCGCGCCACCGGGGGCGTGGCGGCGATGCGGCCGTTCCAGCTTTCGTCGTGCAGCAGGTCCACCGTCAGCGTGTCGCCGCGCAACGTGGTCCGCACCGCCATGCCCGCCGGCGCGTCCTCGCCGGCCAGCCAGCGCCCGAGCGTCTGGGCGAAGTCCCCGTAGTCCGGCCAGTTGCGCGCCTTGGTCGAAAACTCCCCGCCCAGCGGGAACGACACCGCCGCCACCCGCCCCGCCCCGCGCGCCCAGGCCGCGACCAACGGGGCCTGATACTCGTCGGTCGTCACCAGCGAGGCCGTGGCCCCCTCGCGCAGATAGCTGAGATTGTATCCATCCACCGACGACAGCCACTCCGGCGCGCGCGCCGAAATCTCCACCCAGCCGGGCGTGCCGGCCGCCCCGGTCGGCTCCTTGATGAAGGCCGAACGCGCCACCGACACCGTCTCCTGCGCGAAGATCGCCGGCAGGTCCGCCGCGTTTTGGTTAAAAAACATCCGCCCGCCACCCCGCGCCGCGATGTCCTCCAAAAACTTCGCGTCGCCGTCCCCCGGGCCGCCCAGCCCGATCACGCTCACCGTCACCCCCGCCGCCCGCATCTCGGCGAGCAGGTTCACGTAGTCGCCCGGCTCCTCCGAATCCGCCGCGTCGCTGAACAAAATCAGGTGCCGCTGCCCCGTCTCCGCCTGCCGCAACTGCTCCCAGCCGGCCAGCAAACCCTGATAGACATAAATCCCCCCGCCCGTGCTCACGATGCGCCGCACCGATTCGAGCATGCGCTGGCGGTTCGGCCCCACCTGCGCCAGCGCCACGATCTCGTGCGGCGCCGAATCCACCGCATGGACCGACACCGCGTCGAAATTTCCCAAAAGCTCGATCGCCCGCGCCGTGCCGGTGTTGGCGAGGTCCATCTTCGTCTGGCCGCCCACGCTCGCCGCCATGCTGCCCGAGCGGTCGAGGATGATCGCCATCGCCGTCGCCAGTTTGCGGTGCTCCTTGCGCAGCTCCATCGAGACCGGCAGCAGCGGATCGATCGCCGAGGAAAAATAGCCGCCCGACCCGAAGCTGTTTTGCCCGCCCACCATCAGCAGTCCTCCCCCCTGCTCGCGCACGAAAAAATCCAGCGCGCGCAGAAACTCCGGCGCCACCCGATGCGCCGGCACGTTGTTCAACACCACCGCGCGCGTGCCCACCAGCGCCTCCGCCCCCAGGTCCGCCGCCTGCGTCACGCGCTCGACCCGCAGGCCCTGCTGACCGAGCAGCTCCGCCAGGGGATCGTCGGGATAGTTCGTCACCAGCAGGACGCGGCCGCCGCCCGCCACCTCCACCCAACTCCCGGCGACGTTGTTCTCCGCATGCACGTCCGCCGCCGGCCGGATTTTCACCTCGTAGCGCACCGCGCCCGCACGCCCCAGCCGGTCGGTCAACCGCACCCGCGCCACCCCGTTTTCCAGCCGCGCCACGCCGCTCGCCGCCGGCGCCTCGCCCCCGCGCCACACCTCCCAGGGCACCTCGGCCTCGCCACGCCCCGACAGGGTAAACTCCACCAAAAACGCCTCGCCCGGCAGCACCCGCGCCGGCGTCTCCACCGCGCTCACCCGCACGTCCTCGCCCAGCCCCTCGCCGAGCAGCCGATAATCGAGCGGCACGCCGCGCCGGAGGATTTTTTCCGCCACGTCGCCGAGCGGCTCGGTCGAATACCCGTCGCTCAACAACAGCAGCCGCGCCGGACGACCGTCCCGCATCTGCGCCAGCGCGAACTCCAGCGCGCTCGCCGTGTGGGTGCGCCCGGTGCCGCCGCGCAAGACCGGGTCGCCCTGGTCGCGCCGCTGCGCCTCGACGGCGTAGTCGATAAAAAAGGCCCGGTCGTCGCGGCCGCGGGATTTTTCCAAAATCGCCGCCACCTCCGGCGCCTGCATCGCGGCGGGCGCCGCCACCGAGTCGGAGCGATCCGTCACCACCCACAGATCCAGCCCGCCGCCCCCCAGGCGCAGACGCGGGTCCGCCAGCGCGAGCACCAGCAGCACCAAGGCCGCCACCCGCAAGGGCTCGCCCAGCCGCAGCGCGGGCACGCGCCAACCGAGCGCGGCCAAAACAGGCACGAGAAACAACCACTCCGGCGCTCCCAATTCGAAATTCATACGCGCAAGCCTCCCTTCCCCGGCCCGCCGGCACCGACGCCGCCGCCCGGGCTCGCCCCGCGCGGCGCCGGCGCGCGGCCCGCCCCTCCCGGCCACCAACTGCCCAGCAAAGCCGCGCCGGCCAGCGCCAGCCACAACGTGCCCAGCGGATCGCCCTGGGTCTGGCGCTCACGCCGCGCCGCCGCCGCGCCCGCCGGCGCCTCCCTGCGAAAACGGGCCGCGCCGCGAAAATCCCCCTGCCGCGCGTCGGCGAACTGCGCCGCCCCGCGCACCAGAACATCCGCGCCCCGCCGCACCTCGAAAAAGCCCGCCTCGGCCGGCGCGCGCAGCACCGCCAGCTCGCCGGCGTCCAGCTCGCGCGTTTCTCCGGAACCGCCAAACACCCCACTGGGAGCGTCGGCGGCCCCGCCGGCCCTCCGCTCCGCCGCCGCAGGCCGTCCAGCCCCGTCCGCTTCGCGCACCAAGGTCCACCGCACCGGAGCCGACTCCGCGTCGCCTGCTCCCGCGTCGCCGCCGCCGCGCGCTTGCGCCACATCCACCGCCGCCAGCTCCACCCGTGCCCCGGTGTCGAAATTCGCCGCGTAGGCGCCGGGCTGCGCGTCGCGCAGGCCCTCCACGAAACGGCGCAACAACAACACCGTCGCGGGGAGGCGTCCGGCGTTGCCCGCTTCCCAATCAAAATTCAGCACGAGCTGCCGCCGCGCCTCCGCGCCCCCCACCCCGCCGCGCAGCCACACCAGCGGCGTCTCCCCCTGCCACAGCAAAACCTCGTCCGCCACCCCGGCGCGCAGCGCCGACGGTCCCGGCCCGAGCAGGCCCCGCCAATTGAGCGCGTCCACCAAGGCGTGCCGCTCCGCCACCACCGGCGTGCGGACCAGCGCGCGCCGGCCGGACGCGCTCGCGTCGCCCGCGGTCGCGGCTCCGGGCGCGGCTTGGGTTTCGGGCGCGGCGAGCAGGATCGCCGCGCCGGGCGGCACCGTTTCCGCGTCCCGCGTTTCGAGCACGCGCAGGGTCGCGCCGAGCGAGGCCCCGGCGTCCACCCCGGGGATGCCAGCCAGCAGCTTGCGGAAAAACTCGCCGCGCGCCCCCGCCAGCGTCACCCGCGCCCCGAGCGACTTCGGCCGCGGCGCCACCAAAGGCAGGCGGTCGTCCTCCGCAAAGCCGTCCGGCTCCAGGCACAGAACCGCCCGCTCCGCCCCCGCCGGCCAGACACCCGACAGCTCGATCACGCCGCCGGCCTCGAGCCGCACCCCGCGCCGCTCGCTCGCCCCGCCGGGACCCTCGATCCACCACGCGCGGCTCTGCACCTCCTCGGCGTGGTTGCGCAGCACCGCGCGCCACACCAAGGCGCCGGCGGGAATGTTCGCTGCTGCCGCCTTCGTCGCGGCCTCCGCCCCCGCTCCCGACTCCGACTCGGCGCGGGCGACGACGCCGCCGGCGAAGCCGACGTTGGCCAAAGGGCGCCCGACGCCGACCGCCGCCTGGTCGGGCGGCACCTTTTCCTCCCGATCCGTGATAAACCAACACTCGCCGTCCGCCGCCGCCAGTCCCCGCCCCAGCCGCAGCGCCGCGTCATAGTCGTGGGTGCCGAGCGTCGGGCTCCAATCATCGAGCGCGGCCAACATCCGGGCGCGGTCCGCGCCGCGATACAGCGCCGGGCGCCGCGCGTCGCTGGTCATCAGCACCCACTCGGTGCGCGCCGCCCGTCCCGCGAGCTCGGTGCCCAGTTCCCGGACCGCGAGGCGCGCCTCCTCGGTCACGGCCCGCATGGCCAGCGCGTCGTCGAGCACCAGCACCACCGTCTGCGTGGAGTCGGCACGCGGCCAGCGCGGCGCGGCCAGCACCCAGACGAGCAGAAGCACCGCCAGGCATTGCAACCAGAAGGCCCGCGAGGCGCGAAACCGTTCCCAAGTCCGCCCGCCCCGGCTCTCCGGCGCGATGGCCTCCAGCAGGAAGCGCGTGCCGAGCACCACCCGTCGCGAGCGTTGCTGGAAAAAATGCACCGCCACCAGGGCCGGCAGCGCGAGCAGCCCCCAGAGGGCCGCCGTATTGGCAAGCGTGATACCGCCGACGCTCATGCCAGCGCCTCCACCACGCCGCGCGCGCGGGCCTCGCCGGCCAGCGCCGCGGTGAGCCCGTCCGCGCAGTCCACCCGGGCGAAACCCACCGCCGCGCGCCGCGCCGCGTCGGACCAGAGCGCGAAGTGGCGCGCGTAGGCCGCGTGGTAACGCTCGGCGAGCGCGTCGTCGATGCGCTGGCGCCGGGGCGCGCCGCCCTCGGGGTCCACCAGCTCCACGTTGCCGCGATCCGCGAGCCGCGCCTCGCCGGCCAAGACGGGCGCGAGGACGAGCCCGCAGCCGCCGCCCGCCGCCATGGCGTTGACCAGCGGTCCGGGTTCGCCGGGAAACAGCAGGTCGCTGATCCAGATTTTCATCGCGCCGGGCCGCCACGGGATCGCGCCGGGCGCCCGCGCGGCCCCCGCCGCGTCGCCCGCGCCGGCCGGGTCCGCCGGAGCGGAGCCCGACGGCGACTCCGCCACCGCCAAGGCCGCCGCGAAACCCGCCGCCCGCACGCGGTCGGTCGCCAGCATGCGCAGCCGTCGCCCGCCCTGCGTTTGCAGGCGAAGCGGCGCTCCGGCCCGCGCGGCGCTTTCGAGACAAAAACTCACCAGCGATTCCACCCGCGCCGCGCGCTCCGGCACGGCCGACATCGAGGCCGAGACGTCCACCACCAGATCCACCAGCGGCGAGACCTCCGCGCGGTAGAGCTTCATCGTCAGCTGCCCGGTGCGCGCGTAGGCCGCCCAGTGCAGATGGCGCGGGTCGTCGCCCGGCATGTAGGCGCGGTGGTCCTGAAAATCGATGGAGCTGCCCGCGCCCTGGCCCTGCCAGCCGCCCGCCGCGCCGCGCCAGCTCTGCCGCCCGAAGGGCAGACGAAAGCGGCGTGCGGCGGCGAGACCGTCGCGCCGGGCCTCGGCGAGGGCTTCGGCAAACTGTGCCGGCGCGTCGCTCATCCCTGTTTCGTCGCCTCCGCCGCGCCCGCGACCGCGACGGCCCCGGCCTCGCGCTCGTTTTCGCCCTCGGCCGCGATGGCCGCCGCCTGCTCGCGCATCCATCGCACGTTTCGCCAGTAGGGACGGGCCATGATCAACATCATCGCGAGCGTGACCGCGACGCCCAGGGCCTGCCCCAGCTCCAGCGCCGGCAGATCGCTCGGCCGCTTGAGCTCCACCAGAGCGTGCCAGAAGCTCGTGGTGGGCAGCGCGTGGGTGAGCCAGTCCATCACCCGCATCGGCAGCGGCGCCATGTGGCTGAGCCCGTCGCTTCCCGCCATCACGGCGAAGATGCCGAGCAGGGCGTGCAGGGCGAAGTAGATCACCCCGGAAACCCGAGCCGCCGTGGGCAGCAGCGATACCAGCAGCGCGGGAAACACCAGCCCGGTCCAACCCAGAATCACCATCCACGGCACGCGCCCGAATTTCCAATCCTCGGCCGTCATCGCATCGATCAAGCCCCAGTAAACGACGAACAAGCCGCACAGACCCGCCAACCAAAGCGTCGCGCTCGGCCAGCCCGGCAGAAACGCCGGGGACAGGATCCGCCGCACACCCGAGCGCGCCGCCCCGCGCAGATGAATCGCCATGAGATCCCGCGTGCTCGACAGCTCCAGCGCCGCGATCACCGCCAGCGCCGCCGCCCAGAAGAGACCGTAGATGGCCGCGCCATCCGGATAGCCGGCGAGCCCGATGATCGGCGCCGGCAGGGCGAGGGCGAAGGGCATCAGACGCGGCCCGACCGCGTGGTTCTCGGCCGGAGGAGCGAACCAGCGCACCGCCAGCATGAGGAAATAGATCAGCAACACCGCCCCCCCCAGGCAGAGCAGCGGCCAGACCAGCCACGGCGAAGGCCCGCCCGAGAGGGAAAACCCATGCCTCAGGCCCCCGCCCATGATCCCGCCGAATCCGGTGATGGAGACCACGACCACGCCGATGACGACGAGCAGGCGCAGCGCCCTGTGCAGGCCCGACATCCACAGTCCCAACGCGGTCAAAACCGCCCCGCAGCCGACAAAAATCCCGATGGTTCGGAAGTCCGCCACCAAGTCCACCGAGCCGAAAAAGTAGCGCACCACCGCGTAGGGCAGCAGCGTCACCACCACGAGCAGGGCCTGCACCATGATCGACACCCATTTGCTCCAGACGATGCGGCGCGCGTCGAGCCGGGTAAGCAGGAGCAGGTCCATGGTGCGCGCCTCCAGCTCGGAGCTGAGCGCGGTCAAGGCCCGCAGCGGCGTGCCGATGAGCAGGAGCCCGAACATCACGCTCCAGAAAACGCCGTCGATCATGCCGCGGGAGGAGCGGTCGCCCACATCGCTCACGAAGCCGGTGACGAACACGAAGAGCAGCACCAGTTGCACGCCGAGGAGCCCGGCCACGAAGCCGCGCTGGCGCAGCCCCTGGCGCAGCTCCTTGACCAACATCGGCGAGAGCCAGGTCGGAAAATCGAAACGCGGCGGCGGCGCCTCGGCGGCGGCGGCCGGACCGGCGCCCGGCGCGGGGGCCGGGGCGGGAGAAGAGGAAACGAACGCGGTGGTGCTCATGCGCGGGCCTCCGGTTGGAGAGATGCGTCGGCGGCGCCGCCCGCCCGATCCGCCGGCGGCAAGGGCGGGGGCGGATCGGCGGGGCCGGGCGGCACGCGGCGTTTCAGCGGCGCCGCGCCGGTGCGGAGAATGTCCACGAAGGCCTCCTCCAGGCGGCGTTCCTGCCGCGTGAAGCCCAGCAGGTTCAGATCGGTCGCCAGTCGGCGCACCTCGGCGGCGATGGCCTCGGGCTCGGCCTGGGCGAACAGCGCGCGGGCGCCGTCGCGCCGCTCCTCCAGCAGTTTCCAGCCGGCGCGCATCTCCAGCCAGGAGACGAGCGCGGACACCGGCCCGTGTATCGCGATGTCAAACACGAGGCCGGCCTCGCCCTCGTGGCGGAGCAGGTCGTCCTTGTCGCCGTGGTGGACCACGCGGCCCTGGTCCATGAAGACCAGCGTGTCGCACATCTCGCCCAGCTCGGTGAGGATGTGCGAGCTGATGAGCAGGGTCTTGCCGCGCTCGCGCAGGATGCGGACGAGGTTCTTGAACTCCAGGCGCGCGCGCGGGTCGAGGCCCGCCGCCGGCTCGTCGAGCAGCAGAAAATCGGGGTCGTTGAGGAGCGTGCGCCCGAGGCAGAGACGCTGCGTCTGGCCCTTGGAGAGCCGGTCCATCGGCCGCGCCTGCAGGGGCGTGAGGTCGGTGAAATCCATGACCTCGGTGACGCGCCGAACCAGCTCCGCGCCGCGAAAGCCGTGGGCGCGCCCGAAAAAATCGAGGTAGTCGAAAACCGTCATGTCCCGGTAGGCCTGAAAATGGTCGGGCATCCAGCCGACGTGACGCCGCACGCGGTTGGGCTCCTGCACGATGTCGATGCCGTTGACCCGCACCAGACCCGCGTCGGGAAGATCCAGGGTGGCGAGGATGCGCATGGCGGTGGTTTTGCCCGCGCCGTTGGCGCCGATGAGCCCGACCACCTGGCCGCGCTCCAGCGAGAACGAGACGCCCTTGAGCGCCTGCACGGCACCGAAGCGGCGGGTGATGTTTTTAACTTCAACCAAAGGCGTGCTCATGGGTGGCGGGCGCCGACCAGCGGGCCGACGTAGAAGAAGTTGGCGGGCTCCCAGCGAATGGAATCCAGAGTCGGGATGGGCGTGAGGCCCTCGGCCTCGCCGCCGACGGCGGTGAAGTAGCCCGGGGGAATCAGGGAAAAAGAATACGCGTCCGAAGCCGTTTGCTGCGCCAGCGGCCGGAGGGTCACCCGCTGCCCGGGCGGCACCTCGTCGGCGCCCCAGGAGGCGCCGCTCGCGTCGCTGAAACGGAAGTCGCGCAACACCGTGCCGAGGCTCGACTGCACCACCGGAGCGGCTCCGCCGCCGCCCGCGTCCAGCAGTTCCACGCGGGCGCGGGTCGGGACCAGTCGGTCGAGCTGGTGGGTCTGCACGCGACGGCTGGTGAACCAGTCGCCGCCGGCCGTCCCCTCGCTTCGTTGATAATGGTCGGGCGGCGGGTCATCGTTGGAACGATAGCCGTGGGTCGGCCAAATCCCCGCCCGCACCAGTTTCACGTCCTCCGGCAGCTCGAATTCGTCGCCCAACAGGACGCCGGTCCGCGAATACTGGACCTGCCGCACGACCGCCTGATTGCTGTCCGGCGACAGGAGCACCCGCCCCCAGCGCTCGCCCTCGCCGCCAAACCCGTCCTGCACGACGATGAAGCCGGCCAGCAGCACCGAGGCGGCGAAGGAGATGAGCGGCACGGTGAGGAAAAGCCGGTGGCGACGACCGGACGGCGCGAAAACGAAGAGGTTCACCGGTCCCACCAGCACTCCGAAACCGAGCAGGAAAAACGAAACGCCCAACACGCCGCGATCCAGCTCCAGCGCACGCTTGCGCTCCGGGGTGATCTCGACGTCCGCCGGATACGGGATGCGAGCGAGTGGACCCTCCTCGCGAGTCACCGGGGGATGCGCGACGGCCTCCGCCTGCAGGGTGCTCGCCCGCCGCCGAATCAAGCCGAGCCCCAGAACCTCCTTCGTCTCGGCGCGGGAGCCCGATTCCGGATACAGGTCGAGCACGCCGCCCATCGCCACCCAGTCGCGCAGGGCGGCGCGGCGCGGGCCGTCGATGGCGTCGAACTCGGCGTCGGTCAGCACCACCCGATCAAAGGGCGCCCACACCCGCCAGTCGGCCGGCCACAGCTCGGGCCGCACCACGCTGATCTCGCTGTGCATGCCCGGGGCACCGTTCACCGCCGCGAAAAGCGCGGTCTCGTTTCCCGGGGAGACGGCGGTGTTGACCACGGGGTCGGAGCCCGCCCCGCCGTGCAGCAGGTAGATCTTGCTCAAAGACTCCAGGCCCGGCCCGTCCGCGATGAGGTGCAGCGTCGTCCGCTGTCCGTCGGGCACGCGTCCGCCGCCGGGTATCATCATCACGATCTCCGTCACCTCGCCGCCGTCGGCGGCGATCCACGTCTCCCGGCTCAAGTCGTGTCCGGTGTAGCCAAAATTCGCCTCGGCGCGGATGCGCCATTCCAAGCGATCCCGGGAGCGGTTTTCCACGCGCACCAGGAGCGGCAAAAATCCATCGCCGCTCCAAAAATCGCTGATCGGGGTCACCGACAGGGAGACCGGCGCGTCGGGCCGGACGCCGAAGTGATTGGCCGAGGGCGTGCCGGCCGCGGCGGAGCCGGGCGGCACGAACAACAGGAGACTCAGGACGGCGAAAAACCGGGAAACAAAATTCATGCCAAAGAAGATGAATGGAAACTGTAGCGTTGGCCGTCCCCGGCCAACCCCCGGCGCCCGACCTCCCGACCTGGCCTCCGCTCGCACAATCCCGCCCGCCGGCCACTCCGACTGAAGCTTGGCCGGGACGGCCAACTCTACACATCCCTCCGCCGCCAGCTCCCCGTGTAGCGTTGGCCGTCCCCGGCCAATCCCCGCCGCCGCCCGCGCGCCGGAACGCTCCGCGTGGCGAACACCGATCCGATCCGAAATGGGTATCTCGCGCATATCGGCGGCGTTCAGCGAATCTTCGCGGCGGCGAGCGATTGCGGCAGCGGCGTGTTTTGCACGCCCACCTCGGCGAGCAGTTTTTCCACCACCTGGGCGGAGCTGGCGCCGTCGAGCCGCGCGGCGTGGTCGAGCAGTATCCGGTGGGCCAATACGGCCGGCGCCACCGCCTGCACGTCCTCGAAGCTGGCGTGCGGGCGCCCGTGCCGGAGCCCGCGGGCCTTGGCCGCCGAGGCGAGGGCGAGCGCGGCGCGCGGGCTGGCCCCGAAACGCACGCCGGCGGAGGCGGCCGACTCGCCGGGATGGGTGGCGTTGACCAGGCGCGCGATGTAGGCGGCGACCGACTCCGGCACATGCACGCGGCGGGCGAGGCCGAGCAGCCCGGAAAACTCCGCGGCGCTCATCACCGGGGGGACCACCGGCTCCACGCCCATCTCGCGGGCCTGCACGATGCGTTGCAGCACCTCGGGCGGGTTGCGGCGCACCTCGATCTTGAAAAGGAAGCGGTCGAGCTGGGCCTCGGGCAAGGGATAGGTGCCCTCGAGGTCGATGGGGTTTTGCGTCGCGAGCACGAAAAAGGGCTCGGGCAGCGCGTGGGTGTCGCCGCCGGCGGTGACGCGCCGTTCCTGCATGGCCTCGAGCAGGGCCGACTGGGTCTTGGGGGAGGCGCGGTTGATTTCGTCGGCGAGGAGGATGTTGGCGAAAATCGGGCCGCGCTGAAAAACGAAGGCGCGGTGGCCGTCCACCTCCTGCAACACCGGGTTGCCGGTGATGTCGCCGGGCAGCAGATCGGGCGTGAACTGCACGCGGCGGGCGTCGAGCGCGAGCGCGCGGGCGAGCCCCTTGACCAACTCGGTTTTGCCCAGCCCGGGCAGGCCCTCGAGCAGGATGTGGCCGCGCGCGACGACGCCGATGGTCACCAGCTCGATGAGGGCGCGTTGCCCGAAAAGCACCGTGTCGAGGGTGGCGAGCAGGCGCTCGAAGCGCTCCTTGGCCGTGGCCAGCTCGGCGTCGTTCAAAACTTGGTTGGTCGAAGTCATGGAGTGGGGAGAAGGCGGGTGCGGATTTGACCGAGGCGGCGGCGTTTGCTCACGGCCGGATCGCGCGAAAAAAAGGCGACGCCGGAGCCCGGGTCGGCGGCGGACACGACATCCCGCGCGGTGATCGGAGCGAGGCGCCCGGAACGACGAGGCGGCGGGTGGAGGGACTGCGGCGAAAACAGGAAACGCACGTCGCGGAGTTCCCGGGTTTATTTGAAAAACTCCTTCAGCGCGGCGCGCTCGGCCGGGGTGAGATGGTCCACCCACACGACCTCGCCGCCCTGCGCGGGCGCGGCCACGGCGCCGGCGGCGGCGGGACCGACGGCCGTCTGCGGGTCAAACTCGTGCTCGCCGCGCTCCATGCCGAGCAGTTCGCCGAGGGCGGCGCGCGACAGATCGTCGGTGGAAACGGTCTCCGTGGTGCCGGCGCCGGCGTCGCTCGCCTCGTCGCGGAAGTAGAGCGGCGCGTGCCCGGGGCCGCGGTTCACGCCACCGCTGCCAAATCCGCAGGAGCCGTCGCACGACCCGCCGTTTTGCGAGCCGGAGCAGGTGCCCTGGCACTGGCCGAGCCGCACGCGGGAGTTGGGATCGGCGCTGGCGACCTGCGCGCCCTGGCCCTGCGCGCCGACGACGCCGGTGGCGGCGCGACCGGCGCGCGAAAGTTGTTCCCGCAACTGGCGGGCTTGTTCGGGAGAGAGCGAGCGGCGGCCGGCGGCGTTGGCGGCGGCGGAGAGTTGTTTGGCCAGCTCGTCACGCGCGCCCAGGGTGCCGTCCTCCAAGGCGCGCAGGGCCTGCCCGAGCCGGGCGGCGACGGCGCCCATCTCCTCGTCGCTCAGCTGGTCGGCCGGGCGCTCCAGCGGCGCGAGGGCGGAGGCGGCGTCCTCGAGATTCGCGCCGAGCCCGCGAATGGCCTGCGCGGTCTGGGCGCGCAGGGTGTCGGCGGCCTCGAGCGCCGAGTGCGAGTAGCGCTCCTCCGGCGTGCGTTCGCCCAGCCCGCGCGCCTGCTCGGCGAGTTTTTCCACGTCCTCGGGGCGGGCCACCTCCTGCTCGGCGAGTTGCTCCAGCCACTCCTCCGCCTGGGCGAGCGCGGGCGGTTTTTCGGTGCCGCGGCGATAGTCGAAGGGCGAGGGCGCCGGCACGGGCAGCAAGGCGCCGGCGAGCGAGAGCGCCAAGGCGCCGCCCAGCCAGCCGAGCACCGCAGGCGAGGACCAGCGCAGCGTGCGCGGCAAGGGCTGCGGCGCGGGCCAGCGGGAGATCCCGGCGGCGGCGGCGCTGAGGGTCGAATCGAGGCCCAGGCGATGTTCGAGCCAGGCGCGGGCGTCGTCGCCGCGAAAAAATCCGCGCCGCGCGCGCCACCAGGCCCAAAGCGAACCGGCGACGAGGCCGAGCCCGAGGGCGACCCACCACCAGCGCCAAGGGGCGTTGGCGTCGCCGGCCGGGCCCGCGTGCAGCCGCCTCAGGGCGTAGGCCGAAAAACCGGCGACGCTGCCGACGACGAAGAAGGCGGCGGCGGCGCGCTCGAGCCAGGCGGCGAAATTGATGCGCGCACGCAGCGAGCGAAGGTTGTTTTCCCAAAAAACCTGCGCGGGGTCGCTTGGCATGGGGCGAGACGCTGGTGAGCGCGCGGCGCCTGCGCAAGCCCGGGAGGGCGAAAATGCTTATCGAGAATGCAACCGGACGCGATGTCAGTCCACCGGGAGCGCCGGCAGGATGCCGGCGCTCCCGGCGGCGCGGCCCGGGGACGTCACTCCACGCGGAGGATGTAGCCGCGCAGATACTCGCTCTCGGGCATGGTCACGAGCACGGGGTGGTCGGCGGGCTGGTGGCAGAACTCCACGACCTGCACCTTGCGTTTCGCGTCCGACGCGGCCTCGGCCAGGACCCCGCGCAGCTCGGCGTCCTGCATGTGGTGGGAGCAGGTGTAGGTGGCGAGCAGGCCGCCGGGGGCGAGCGCTTTCATGGCGCGCAGGTTGAGCTCCTTGTAGCCGCGCAGGGCGCCCTCGAGGGTGCTCTTGGACTTCGCGAAGGGCGGCGGATCGAGCACGATCAGATCCCAGGTCTCGTCGCGCTTCGCGCCGAAGTAATCGAAGACGTTCACGGCCTCGAAGTCGGCGGCGACGCCGTTGCGCTCGGCGTTGCGTTTCGCCTGGCTGATGGCGTCGAAGGCGCTGTCGAGACCGCGCACCAGCGTCGCTCCCGCGCGTGCGGCGTGCAGCGCGAAGGAGCCCTGGTTGCAAAACGCGTCCAGCACCCGGCGCCCGCGGGCGTGCCGCGCCACCGCCGCGTGTTGTTCACGTTGATCGAGGTAGAACCCGGTCTTCTGGCCGTTCTGGAGATCGAGCCAGTAGTCGAAGCCGTCGATGCGATGCCAACGTGGCGCCCAGGCCTGTCCGCTGCGGGTGGAGACGACGGTGGGCAGGCCCTCGAGGCGGCGGATCGTGGCGTCGTTGCGCAGGATGATCTCGGCCGCGCCGCTCAGCTCGGCCAGCGCCTCGACGAGGAGGGGCGCGCGGCGATCCAGCGCGAGCGTCTGGATCTGCACCACGAGCGTGTCGCCAAACTGGTCCACCACCAGGCCGGGGAGATCGTCCGATTCCGACCAGACGAGGCGACGGTTGGCGGCGGGGTCGGCCGGGCCGCGACGGGCGAGAGCTTTTTCCAGGGTGGTGCGCAGGAAGGCGGCGTCGAGGGTGACGCGGTCGCGGGAGACGCGGCGCCAGACGATCTGCGAGCGGGAATTGTAGATGCCGGTGCCGAGGAAACGTCCGGTGCGGTCGCGCAGCTCGACGAGTTCGCCGTCGTGCTCGGCCGGCGCGAGCGCCTCGACCTCGTTGGCGAACACCCAGGGGTGTCCGGTGAGCACGCGGGCGCGGGCGTTGGGTTTCAACTTGAGGGAGGCATCGGCCATAGCGGCGCACTTTCAGCCCCGCCCGCTCCGCGCGGGAAGCCCAAAAACGACGAAGCCCCGGCCTCGCCGCAAAGGACGGAGGACCGGGGCTTCGGACAAGGAATGATCGGGAATGATCAATCGCGAGGTTCGTGCCCGCGATGAAAGCCGCGCTCGTCCTCAAAGCCCTCCGGCGCACGCCAGAGAGCTCCGGCAAGCACGACGAGACCCACTGTGTAAAGCAGGCCGACGATGGCTAGAGTTGCAAACATTGGTCGAGGGGGTTGGGGGGCGGACGTCTTGAGGGACACGGACAAAAAATGAAGGGTTCCCCGTCACGCCACCGCCGGTGGTGTTACCAAACCGTGAAACTCGTCCCGATCTGGGGTGTTCCGCCCAAAGAGCCGGCCGTTGTTTCATCCCGCCTGCGATAACGTGCCCGACGGCCCTTTCCGGGAGTCGGGACGCGGCCCGGTGACACGCGGATGGTTTTTCCCCTTCCCCTCGCCGCCCGCGCCGCGTGTGCTCCTCCGTTTCGCCATGACGCCCGCCCAGGAAATCGCCCGCCGCCGCACCTTCGCCATCATCTCGCACCCCGACGCCGGCAAAACCACGCTCACGGAAAAGTTCCTGCTCTACGGCAACGCCATCCATCTGGCCGGCTCCGTCACCGCCCGCAAACAGCAGCGCGCCACCACCTCCGACTGGATGGAGCTCGAGAAACAGCGCGGCATCTCCGTTTCCAGCACGGTCCTGCAATTCGACTACCAGGGCTTCGCGGTCAACCTGCTCGACACCCCCGGTCACAAGGACTTCTCGGAGGACACCTACCGCGTGCTCACCGCCGTGGACGCCGCGCTCATGGTGATCGACTCGGCCAAGGGCATCGAGCCGCAGACGCGCAAGCTCTTCGAGGTCTGCCGTCGTCGCGGCATCCCGATCTTCACCTTCATGAACAAGTGCGACCGGCCCACGCAGAACCCGCTCGAGCTCATCGACGAGCTGGAGCGCGTGCTCGGCCTCGCCCCCTGCCCCGTCACCTGGCCGCTGGGCAACGGCCCCACCTTCCGCGGCGTCTTCGACCGTCGCATCAACCAGGTCCACCTCTTCGAGCGTGTGCCGGGCGGCGCCTTCCGCGCTCCGGTCAACGTCACCGGCCTCGAGGATCCGCAGGTGCGCGCGAAGTTCGACGACGTCACCTACGCCGAGGTCTCGGAGCAGATCGCCATGCTCGACGGCGCCACCGCGCCGCTCGACCTCGCCGCGGTCCACGCCGGCCGCCAGACCCCCGTCTTCTTCGGGTCGGCCATCAACAATTTCGGCGTGCAACTGCTCCTGGAGGGCTTCCTGCAAAACTCCATCCCGCCCACGTCGCGTCGCTCCGTCTCCGTATCCGTGCCGGGACTACCGACGCCCACCGAGGAGCGCGAGGTGCCCATCACCCACCCGAAATTTTCGGGCTTCGTCTTCAAGATCCAGGCCAACATGGACCCGAAGCACCGCGACCGCATCGCGTTTATCCGCGTGTGCTCCGGCAAATTCGAACGCGACATGGTCGTCACCCACCAGCGCACCGGCAAATCCGTGCGCCTCTCCTCCTCGCACAAACTCTTCGGCCAGGAACGCGAGACGGTGGACGTCGCCTGGCCGGGAGACGTCATCGGTCTGGTCGGTCACGACGCCTTCGGCATCGGCGACACGCTCACCGAGGACCGCTCCATCGCCTACGACGAGATCCCGCGATTCCCCAGCGAGGTCTTCGCCTACATCTTCAACCCCACCTCCTCCGACGCCAAAAAATACCGCGCCGGACTCGAGCAGCTCCTCCAAGAAGGCGTCGTCCAATCCTTCCAGCCGCGCAACGCCCCGCCGGGCGCGACCCTGCTGGCGGCGGTCGGGCCGCTGCAATTCGAGGTCGTGCAGGCCCGCCTCAAGTCGGAATACAACGCCGAATCCAAACTCGAGCCGGCGCCCTGGACGCAGCTCCGCTGGCTCTCGCCCCACCCCGCCCTGGAAAACCCGGGCTCCCTCATCGTCGCCAGCGGCGTGGCCTTCGGCAGCGACAAGTTCGGCCACCCCATCGTGCTCTTCCCCAACGACTGGACCCGCGACTACTTCGTGGAGAAAAACCCGGAGCTGAAACTCCACGAGATGCCGATCGAGCAGAGCGGCGGCTGAGCCCACCGGGAGCGGGGCGATTCGGAGACGGGAGCGATTCGGAAACGGAAGCCGGAGGCTCCCGCCTGAAGTATGGGATGATAAAACGGCGCGAGCGTCGCGCCGGCCGCACCTACTCAGAACCAGAAGGTCGGGGATCCCGAGGTGGTCTTTTTGGTGAAGACCGTGGGGTCGGTCGGATTGATGCTGGAGACGAAGGGGCGCCATTTCACGCTACCATCGACAAAACCGGCGTGCCCGCCCATGGGTCTGGCGCCCTGCATGTGGTTGCTGACGTTGTCCGTAAGGCCGCCGCTAACATTCTGGAAGTCGTTGCCGCTGGAGATCACCGCATCCACCACCAGCATGCGGC
>CBINNW010000085.1:0-23075 GCA_966252115.1 uncultured Akkermansia sp.
CTACATCGGCGTGCCGGTGGAGGGCCCCTACAAGCCCGAGCACTACCGTTACTGATACCAATTCGCTCTCCGTCGTATTAAAACCGGTGATCGCAAGCTGTAGGCCTGACCGCTGGTCAGGCAGCCCGACCAGCGGTCGGGCCTACATTCAAGCCGTGTTATTATACGTTTGAATGCGAATTGGTATGAGTCTGCGCCTCCGCCGCCCCGGTGTCGCGCGGGCGACTCCGGAGCGGCCCCGCCGTCGTCATGTCCGCGTGCGTCGGCTCGCTCCACTCGCGATGGGTGAGCGGGCTGACGCCGAAAAAACGGCGGAAGGCGCGCGAGAAGGTTCCCGCGCCGGCGATGCCGACGAGCGTGGCGACCTCCGAGCTCCGGGTTCGCGGGTGCATGCGGAGGATGCGCGAGGCCTCCCGCATGCGCAGGCCGACGATGTGCTCGTTGATCGAGCGACCGGACGACTCGCGAAAACAGCGTTCGAGGTGGCGCCGGGACATGCCGGCGGCGCTCGCGATCTCGTCCACCGTGAGGAGCGGATTCGGGTAGTGGTCCGCGATGTAGGCGAGGGCGCGGGCGACGTGATGATTGTCCACCGCCGCGGGCTCGCTGCTGCGGCGGGGGATGAGCCCTTTGGGCGGCACGCGGAGCGGCCCGGCGGGCGGCGGGGCTCCGTCCATCAGCGCGCCGAGCAGTTCGGCCGCCCGGTGGCCGAGCGATTCCGGATCGTCGTCAATGCTGGAGAGGGAGACCGGGCAGGCCTCGCCCGCCGGGGTGTCGCCGACGCCGAGCACGGCGATGTCGTCGGGCACGCAGAGCCCGATGTCGCGGCAGGCGTCGATCAGGTCGGCGGCGACGTGATCGTCGAAGGCGAAGACCGCCGCCGGTCGCGGCAGCCGGCGCAGCTCGGCCGACAGCCGTCGGCGATGACCGCTCCAGTTGTTCAGCGAGAAGCCTCCGATCGCCAGGCGGGCGGGCGGCAGCGCGTGGCAGCCGCGTCCGAGCTCGGCCAGGCGGGCGGCGAAGCCCTCGTGGCGTTCCCGGTTGGCCTGGTCGTTGGTCGAGGGCGCCCACGCGAAGGCGCGATGGGGTTGCCGAAGGAAATGCTCGGCCGCCAGCCGGCCGATCTCGCGGTGGTCGGGCTCGACGCAGGGCAGGTCGGGCGCGAGGGCGGAGCTGCCGAGCCCGACGCGGGGCAGGCGCAGCGCCCGGAGTTGGGCCACCGTTTCCGAGTGCCGGGGGAGCAGGGCGAGCACGCCGTCGCCGCACCACTCCCGCGGCATGACCCCGGTGAACAACATGTCGGTGACGAGGTGCCAGCCCCGCTCGCGGGCGTGGCGGGCGATGCCGCGGAGGCAGGCGTCGGGGAGGGCGCTCGCCGCGATCAACACCCTGCGCGCGGAGCGGCGTGAGGTCGGAGCGGCAGCGATCGCCGGGATGGGGACGGGGACGGGGGCGAGGGCGGGGCGCGCGTGCGACGACACGCGACGACCCTGCGGCGGGCCGGGATGCATCATGGGGCTTTGGGGGTGCTGCTGGGCGGGCGCGGAAAGGCCCGGGGGTGGCGCGAGCTGAGGCCGAGCCCGGCGGACCGACAACGCGGCATTGGGCATAGGTGGCGCTATGTCGCGGGTAATAGTCTCCGAGGGCGACGCACCCGGCGGCGCGCGGAGGCGCGGCGGACCGTGCTCAAAATGGGCTTTACCGAGGCGGCGGCGCGGGCTTCACCTCGCGCATCGCGCCCGGAGATGCGTGGCAAAATGCCCTTCTTGATCGGATCACGTATGGCCGGGACGGCGCGGGAAAACGCGTCCCTCCGACCCGCGTCGGCGGCCTGGCGCCCGCCGGAGCGAACGGGGCGGGCGCTGCGCCACGCGCTCTTTTTGCTCGGCGGCGCCGTCGCGGCGGGCGGCGCGGAGGCGGCGGGGCCGGAGCCGGCGGAGGCGGTGCGCGGGGTGCCGTTCACGCGTTCGTATTCGCACGAGGACATCGGCAACGTGCCCCGGGGCTCGCGGCTGGGCTTCGATCGTTTCGGGCGCGTGGCGGTGATCCACGACGCCGTGTATTCGGTTCTCAACGACAGCGTCTGGCTGAACCTCGCGGAGCCGGGCGGCGTCGGCCGGGTATCGATGACCAACGTGGTGCAGGCGGCCGACGGGCGCGGCTACTACGGCGCGCGCGGCGCCTGGGGCCGGGTCGAGCCGGGGGCGGACGGAAAATTGCACGCGGTGTCGTTGGTGCCGCCGGATCCGCCCGGCTGGATCGCGACCGCGGTCTTCAGCGAGCTCGTCGCCACCGACGACGGCGTGTATTTCGCGAGCTGGAACGGCGTGGTGTTTTGGGACTTCGCGCGCCGCCTGAGCCTGGCCTTCGAGGTGCCCAAGGCGGGGCGCATGTTCCGCGTCGGGGCGAGCGTCCACCTGTCCACCATCGAGGGCGGGCTGTATCGGATCGACCCGGCGGGCGGTGAACTCGTCCCGGTCCCGGGCACGCAGTTGGAGGGCAGCGTGGTGGACCGGGCGGCGCCGCTGGACGAGCGTCGCACGCTGCTCGCCCTGCGGGACGGCGGGCTGGCGGTTTTCGACGGGCGCGAGCTGACGCCGTGGCCGGGGCGGGACGCCGAGATCGTCCGGGGCGACGTGGCGGCGATGCGGCAACTGGTCGATGGTCGCGTGGCGATCGGGGTGACCGGGCGGGGGCTTTTTCTGTTTTCCACGGAAGGCGAGCTGCTGATGGCGCTGACCACGCCGGAGTATCGCAACGTGACCGAGCTCGCCAACCGCGAGCCCGGGGTGCTGTGGGCGGAGACCGAGGACGCGGTCGAGAAGATCCTCTACGGCAGCCCCCTCTCGGCCTTCGGGCAACGGGTGGGACTGCCCGTCCGGTGGCCGCTGGTCGCGCGCTGGAACGGGCGGATCGTGGTGGCCTCGGACGGCAAACTCTACGGCGCGGTGGCGGGCGCGCGCGGCGAGCCGACCCGTTTCGCGCCCATGTCGGCGCAACCCACCGGCGGGGCTTGGGCGCTCGCGGCCCGGGGCGAGCGCCTGCTGGCGGGCAACGGCTCGGGCGTGTATTCACTGGAGGACGACGGCGCCTTCCACCCGCTGCACCCGATGCTGGATGTCGTGCATCTGGTGATGACGGCGGAGGACCGGTGTTTCGTGGTGGGACGGACCGAGATCGCGCTGCTGGAACGCGAGCACGGGGACTGGGTGGAGCGCGTGCCGCGCATCCCGGGCGTGCCCAATCCCGCGGTGGTGCATCGGGTGGGCGATTCGGTGTGGATGGAGATGGGCGGCGACGGGGTGGCGCGACTGTGGGAGGAGCGCGGACAACTGCGGCTGGATGTGGTGCCGAACGAGGCGGGGACCGAGGACTCGTGGGTGAACGTCGGCTCGGTGGGGGAGCTCGTGGTGCTCAGCGCGGCCCGCGAGACGCCGCGGCGTTTCTTCGACCAGCGGCTCGGGCGCTGGGTGGAGGCGCGCGCGCTGAGGGAGTTGCTCGACCGCTCCCCGCACTGGATCGCGCGACTGCAGCGGGACGAGAGCGGGGTCATCTGGGCCACGCATAACGAGGGTCTCGTCCGCTTCACGCCGGCAGGCGACGGCTACGAGATCGACGCCAACAGCTTTGACCGGGTGGATGATCGTTATCCCGTGGTGCGCATCCTGCCGGGCGACGACGTGTGGTTGTCGGCCCAGCGCTCCCTTTATCACCTGGAACGGGATTGGGTTTCGGAGGCCCCGCCGCCGCCCCGGCCGGTCCTGGTGTCGGTAATGGAGCCGCCCAATGGCGAGGAGCTGACGCCGGGCGTGGCCGTCGGTCCGGCCGCGCGGGAGCCGGTGCCGCGCCTGCCGCACGCGCGGAACAACCTGAGCTTTCGCTTCTACTCCGGCACCGACGCGTGGCGGCGCGCGCCGGTGTATGAGTATCGCCTGGGCGGAGGCGAGCCGTGGACCCCGGTGGACGGCTCGGTGGTGGCCTTCCGCGGACTGCGCGAGGGGCGCTACGAGTTGCAGGTGCGCCTGGCGGGCGCGGAGGCGGACGCGCGGGTGTCGGAGCCCTTCGCGTTCGAGATCGCGCCCCCGTGGCACCGCTCGTCGCCGGCCTACCTGGTGTTCGGGCTGGGGGCCGCGGTGGCGCTGGTGGCGGCGTCGCGCGGTTCGAGCTACCTGGAGCGCCGGCGCAACCGGCGCCTGGAGCGGGTGGTGCGCGAGCGGACGCGGCAGCTCGAGGACGCGATGGCCAAGCTCGGCGAGGAGACGCGAAACGCGGCCACGCTGGCCGAGCGCGACCGGCTGGCGAAGGAGATCCACGACAGCGTGCAGCAGGGGCTGACCGGCGCGATCCTTCAGCTGGACTCGACCTTGAAAACACCCGCGGTGGGCGAGGAGCTGCGGGCCCGGCTCAACGTGGTGCGCAACATGGTCGCCTATTCGCGGCAGGAGGTGGAGCACGCGGTGTGGGACATGGAGTCGCCCCTGCTCGAGGGCATCGAGCTGGCGGACGCGTTGCGCAATCTCACCGCCTTCATCGGTTCGGGCGAGACCGCGGTCGCGGTGTCGGTCGAGGGCGAGCCGGTCGCGCTCGAACGGGCCGTGAACCACAACCTGCTGCGCATCGCGCAGGAGGCGACGACCAACGCCCTCCGCCACGCGCGGGCGCGGACGGTGCGCATCCGCCTGGCCTACGCCGCCGGGTGGGTGTCGCTGGAGGTCGCGGACGACGGGCAGGGCTTCCGGCCCGCCGAGGTCATGCGGAGCCAGGGCGGGCACCTCGGCCTGCGCGGCATGAAATCGCGGGCGAGGAAAGTGAACGGAACTTTGGAAATCCTCGGCGCGCCCGGCGAGGGCACCCGCATCCGCGTGACGGTGCGGCTTTCGGACGGGCAAAACCCACTTGGCCAAAATGCAGAAGCGAAACACCCCGACTAACAAGATACGCGTCCTGCTCGTGGACGACCACATGGCGATCCGCATGGGCCTGATGACGGCCATCACCGACGCCCTCGACATGGAGGTGGTGGCGGACGCCGAGGACGGCGCGGAGGGCATCGAGGCCTACCGTCTGCACCGGCCGGACGTGGTGATACTCGACCTGCGGATGCAGGGCATGAGCGGCGTGGACACGATCCGCGCGCTGAGGCGGGAGTTTGGCGCGGTGCGCATACTGATCTACAGCAACTACGCGCGCGGCGAGGAGGTGTATCAGGCCATCAACGCCGGGGCGGCGGGTTTCGTGGTGAAGGAGATGGACCTCGATCTCCTGCTGGACGCCATCCGCACGGTGTATTCGGGCGAGCAATACATCCCGCAGCAGGTGGCGGCGCGCATCGGGGAGCGCATGCTGGCGAAGCTGTCGCCGCGGGAGATGGAGGTGCTGGCCCTGCTGGCGAAGGGGCTGAGCAACAAGGAAATCGCGGCGCGGCTGGGCCTGGTGGTCGGCACGGTGAAGATCCATGTCGCCAACATTTTTTCCAAGCTGGGCGTCTGCGACCGCACCCAGGCCCTGGTGGCCGCGGTGAAACGCGGCATCATCGACATCGAGTAGCCGGCGGCATCAACGGCGGCGCGCCCGGCGGTCGCGCCCTACCATCAAGAAAGCCTCAACTCGAAGCGTAACTGGTATCGTTCTTCAGCCGGGTCCGGCCGGGTCCGGGGAGCGCCCGCGTCTCGCGGGCTGGCTTCGGCGTCTCGCCGAAGCCTCCGTCGGACGGCGTTGGGCGGGACGCCCAACGCGGCACCCGGGACGGGTGCGCTCCCCGGACCGGGACGGACCGCGCCGATTCGCGGTTTTCGCCTGCGAATCGCGTTCAACCGCCGTTGCGATCCATGGGCAGGATGGTGGCGCCGGAGGGCAGGCCGGGACCGTCCAGCTGGAAAACGCCGCTTCGCTCCATGCGGGCGAATTTCTCCTCCCCGAGGTAGCCCGCGAGCAGTTGCCGGGTGCGGTTGGCGAATTGCCTCAACTCCTCGCGCGCGGCGGCCTGGCTCACGGCGCGGCCGCTCTCCTCCAGCTGGCCGAGCTCGGCCCGGTAGTCGCGCACCGCCTTTTCGTAGTATTTGAGACTGCCATACACGGACTCGATCTTCCCCTCGTCGAGGCCCCAGAGCTCGGCGTGTTTTTTCATCATCGCGTAGCCGGGATGCCGCTCCTTTTGCAGCGCGTCGAAGGCCTCGGCTCCGAGCACCTGGCGGTATTCGTGGTCGCGGGCCTCGTCCAGGACCCGGAGCTGTTCGGCATAGGTGGGCGAGGTGGGATCGGCCTCGAACTCCATTTCGAGTTCGAGGCGGATGTCGTTCCACTGCTTCTGCGTCTCCAGCAGGGCGCGGATTTGGGCGTTGTCGGTGACGAGGGTTCCGAGCTCGTCGCCCAGCTTGGCGGCGGGGTCGTGGTCGAGCTCGCGGGAGAGGGCGTAGCGTTCCTCGCCGAGGAGGGCGATCATCTCGGTTTGGAAACGCGCGAGGGCCTTGCCGTATTCGAGGGCGGCGTCGGCGTCGTCGAGCTCGGCGCCGAGTTTGGCGGCGCGCAGCTCGAGTTCTCGCCGCTGCATCGTCTTCCAAATTTCGTAGCCCGCCGCGACCTCGGCGGGGGCGAGGTCGATGCGGCCCTGGTTGGCCTCGCGGAGCATGTTGTCCCGATCCCACTGGAGAAACCCCTGCTCGCCGAGGGCGGCGCGCATGTCGGCGTCGCGGCTGGCGTCGATCTCGAGCTGGAGCGCGGCCATGGTGTCGGGGTCGCCGTGGGTGCGGATGGCGAGCTCGGCGGCGCGCGGATTCCAGTGGGCCTCGATGTCGGCGAGCACGAAGCGGGCGAGGACGGGGTTGGGCATGCCCCGCTCGCGCAGTCGATCGACGAGCCAGCGGCGACGTTCGGCGGACGAGGCGTCGGCGGCGTAGCCACCCGCGGGCGACGGCGCGGAGGCTGCGGTCGCCGCCGTCGCGGTGGTGGCGGGGCCGGGGCTCGCGGGCCCGGCGGACGGGGCGAGCGGCGCGGGGGAGTCCGCCGGACGGAGCGCGAGCACGAGGGCCGAGGCGGCGAGGACGAGGTTGAGCGCGAGGGAGGCTCGGAGGTGGTGGGGACTGCTCATGGCGTGGGGCGGGGTGGTGCGGGGGTGGGGGGGCGAGGGACGGGCCCCATTCTTACTTGTATTCAAGATTAGACCACATCGGTGGGCGGGGCCGGCTGTTGGTGTGGCGTTGGCCGTCCTCGGCCAATTTCCGGGACAGGCTCATCTTGAGCGACAACGGGCCTCGGCCGTGACGGCTCAGTTGGCGCGACGCTGGACCTGGACGAAGCGGAGCACGCGGTTGTTTTGCAGCTTGCCGAAACTCTCGGCGCCGAGCTGTTGCTCCAGCGTTTGGCGGGTCTGGTCGGCGAACTGCCCGAGGTTCCGGTTCACGGTTTCCCAGTCCACGTCCCGGCCCTCGGCCTGGCGGGTGAGGACCTCGGTTTTGTAGAGCTCCACGCTTTCGGAGTAGGCCCTCATCGCGTCGTGGACGTAGTCGATCTTGGCGTCGTCGAGGCCCCAGAGTTTGCCGTATTTTTTCATCTGTCCGTAGGCGGGGTCCCGCTCCTTTTGCACCGTGGCGAAGGCCTCGTCGCCGAGCACGCCGCGCTGGTATTGGTCTCGGGCCTGGTTGAGCGCGGCGAGCCGGGTTTGGTAGCCGGGGTCGGCGGGGTTGTCGCGGAACTGGTGGTCGAGCTCCTGGACGGCCCGGTTCCAGCCTTTTTCCCACTGGAGGATGGACTGGATCTGCGCCTCGTTTGGCGCGGCGGCGGCGAGTTGGTGGCGCAGGTTGTCGGCGAGGAAGGCGTCGTCGAGCTGCTGGGATTTGGCGTAACGTTCGTCGCCGAGCAGGGCGTGGAGTTGTTGGTAGTATTCGCCGTAGGCCCGGTCCTGGGCCTCGTTGATTCCGGCCTCGTCGAGCGAGCCGGTGAGGCGGGCCTCGTCGAGCTCGAGGTTGCGCCGCTGGAGGGTCTTTTTCAGGGCGTAGAGGGCGTCGGCCTCCTCGGGGGAAACATCGACGCGGGTGTTCATCGCCTCCCAGAGCATGTAACCCTGGTCCCACTGCCGGAAACCCTCCTCGCCGAGGGCGGCCGTCATCTCGGCGTCCTTGCCCTTGTCCATCGCGAGTTGGACGGCGGCGGACTTGGCCATGTCGCCTTGGCAGGCTTCGAAGCGAGCGTCCCAGTGGGCCTCGTAGTCCACCAGCGCGATGCGGGCCAGCACCTCGTTCGGCACCCCGAGCGCGCGCAGTTCGTCGATGATGGCGCGGCGACGGCGGGAGGCGGACGGGTTTTCCTCGCCGGGCGCGGCAGCTCGGAGCGAGGTCTCCGACGCGAGGGGGAGGACCCGCGCGCCCGCCGAGGTGGCGGCGATGTCGGTGGCGGGGGCGGCGGGGCTCCGCGGGCGGTGCGCGAGCAGGGCGCCCACCAGCAGGGCCAGAAGGCCGTTTGAAACGAGGGATAAACGAAGCCGTGATTCCGGGCTCATGGGGTTTTGGGTTTGGGTGGGGGCGGCGAAGGGGCGTGGAAACGATCCCCGGGGCGTGGCGCGGTGGGGTGGGGGAGGCGCGGGCGGCGCGGGACGCGACCTCCCGTATGGTTTGGGCGGGGACCTTCCGAAACGGTGGGGCGCGACCGCCGGGCGCGCCGGTTTTCCGGGGGGCGATCACCGGCGGGAAAAGGTCGGCGGCCGGGAGAGACCGCCGACCTCGGCGCGAGCGGTGGGCTCGCGTGACGGAGCGGGTTTACCAGACGGTGGCGTTGCAGCCGCCGGGGCCGGTGAAGGCCTCGATCATGAAGACCGTCTCGCGGATGGTGCCCCAGCTCCAGCCGCGGGACTTCCAGTAGTTGACGTGGTTGGACATGGTCACGGACTTGTTCTGGCCGGTGGGCTGATCGACCTGGCGGTCGTTCTTATACTGCGGGCCGCCGCCCTGGGTGCCGCGGTAGCAGGTGTAGGTGCCGCCGTTGCTGTTGAGGGTGCCGTTGTAGGTGCCGCTGTTGGTGCCTTTTTCGGTGATATACCACTCGACGCCGGGATAGGGCGCCCAGCCGTAAACGGCCGCGAGGTGCCAGGAGCCGCCGAGGTAGCCGATGTTGTAGCCGACGTTGCGGATGGAGCCCGGCCACCAGCCCTTGCCCACCAGGGCGTCGGTGATGCCCGCGGTCCAGGAGCCGGCGAAGTTGCCGCCCGAGCCGCTGATGGAGGCGGTGCCGCTGCCGGTGTAGTAGGTGAAGTAGTAGTAGCCGCCGGTGTAGCCGCTGGTGCCGCCGGCTTCGGCCTTTTGCGCCACGGCGAAAAGCGACGCGACGAGGGAGGCCAGGATCAGTAGTTTCTTCATGTTGTTGGGACGATGCCGTCAGGTGTGTGTTTTGGGGTTGTGCGGGATGTTAAAAAGGTATCACATCCTGCTGCATTACATTTTGTAACGCGTTTGTAGTTTAGGCGGGCGACGGCTCCGCGACAACGGGCGTTTTGCGGCAAATTTCCGCCCATTTTGCGCCACCGCCGCGGCGGTGGCGCGAGGGTTTATGGCCGGGGACATAGACGGACCTATGGCCGGGGTGCTCGGGAATGAATCCGGGTATAGCGCCAATACGCGAATGAATGAGGTCAACGCGCCGGTCTGTTGCGCTTGGGTCCGGGCCCTATTTTTCTCGTGCGCGAGTGGTGACCTGCGATCTTCGATCCCTCGGGGCCGGCCTGCGGCTCGTTCCGGCCCGCCGTCCGTAATTTCCCTGGAGCAGGCTTGCCCGCGAAGCATCGGCTTCTCACGAGTCTCGACCGGCCACCCGCTTGTCTCCTCTGGCGGCCGGTCCGATCATCACCCATTTTCTTGTGCCGTATGTCTGTTCACGCCTCCTATCCGACCGCTCCCGATTCGGAACCCTTTGCGCTCAACGAGGCGGGCATCGAAGACGCCTTCATCGCCAAGCTGCGCGACCTCAAATACACCGACCGGCCCGACATCCGTGACCGCGCCTCCCTCGAAGCCAACTTCCGCCAAAAATTCGAGACCCTAAACCGCGTCCGCCTCACCGACGCCGAGTTCGCCCGCCTGCTCGACGAGCTCGTCTCGCCCGACGTCTTCAAAAGCTCCGTTCGCCTCCGCGAGAAAAACGACTTCACCCGCGACGACGGCACCCCGCTTTCCTACACCCTCGTCAACATCCGCGACTGGTGCAAAAACGACTTCGAGATCGTCCACCAGCTGCGCATCAACACCGACTACAGCCACCACCGCTACGACGTCCTTCTCCTCATCAACGGCGTCCCCGTCGTCCAGGTGGAGCTCAAGACTCTCGGCGTCAGCCCGCGCCGCGCCATGGAGCAGATCGTCGGCTACAAAAACGACCCCGGCAACGGCTACACCCGCACGCTCCTCTGTTTCGTCCAGCTCTTCATCGTCTCCAACCGCACCGAGACCTACTACTTCGCCAACAACAACACCCGCCACTTCGCCTTCGCCGCCGACGAGCAGTTCCTCCCGGTCTATAAATTCGCCACCAAGGACAACACGCCCGTCACCCACCTCGATCTCTTCGCCGACGCCTTCCTCCAGAAGTGCGACCTCGGCCGCATGATCAGCCGCTACATGGTGCTCATCCAGAGCGAGCAAAAGCTCCTCATGATGCGCCCGTATCAAATCTACGCCGTCCAGGCCATCGTGGACAGCATCGAGCAGCGCAGCGGCAACGGCTACATCTGGCACACCACCGGCAGCGGCAAGACCCTCACGTCCTTCAAGGCCTCCACCCTCCTCCGCGACAACCCCGCCATCGACAAGTGCCTCTTCGTCGTGGACCGCAAGGACCTCGACCGCCAGACGCGCGAGGAGTTCAACCGCTTCCAGGAGGGCTGCGTCGAGGCCAACACCAACACCGCCGCCCTCGTCCGCCGCCTCCTCTCCGAGGAAAAATCCGACAAGGTCATCGTCACCACCATCCAGAAGCTCGGCCTCGCCCTCGACGAAAACAGCAAGCGCAACCGCCAGCGCGAGCAGCAGGGCCGCGAGACCTACCGCGAACTCCTCGAGCCGCTGAGCAGCAAGCGCGTCGTCATCATCTTCGACGAGTGCCACCGCTCCCAGTTCGGCGACAACCACGACACCATCAAAAAGTTCTTCCCGAACTCCCAGCTCTTCGGCTTCACCGGCACCCCCATCTTCGAGAAAAACGCCACCCAGTTCCGCGCCGAGGGCGAGACCAAGACGCTCCGCACCACCGCCGACGTCTTCCCGCACGAGCTGCACAAATACACCATCACCCACGCCATCGACGACCACAACGTCCTCAAATTCCACGTCGATTACTACAAAGTGGAGGGAGCTTCCAGCTCCCCTCCTCCGACACGCGGGCAGGATGCTCCCGCTACTTCATCCGCCCCCACTCCGCCGGAGGACGCCCGCAAGCAAAAGATCGTCGGGCAGATCCTCGAAAAACACGACGCCGTCACCGCCTCCCGCCGCTTCAACGCCCTCTTCGCCACCGCCTCCATCGACGACGCCATCGCCTACCACGCGCTCTTCGCGGAAATCCAGACCGCCCGCCTCGCCGCCGATCCCGACTTCGTCCCGCTGCGCATCGCCTGCGTCTTCTCCCCGCCCGCCCAGCTCGCCCAAACCCCGGAGGAGAAAAAGGACATCGCCCAGCTCGCCGAGGATCTCCAGCAGGAGCAGGAGGACAACGCCCAGGAGCCCGAGAAGAAAAAGGCCGCCCTCGTCGCCATCATCGAGGCCTACAACCAGACCTACGGCACCAACCACTCCGTCGCCGAGTTCGACGCCTACTATCAGGACGTCCAACAACGCATCAAAGACCAGCGGTTTTCCGACGAGGACCTGCGCAAGGCCTACCCGGGCGCGAAGCACGCGCATAAGATCGATGTCACTATCGTCGTGGACATGCTCCTCACCGGCTTCGACTCGAAATTCCTCAACACCCTCTACGTGGACAAGACCCTGAAATACCACGGTCTCATCCAGGCCTACTCCCGCACCAACCGCGTCCTCAACGACACCAAGCCCCACGGCCACATCCTCGACTTCCGCGCCCAGCAGACCGCCGTGGACGAGGCCATCAACCTCTTCTCCGGCCTCGGCCAGGGCACCGACGCCCGCAAGATCTGGCTCGTCGAGCCCGCCAAGGAAGTCGCCAAAAAACTCAGGGACGCCGTCGCCGCCCTCGACACCTTCCTCGAATCCCAAGGCCTCCCGCCCGCCCCCGAGTCCGTGCCCGCCCTGCGCGGCGACGAGGCCCGCGCCCAGTTCGTCAAATCCTTCAAAGAGGTCCAGCGCCTCAAGACCCAGCTCGACCAATACATCGACCTGCCCGACGACGAACGCGACGCCATCGACGAGGTTCTCCCGCCCGACACCCTCAACGCCTACCGCGGCGTTTACCTCTCCACCGCCCACGAGCTCAAAAAGCTTCAGGACAAAAAAGACGGCCCGCCCCCGCCGCCCGTCGTCGAGACGCTCGACTTCGAGTTCGTCCTCTTCGCCTCCGCCGACATCGACTACGACTACATCATGAGCCTGCTCGCCCGCTTCTCGCAGCAGGCCCCCGGCCCGCTCACCATGACGCGGGAAAAACTCATCGGCCTCATCCAGGCCGACGCCAAATTCATCGACGAACGCGAGATCATCACCGCCTACGTCAACGAGCTCCGCGCCGGAGAAGGCCTCGACAAGGCCGCGATCACCCAGGGATACGCCCGCTTCCGTGAAAACTTCCACGCCCAGGCCCTCGCCGCCACCGCGCAGAAACACGGCCTCCCCGTCGAGCGCCTCCAAGCCTTCACCGACGCGATCCTCCAACGTTTGGTCTTCGACGGCGAGCAACTCACCGTCCTCCTGGAGCCCCTCGGTCTGAATTGGAAAGCCCGCCGCGTCGCCGAACTCGCCCTGATGGAAGATCTCGTGCCGCTGCTCAAAAAGCGCGCCGCCGGCCGCGACATCTCCGGCCTCAACGCCTACGAATCATGACGCGACGCCTTCCCCTGGGAGCGCCGGCGTCCCCGCCGGCCCCCTCCGAACCCAAGCCGACGAGGACGTCGGCGCTCCCAGCTCAACCCGCCCTCACGCCCAAATTGCGCTTTCCGGAGTATCGGAATGCTCCGGAGTGGACGCCCGTGAAGCTCGGCGATGCCTCGGTCCCGGTCGAGGATCGCGTCGGTGAGCGAAAACTCACGCCAGTGAGCATCTCGGCTGGTATCGGCTTTGTCCCACAGGCCGAGAAATTCGGCCGGGATATTTCCGGCAACCAATACAAACTCTACACCGTCGTGCGCGACGGAGACTTCGTTTACAACAAGGGCAATTCGCTCCGGTTTCCGCAGGGCTGCATTTACCAGCTCCGTGACTGGGGAGAGGTCGCTGCACCGAATGTGTTCATCTGCTTCCGCCTCAAAAAAGGCTACTCGGATGGCTTTTTCCAAAGCTGCTTTGAGAAGAACACTCATGGACTTCAGCTCAAGCGACACATCACGAGCGGGGCGCGCAGCAACGGCCTGCTGAACATCAGCCGCGATACCTTTTTCAACGTCGAGATCCCGACGCCGTCGCCCGCCGAACAACAAAAAATCGCCGAGTGCCTGAGCACGCTGGACGAGCTGATCGGAGCCGAAAGCCAGAAACTCGACGCGCTCAAGGCCCACAAAAAAGGGCTCATGCAGCAGCTCTTCCCCCGCGAAGGCGAAACCCTCCCCCGCCTCCGCTTCCCCGAGTTCCACTCCGCCCCGGAGTGGGAGACGAAGGTTGGCGGAAATCTCTTCGCTAATCGCAAAGAAGAGGGCGAAGCGGGGCTTCCGATCTATTCGGTGACCGTAAACGATGGAATGGTTCCGCGTGCTTCGTTTGATCGCGACTTCGGCGACATTGAAGATCCGGCAGGAAACAAAAAGACCTGCAAGGGCGACATCGCCTACAACATGATGCGCATGTGGCAGGGCGCGCAGGGCGTCGCGCCAGAAGACTGCATGGTCAGCCCGGCCTATGTCGTGCTGAAGCCGCAGAAAGGTGTGTGCGCCGACTTCTTCGCTTACCTCTTCAAGCTGCCTCACTCGCTTCGCCTGCTCACCGCCACGTCACGCGGCCTGACGAAGGATCGCCTGCGACTATATTTCGACGACTTCGCGAAGATGCGGTTGTGCGTCCCCGCATTCGCCGAGCAACACCGCATCGCCACCTGCCTGAGTTCGCTCGACGAGCTGATCGCCGCCCAAAGCGACCGGCTCGCCGCCCTCCAGACCCACAAGCAAGGCCTCCTCCAGCAGCTCTTCCCGTCCCCCGCGGAGGCCACGTCATGACCTCCCCTGGGAGCGCCGGCGTCCCCGCCGGCATTGATCCACGGGCCGACGTGGACGTCGGCGCTCCCGGGACTGCCACTCCCCGAGCTTGGTATTCGCGCGGCTACCTCCCTCATCGCGACGAACGGCACCTGATCCAATCCATCACCTACCGTTTGGCCGACAGCCTCCCTCAGGAAAAACTCCGCTCGCTCGAAGACGAACTCCTAACCTTGCCCGAGGACGTCCGCGAATCTGCCAAGAGACAAAAGATCGAACAATGGCTCGACGCCGGCATGGGCTGTTGCGCCCTCCGCCATCCCGAGGTCGCCCGTTACGTTCAGAGGTCTTTTCTCCATTTCCACGGCGAACGTTATCACCTCCATGCGTGGTGCATCATGCCCAACCATGTGCATGTGTTGATCGAGCCACTCGCGGACCTAGCCACCACTGTCCAATCGTGGAAGTCCTTCACGGCTCGCTGGGTTTTGGCCCGCAATGCCGAACTGGAGCTCGGCGTTCCCGGGAAAAGCTTCTGGATGCGCGAATACTGGGACCGCTACATCCGCGACGAAACCCACTACCGGAAAACGGTGGATTACATTCACCAGAACCCCGTGAGTGCTGGTTTGTGCGCTTCTCCGGAAGCGTGGCCGTGGTCAAGCGCCGCACTTGGGAGCGCCAGCGTCCCCGCCGGCTCGTTGTCCACCAAAGCCGACGAGGACGTCGGCGCTCCCAACCAATCCCGCCCATGCTGATCCTCTACACCACCGAAGACGGCAAGAGCCGCATCCAGCTGCGCGCGGATGAAAACACCGTCTGGCTGACTCAGTTGGAGATGGCCGACCTCTTCGCCACCACCAAACAGAACATCTCCCTCCACCTCCAAAACATCTTTGAGGACGGGGAGTTGAGGGAGGATTCGGTTGTCAAGGAATCCTTGACAACTGCCGCCGATGGCAAGGCCTACGCCACCAAACTCTACAACTTGGACGCCATCCTCGCCGTCGGCTACCGCGTGCGCTCCCCGCGCGGCGTCCAGTTCCGCCGCTGGGCCTCCACCGTCCTCAAGGAATACCTGCTCAAGGGTTTCGCGATGGACGACGAGCGCCTCAAGAACCCCGACGGACGCCCGGACCACTTCGACGAGATGCTGGCGCGCATCCGCGACATCCGCGCCTCGGAGAAACGCTTCTACCAAAAGGTCCGCGACCTCTTCGCCCTCAGCACCGACTACGACAAGACCGACCGCGCCACCCAGCAGTTTTTCGCCACGGTCCAAAACCTCCTGCTCTACGCCGTCACCCGCCACACCGCCGCCGAGCTCATCACCGCCCGCGCCAACCCCGCCGACCCGCATTTCGGTCTGCTCGCGTGGACGGGCGACAAGGTCCGCAAGACCGACATCGTCGTCGCCAAGAACTACCTCACCGAGGACGAAATCGACACCCTCAACCGCCTCGTCGTCATCTTCCTCGAAACCGCCGAACTCCGCGCCAAGAACCGCAAGGAGACGCGCATGGGGTTCTGGCGGGAGAACATCGACCAGATCATCGCCTCCAACGGCTTTCCGCTGCTCGAAGGCCACGGCCGCGTCAGCCACGAGCAGATGGAAAGCTCGACCCACGCGCTCTATCTCGACTTCGACGCCCGCCGCAAAAAAGAGGAGGCCCTCGCCGCCGACCAAGCCGACGAGGCCGAGCTGAAATCCATCGAAGCGAAGCTCAAAAAACGGAAAGCGTGACGAAAAAAGTCATCATCATCGCAGGCCCAAACGGCGCGGGAAAGACGACCTTTGCCTGCTCCTTTCTCCCCGAGGAGGCGCAATGCCCGCGCTTCATCAACGCCGATCTGATCGCGGCGGGCCTTTCCCCCTTTGCCCCCGAAGCCGCCGCCATCAAGGCCGGTCGCTTGATGCTGCAGGAAATCGCGGAGTGCGCGCGGCGCGGTGAAAACTTCGCGTTCGAAACCACGCTATCCGGCCTCGCCTACCTTGCCCACATCCGCGAGTGGCGCGCGCAGGGCTACCACGTGAGCCTGTTTTTCCTAGCGCTGCCCGATGCTGAGGTTGCCGTCGCCCGCGTCGCCGAGCGGGTCCGGCAGGGCGGGCACCACATCCCGGAGGACGTGATCCGCCGTCGCTTCACCGCCGGGCTGCGTAACTTTGAGGAAGCCTACAGGCCGGCGGTGGACGCGTGGGCCAAATACAACAACATGGGCGAAAGCCCGGTTCTACTGGAATGGGGAGAGAACACATGAAGACCAAAGACATCACCGAAGCCAAAGACCCTGATTTGCGCGCCTCCGGCGCGGCCATGGCTCGCGCCGCCGAACTCGCTCGTAAGACCGCCATCCGCACCGACACGAATCTGGTCGTGGTCAAGGACGGCCGCCTCACCCGCATCTCCGCGCAGTCGCTGCGAAGCGAAATTCGGAAGTGAGAAGTGAGAATTTAGAAACGAGAAAGACCGGCGCTCCGGAGGAAATTGGCGAGCGAGCCTTCGTGTTTGCGGTGCGGGTCGTGAAGCTCTGCCAGACTCTGGATGAACGTCCGGGAGTTTCGCGCACGCTCGCTAACCAGCTTCTTCGCTCCGCCACATCGATAGGCGCAAATCTCCAGGAATCTAGAGGCGGCCAAAGCCGCGCCGACTTCCTCTCGAAGGTATCCATTGCGCTCAAGGAAGCCCGTGAGACGCATTATTGGCTCCGACTCCTCGTCGCCGCCGACATCAATTCCGAGAAGCAGCTTTCACCGCTGCTCGACGAAGCCAACCAACTCGTCGCCATTCTCACGACCATCGTTAAAAAAGTTAGAAGTGTGAATTGAGAATTTAGAAAGCAGATCCGCAGCCCACACCTCCAATTTTCTCACTTCTCACTTCTAAATTCTCACTTCCCCAACCCATGACCGCTTCCGACCAACAACGCCTCGGCAAAACCCTCTGGGCCATCGCGGACCAACTGCGCGGAGCCATGGCCGCGGATGATTTCCGCGACTACATGCTGGCTTTCCTTTTCCTACGCTACCTCTCCGACAACTACGAGGTCGCCGCGAAGAAGGAGCTGGGCTCCGACTACCCCAAAGTAGCTGGAGCTTCCAGCTCCAGTTCCGAAGACGGGAGCAAGATGCTCCCGCCACTCATGGTCTGGTATGCCAACAACCCCGGCGACATCGTGGACTTTGAGAAGCAGATGCGCCGCAAGGTCCATTACGTCATCAAGCCCGAGCATCTCTGGGCCAACATCGCCAACCTCGCCAAAAATCAAAGCGACGATCTGCTCGAAACGCTCAAGGCCGGCTTCGACTACATCGAGAACGAATCCTTCGACAGCACCTTTCAAGGCCTCTTCTCCGAGATAAACCTCTACTCGGAAAAACTGGGCAAGACGCAGACCGCGAAAAACAAGATGCTCTGCGGCATCGTCAAAGAGATCGCGAAGGGCTTGGCCGAGTTCTCCACCGACACTGACACACTCGGCGACGCCTACGAATACCTCATCGGCCAGTTTGCCGCCGGCTCGGGCAAGAAGGCGGGCGAGTTCTACACTCCGCAGCAAATCTCCACCATCCTCTCGCGCATCGTCACCCTCGACAGCCAGTCACCCGCCGAAGGCCCGGTGAAACACCTCGGCAGCGTCTTCGACTTCGCCTGCGGCTCCGGTTCGCTGCTCCTCAATGTCCGCCAGCAGATGAAAAGTGGCTGGAGCTTCCAGCTCCAGCAGGCCGGGAAACGGGAGCAGGATGCTCCCGCTACGTTCGGCACCATCGGCAAGATCTACGGCCAGGAGAAAAACATCACGACCTACAACCTCGCGCGCATGAACATGCTGCTGCACGGGGTGAAGGATACCGAGTTCGAAATCTACCACGGCGACACCCTCACCAACGACTGGGACATGCTTCGGGAAACCAATCCCGCCAAGATGCCCAAGTTCGACGCCATCGTCGCCAATCCCCCCTTCAGCCTCCGCTGGGAGCCGAAGGAGGAGATGGAGCAGGACGTGCGTTTCAAAAACCACGGCATCGCCCCCAAGTCCGCCGCCGACTTCGCCTTCCTCCTCCACGGCTTCCACTACCTCAAGGACCAGGGCGTCATGGCCATCATCCTCCCCCACGGCGTGCTCTTCCGTGGCGGCGCCGAGGAACGCATCCGCACGAAACTCCTCAAAGACGGCCACATCGACACCGTCATCGGCCTGCCCGCGAACCTCTTCTACTCCACCGGCATCCCCGTCTGCATCCTCGTCCTTAAGAAGTGCAAGAAGCCCGACGACGTTCTCTTCATCAACGCCGCCGAGCACTTCGAGAAAGGTAAACGCCAGAACGTCCTCACCGAGGATCATATCGAAAAAATCGTTGCGACCTACCGCGAGCGCCCGGCCCAGATCGACCGCTACGCCCGCCGCGTCAGCATGGCGGAGATCGAAAAGGAAGGCTTCAACCTCAACATCTCCCGCTACATCAGCACAGCCGAGGCCGAGGAGGAAATCGACCTCGCCGCCACCCACGCCACCTTGAGCGCGCTTGACGGCAAGATCCGTGACGCCGCCGCGCGCCACAACGCCTTCCTCCATGAACTGGGCCTGCGCCCGCTGCCTGCGGGAGAGGCGACGTCAACATGAGGCGCCGAAGCCAGCCCGCGGGACGCGGGCGGCAGGGCGGGCACCATATCCCCGAAGATGTGAGCCATTTCGTTTCAGGGGAGCCCGCCGGACGAAAGCGCTTCCGCGCTTCCGCCACGACAGAATCCCGGCGCGGAAAGGGTCCGGGAGCGCACCCGTCCCGGGTGCTCCGGCGGGCGGGACGCGCGGCGCTTCCGGAGGCTTCGGCGAGACGCCGAAGCCAGCCCGCGAGACGCGGGCGCTCCCCAGACCTGTTCGGAACCTCCCCCGGACCCGTTCGGAGCCTGCGGAACCGTGAGCGGGCATTTCCAGCACCCCCCTGCCTGGTTCAGGCGTGAAGAGGCGCGGCGATGGATCGGGCGCGAAGGCCTCGCTCCCGGAGGGAGCGGGCTACTTTCCTGAACTACGGCGCACGCGGACTCTCGCGGGGGCCGAGGTAGGTGGGCTTCACGCCGCCAAAATCGAGCTCCACGCGTTGCAGCACCACGCCCGGATCGACGAGCCACACTTTGAGCAGGTGCCGGCCCGGCTCGGGGATTTGCAGGCGCGTCGTCACGCGGTTCACGCCGTCGCTGACCATACGTTCCCAGGCCCCGCCGGAGCGGTCGGCGAGCAGGTCGATGATTTTGGGCGTCTCCTCGTTCAACGACACCGCCAGGCGCAGGCCGCGGCCCGGCACGTAGTTCAGCGTAGGCGAAACGACCAGCCGCAGCCGGGCCTCGCCGCTCGAATCGATCCAGAGCGGATACTCCAGGCGCGGCGAGTCGCCGCCGGGTTTCTCCACCGAGGCGTGCGTGACCGGGAAAATCGTGACGCCGCCGAGCGTGCGGCCGTGGTTCTCCAACACCTGCCACTGCGCGCCGCCGCCGGCCGTCGCGGCCGAAAAATGCGGCGCCTCGATGGCGAGCTGGCGGTCGAGCTCCAGGAAGGCGCCGGCCATGGAGGTGGCTTCGCGGATGTCGGGTTTGACCACCGGCACGTCGATGCGCAGGCCGCCGCGCGTCTCGCCGGCGGCGCGCACCGTGATGCGGCCGGTGTGCGCGCCGTCGGGCACGGTGGACCAATCGGCGGAGACCTCGATGCGCACGTCGTTCGCGCCGACCTCGCCCTCGCGCACCGAGACGCGCAGCCAAGGTTCGCGGGCCTCGACCGTGAAACGCAGCGGCGTGGCGCCTCGGTTGAACACCTCGAACCAGCGTTTGGCGGTGCTCCCCTCGGCGAAGGCGTGCAGGGTGGGCAGCTTCGGCACGGGGGGCAGACCGTAGCCGCCGGGGCGGGCGTGCGGGTCGCCCTCGACCGCGATGGCGAGTTCGCTCCCGGCGCGCGGCGCGACCTCGGCGACCGCAGGCATGGCGGAGAGATTGGGCTGCTCCCAGGTGGTGTAGCCGAGGCGGACCTGGTCCATGAGGTGTTTCCATTTGCCGTCGAGCAGGGCGTCCCAGCGCGCGGTCATGGCGGAGTCGGCGGCGAAAAGTTCGCGGGCGCGGGCGGCCTCGGTGTTGGCGCTGGCGCGGCCTTGCACGGCGTAGAGGCGGTTGCGCGCGGCGGCCTGGTGGAGCTCGACCACGAAGGAGCTGGACTCGATGGGATGGAGCACCAACTGGTAAAACGCCGCGCCCGCCTCGGCGGGGAGTTTCGCGTCGAGTTTTCGGGCGCGGTCGCGGAGGTCGATCCAGGCGCCGAGGATGCGGCCGGCCTCGTCCTCGTGCACGAGGCTAAACGTGTCGGGGTCGAGCTGCTCGGGTTTGCGCAGGCCGTTGAGCCGGGTGTAGCCGGAGACGAGCGCGGCGACCTCGCGGGCGTGGGCTTTGCCAAATTCGCGCGCGGCCCAGGCGCGGTGGAAGGCGTCGGTGGAGTTGGCGGGCCAGCGGGCGGGGTTCCAGGCGTAGGCGAGGAAAAAGTTGATCGGCACCTCCATGGGTTTGAGGTCGCCGACGTTGACGATCCAGATGCGCGTGGCCTCGTGGCGCCAGGCGAGGTGCATCTGCTCCCACACCTTTTCGAGCGGGTAGGTGTTGACCCACTTGTAGGAGCGCGGGGAGCCGACGTAGTCGAAATGGTAATACACGCCGGCGCCGCCGGGGCGGGCGCGCTCCTCGGGCGTGGGCAGGCGGCGGATATTGCCCCAGTTGTCGTCGCACCAGAGCAGGGTGACGTCGTCGGGCACGCGCATGCCTTTCTCGAAGTATTCCTGCACCTCCTTGTAGAGCGCCCAGAGCTGGGGAACCTGTTCGGCGGGGCGGCCGGTCTCGCGGGCGATGATCTCGCGCTGGTCCTTCACGATGCGCTCGAGCAGGGCGACGTTGGCCTCCTCGGACATGGGCTCGTCGCCGTCGCCGCGCATACCGATGGTGATGAGGCTCTCGTAGTCGCGGTTGCGGCGGATGCCGTCCTCGAAGAATTTTTTGATGGCGGCCTCGTTTTTCGCGTAGTCCCAGGGGCCGAGGTTGCGGCGGGTCCACTCCTTGTGGGCGCGGAGCATGGGCTCGTGGTGGGAGGTGCCCATGACGATGCCGTAGTCGTCGGCGAGGCGGGGGTTGTCGGGATCGTCCTCGTTGAAGGCGTTGTTCCACATGGCGGGCCAGAGGTAGTTGGCGCGCAGGCGGAGCAGGAGCTCGAAGACCCGGGTGTAGAACTGCTGGTTGTAGCCGCCGAATTTGGCGGAGGTCCAACCGGTGAGCGCGGGCGCCTCGTCGTTGAGGAAGATGCCGCGGTATTTCACGACCGGCTCGCCGGAGGCGTGGCGGCCGGGCAGCACGTGGGCGGCGACGCGTTTTTTGGCCGGCACGTCGGCCCACCAATACCAGGGCGAGACGCCGAGCTGTTCGCTGAGCTCGTAGATGCCGTAGATGGTGCCGCGTTTGTCGGAGCCGGCGATGACGAGGGCCTGGTCCACGCCGGGCGCGGGTTTTTCGACCACGGTGATGACGAAGCTTTCCCACTTGCCGGCGAGGTCGGAGGCGTCGAGCCGGCCGTCGGCGACAAGGCCGTCGATGAGGGCGTTTTTGCCGAGGGTGCCGACGATGACGGGACGCGCGCCGGCGGCGGCGGGCGTGGTGGGTGCGGGCGCGATCTCGGGTGCGCGGCCGCCGACGCGTTCGATGTCGGCGCGCAGGTCGCCGAGGGCGCGGACCACGCCGGGGAATTCGGCCGCGTCGTGCCAGAGCGGGGCGGAGCGGGTGGCGTCGAAGACGGTGAACGCGCCCGCGGGCGGGGCGGACTCGGTGACGATGGAGGGCAGCAGGGAAAGCGTGTCGGTGCCGGCGGTTTTGGCGGCGCTAGCGGGTTGCGCGACGGCAAGCAGTCCGAGGGCGGAGGCGAGGAGCGGGAGGAGGGACTTCATCTCAGGGGGCGAGGAGGGAAACGGTGGTGCTGGCGGGGCGCAGGCCCTCGCCGGTGACGGTGAGGCGGAGTTCGTCGCCGCGGTTGGCGCCGGGACGGGCGCGGAGAATGACAAGGGCGAGGCCGTTGAAGGCGCGGCGTTCGTGAGAGGGAAAGGCGGTGAGGTCGGTCGGGTCGCCGTTGTCGGTGGCGACGATCTCGCCGGGGCCCTCGAGCGTGAAGCGCAGCGGGTGTTTGGCGCGGGGCGCGAGGCGGCCGTCGGCGTCGGTGACGCGCACGGTGACGAAGGCGAGGTCGCGGCCGTCGGCGCGGATGGCGGCGCGGTCGGGCGTGGCGGTGAGCGCGGCGGCCTCGCCGACGGTCTCCACGGAGGCGGAGGCCCAGCGCGCGCCGGCCTTGTAGGCGACGACCTCGAGTTTGCCCGGCTCGTAAACCACTTCGTCCCAGCGTAAGCGGTATTCGAATACGCCTTTCTTTTTCCGGCCGAGGGAACGGCCGTCGAGGAAGAGCTCGGCCTCGTCGCCGGAGGTGAAAACGTGGACCGGCGTCACCTGGCCGACGCGCTCCGGCCAGGTCCAGTGGGGGAGGATGTGCGCCATGGGCAGATCGGGGCGCCAGCGCGACTGGTAGAGGAAGAAGCGGTCCTTGGGGAACCCGGCGAGGTCGATGATGCCGAAGTAGGAGCTGCGCGCGGAGTAGTAGGGAGTGGGTTCGCCGAGGTAGTCCCAGCCGCTCCAGACGAACTCGCCGGCGACGAAGGGGTGGCGGTCCTGGGCGGCGAAGACCTTGTCGGCGGAGGAGCCGAAGTCGGCGGCGT
>CBINNW010000086.1:0-22995 GCA_966252115.1 uncultured Akkermansia sp.
GCGGCGTTTGGGCGCATTCGCGGGCATGCCGGCATCTTCCCGCATGCAGCGGTTTTACCCCTGGCTGGTCGCGGTCCTCGTGTTGATCCCCGCGCTCGTGGCCTGGCAGCTGCAACGCACCCGGCACGCGCGGGACCTCGCGCGCTTCCGGCAGGAGATCGGCGAGCAGGCCCCCCGTCTGCTCGCCTCGACTCAGGTCTGTCAGGACATCGCCAACCAGGTGATGAAACACGTCGCGAAGGGCGGCGGGGACTGGGTCGGCTTCGAGCCGTTGGGCGAGTGGCGCCTGCGCTCGCCCGCCACGCTCGGCTACGGCTACGCGTTGCGGACGGGCGAGGCCCTGCCGCTGGCCCGCCAAACCCTGCGCTCCGGCGAGCCGCTCCATCCCCCCGGCGCCGATCTGCTGGCCCTGCCCGAAGTGCGCGAGGCGTGGGAGGACATGCTGCGTCTGGGCGAAGGCACGCTCAGCCGCGCCCTGCCGCTGCTCCGCGACGATCCCCGGCCGCTCGTGCTCGTGCTGCGGGTCGTTTACACGCCCGGGCGATTGCCGCCCACCGAGGCGGAGCGCCGGGCCGAGGCGCGCGGACTGGCTTTTTGCATTTTCGATCCCGAAACGGTCTGGGCCGAGGGCATGGCCCGGCTCGATCGTCGCGCGCTGAACGTCGAGCGCCTGCCCGAGGACGTGCCGGACGAGAAACGCGATTTCGTGCGCACCGCGCCGCTGTCGTTGCGCGGCCACGTCTGGAAGGCGCGTTTCACGCCCGGGCCGGAGTTTTTCCAGACGGAGTCGCGCTTGGTGCCGGCGCTGGTCGCGGCGGTGGGCGTGTTGCTGGCGGCGATCACCTTCGCGCTGGCGCGCGCTCAGGCGCGGCGGCGCGAGGAGGTGGAGGCGCTCAACCGGGGCCTCGACGCGCGGGTGGCCGCGCTCACGGAGGAGCTGCGCGGGGAAAACGTCCGTCTGCGCCTCGCGCAGGAGGAGGCGGAGCGCGCACTGACCCGAGAGCGGGAGACCGGCGAGCTGAAGAGCCGCATGGTCGCCACGATCTCGCACGAGTTTCGCACCCCACTGAGCGTCATCCTCTCCTCGGCCGACATCCTGCGCACCTACGCGGGCCGGCTGGACGAGCACCAGCGGGCGGAGCATCTGGCCGCCATCGCGGACTCCGTCGGCGGCATGTCGGCGCTCATCCAGAGCGTGCTGACCTTCAGCAAGGCGGGCGCGGGCCGGCTGGAGTTTCATCCGGAACGCCACGCGCCCGAGGACCTGCTGCGCGAGGTGGTGGACGAGATGCACAGCGCGACCTCGCGGCGCTGCCCGATCCGCCTGGATTGTCGCGGGGTGGACGAGCCGGGCTGGATCGATGTCACGCTCCTGCGCCTCATCCTCGTCAACCTGTTGGGCAACGCGGTGAAATACTCGCCGCCGGGCTCGCCGGTGGATCTGCGCGCGCGCCGCGTCGGCGACGACCTGCTTTTCGCCGTGGCCGACCGGGGCATCGGCATCCCGGAGGAAGATCAAAAGGATCTCTTCCAGAGCTTTCGGCGGGGGCGCAACACCCACGGCATCCCCGGCACCGGCCTCGGGCTCTCCATCGTGAAAACCTGCGTGGACCTGCACGGCGGCCACATCGAGGTGGGCCGTTCGCCCGAGGCGACCACCACCGGCACGAGCGCGACCGGGACGAGCGGGACCGTCTTCACCGTCACGCTGCCGGTGTATGCCGCGCTTCCGCCCACGCCGTCCACGCCCCCGACCGCATCGGCGCCCGCCTCTGCGAGCACGCAACCGGGCGTGCCCTCCGCATCGTAACCGGCGCCGAAGCGCTCCGCCCTCTCCCATGATCCGAATCCTTGTTATCGAAGACGAACCACGCGTGCGCGCCAACCTGGCGACGATCCTGCGTTTCGAGGGCTACGAAGTCGTCGAGGCGGGCGACGGCGAGGAGGGTTTGCGCCGAGCGCGAGAGTGCTCCCCGGCTCTCATCCTCTGCGACGTGATGATGCCCCGCGTCGATGGTCATCAGGTGTTGCGCGCCCTGCGCGCCGAGCCGGCGACGCGCGCCATACCGTTTGTTTTTCTCACCGCGAGGGGCGCGATCCACGAGCTCCGCGAGGGCATGACGCTGGGCGCGGACGACTACCTGATAAAGCCGGTCAACCGCGAGGATCTGCTCGCGGCCGTGACCACGCGGCTGGAGCGCCACCGCGAGCTGCAAAGCGGGGTGGAGCTGAGCTTCGGCTCGGCGGAGCCGCTGCTCGCGCTCGGCCTCACGCCGCGCGAGTCGGAGGTGTTGCTCTGGGTGGCGCAGGGGAAGAGCAACGCGGCCGTCGGCGTCATCCTCGGCATGACCGAGGGCACGGTGAAAAAGCACCTGCAACGCATCTTCGAAAAAGGCGGTTTCGAGAGTCGGGGCGCCGCCGCCGTCTGGGCCACCGAGCGGCTGCTGGCGGCGGCGCGGGGGTGAGGGGAACGCGGGCTTGGTGGGCTGATGCCAATTCGCATTCAAAGGCATAAAAACACCGCTCCGATGTAGGCGCGACCGCTGGTTGGGCGGTCGGGCAGCCTGACCGGCGGTCAGGCCTCCAGATTGCGATCACCGGTTACATCACGACGGAACGCGACTTGGGATGACATCGTTTCCGGGGCCGCAGCCGGGCGACCCGGCCCGGGATCGGGCGGAGGCCTACTCGGCGCCGTGGAGGGCGATGCCGAGCTGGTCGGCGCGGGCGAGCACGGCGGGCTTGTCGATGAGGATGACGCGGCCCGCCTCGAGCACGGCGGCGCGGATCTTGGCGGCGTCGAGCGATTCGAGGGTGCGCAGGCCGAAGCAGGGCACGTCGAAGCGGTAGTCCTGGCGGGCCTTGACCGTTTTGACGTAGAGCGCCTCGTCGCTCTTCAGCGTGCCGGCGCGGCGGATCATCTCGTCGGTGCCCTCGTAGGCCTCGACGGCGAGCACGGTGCCCTTGCGCACCACGCAGCCCTGGCCGATGTCGAGCCGCGCGCATTCGCGGGCGATGTGCAGGCCGTGCTCCACGTAGTCGCGGTCGATGGGCAGTTTTTTGCGGGTCATGGGACCGGCGGTGGCGAGGTGGGCGTCGATGAATGCGCGGGCGTCGAGCAGGCGCACGCCGACGGCCTCGATCTCGCGGGCGATGGCGCCGAAAATCGTCTCGGCGTTGCGTCGTTTGAGGGTGGCGAGGATGGCGATGGCCTTCAGGTCGGGGTGCAGCCCGGAGAAGAGTTTCCGCGGCGAAACCTGGCCGGCCATGTAGGCGTAGCCGGCGTCGAATTTTTTAAGGGCCTTCAGCATCGCGCCGACCTGGCCGACCTTGATGAGGGCGCGTTCGGAGTCGGGAAAGGTGGCCTGGAGTTCGGGGGACGTTTCCTCGTCCATGGCGATGAGGCGCAGGGGCACGCCGGCGGCGCGGATGCTCTCGGCGACCAGCGCCGGGTAGCGTCCCTGGCCGGCGATGAGCGCGACCGGGCGGCGCGGATCGAAGTCGGCGGGGAGGTGGGCGGAGAGGGCGTGCGCGGGAGCGGAGGCGGCGGGCATCGGAGGCGGAGGAGAGGGGGCGGGGACGAAGGCGGGAGGAAGGTCCGCTGTCGAATGAGTGATAAGGGACGAGCAATGTCCAATGACCAATGTCCAAGGACCAATGGACAATGGCGGCGGCGGGGGCGGGCGGGGGCGGCGGGGTTTTCGGATAGGTAGGGCGCCGGATAGGTAGGGCGCGCCGGTTTGCGTGGCGGGCGCCGGTCCTCCCCCGCGGCCGATGGCCGAGGACTTCGAACCCTCAGAATCGGCGCGTGGCGCTGACGCGGACGGTGCGGGGCTCGGCGGGGTGGAAGTGGATGTCCGCCACCGGGCCGGCCTCGCCGGGCAGGCGCGACTCGTAGTAGTAGGCGATGTCGTTGTTGTCGCGATCGAGCAGGTTGAACACGTCGAGCGCGAACTCCCAGTCGCCCACGCGGTGGCCGAGGCGGGCGTTGAAGGTGAGGGAGGAGGGCGCGCTCACGCCGCCGTCCTCGGTCAGCGGCTGCGGGCCGAAGTAGCGCGCGCGCAGGGCGCCGAACCAGCCGGACTCGAGGTTGATGGAGGCGCCGGCGGAGAAGACGGTGTCGATGGAGTTAGCGATGCGGTCCTCGCCGGAGGGGACGTCGGTGTAGCGGGCGTGCGAGAAGGCCAGGTCGGCGTCGAAGGCGAGCCAGGGCGTGGCGCGGTAGAAGTTGGCAAACTCCACGCCGTAACGACGGCTGGGCGAGCCGGCCTCGGTGACGCCGGCGTCGCCGATGTAAACGAGCTCGGAATCGAACTCCAACCACCAGACCGAGACGGTGCTCACCAGGCCGGGCAGGCGGGCGCTGCGGACGCCGAGCTCGGCGTTTTTGGCGCGCACAAGGGGCGTGGCGGGATCGACGGGATCGGTGACGCCGCGGGCGTCGTTGCTGTGAAACCCGAGGCCGGCGTTGGCGTAGAGTTCCGTCTTGGCCCAGGGGCCGGCGACGAGGCCGAGCTTGGGGCTGAAGATGGCGGCGGTCTCGTCGCCGGAGTTGGCCGGATCGCCGCCGTCCACGTCGAAGGCGTAGAAATCGCCGCGGGCGCCGGCGGTGGCGCGCAGCCAGGGGGCGAGCTGGATGGAGCCTTCGGTGAAGAGGCCGAGGCTGCTCTCGACCACGTCGTCGGTGCGCACGGTGGCGAGGCGTTCGCGGTCGTCGGTCCGGTGCAGGCCGAGGTCGATGAAATCGGAGCGGAGCTGGGCGCCGAAGCCGAGGCGGGTCTCGCGCCCGGCCAGCTCGAGATCGAGGTCGCGGCGGATCGAGGCGCCGGCGACGTAGCGCTCCTCGCGTTGGTTGAACTGGTCGCCGGCGGCGGGATCGTCGAGGAAGTAGGTGAAGTTTGAATACAGGTCGAGCTCGCTGCGGATCAGGTAGGCGTTGAGCGAGGTGGAGCCGTTGTCGTGATAGACGAGGCCGTCGAAGGAGAGGCTGGCGCGGGAGCTGTCGCCGCCGTCGGACGGGTCGATGTTGCCGTAGCGGTCGAGGGCGCCGGAAGCCACGGCGCGTTCGGGGATCTGGTCGGTGGAGTGCCAGCGGCCGTCGTAGCCGAGCACGGTGACGGAGTAGTCGCCGGTCTGGGTGCTCCAGGAGTGGCGGGCGAAGGCGTTGAGGCGGCGGGCGGCCTCGGATTTTTCCCAGGGTCCGTCCTGGTAGGAGGCCTCGGCGGCGACGGTGGTGGCGACGGTGGGATCGGGCGAGGGGCGGAAGGTCTCGGCGACGACGGCGCGGACGTGATTGTGTTCGCCGAACTCGGTTTTGAGGAAACCGCGCGGCACGTTGTTCATGAGGTGAAACTGGGCGGCGCCGGCGGCGGAGAAGTCGCCGTTTTGCGCGGAGAAGGCGCCCTTCTGGTAGTCGATGCGGGCGACGAGTTCGGGGATGATGAAATTGGCGTCGGCGTAGCCCTGGCCGTGGGCGTGGGAGCGGGCGTTGACCGGCATGCCGTCCACGGTGACGGCGAAGTCGGTGCCGTGGTCGAGGTTGAAGCCGCGCATGAAATACTGGTTGGCCTTGCCGCTGCCGGAGTGCTGGGTGACGACGAGTCCGGGCACGACCTCGAGCAGCTCGCCGCGGCGCAGGATGGCGCGGGCGTCGAGTTCGGCCGCGCCGACCTGGCCCTCCGAGGAGGTGGCCGCCTCGCCGAGCAGATCTCCGGCGCGGCCGTAAACGGTCAGGGTCTCGAGCGTGGTGATGTGGCCGGGATCGGCGCGGAGGGCGGCGGAGGCGGCGACGAGCGCGAGGGGGATGGGGAAGAAGCGACGAGTGACGAGCGACATGTGGCGAGTGAAGCGGGGCGGTGCGGGTGGCGAGTGAAGGAAGGTGTGACGTGTGACTTGTGACGTGTGGAGCGGGGGGCAAGGCGTGTTAGGTGGGGCGAGGGGATGAACGCGCCTCAGGGGGTGGCGGCCGGCGCGGCCGCGTCGATGCGCAGTTCGGCGGTGGGCTGGTCGCGATCGAGAAGCTGGGCGCGCGGCGTGATGGGGTCGGCGGTGGCGAGGTTTTGCACCAGGGCGTGGTAGCCCTCGGGCAGACGAGACAACCAGGCGCAGGTGAGCCGAAGGTGGGCGGGCGTGGCGGCCGGTGGCGGATAGGTGTAGGTGAAGATGATCTCCTCCTGGTCCTCCGAGAGGGCCACGTGGGTGCGCGTCGGCGCGAGGGGCGCGGCGGCTTCGGCGGGGGCGGGCGGAACGGGGCTCAACGTGCAGAGGCCGGGGGCGATGCGTTCGAACTCCGCGCGGCGTCCGGCGAAATCGGCGGGAGGGAAATAGGCGCGGGGATTGCGACCGATGCCGGCGAGGCGGGCGGCGACGGAGCGCACCAAGGCCACGCGGAGGACGAGTTCGTCGGTGGCGGTGCGAACTTCGGCCGCGTCGGAGGCGACCCCGGCGGAGAGGACGGGCGCGGTGCCTTCGGATGCGGCGGAGCCGGCGCCCGCGGCGCGGGCGATCTGCACCTCGGCCACGAAGGGATCGTGGGCGCGGGCGGTCGGGGCGAGGATCAGGGCGAGCGCGGAGCAGGCGAAAAGGCGGAGGAAGGAGAAGAGCGAACGGGAACGGCGCATGGGAGGGCTTGGCCCCGTTACGGATGGGCGGTGAAGCATGCGCCGACGAGGATATCCTCGCGCGCGGCGACGCCGAGGTCGGGTGGGTGTGCGGGCGGCTTTAGGTCGATGACGGGCGACGCCGGCGGATGGGCGGGCTATGGCGAAATCGTGCGGGGAGGCGCGCTCAAGAGCGGGAAACGGGGCGAGCCGCGCAGGCGCAGCTTGGCGAGGCGGAAGGCGGCGGCGGTGGCGAGGCAGCCGAGACCGTAGCGCACGCTGCGGCCGAAATTGATCGAGGAGGCCTCCGGGAAATACTTCGTCGGGCAACTGATCTCGGCCACGACGTAGCCGTGCCAGAGCACCTGGGTGAGCATCTGGTTGTCGAAGACGAAGTCGTCGGAGTTTTCCCGCCAGGCGATGCGCTCGAGCAGCTCGCGCGAGAAGGCGCGGTAGCCGGTGTGGTATTCGGAGAGCTTCGCGCCGATGAGCAGGTTTTGCACGAAGGTGAGGCCCCGGTTGGCGACGTATTTCCAGAGCGGCATGCCGCCGCGCAGGGCCTGGCCGCCGAGGATGCGGCTGCCGATCACGCAGGCGTAAACGTTGTCCGCCACCAGCGAGGCCATGGCGGGGATGAGCGCGGGGGTGTATTGATAATCCGGATGCACCATGATCACCACGTCCGCGCCGGCGGCGAGGGCGGCGGCGTAGCAGGTCTTCTGGTTGCCGCCGTAGCCGCGGTTGCGCGGGTGAACGATGACCTCGGTGTGCGGCAGGGTGCGGGCGAGGGAGACCGTTTCGTCGCGGCTGGCGTCGTCCACCACGACGACCCGGTCCACGATGCCCGTCGCCATGACCTCGTCGTAGGTGCGGCGCAGGGTGAGCGCGGCGTTGTAGGCCGGCATGATGACGACGATCTTGCGGTTTTTATACATGGGGCGGGGGCGGAGGACCAGAGGTCGGAAGGCGGAGGCGGAGTGACGGGAGCCGGGAGCTCCCGTCACCGTGGGGTGTTGGGGAACGGGAGCTGGAAGCTTCCGCGCCAAACTTCAGACGGGAGCTGGAAGCTCCCGCTACCTTGGGTTAGAGGCAGCTCACGTTGCAGACGTTGCCGTAGCTGGCGGGGTTGGAGTCATACCAGCAGGCGGTGCCGGTGCCGTTGCCGGCGACCGAGCCGCCGTTCACCTTCACGTTTTTCGACACGGAGCCGAACCAGATGCCGTTCTGATTACCCGAGGCCGTGATGGTCGAGATGGTGGTGTTCTGGCTGTTGGTGGTGCTGTAGAAAACGCGACCGCATTTGTCGTAGGCCTTGACCGTGGTGACGGTGGTCGGCCCGAGGTTGTTGTTGGCGGTGCGGAAGGAGGCGTAGCCGGTGCCGGTGCCGCAACGGGTGCCGTTGACGGTGCGGATGGTCGAGTTGGTGCTGGCGTTCAGCAGCACGCCGCAGTGGCCGCGGTCGGTCGCGGTGACGTCGATGAGCGAGACGCCGTTGATGCCGTAGGTCTCCACTCCATGGCTGCCGGAAGCGGAGCAGTTGGGCTTGCCGCCGCTGAAGTTGGAGCCGCCGCCGCCGGCGCAGTTGTCGATGCGCATGAGGATGCCGCCGGTGCCGTTGACGCCGCTGAAGGTCTGCCCGGAGCAGGTTTGGAAATACATGCCGAACCAGGGCGAGCCGGCGATGTTCACGTTTTTGGCGCCGGTGCCGGAGGAGTTGCGGGCGCGGATGACGCCGCCACCGAAGTTGCCGGTGATCGTGTTGCCCCAGCCGTCCACCTTGACGTTGGACTTGAGGTTGATGGTGCCGGTGGCGGTGCCGCCGTTGTAGATGCGGAGCGTGCCGGAGGACATGGCGCCGACGCAGGCGTTGCCGGCGGCGGTCAGGTTGTTGCCGGTGTATTTGGTGACGCCGTCCACCTTGCCGGTCCAGGTGGAGCCGGAGAGGGAGACTTCGCCGGTGGCGGCCCGGGCCGGGCCCGCGAGGGCGAGCAGGGCGATGAGCGCCGACAGGAGGCGCGGTTTGTGCGGGGACTTCATGCTGTTCGTTTGTTTTTGGGGGCGCCCGGTTGGGGTTGGCTCCGATGGCAGTCCGCATGGGCGGATCGTGGTTGGAGTTTGGGCAGGGGGGCGATGGACCTGCGCCAAAGGGGTGCCGACGGGGGCGGCGAAAGCGTGGGGTTGGGGCTGGGGGCGGTGTGGCGCCGGAACGGGCCGGCGCGGGTGGAACCGGCCCCGGGGTCGGAGGCCGATCCGCGCGGGAAGCTGCGCGGGGCGGGCGGGCTTGTTGAGACATTTTCATGGTTATGGTAACTCTGCCGTAAGTGAGAAACGGATACGCGGGCGGGCGGTGTTTGGGGAGGGCGTCGCGAATGCGGGCGATGGCGGACGCGGGGGCGGGGGGCCCGGCTCTCCGCCTTCATCCCTCATCCTTTGCCACGGAGTTTGGCGCGCCAGACGGCGGCGGCGGCGGGATCGTGCTGGCTCCAGTTGCTTTCGACGGCGTCGGCGGCGCCGGCGCGAGCGACCGGATCCTCGATGGAGGCGACCCACTCGGCGGCGAGCTTGGGATGGCTGAAGGCCTGGGCGGCGACGAGGGTGGCGAGCGCACGGTCGCGCACGGCGCCCCGGGGCAGGGCGGCGATGGCGGGGGCGGCCTTGGCGGGATCGACGCGGCCCCAGCTCTCGACCGTGAGGGTGATGGCGGCGTCGCGGGCGGGCGAGGCCGGCAGGCGCAGCGCCCAGGCGGTGGCGGCGGCGGGATCGCTGCGGCCCCAGTTGTCGGCGAGGCTGTTGATGGCGGCCTCGTCGAGGCGGTCGGGCGGCAGGCTGGCGGCGAAGGCGGCGGCGTCGTTGGGCGCGTATTGGGCGAGGCTGGTGACGACGGCGTTGGCCAGTCGGGTTCGCAGGGGGCCTTCGGGCAGGGCGGCGACCTGGGCGAGGGCGGCGGGGGCGTCGTCGCGCGCCCAGGCGTTGGCGAGGCTGGCGAGCGCCATGTTGCGCAGGCTCTCGTCGCCGATCCGGGGCGCGAGGGCGAGGGCGGCGGCGGGATCGGTGAAGGATCGGGCCTCGACGATGGCGGTGAGGGCTTCCTGGCGGGCGGGACCGGCGGGGAGTTGTTGCACCCAGGCGAGCGCTCCCGGGCTGTCGGTGGCGGCCCAGGCGCCGACGGAGTGTTGGAGGGCGCGGCGGCGTTCGGCGGGATTGGCGAGGGTGGCGGCCCAGACGGCGGTGCCCTCGGGGTCGATGGCGGCGCGGGCCTCGCCGAGGTAGCCGATGGCGTGGTTGCGCAGTTCGCCCTCGGGCAGGGTGAGCAGCCATTCCCCGGCGAGGACCGGATCGAAATGGGTGTAGGCGGTGGCGATGGCGCCCACCGCGTCGCGCCGGGCGGTGCCGGCGGGTAGTGCGCGGGCGAATACGGCGGCCATGGCGGGATCGCTCTCGGCGAGGTCGATGCTGACCGCGCGCAGCAGCTCGGTGCGTTCGCTGCCGGCGGGAGCCTCGAGCACGTAGTCGAGCGCGATCTCGGGATCCTCGCGGGCGATGAGGGCGAGGGCGGTGCCGAGCGTGGCGAGGCGCGCCTCGCCGGCGGGCAGGGCGGCGGCGGCGGCGAGCGCGGCGTCGGGCTCGTCCTTGCTCCAGAGGAGGGTGACGTTTTTGAGGGCGTTGGCGCGGGCGGCGCCCTCGGGCAGGAGCGAGGCGCGGGCGAAGGCGTCGGCCGGGTCGGTGTTGGCGAGGTTGCCGAGGACGAGGCCGGTGGCGGCGTCGCGATCACGGCCGGGCGGGAATTTGCCGACAAATTCGAGGGCTCCGTCGGGATCGGTGGCCGGCCAGGCGGAGGCGGCGAGGACGAGGGCCTGGGACTGGAGCGGGCCGGGGGCGAGTTCGAGGACGTAGCGGGCGGCGTCGGCGGGGGCGAGGGCGGCCCAGTTTTGCACGACGGTGGCGAGGATCTCGGTGCGTTCGGCCCCGGCGGGGAGCGTCTCGGCCCAGGCGATGGCGGCGGCGGAGTCTTTCATGGCCCAGGCGCGGGCGAGCGCGGCGAGGGCGAGGCGGCGGTCGTCGGGGCGGAGCCGGAGCGTGGTGAGCGCGGTGAGCGCGGCGGCGGGATCGGCCGCGCCCCAGGCGGCGAAGAGATCGCCGTAGGCGTCGCCCCGGCGGGTGGGCGGGAGGAGCGGGACCAGCCCGAGGGCGGCGGCGGGGTCGCGCGAGGCGAGGAGCGGGAGGGCGAGGCGGATGGCGTCGGCCCGGGTGGCGCCGGGCGGGAGCTCGCGCAGCCAGGCGACGGCGCCGAAGGGATCGGCCAGGAGCCAGCCCTGGAGGGCGTCGAGCACGAGTTGGTGGCGCAGCGCGGAGGCGGGCAGGTTTTGGACAAAGTCGAGCGCGGCGCGGGGATCGCCCTCGGCCCAGCGGGCGAGCAGGGTGCGGCGCAGCTCCTCCTGCGTGGGGGCGAGGATTTCGGCGCGCAGGGCGGCGACGAGGCGGGCGAAATCGGCGGGGCCGAGCCGGGCGAGGAGAACATCCCACTCGGCGCTGCGGAGCCAGACGCCGCGGCGGCACTCGTCGGCCAGGCGCTCGATGAGCTGGTCCACGGTCGATTGTGGCACGGCGGCGGCGGCCGAGCCGGCGGGTGCGACGGGGGCGGGGGACGGAGACGGGGCTGCGTGGGAGGCGGAGGTGGCGTGGGCGGAGGGTGCGGACGGGCCGAGGACGAGGCGATCGAGGGTGAAGCCGGCGGCGAGGGCGGCGGCGAGGGAGAGGGAAAAGGTGAGGGGGGGACGCACGGCGAAAACGGGGTGGGGCGAAGGTGGGTCGGGGCGGGGGCGGCCTAGTTGAGCGCCCGGGGGGCGAGGCAAGCGGAGAGACCGAGGGATCGACGGTCCGGGGAGCACACGCGTCCCGCGTGTTGGCGACGGCGTCTCGCCGTCGCCTTCCGAGCGACGGGCGGGACGCCCGTCGCGGCACCCGGGACGGGTGCGCTCCCCGGACCGGACGAACGTGCGTTTGATCGTTTCATGAATCGCGACCGGGGTTAGTTGAACGGCACTGGAATGAGGTCGCGGGCGCCGATGGAGCGGAGCCAGGAGACGGCGGCGAGGCGGTCGGTGCGTATCCAGTTATTGGCGACGGTTTCGATGGCTTCGCGGCGGAGCTCTGGCTGGTGGATGCTGGCGGCCCAGCGGGCGGCGTCGGCCGGGCGCTGGTTGACGGCGGACTGGACGAAGGCGGCGGCGGCTTGCTCGCGGGCGGTGTCGGGCGGGAGTTGCGCGAGCCAGCGGTCGGCGGCGACCGGGTCGTGGCGGGCCCAGTTGGTGGCCACGGCCTGCACGGCGGCCTCGCGGAGGGGGCCCGGGGGCAGGGTGGCGCTCCATTCGCCGGCGGACTCGGGGGCGCTGTCGGACCAGACGAGGAGGGCGTTGGCGTAGGTGGAGACGGGGACCTCGCCGGGAGGGAGGGTGCCGGCGAGGGCGATGGCCTCGGGCGGGGCGAGCTGGGCGTAGTAATCCACCAGATCGGCGAGGAGCGCGGCGCGCAGGGGGATGGGCGGGAGGTCGGCGGCCTGGGCGAAGGCCTTGGCGGGATCGAGGCGGGACCAGGCGAGGGCGAGGTCGTTGGCGACGAGGCGCTGCTTGTTTTCGTCGGTGATTTCGAGGGCGAGGTCGAAGGCGGCGGCGGGGTCCTGGTGGGCGAGGCGGGTGGTGACGGAGAGCAGGGCGTTTTCGCGGGCCGGGCCTTCGGGCAGGGCGGCGGCCCAGGCGGAGGCGGCGGCGGGGGCGGCGGCGACCCACTCGGCGAGGGCGGTGTCGAGCACGCGGGCTCCGCCCTCGGCGGCGGGGAGCGAGGCGGCCCAGGCGGTGGCGGCGGCGGGGTCGGTCTTGGCGAGGGCGGCGACGTAGCTCTGGAGGGCCTGGGTGCGTTGGTAGCCGTCGGGCAGGGTGAGCGCCCAAGCCTTGGCCGCCTCGGGGTTCTGCAGGGCCAGGCCCTCGACGATGTAGGGGATGGCGCGGTTTTGGAGTTCGCCCGGCGGGAGCTGGGAAACGAAGCGGGCGGCGAGGGCGGGGTGGTCCCAGGAGAGGTGGTCGCCGAGGTGGTTGAGGAGGTGGTTGCGGGAGTCGCCGGGCGGGGTGTCGCGGAGGAAGGCGAGGGCGGTCTCGGGATCGTGGTGGGCGATCTCGGTGAGGACGACGGAGAGGGCGTGGTCGCGGTTGAGGCCGGGCGGTATGGCTTTGGCGGCATCCAGGGCGGCGGCGGGTTGGTCGATGGCGATGCGGCCGAGCACCTCGCCGAGGAGTTCGGGTTTCACGGCGGCGTTGGGCAGGGCGGCGGCGTAGCCGAGGGCGGCTTGCGGGTCGGTGTCGGCCCAGGTGGCGACGAGGTCGCGCAGGAGGATGTTGCGCTGGTTGCCGGCGGGGAGTTTGGCGGCGAAGTCCACCGCGCCCTTGGGATCGTCCGCGGGCCAGCCGGCGACGACTTGCTCGATGGCTTCGACGCGGGCGGAGCCGGGCGGGAGGGCGAGGGCGTAGGCGGAGGCGGCGGCGGGATCGAGCTCGGTCCAGAGTTCGAGGATGCGGGAGCGGACGCTGTCGCGGAGGCGTCCGAGCGGGAGCTCGTCGGCCCAGGCGAGGGCGGCGAGCGGGGCGGAGCGGGTCCAGGCGAGGGCGACGCCTTCGAAGGCCGCGAGGCGGTGTGGCCAGGGGAGCTCGAGCGCGGCCGCCCGGCGGGCGGCGAGTTCGGGCGCGCGGGCGGCCCAGGCCTCGAAAACGGCGCGGTAGGAGGTGCCGCGGTAGGCGGAGGGCACGAGCTCGACGAGGTCGAGCGCGGACTCGGGGTCGAGGGCGGCGAAGTGGGTAAGGGAAAGTTGGATACACTCCAGCCGCACCTCGCCGGCGGGCTGGGCGCGCAGCCAGGCGAGGGCGGAGGGGAGGTCGGCGCGAATCCAGGTCTGGAGCAGGGCGACGTAGGTGGCGTTTTTCCAGGGGCCAGGCGGGAGCTCCGCGGCGACGGCGAGGGCGGAGGCGGGGGCGACGCGGCCCCAGTGGCCGAAGAGGACGCGGCGAAGCTCCGTCTGGGGCGGCGAGGCGAGGTGGGCGCGGACGGCGTGGGCGAGACGGGGGAAGCCGGACGCGGGCAGGGCGAGGAGGGTGTTTTCCCAGTCGGCGCTGCTGTGCCAGATGCCGGCGGCGCACTCGGTGGCGAGGCGGGCGGCGAGGGCCGAGAGCGCGGCCTCGTCGTCGGACGCGGCGGGCCGGGCGAGCGGGGCCGGGGCCGGCGGACCGGGAGGCGGCGCGGGCGGGAGCGCGCGGGAGAGCCAGATGCCGGTGAGCGCGGCGAGCGCGAGGGAGATGAGGCGGACGACGGGGCGGGCGGGCATGGGGCCGGGTGGGGGGCAGAAGTCAGAGACCAGAGGCCAGAGGACAGAACGACGGAGGGGGGGAGGGGACGGTGGTCGGGGAGCTCGGGGCGGAAAGGCCGGCGGGACGTCGGCGCTCCCAGTGTGGGGGGGGAGAACGCGCCCGGCCGAGGGGGCCGGGCGCGGGGGGAGCTTACTGGCAGCTGACGTTCACCACGCAGCCGGTGCTGCCGTTGGTGATGGCGTAGCAGGGGCCGTTCTTCACGTAGCCGCCGTTGATGCGGACGTTGTGGGACGACTCGAGCCAGGCGCCGATGTCGCGGCAGCCGTCGGCGTAGAGGTTGGTCACGGTGATGTTGGACGGGTTCACCAAGGTGAAGATGCCGCGACCGCAGGAGGTGGCGCGGACGGTGCCGATGGTGATGCCGCTGCTGGTGCCGGCGCGGAAGGCCGCGTAGCCGCCGCCATAGTTGCAACGGGTGCCGTTGACGTAGGTGCCGGAGGCGGTCTGGGACGGGTTGAACATGATGCCGCAGCCACCGCTGCGGTCGGTCGCGGTGATGATGCTGAAGCTCGAGCCGGTGATGCCGTAGGTCTCGACGCCGTGGCCGCCGGAGGCGGTGCAGTTGGGGCTGCCGGCGGCGAAGTTGGAGCCGCCGCCGCCCGCGCAGTTGTCGATGCGCATGAGGATGCCGGCTCCGCCATGCACGCCGCTGAAGCTCTGGCCGGAGGAGGTTTGGAAATACATGCCGAACCACTGGCCGCCGGCGCAGGTGACGTTCTTGGCGCCGGTGTTGGAGGAGTTGCGGGCACGGAGGATGCCGTTGGCGGAGCCGCTGACGCCCGTGAAGGTGTTGCCCCAGCCGTCGGCCTTGACGTTGGACTTGAGGTTGATGGTGCCGCCGGTGTTGCCGCCGTTGTAGAGGCGGAGGGTGCCGCTGCTCATGGCGGAGACGCAGGCATTGCCGGCGGCGGCCATGTTGGAGCCGGTGTATTTGGTGACGCCGTCCACCTTGCCGGTCCAGGTGGAGCCGGAGAGGGAGACTTCGCCGGTGGCGGCGTGGGCCGCACCCGCGAGGGCGAACAGGGCGCAGAGGGCGGCGCCCAGGCGGCATTTTTTCAGGGATGTTAGCATGTGTGTGTGTTTTAGGGTTGGAGTTGAGCTCGTCGCTGCGGGACGTGCGTCGGGACCGGGACGGTCCGTTGGCACGGCCTGACCCGGAGACGAGCGTCCGGGTCAAAGGGATGGGGAAGGGAGGCGGGATCAGCCGCGGCCGCGGAGTTTGGCGCGCCAGGTGGCGGCGGCCTCGGGGTCGAGTTTGCTCCAGAAACGCTGGACGGCGTCGGCGGCGTTGGCGCGGACGACGGGGTCCTCGATCCGGGTGACCCACTCGGCGGCCTTGCGCGGGTGGCTGAAGGCGTAGGAGCCGACGATGCTGCCGAGCGCGCGGTCGCGGTCGGCGCCGGAGGGGAGGCGGGTGAGGTAGGCGCTCGCCTTGGCGGGATCGACGCGGCCCCAGCTCTCGGTGACGAGCGCGAGGGCGGCGGCGCGGTTTTCGCCGGCGGGCAGGGTGAAGGCCCAGGCGGTGGCGGAGGCGGGGTCGCTGCGGCTCCAGAAGTCGGCGAGGCTGTTGATCGCGGTGGCGGAGAGCTGCGATGGCGGCAGGGTGGCGGCGAAGGCGGCCGCGTCGGCCGGGGCGTGCTCGGCGAGGTTGGTGACGATGCTTTTGGCGAGGCCGGTGCGGAGTTCGCCCTCGGGCAGGGTGCGAACCGTGGCGATGACGGCGGGGGCGTCGTCGCGCGCCCAGGAGTTGGCGAGGGTGCTGAGGGTGATGTCGCGCAGCTCGCCGGCGGGTATCTGCGCGGCAAGCTCGAGGGCGGCGGCGGGGTCGTGGAAGGATTGGGCCTGGACGATGGCGGCGAAGGCCTCGGCGCGGGCCGGGCCGGCGGGGAGGGCCTGGGCCCAGGCGGTGGCGCCGGCGGTGTCGATGACCGCCCAGGGGCCGAGGGAGTGCTGGAGCGCGCGGCGGCGTTCGGAGGGGTTGGCCAGGGTGGCGGCCCAGGTGGCGGTGCCCTCGGGGTCGAGGGCGGCGCGGGCCTCGCCCATGTAGGCGATGGCGTGGGTGCGGAGTTCGCCCTCGGGCAGGCCGAGCAGCCACTCCTGAGCGGCGGCGGGATCGAAGAGCGTGTAGGAGGTGGCGATGGCGCCGACGGCGTCGCGTTGGGCGGTTCCGGCGGGTAGCGCCTTGGCGAACACGGCGGCCATGGCGGGGTCCTCGCGGGCGAGGTCCACGCTGATGGAGCGGAGGAGCTCGATGCGCTCGCTGCCGGAGGGGGCGTCGAGCACGTAGCCGAGCGCGACCTCGGGGTCCTCGCGGGCGATGAGGGCGAGGGCGGCGCCGAGGGTGGTGAGCCGGGCCTCGCCGGCGGGCAGGGCGGCGGCGGCCTCGAGGGCGGCGTCGGGTTCGCGGGAGCTCCAGGAGAGGATGATGTTTTTCAACGCGTCGGCGCGCGCGGCGCCCTCGGGCAGGGCGGAGGCGCGGGCGAAGGCGTCCTTGGCGTCGGTGTTGGCGAGGTTGCCCAGCACCATGCCGGTGGCGGTGTCGCGGTCGCGGCCGGGGGGGAACTTGGCGATGAACTCGAGGGCGCCCGCGGCGTCGGTGGCGGGCCAGGCGGAGGCGGTGAAGGCGAGGGCCTGGGAACGGAGCGGGCCGGAGGGGAGGGCGAGCACGAAGTCGGCGGCGGCGGCGGGCGCGACGGCGGCCCAGTTGTGGACGACGGTGGCGAGCACCTCGTTGGCCTCGGCGCCGGCGGGCAGGGTGCGGGCCCAGGCGACGGCGGCGGAGGCGTCCTTCATGGCCCAGGAGCGGGCGACGGCGGCGAGCGCGGCGCGGCGGTCGAGCGGGTGTAGGTTTAGGCTGGATACGGCGGCGGCCGCGGCGGCGGGGTCGGCCTCGGCCCAGATGGCGAACAGGATGCCGTAGGCGTCGCGCCGCTGGGTGGGTGGCAGGAGCGGCACGAGGCCCGCGGCGGCGCGGGGATCGCGGGCGGAGAGCAGCGGGAGGGCGAGGCGGAGGGCGTCGGCGCGGGCGACGCCGGGGGGCAGCTCGCGAATCCAGGCGACGGCGCCGAAGAGGTCGGCCTGGAGCCAACCCTGGAGGGCGCCGAGCATGAGCTGGTCGCGCAGGGTCGAGACGGGCAGGGCGGCGACGAAGTCGATGGCGGCGCGGGGATCACCCTCGGCCCAGCGGGCGAGCAGGGTGCGGCGGAGCTCGTCCTGCGCGGGGGCGAGGATGAGGTCGCGCAGGGCCTCGGAGAGCCGGCCGAAGTCGGCGGGCGAAAGGCGGGCGAGGATGACATCCCACTGCGCGGTGCGACGCCAGACGCCGCGTCCGCACTCCTCGGTGATCTGCGCGATGATCTGCTCGACGCTCAGGTCGGGCGCGGCGGCGGCGGCGGAGCCGGCCGGGGCGGAGGCGAGGGCGGCGGTGGCGGAGGCAAATGATGAAGCGGATGCGTTGGCGGAGGTCGCGGAGGTGGTCGCGGGCGAACGGAGGTGGCCGAGGGCGTAGCCGCCGGCGAAGACGGCGGCGAGGGCGACGTAGAAAACGGGGGAGGGGGCGGACATGGGCGGAGCGGGGGCGGGCGGAGGAGAGAGGCCAGAAGCCGGAGGCCAGAGGACAGGGGTTAGAGGTCGGAAGACGGGGGGGCGGCGGGGACGGCGGCGCTCCCGGGGGGCAGGGCGGCGAGGTCGGCGCGGGCTTCGGCGTGGTCGGGGGCGGCGGCGAGGACGTCGCGGAAGGCGCGGGCGGCGTCGGCGGGGCGGCCGGCGGAGAGGAGCACGCGGCCGAGGCCGTGGCGGGCCTGGTGGTCGTCGGGGTGACGCGCGAGGTGTTGCTCCAGCGTCGCGGCGGCATCGTCGAATCGGCCGAGGTCGAGTTGCAGTTGCGCGAGGTCGATCCGGGCCGGCGCGAAGTCGGGGGCGAGGCGGAGCACTTCGCGCAGGTGCGGCTCGGCTTCCAGGGGGCGGCCGAGGGCGAGGAGGACCTGCGCGAGGTGGTGGCGCGGGACGGGCAAGGTCGGGCCGGCGGCGACGGCGCGGCCCAGCAGGGGCTCGGCCTCGGCCAGACGGCCGGCGGTGGCGTGGAGCAGGCCGAGGTTGTGCAACGCGAAGGCGTGGGCGGGCTCGAGCTCGAGGGTGCGCTCGAAGCAGCGCGCGGCGGCCTCGGGGCGATCTTCCGCGAGGCGGACGAGGCCGAGGTGGTAGTGGGCCTCGGTGTAGTCGGCGTGCAGCGCGAGGGCGCGTTCGAGGGGAGCGCCGGCCTCGGCCGGACGTCCGGCGGCGAGCAGCCAGCGGCCGAGCAGGAAGTGTCCCTCGGCCAGGCGCGGGTCGAGCTCGATGGCGCGACCGTAGCGGGCCTCGGCCTCGGCGGGGCGGCCGTTATGCTCCAGCGCCTGCCCGAGGTCGGCGTGGCCCTTGGCGTCGGAGGGGTGGAGCTCGACGACGCGGGCAAAGAGGGCGAGGGCCTCGACGGGGCGGCCCTGAGCGAGGCGGGCGTTGGCGAGGTTGGCGAGGGCGTGGGGGTGGTCGGGTTTGATGACGAGGGCGCGCTCGAAGCGGGCGACGGCGAGGTCGGTGCGGCCCTCGGCGAGCTCGATGGCGCCGAGGTTGTTGTAGGCCATGAAGGAACCCGGATTGCGCTCGGCGGTGACGGTCCAGAGCGTGCGGAGGTCCTCATACATGCGGCTCTGGCGCCAGCTCAGGGTGGCGAGGGCGGCGAGCAGGACGGCGGAGAGGATGACGGGAGCTGCGCCGGGCAGGGCGCGAAGCCGTTCGCCGAGGCGGGCGAGGGCGGCGCCGGCCAGGGCGGCGGGACCGATGAGGGCGACGTAAACGTAGTGGTCCGCCACGAAGGTGTAGCGGAAGGTGTAGAGCATGAAGAAGCCGAGGAGGGGCAGCAGCGAGGCGACGAAAAACACCAGGGCGGCCTCGGGGCCGCGACCGAGGCGGCGGCGCAGGGCGAACACGAGGGCGGCGAGGGCGACGAGCGGGAAAAACCAGGCCCAGGCGGCGGGCGAGCCGGGATCGATGGTCCAGAGCGGATAGCTGAAGGTGAGGTTTTCCGGCCAGAGGAGTTTGCCGAAATAAAACGAGAGCGCGCGGGCGGCGATGAGCACGCGGTCCACGACGCCGTAGGAAAACTCGTCGCCGACGGTGCCCTGCTGGTGGCGCTCCCACCAGACGGAGACGAGGCCCATGACGAGGCCCATGAGCACGAAGGACGCGATCTGGAGCCAGCGGCGGAGGTCGATGCGGCGATGTTGTATCCAGAGAATCAGGACAAGGCCGGCCGGCAGGGTGCAGGCGGTGGTCTTGCTGAAGAGGGCGAGGGCGTGGCAGGCGAGGGCGGCGAAATAAAGTAGCGAGTAGCGGGTAGCGGGTAGCGAGTAGGGACCCGGAGCCGGGGGGCGGGGGGCGGTGAAGCGTTCCCAGAGGAGGAGGACGAGGAGGCTGAAGAAGAGGGACTGGACGTTTTTCAGCTCGGTGATCCAGGCGACGGATTCGACCTGGAGGGGGTGCAGCGCGAAGATCGCGGCGCCGAGCCAGGCACCGGGCACGGCGAGGCGGGCGAGCAGGCGCCAGACGAGGAGGGCGTTGAGCGCGTGGAGCAGGATGTTGACCCAGTGGTAGCCGACGGGGTTCATGCCCCAGAGCGCGTGCTGGGCGCGGAAGTTGGTGTAAACGAGCGGGAAATACTGGGAGGGCGAATCGGTGGAGAACCAGATGCGGTGCAGGCCGTCGGGCGCGGTGATGAGGGGGTTGTGGGTGACGTATTCGTCGTCGTCCCAGATGAAGCCGGCGTCCCAGGCGGGCTGATAGGTGAAGACCACGGCGGCGATCAGGAGGAGGGCGAGGGTGAGAACCCGCGCCCAGGGCGCGGAATGACCAATGTCCAATGACCAATGACCAATGGGCGGAGGAGGCGGAGACTTGGGGGGGAGCTGCGACATGGGCGCTCAGTTGAAGGGGACGGGGAGGAGGTCGCGGGCGCCGATGGAGCGGAGCCAGGAGACGGCGGCGAGGCGGTCGGTGCGTATCCAGTTGTTGGCGACGGTCTCGATGGCTTCGCGGCGGAGCTCGGGCTGGTTGATGCTGGCGGCCCAGCGGGCGGCGTCGGCGGGGCGCTGGTCCACGGCCGAGCGCACGTAGGCGACGGCGGCCTGTTCGCGCGCGCCGTCGGGCGGGAGCCGGCTCATCCAGCGGTCGGCGGCGACGGGGTCGAGGCGGGCCCAGTTGGCGGCCACGGCGGCGACGGAGGCGTCGCGCAGTTCGCCGGCGGGGAGCTGCGCGGTCCAGGCGGCGGCGGAATCGGGCGCGGAGTCGGCCCAGGAGGCGACGGCGGTGGAGAGGCTGGAAACGGGGATTTCGCCCGGGGCCATTTCATTCGCGAGGGCGAGGGCCTCGGGCGGGGCGATTTGGGCGTAGTAGGCGACGAGGTTGGACAACAACTCGCCGCGCAGGGCGATGGGCGGCAGGTCGGCGGCGCGGGCGAAGGCGGTCTTGGGGTCGAGGCGCGACCAGGCGAGAGCGAGGTCGTTGGCGGCGAGGCGCTGGTCCTCGTCGGAAGTGAGTTCGAGGGCGAGGTCGAAGGCGGCGGCGGGGTCCTGGTGGGCGAGGCGGGTGGTGACGGTGAGCAGGGCGTTTTGGCGGGCGGGACTCTCGGGCAGGGCGGCGACCCAGGCGGCGGCGGCCTGCGGGGCGATGCCGACCCACTCGGCGAGGGCGGACTCGAGCACGACGGCGCCGCCCTCGGTGGTGGGCAGCGAGGCGGCGTAGGCGACGGCGGCGGCGGGGTCGGTCTTGGCGAGGGAGACGACGTAGCTTTGGAGCGCCTGGGTGCGCTGGTAGCCCTCGGGCAGGGTCAGCGCCCAGGCCTTGGCGGCCTCGGGGTCTTTTTGGGCGAGGCCGTCGATGATGTAGGGGATGGCGCGGTTTTGCATCTCGCCGGGCGGGAGCTGGGAGATGAAACGCGCGCCGACCTCGGCGTTTTCCAGCGCGAGGTAGTCGCCGATGTGGCGCAGCATGTGATTGCGGGCGTCGCCGGGAGGGGTGTCGCGGAGGAAGGCGAGGGCGGCGTCGGGGTTGCGGCGCGAGACCTCGGTGAGGACGACGGACAGGGAATGGTTGCGGGTGAAGCCGGGCGGGAGGTTTTTGGCGGTTTCGAGGGCGCGTTCCGGCTGGTCCACGGCGATGCGGCCGAGGACCTCGCCGAGCAGCTCGGGCTTGACCGCGCTGGTGGGCAGGGCGGCGGCATAGGCGAGGGCGGCGGCGGGGTCGCTGTCGGCCCAGGTGGTGACGAGGTCGCGCAGGAGGATGTTGCGCTGGTTGCCCCGGGGCAGGCGGGCGGCGAACTCGACCGCGCCGCGCGGATCGCCGGGGGGCCAGCCGGCGACGACGCGGGCGATGGCCTCGGCGCGGTGGGCGCCGGCGGGCAGGGAGAGGGCGTAGGCGGCGGCGCCCTGGGGATCGTGGGCGGCCCAGAGTTCGAGGATGCGGGAGACGACGGTGTCGTGCAGGCGGCCGAGCGGGAGGGTGTCGGCCCAGGCGAGGGCGGCGCGCGGGGCGGAGCGGGCCCAGGCGCGGGCGACGCCCTCGTAGGCGGCGAGTTGTTCCGGCCAGGCGAGCTGGAGGCCGGCCACGCGGGCGGCGGCGATTTCGGGGGAGACGGTGGCCCAGGCCTCGAAGACCGAGGTGTAGGCGGTGCAGCGGTAGAGCGAGGGGATGAGCTGGATGAGGTCGAGGGCGGCCTCGGGATCGAGCGCGGCGAAGTGGGGCAGGGCGAGTTGCAGGCACTCGAGGCGGAGTTCGCCGGCGGGCAGGGCGCGCACCCAGGCGAGGGCGGCGCCGAGGTCGGAGCGGATCCAGCTTTGCAGGAGGGCGACGTAGGTGGCGTCGCGCCAGGGGCCGTGGGGGAGCTCGGTGGCGAAGGCGATGGCGGCGGAGGGGGCGACGCGGCCCCAGTGGCCGAAGAGCACGCGGCGCAGCTCGGTCTGGGCGGGGGCGGCGAGGTGGGGGCGGACGGCGAAGGCGAGGCGCGAAAAGGCGGGACCGGGCAGGGCGCGGAAGGTGTTTTCCCAGTCGGTGGTGGCGTGCCAGACGCCGGCGGCGCACTCGGCCGCGAGGCGCTCGGCGAGGCGGGCGATGGCTGCGTGGTCGTCGGCCGCGGCGGGGCGCGCGATCGGCGGGGGAGCGGCGGCGGCGCGCGGTGCGGGGGCGGCGATGCGGGCGGCGCCGTAGCCGGCGAGGCCGGCGAGCGCGAGGGCGAGGAGCGGGGCGGGGCGGAGGGCGGGGCAGGGCATCGCGTGGGGCGGGGGCGGACGGACGGACGGAGGAAAGAGACCAGAGGCCGGAAACCAGAGGCCAGAGACCGGAAGCCAGAGGCCAGGGGGCGGCGGTCGGAGCTCGGGGTGGCGGGGGCGGATGCGAACGGCGGGGTGCTGGGCGGAGGGGCGAGGAAGCGGGATGGAAAAACGGGAAACGCCGCGACGTCCGGGGAGGGGGCGTCGCGGCGGAGTGGATACGGAAGCGGAAGGTCGGACGAAACGGCTCCGCCGTTCCGCTACCGGAGGGACGAGATCACTGGCAGGTCACGTTGGCGTAGGAACCGGAGCCGGAGACGGCCTTGCAGGCGGAGCCGGAGACGGTGCCGGCGACCACGCGCACGTTGACGCAGTCCTGGATCCAGACGCCGATGTCGCGGTTGTTGGTGGCGGTGAGGTTGGCGACGGCGCTGTTGTTGCTGCCGGTGAGGCTGAAGAAGCCGCGGCCGCAGCTGATGGAGGTCACGCGGTTGCTGGCGTAGCAGTCGTAGTTGTTGTTGGCGAGGCGGTAGCCGGCGTAGCCGCCCGAGTAGTTGCAACGGGTGCCGTTGACGTAGGTGACGCGGCCGACGTTGGTGGCGTTGAAGAGCAGGCCGCAGCCGCCGGAGCGATCGGTGGCGGTGACGGTGCCGAGGGTGGCGGTGTTGATGCCGTAGGTCTCGACGC